>CAYQCP010000009.1:0-76015 GCA_964416005.1 uncultured Gemmatimonas sp.
GAAGCTGGCGAAGCTGTAGTAATCGTCTTGCGTCCAGCGGTCGAACGGATGGTTGTGGCACTGCGCACATTGAATGCGCGTGCCCAGAAAGACCTGGGCCAGGTCCTCGGCCGTCTTGAGCGGCGTCAGCCGTTCGGTTGACGTGTACAGATTGGCCGGGGGTGACTTGAAGTTGCTGCCCGCACCCACCACCAGCTCGCTGACGAACTCATCCAGCGGCCGGTTGACCGCCATCTGGTCGTGGACGACGTGCTTCACCGTGACGATCCTGATCAGTCTCCTGACGAAGCGGACCAAGAGCGACGAGGAGCTGCGCGGCCTCGTGTACAGCCTGACCGAGCGCCACGATGAAGAGCACCTGCCGTGGTACAAGCGGCCGATCTACCTGGGCGCGATGATCCTGCTGGCCGTGACGGCCCTCAACCTCGCATTCCTCTAAGGAGGCGCCATGCGATTCGACCTGCGCCTGCCCATCGGGTTCCTCTTCTCGATCTTCGGAGCGGTCCTCGTCATCTACGGGTTCGTGACGCCAGCCGAGACGTACAGGCAGTCGCTCGGCATCAATGTGAACCTGTATTGGGGAGTGGTGCTGTGTGCTTTCGGGGGCATCATGCTGAGTTTTGCTCTCCGCGCGCGGGGAAAGCTGTAATGCCAAGGTACAGGGTGCAGGGAACAGGGTGTGGTGCAGGGGAAAGGGTACGGGGTGTGGTGAAGAGGAGGAGGCATGAAGCGTCGTGAATTCGTGGAGCTGACGGCTCTCGCCGCCACTGGCTGCGCGCTGCCTGCACCCTTTGCGCGTGGCGGACGACAGGTCTCGCGCGTGAGTCTCGAGTTGTACTCGGTGCGCGCGGAGATGCGCAAAGACCCTGAGGGGACGCTCGCCGCGGTGCGGGCCATGGGGTACGACGACGTCGAGTTGCTCTGGCCGTTCGGGAACTTCGGGCGCAGCAACGAGCAGGTGAAGGCGGCGCTCGCCAACACGGGGCTCAAGGCCCCCTCGGCGCACATCTCGCCGCTGCTGCTCACCCAGGACTGGCAGAAGAGCCTCGACGCCGCGGCGTACCTTGGACAGGAATACCTGATCGCGCCCAGCCTGACCGCGGAAGCCGAGAAGTCGATTGATGAGTGGAAGCGGTGGGTGGACATCTTCAATACCGCCGGCGCCGCAGCGCGGAAGTCGGGGGTCTGGCTCGGGTTCCACAACGAGCCCAACCATCAGAAGCCGATCAACGGCGTGGTGCCGATCGACCTGTTCATCGAGCGCACCGATCCCGGCGCGGTTCGCCTGCAGCTCGACGCGGGGAACATGCGGATGGGGGGCGGCGATCCACTGAAGTTCCTCCAGGATCACCACGACCGCATCTGGAGCTTCCATCTCAAGGACGTGGTGGCCGACAACTCCAAGGACACGGAGCTTGGCGCCGGGACGGTGGATTTCCGTGCGATGCTCGCGATGGTGCGGGACATCGACCAGAAGCCGTGCGTCGTGGAGCAGGAAGGCTCGGCCGAACCACTGGAAAGCGCCCGCCGCAACCTGCGGTACATGCGCGCGCTGCGCTTCTGACCACGGAGTAAGGGCGTGACGCGCTATCTAATGATTGTCGCCTGCCTGGGAGGCGCCCTGCAGGCGGCGGGGGCGCAGGGTGCGCCAGCCGGCGCGCGCCCCGCGGCGCCGGTGCGCGTGATCTCGCCATCGAACGCCGCAGCCCGAGTGGTACTCACCGACAGCTCGGTGGCGTTCCGTTACGACGGCGCGACGATCTTCGAGGCGCTCGTCTCGGCGACCCGCGGCACGCCCAAGGTGCGCCAGCTGGTGGACACGTCGGGCGGGCGCATCACACAGGTGGTGACGTGGGTGCCGGGGAATGAGCGCATCACGCTGCGCGGCACGGCGCATGCGGCGGGCGACGCCTTCGCCGTGGACGCCGACCCGCGCGAGGACGGCGTGCCCATCGTGCGCAACAGCGTGGGGCCGAGCTACAGCCTGTTGAACCGGGGTGTGTATGCGCGCGACCGCGACTGGCTGCTGAGCGTGGACTTCCCCGCGTCGGTGCGCATCACACCGGTGGCAGGCGGCGATTCGGCGGCGTTCGATTTAGTAGCAGATGGCTACGAAATCACACTGCGGTTCCGCCCGCGCTTCTACCAGAAGCACCGCGGGCTCGCGCATTTCGAGCCGTGGACGTACAAGACCTGGCCGTCGTCGGTGGCCGGCTGGACGTCATGGTACGCGTTCAGGGACAAGGTCACGGAGCAGGAAATCCGCGGCACGGCCGACGTGATGGCGGAGCGGCTGCGGCCGTTCGGGTATGATGTGCTGCAGATCGACGACGGGTTCCAGCGGCTGCCGATCTCGGTGCCGGACAACTGGCTCAACACCAACGAGAAGTTCCCGGGCGGGCTGAAGGGGCTCCAGGCGTACATCGCCGGCAAGGGGCTCACGGCGGGGCTGTGGACCAACACCACGTTCCACGATTCGACGTGGGCGTTCGGCCACCCGGCCTACTTCGTGCGCGGCGCCGACGGCAAGCCGTCGCGCGGCAACTGGGTGGGATACGTGATGGACGGCGCCAACCCGGCGACGATGCGCGACCTGGTGTTGCCGGTCTACTCGGCGCTCAAGCGGCAGGGATGGAACTACTTCAAGGTGGATGCCCTGCGGCACCTGCGGTACGAGGGAGTCAACAGCCACGCGGCGTTCTACACGCAGCGCAGGCTGGATCGCGTGACGGTGTATCGCGACTTCTCGCAGCAGATCCGAGATGTCATCGGCCGCGACGCCTTCATGCTCGCGTCGTGGGGACCGCGCCCCGAACTGGCCGGGATCATTGACGCCACGCGGTTGGGCGACGACGGCTTCGGGTACGGCGGCTTCGCGCAATTCAACTCGTTCAACAACGTCGTCTGGCGCAACGACCCCGACCACATCGAGCTGCACCAGAGCGATGGGCGGCGCGCGGCGACGCTGACGACGCTGACCGGTTCGCTGCTGATGCTCACCGACAAGCCGAGCGTGTACGTCAACGATGCACTGGTGGTGGCGCAGCGCACGGCGCCGGTGCTGGTGACTCGTCCGGGACAGGTGTACGACGTGGATCCGTCGCGCACCGACCGCCTGTGGATGGTGGACCACGAGGTGAGTGGAGCGGGGCCGCGACCGTTCGAGGCCGACCAGCGGCTGCAGCAGACGCTGTACCAGCTCGACATCGCGCGGCCCTTCGAGCGGTGGACGGTGCTGGCGCGCACCACGGGCGCACCGACGCAGATCGCGCTCGGCGAACTCGGCCTCGACACCGCGCGCACGTATGTCGTGTTCGACTTCTGGGCGAGTCGTGCGGTGGGCGCGGTGAAGGGGGTGCTGTCGGTGGCGCCGGTGGCGGAGGATGACGTGCAGGTGCTGTGCCTGCGGGAGCGCGTGGACCATCCGCAGATCCTGGCGACGAGCCGTCACGTGAGCTGCGGCGGCGTGGAGCTGCAGGATGTCCGCTGGGCGGATGACGAATTGCGCGGCCGTCTCCAGCGCTGGGATGCCGTCAGCGGCACGCTCCAGGTGACGGAACCCACCGGGTGGGAGGCGGTGGCCGTGGAGGTGGGGGAGGGGCGCGCCGAGCTGGGTGAGCGTGTCGAACCCACGACGGCGGACGGCGTGCGCTGGCGGCGCGTGCTGATCACGAGCACGACGCCGACGGCGTCGTGGACGATCCGGTATCGACGGGTGCCGTAAAGCGGTACCATGGATGCCGGATGTCGGTGGCATCCGGGGACGAAAGAGGGTAGCGTGGGGATATGCCGCATTCCCGGGTGATCAAGCATGCCGTGGCCCGGAGCATCGTCCGTGCACACGCCTGAAGACCGTCCGTTCATCGCCACGGCAGCGGACGAGGCGCGCCTGATTGCGCTCCTGCGATCGGGCGATGCAGATGCGTTTGAGCGGGTGTATCGGTCGTACGTCGTAGCGCTCTGTCGGCTGGCGGACAGCTACGTGCGGTCACGCGACGCCGCAGAGGACATCGTACAGGACCTGTTCACCTGGCTGTGGGCCAATCGACATGGGTTCCACCCGGAACATGGCCTTCGCGCCTACCTCTTCGGCGCCGTTCGCAACAGAGCATTGAATGCGCTGCGGGACGAGGCGACGGCATCGCGGTTGGTAGAGACGCAGCCGTCGTCAGGAGTCGGGAGAGCCGAGTCCGCAGACGCACAGCTGATGGCTGCCGACCTCGAATCCGCCATTCAGGATGCCGTGGAAGGCATGCCACCGCGCTGTCGTGAGGTCTTCGTGCTCCTCCGCACCCAGGCACTGACGTACGCGCAAGTCGCGGTCATCCTTGGCATCTCGCCGAAGACGGTCGAGGTGCATATGGGTCGCGCGCTCGCGATCCTCCGTGCGCGACTCGGTCCCTGGCTCAGCGCGTAGACTGCCCAATTAGGGGTATCGCCGTACTCGCGTGTTGAAGGGACATGAGCCCCACGTGGTCGCCATCCGACGAACTGCTCGCGCGCTTTCTGCGCGACGACTGCACGAGCGATGAATCGCGCTCCGTGCAAGGGTGGCTTGCCCAGTCTCCAGCCAACGCCCGTCGGATGGAAGGCGTGCGCCGCCTTTTCGCGCAGCCGGTGGGCAGTGAATGGAATGTGGACCACCTCTGGGCAAACGTTCGCGCCAGAACGATCGATGCGAACCGACCTGCGGTCACGCCGTCAGCTCCCATCCGAAAAGCGCCCCGCGTGGTGCTCGACTGGCATCCGTGGCGGACGCGAATTGCCGCGTCGCTTCTGTTTGCGCTGATCGGCACTTCAGCCTGGCGGGAATGGCGCCCACGCCCGCCTGAGCCGACGCCCGCTGCACCTGACGTCGTGTATCAGACGCGGCGTGGCCAGACCGCAACCGTGCAGCTCTCCGACGGAAGCAAGGTGCGGCTCGCACCTGAAAGCCGGCTGGTGGTCGCCGCCGGGTTTGGCGACAGTGCGCGGGAACTCGCCCTCGAGGGTGAAGCCGAGTTTGATGTACAGCACGATGCGTCACGTCCGTTCAGGGTGCGCACAGCGACAACGGTCACGGAGGATATCGGCACGCGCTTTGGGCTCCGCGCATACCGCAACGAGGCGAAGGTGACGGTTGCTGTAGCCGAGGGTGCTGTTGCGCTGGGACGTCGCACGGCTGCGTCGCAGGGTCGTCCCGAAGGAGTGCTGCTGCGCGCCGGCGAGTTGGGCGTGCTCGACCCGACCGGTGCCGTCTCGACCGCGCGCGGCGCGGCGGTCACACGCGCGCTGGCGTGGACGAGAAATGAGCTCGTGTTCGACAAACAGCCGATGAGCGAGGTACTGGCCACCATCTCACGCTGGTACGATCTCGAAGTTCATGTGGCTGATCCGCGTGTGGCCGCGACCCCAGTAACGGCCGAGTTCTCGACGCAGTCTGCCGACGAGATGCTTCAGGCGCTTGCGATGGCCGTGGATGCGGTCGTCGAACGCAACGGGCGTCGCGTGACGCTGCGGAGCCGCTGATGCGAGGCGTACTGCTCCCGCTGGCGTTCGTCGTGGCGACCGGCCTTGGAACTCCGGTCGTTGCGCAGACGTCCGACCCGCGCTTCCTGGTGGCGACTGGCGATACCTCGTTCCCGTCGGTCGAGGTGGCGCCAAATGGCTTCCCTTCCGCGTACCAGAGGAAGATCACGTTGCATCTTGGGCGCGTGTCGCGTCGCGAGGCGCTCCTTCGGATTGGGGCAGTCTCTGGACTGCAGTTCGTATATGCAAACGACGTCATCGCCGCCGAGGACACGGTGCATCTCGACGTCGCCGCGCTGTCGGTGGCGGACGCGCTACGTACGGTGCTCCATGAGTCGGGAGTGGACGTCGTCGTATCGACTCACCGCAACGCGGTATTGGTGCGTCGTCGGGCGGTGCTGCCTGGAAGGTCGGCGATTCGAGGCGCCGTATTCGATTCCATCGCCGGCCGTCCCATTGCGGGTGCGGTGGTGCAGGTGGCCGCGGCGAATCCGTCGCGGCTTCCGTGGACCGCGACCACGGACTCTGCCGGCATGTATCGCGTCGAGGGTTTGCCCGCTGGCCGCTATACGGTCGGCTTTTACCACGATGTGCTGATGGCGCTTGGGCTCGAGTCGTCGACGCGTAGCGTCGAGCTGGCGAGTGACGCCATTGGAACGGCCGACCTCGCGTTGCCCTCCATCGGTGCCGTGGTTGCGTTGCGCTGTGGAACACGCGTGAACCGCACAGACCGCGGCATGCTGGTTGGCGTGATGCGAGGCGCGTCTTCCAGCGCGCCGGTTGCTGGCGCCGAGATGCGCATCAGCTGGGGGGCGATTGCGCTGGACAGCGGTTCAGCGCGCGTGGTCGAGGAGGAGGCGCTGGCGTCCGTCGAACCGGATGGAGCATACCTCGTCTGCGGCCTGCCGCTCGATGCGCCGCTCGACCTGCGTGTGCGCGCGCCGGGACACCGAACGATCACCGGCCCTGTGGTGAAGATTCCCCGCAGTGGTGTTGAGCGTCTGGATGTATTGCTCGCGGTCTCGACCGCGCGCAGCGGTGCAGGAACCCTCCATGGTCAAGTGAAGAATCTCTCCGGTCATCCGGTCGCCTCCGGACGAGCCGTGCTGGCGGCACTGGGCCGGGAGGCCAGTATCCGCGATGGCGCCTTCGCGCTGCGGGACCTGCCCGGCGGCTCTTGGATCATCGAGACGCGCGTGATCGGCACCGAGCCGCGGGCAACCCTCGTAACCGTTGCTGACAGCGCCAGCAACGAGGCGACCATCACGGTGGACAACGCCGTACAGCGCCTCGACGCGGTCACCGTGATTGGCAGGATGGACCGCAACACACGAGTCCTGGAGGACGTGCTTCGCCGCCGCCGCCATTATGCAGGCACGTTCTTCCTTCCGGGGAGCGAAGCGGTGAAGCGGGCCTCGTTCACATCCGACCTGCTGAAAGAAGCACGCGGCTTCACGTATGCCGGACGAAACAAGATCTTCGCTCGAGGGCGAGATGACTGCATCGCGCTCTACGTCAACGACGCGTTCGAGCCGCTGGCGCTGGAGATGCTCGACGAAGCGGCACCACTGAAGGACCTGCTGGCGGTCGAAACGTACCCCAGCATCGAACTGGCGCCCGTTCAGTTTCGATTTGCGTTCGGTCGACCGGATCCGACCAACTTCTTCGGACGAATAGGGGCGTGCGCGGTCGTCGTGGCGTGGACCAAGCGGGACTACTGACCTCTGATGCGGCGTTCTCCCTGACAGCAATCCGATCATGATTCGCAATCACACAGTCGTCTCCGGCCATACTCACGACGCTCCCGCGCCGGGCGCCTTCGGTTACGCCAGCGCCTTGGTCGTGTCATCCAGAAGTCTGGTGGCGGTCACGGCATGCCTGTGCATCTGGACGAGCGCCATTCTCGCGCAGGTCACAGCTCCTGCCCCTGCCGCCATCATTCATGGCACCGTGTTCGACTCGATCGCGGGCCGTCCGCTGTCCGGTGCGTCGGTCGAGGTGGCCGCGGTCCGTTCCGCGCACGCGCCGTGGACCACGACCACCGACTCAGCGGGCCAGTATCGGGTCAGCGGGCTCCCGGCGGGGCAATACACGGTCGGCTTCTACCACGAGGCACTCACGACGCTCGGGTTGGACGCAGTGACGCGGACCATCGACCTGGCTGCTGACACCGATGCCCGGGTTGATCTCGCCATCCCATCGAGCGAGATGGTCCGCGCCCTGCGTTGCGGCAAGAGCGATGACTATGCGCAGGGGATGCTCGTGGGATTCGTGCGCGACGCGGAGAACCATGCGCCGATCGCGGGGACGAAAGCCATTGTACATTGGCGGGCGTTCGCGCTCGATTCCGCGAACTACCGGGTGGTCAAGGAGCAGACGACGGCGACCATCACCGACGATGGCATGCTGCTCGCGTGCCACCTGCCGATCGATGCGCCGCTCGACCTGCTGGTGACGGCGCCCGGTCACCGGAGCGTGGAAGGCACCGTGATCACGGTGCCGCCGGGAGGAATCGCGAGAGTCGACCTGCTGCTCGCCGACTCCTCGACGACGTCCGGCGCGGCGGTAATTCGCGGACGGGTCACGCGCATGTCCGGGAAGGCCGTCGAATCGGGGCGCGTGGTGATCAAGGCGCTCGCGCGTGAGGTTGTCGTGCGGAACGGCGGGTTTATGGCCGCGAACCTCCCGGCCGGCACGTGGGTGGCGGAGGCGCAGGTGATCGGTGTGGAACCGCAGGACGTGCTGGTGACGGCAACGCAGTTCTCCGTGACGACTGCCAATATCACGGTGAACAATGGTCCCCAGCGGCTTGATGCGGTGACGGTGATCGGCAAGCCGACGCGCGACTTGCTGGTGCTGGACGACGTACTCAGGCGCAGCAGGGTGGGCATGGGCACGACCTTCCTGCCAGGGCACCCGGCGCTGCGAGCGGCGACGTTTGTTTCCGATGTCATGCGAGAGGCACGCGGCTTCCTCTATCAGGGACCGGACAAGATTCTCGGACGTGTGCATGGCCGTGATCGATGCGCGAACATTGCGGTATTCGTCAATGATGTACGTCAGCCGGATGGATTCGCTTGGCTCGATCATACTGCTCCCATCCGCGATGTTCTGGCGATCGAGACGTGGCCAGATCTGGCGTTCGCACCGGTACAGTATCGCCGTGCCGTTCCAGGAACGCAGGACGAGCAAGCTTCGAATTCCCGATGGGCACGCAGGGGGGCCCCGGAACCGCCACCTTGCGCCCTCGTCCTCGTCTGGACCCGCCGTCATTTCTGACCTGACCGCGGCGCGGTAGCTTTTCGGCATGCCGAAATTCCACCTGCCGCACCCGATGGTCCTCCTGCTCGGCTGCGTGCTCATCGCGGCCGCCCTCACGCACGTGCTGCCCGCCGGGTCGTTCGACCGGCACGAGGACGCGGCCACGGGTCGCACCGTCGTCGTCGCGGGCACGTACAAGCCGGTCGAAGCGCAACCGGTCGGTCTCTTCGACGCCTTCGTCGCCGTTCCGCGCGGCTTCGTGGCGGCCGCCGAGGTGATCGTGCTGGTGCTGCTCGTCGGCGGGGCGTGGACGGTGGTGGACAAGGCGGGAACACTGCGCGCCATCGTGGACTGGCTCGTGGCGCGATTCGGCAGGCGGCGCTATCTCGCCATCATCATCCTCTCGTGTGCCTTCGCCGCTGGCGGTGCGCTCGAGCAGATGGGCGAAGAGATAATCCCGCTCGTCCCCATCCTGCTGCTGCTCTGCCAGGGACTCGGCTACGACGCGCTCAGTACCGTCGCGATGAGCATCGGCGCCGCCATGGTGGGGAGCGCATTCAGCCCGCTCAATCCGTTCCAGGCGGGGATCGCGCTCAAGCTGGCGCAGTTGCCGCTGCTCTCCGGCGGCGGCCTGCGCACGGGGATGCTGCTCGTCGCTCTCACCCTGTGGATCTGGTGGACCATCCGGTACGCCGAACGCCATCGCATGGAACCGACCGAAGCGCACGTCATCGGCGACGTCACCGTTGACGTCCGCCAGCGTATCATCCTTGCACTCGTCGTGGCGCCGTTCGTGGCCTACGTCATCGGCGTGCTCAAGTTCGGTTGGGGATTCAACGAACTCTCGGCGTCCTTCTTCATTGCCGGTCTCGCCGTGGGAATTGTCGGCCGGCTGGGCGTGCAAGGGACCGTTGACGCCTACCTTGAAGGCATGCGGGGTGTAGTTGCCGCCGCCGTGCTGATCGGCGTGGCGCGCTCCATCTCCGTGGTGCTCGAGGATGGGCGCATCATCGACACCATCCTGCAGAGCCTGGTGACACCGCTCGCTGAGGCGCCGCGGGCGATGGCGGCGGTGCTGATGGTGCCGGTGCAGGCGCTGCTGCACATCCCGGTGAGCAGCACGAGCGGGCAGGCGGTGCTCACGATGCCGGTGATGGTGCCGCTCTCCGACCTGCTCGGCATCTCGCGGCAGGCCACGGTGCTGGCGTATCAGGCGGGGGCAGGGCTCACCGAGTTCTGGACGCCGACCAACGGCACACTGATGGCGATCCTGCTGAGCGTGAAGTGTCCGTATGAACGGTGGCTGCGCTTCGCCTTGCCGATGGTGCTGCTGCTGACCGCGCTCTTCATCGCCGGGTTGCTCACGGTGCTCTGAGGCAGGGGCGCCGGGTGGCGCCCGCTCGACTCGTACATCTATATAGATGCAAGACAGATCTGCCCCAGTGGAGCGTGCACCGTGTCACAACAGCTGAAGGGCGCCATCATCACCATGGTGGTCGGTTTCATGTTCGTCGCCGCCGAGTTCGAGTTCCACGCGCACACCTCGCTGGCGGGGATCTTCATCCTCGGCGTGGGCTCGGGGTTGCTGCTGGGTGACCGGCTGGGCAAGAAGTCGCCGCCGCCGGCCCCACCGATGCAGCCGTTGTAGGAGCAGTGGTATCTTTAGGGATACTGCAACGGAGTCCAGGTGCCCACTGACAAGCACGCCGTGAATCGTCCGCAGTCACGAGGCGAGGAGATTGCCAATAGCATCAGCCACGGCACGGGATTCGTGGCGACGCTGGCCGGCTTTCCGTTCCTCATCCTGGGCGCGCTGCAGCATGGGGCCACCGCGGTGGTCGGGGCAGCGATCTTCGGCGCGAGCATGTCGACGCTTTACCTGACCTCAACCGTCTACCATGCGCTTCGGGACGAACGGGCCAAGCGGTTCGCCCGCATCGTGGACCACGGCGCCATCTACCTGCTCATCGCGGGCACGTACACGCCCTTCACGCTCGGCGCGCTGCACGGTGCGTGGGGGTGGACGCTGTTCGGCCTGATCTGGGCGCTCGCTCTCTTCGGCGTCCTCTTGAAATCCACGGGCGGCATCAAGTACCACAAACTGAGCACGGCGCTCTACCTCGCCATGGGATGGCTCGTGGTGATTGCCGCGAGACCGCTCTGGCTGCACGTGCCAGGGTGGGGACTGTTCTGGCTCGCCGCCGGCGGCGTGGCGTATACGGCGGGCGTGATCTTCTACGTCCTGTCGCACAAGGTGCGGTATGCACACTTCGTCTGGCACCTGTTCGTGGTCGCAGGCACGGCATGCCACTATGTGGCGGTTCTCAACTACGCGGCGTGACCGCAGCAGCGGTAGTGCCATTCGTGAGGCGAAAGACATGACGAACGTCGCCTTCTGCGCGCAGAGATCACACTTCGTGCGCGTCGCGGCAGTCGTCGCGCTGGCGTTCGTCGCGCGGGTCAGCGCAGCTCAGCAACTCCAGCCCATCGCGTACACCTTGCGCGCACCGCAGCCGGCGACGCACGTACTTCAGGTGGACGCCACCGTGCCCACGGAAGGCCGCGACTCGGTGGACCTGATGATGGCCATCTGGTCGCCGGGCTACTACCGCGTCGAGCACTATGAGACACGCGTGCGAGGCTTCGCGGCACGCGCCGCAGACGGCACGGCGCTGCGTGTCACGCGGCCGGCGCCGAACCGATGGCGCATTTACACTGCCGGCCGCCCGAGCATCGTCATCGCGTACGAGGTGCTGAGCCAGGAACGCTCGGTGACGCTCAACTGGGTGGACGATACGCTCGCCGTGCTCAACGGCGCGCCCACGTTCATCACGCTCGCGGAGCGTGCGAGACGGCCGCTTGAAGTTCGCCTCGAACTGGCCGGGTCGTGGAAGCAGAGCATCACGTCGCTCGCCGCCGCGCCAGGGGGCACGCCCAACCACTACGTCGCGCGTGACTACGACGAACTGGTAGATTCTCCCATCGTCGCGGGCGACCTGCGCCTGCGCGAGTTCACCGTCGGCGGCACGCGCCACGTACTGGCGAGCGCTGGCGACGTGGGCGCATTCGACGATGAACGGGCGGCACGCGACCTCGCGGTGATCGTCGAGGCACAGCGGCGCTTCTGGGGGACGCTGCCGTACGAGCGGTACGTCTTCCTCAACCTGTTCCGGCGCGCCGGCGGCGGGTTGGAGCACCTGAACTCGACGCTGCTGACGTCCAACGCGGCGCGCCTCGCCACGCCGCGTGCGTACCTGGGGTGGCTGCAGTTCGTGAGCCACGAGTACTTCCACGCCATGAACGTCAAGCGACTGCGCCCCGTGGAGCTGGGGCCGTTCGACTATGAGCGTCCACCCAACACCACGAGTCTCTGGATCAGCGAGGGACTCACGAGCTACTACGGCGAGATGCTCGTGCAGCGCAGCGGACTCTCGACGACCGCCGACTTCCTGGCGACGCTCTCCTCGCACATCGCCCGCGTTCAGCACGCGCCGGGCCGGCTGGTGCAGACGCTGGAGCAGTCGTCGCTCGATGTCTGGAGCGGCGGCGTCTCGGGGATCGGTCGCGACACGATGACGACCGTCAGCTACTACGAGAAGGGACCCGTGGTCGGCTTCCTACTCGACGCGCGCATCCGGCGCGTGACGAACGGGCGTCGCAGCCTCGACGATGTGATGCGGCTGGCGTTCACGCGCCATTCAGGCGAGCGAGGCTTCACCGCCGCGGAGTTCCAGCGTGCGGCCGAGGAAGTCGCCGAGACGAGTCTCGCGGCGTTCTTCCGGCAGACGCTCGCCTCGACGGAGGAGCTCGACTACTCCGAAGCGCTCGACTGGTTCGGCTTGCAGTTCACAACCGGCGAAGCACGGGCCGCAGGGACGTGGACGCTCGCTGTGCGGCCGAACGCGACGGCGGAGCAGCAAGCGCACCTGCGCGCCTGGCTGCCGGACCCGCGTTGAGCGCCGCTAGTTGGTGCGCGGAAGCGTCACCGACATTCCGCTGAGGTTCCCCGCCGGTCCGGCGCGATAGCGCGCATCGCCGAAGAAGACCGTCGTGTCGGCGCCGTTCACCTCGAGGCGCACGTACGGGAACTGCGACCAGACCAGGTAATTGCGAGCCGCGGGTACCTCGCGCGCGCGCCGCACGACACTCGCGTCCCAGTCGCCGCGCGGGATCACGATGCCGGTGAACGTCACGCGCGCGCCTGAGAGCTGCCACACGAGCGACCCCGGGTGATACGCCTCGGCGGTGCGCACCACCAAGTCGGCCTTGAACGGCGTGGCCGGGCGCGGTGAGTAGAGCACCTCGGTGATGCCGGTGATGCCAATGGCGTCGGCGGCCTTCCGCCCGCTGCGTTTGCCCGCGACGCTCAGCACCACCATGCCGGCGATATAGGCGAGCGCCAGCGAGCCTGAGGTGCGGGCAATCCGCCAAGGCGACGCCGATGTAGCGCGCACGCGGCGCACGGCAAGAAGTCCCACGGTGAGGACCAGCCACAGCCACGGGTCGATGATGAAGACACTGTCGCCGCGGAACCAGGTGTCGCTGAACGGCATCAGCAGGCGAATGCCGTAGGTGTTGAGCCAGTCGAGCGCCGGATGACTAAAGACGCCAATCGCCGACAGCTGCAGCAGTGCGATCCCGACGGCCGGTGGCGCCGATGGCGATCGGCGTCGTCGCACGAACCGGTCCCACGCGAGCAGCAGTCCCGCAACCACGAACGGCAGCGCCAGCATCGCCAGCGGACCATGAGTCCACCCGCGCCGGCAGGCGAGCGTCGCGTTGGCCTCGCCGAACGCCGTGAAGATGTCGATGTCTGGCGCGTTCGCGCCGAGCAGCAGCGCAGCCGTGGCGAGCGGGGTGCGGCGGTCGAGCCCGGCGCGAGCCATCGTCGCGCCGGCCAGCGTGTGCGTGATGGGATCCATGAGGGGAGTAATGTCAACGAAAGCCGCGCCGGACGCGAGTGGCGTCGGGCGCGGCCATGGTGGTGCGGCGGCCTACCGCTAACGCTCTTCGAGCACGCGCAGTTCCGTGTCCGCCGAACGCAGCCGCTTGGAGATCGCCACGGCCAGCCGCTCGAAGATCGTGCCGGCGAGCGCCGGGTACTTGGCCGCCATCGCATCGAACCGTGCACGCGAGAGCACGAACAGTTCAGTCGCCGTCGCCGCCTCGACGCTTGCCGACCGCGGCTCCTGGTCGATGAACGCCATCTCGCCAAAGAAGTCGCCGCGGCAGAACGTCGCCACGTGATGACGCTTGCCGGTCTCAAGCGGGAGCAGCGCGCTCACACGCCCCCGGCGCAGGAGGAAGAGCTCGTCGCCCGCATCACCCTGCTTGCAGATGGTGCCCCCCGCTGGCACGCTGAGCGTGGTCACCGCACCGGACAGCTCAGTGATCGTCTCGGCGTCGAACTCGCTCAGCACTTCGATCTCGTTGAGGTCGAGCGCCGCGCCCTCCTCCTCCTCCGTCCAGCCGTGCGCCTCGAGCACGCGGTCCTCGATCCACTCGATGGCGCTGTCGCGGGTCTCGAAGAGGCGGATGCCATCGCCGCCGCGCACGAGGCCAAACTGCGCGAGGTACCCCTCGATGTCGCCGCTGCGGGCGAGCCCCGACGGCATGGAACTGAACAGCAGCTCGCCGCCGCTGTCGGCGAGGCGTCCCTTCATTTGCTCGAAGAGGTGCGCCGCCGTGAAGTCCATGGACGTGACGCGCCGCATGTCGAACAGCACGTAGCGGCAGCGGCCGAGGTCGGCTTCGATCTCCGAGAAGAGCTTGTCGGTGGTGCCGAAGAACAGGTTGCCGTGGAGCTGCACGAGCACGGCCTCGCCGCCGTACTGGTCGAGGATCTCCGACTCGGCGAGCAGGCGCCGCCGCTTGGAATGCACGGCGCGCAGGTCGCGCTTGTTGACGATCACCGAACTGCGCACCTGGTCGCGGATGAAGAGCAGGATGGCAAGGAAGATGCCCGTGGCCGACGCCGCGATGAGCTCGTACTGCGCCACGGCGACGACCGTGAGGATGACCGCGAAATCCACGCGCGTGGACGGATTGCGCGCCAGCTTGAAGACCGAACGGTCGAACATGCGGAAAGCCACCACGAGCAGGATGCCGGCAAGGGCACCGATGGGCACCCAGGCGATGAGCGAGCCGAGGAGCAGGTAGGCCAGCACCACGAAGATGCCTTCGGCGATTCCCGAGCGCGTCGAGCGGCCGCCGCTCGTGACATTCACCAGCGTGGCGCCCATCGTGCCGGCGCCGGCCAGGCCGCCCACGAAGAACGAGGCGAGGTTCGCGGTGCCCTGGCCGAGCAGCTCGCGGTTGGAGTTGTGGCGGCTGCGCACGAGCGTGTCGAGCACGACGCCCGTCTTGAGCGTGTCGATGCTGAGCAGCACCGCCAGCGTGAGCGCCGCACTGACGACGAGCCCGATGTCGGCGGGGGCGATGTGCAGCAGCGACGAGGCGCGCGCGCCGACGGAGTCGACGATGGACCCGGAGGCCGTGATGGGGCCGATGACGAGCTTGTTGCCGGCGAGCTCCAGCAGGCCGCTGTTGAACATCGCGAGCACGAAATACGACGCGATGCCGGCGGCGAGCCCGACGATGGCCGCCGGCACCTTGGTGGTGAGGCGCGGGGCGAGCATCACGGCCGTGATGGTCACGAGACCCACGATGATGCCGGGCCATTTCCACATCGCGGGTGATGTCAGGCCTTCGAGGAGATGGGTCCCCTTGGGCAGGCCGAGCAGCTTGGGCAGCTGCCCGACGGCGATGATGAGCGCGACGCCGGAGAGGTATCCGCTGACCACCTGATACGGAATGAACTTGATCAGTCGCCCGACCTTCAGGACGCCAAAGACGAGCTGGAAGAGCGCCGAGATGAGTGCGGTGAGTCCCAGCAGCGCGATGATGCGGTCGGGCGTCATGTCGCCCTTGGCGGCGAATCCGGCGGCGAGCCCCGAGAGAATGGCGGCGGCGGGGGCGCACGGCGCGGTGATGAAGCCGCCGTTGCCGCCGATGATCGGGGCGACGATGCCCAACGCTGCCGCGCCAAGGATGCCGGCAAGGGCGCCGGCCCCGGCCTGATCGGGGCCGATGGCGCTGTAGATGAGGACGCCGAAGGCGATGGAGGAGGGGAGCGCGACGAGCATCGCGGCCAACCCACCCCAGAGATCACCGGCGCGGCCCGGCGAGGCGCCGGCGCCCAGCTGCATTGTCGACATTGTGGCCTCGTGACGCGGACGGACCGGTCAGGCTGGATTGCAGCTTTCATCATGGCATGAAATGGGAGGGGCGGCGAGGGCAGGCAGCCCGGGCCACTGCTACGGTCGCCGCAACTGCGCGACGAGCCAGTCCGCAATGGCCCCCAGCACTTCCCCGTCCACGCGGCCGTTCGTCAGTCGCCCGTACTGCAGGAAGTCGCCGTCCGGATCGCGCAGCAGGAGATGGTTCCGCTCGGGGAAGACGCGAACCGAGACCGCACGGTGGCCCGTTCTCTTGAAGACCGCCGCGAGACTGTCGGCCTGATCAGCCGGCACCTGCCGGTCGGTCCCGCCGTGGAAGATCGCGACGGGCGCGCGGATGTTGCGGGCGAGTGCCGGTGCATTCCAGCGATAGACCTCGCGCTCGGAAGTCCGCGCGAGCGAGTCAAGTTGGCGCGGCATGCGTGCACGCGCGGAGTCGCGCGCGAGCCGCAGGCGTGGATCGTGATCCACTTGCCAGAGTGCCTGCGCAAGAATCGCCGCGCGCGGATCGGCAGCGCCGGCAATCAGGACGACGCCCGCCAGGTCACGCTCCTGGGCCGCCACGAGCATGGCGACGCGCGCTCCCGCGCTGTGCCCAAGGATGGCGAGACGGCGTGAATCGATGGACGGCAGTGTCCGCAGGTAGCGCAGCGCGGCCATCACATCGTCCGCACCCGTGCGCTCGGTGCTGCGTCCCTGGTCGCCGCTCGACGCACCGACACCGCGGTCATCGAATCGCAGCACCGCGATGCCGAGTCGCCCGAGCGTATCGGCCAGCTGACGAAACGGACGCCAGCCATCGGCCACCGGAGCGTAGCTGTCACGGTCCTGCGCGCCGGAACCCGAAATGAGCACGACCGCCGGGACGGGCGCAGCGGCGTCGCGCGGCCGGGTGAGCGTTCCCGCGAGCACCACGCCGCCCGGACCTGAAGATGCGCCGACCGGAAAGCGAACCGGCTCGGCGGAGTACGGCGCACCAACCGGCGCCGTGTAGTCCGGGGCCGCGATCGCAATGGCGTCCAAGGCATCGATGGGCACCCGCTGCACGAGGAGTCTTCCGCCGTTCACGTACGACGCGCGCACGCCGCCGGCCTGGTCGAGGAGCGCGAACGACGTGTCCCGCGCGGAGGTGATGGTCAACGTGTCGCCGTGCCGGCGCAGGCGCAGCTGTTCGAGACGGAGGTTCAGGTAGACGAGCACGGGAATCGCCAGGGAGTCCACCGATGGTCCGGTGCCGCGCTGCATGAGGTGGAGGCCGCAGGCAACGATGGTGGCGGCCTCGGCCTCGGACTCCTGCGCGACGATTGCGCGCACCTTCGGCACCGGCCGGGCCGCGCGCTGCTCGACCCCTCGCGCCACCACGTGAACACGCACCGAATCCTGCTCAAGGCGCACGGCCACGCGCTGCACCGGCGTCGCGTCAGGTGCCGCCCCCCACGGATAGACCCGCACCTCGGTGTCCGTGACGCACGCGTCCGACCCCGCGCGCGCAGTCACGACGAGCCGCGCACGATTCGGTACGAGGACCTCGGCGCGCGTCACGCGGCCCCCATCAACGGTCACGGACTCGGTGACGCGCTCAAAACCGGTTGTATCGCGACCCTGGATCAACACGAGTCCATAGCGAACGGAGTCCGGCTTGACCTGGGAGACGAGGACGGACGGAATCGCGGTGGCCAGGGCCAGGCCTACCACGCGTCCGGCGCGCCACTAACACCGCTCGCTGATCACGGCTCCTCCAGCGTGAAGACCTGATCCACGCTGGTGCCGAACACGCGCGCGATGCGCATCGCGAGCACCAGCGAGGGGACGTACCGCTCCTGCTCGAGCATCATGATGGTCTGCCGCGTGCAGCCGGCCTCGTCGGCGAGCGCCTGCTGCGTCATCTCACCGTGCGCAAAGCGCAACTGGCGGATGTTGTTCCGGATGGTGGCCTTGGGCATGGTCAGCCCCGCCGATAGCCGATAAGGATGCCCACCAGCGACGCGATGACGCTGACCATCAGGAGGGTCCAGAACATCGCGTAGAGGTACGCCGACGGAACCAGATGCGTCTCGTGGTATTCCTCAGCGAGATAGATCATCCACGCGGCCATCGCCACCATCATCGCCGGCGCCTGTCCCGCGGGTGCGGCGGCAAGGATGGCCCGATCCCGCTCATCGAGCGTGCCGTCGTCACGCACCAGCCAGGTGCGCAGTCGCGTGATGTGGTAGGTGTAGCCGCCGAGGGCAGCGAGCAGCATCAGGGTGACGACTTTCCGAAGGTTGTCGTTGTCCCACACGGCAACGACGCCGTAGTAACCGACGGTCGCGGCCGCCGCGATGGCGAAGAGCAGCGTGGGGAAGAGCGCCTGCCAGGCAACGCGCTGCACGGCGGTCATCGGCATGGGCTCGCCGGAAGGAACGGCCACGTGCTTCAGCATCAGCTGGCTGCGGCGCACGGTGATGAAGGACCAACCGAGTGCGACGACGACGGCGAGGATGACCCAGAGAATGACCTGCATATCGGCACCTCCGATTTGAGCGACGGAGGTAATGTAAAGTATTTCGTACGCGATGTCAAGTATTTCATACGTCAATTCGTAGATTCTTGTTTCGCAATGACTTATGGAGCTATGCTAGGGGTATGACACACCCTGAACGGCATCGCACCGAGCACATCGGCTGGCTGCGCGCCGCCGTGCTTGGCGCCAATGATGGCCTGATCTCGACCAGCAGCCTGGTGGTCGGCGTGGCCGCGGCCCAGACGGAGCGCGGGCCCGTGCTGCTGGCGGCGACGGCAGGGCTCGTTGCCGGGGCGCTCAGCATGGCAGCCGGCGAATACGTCTCGGTCAGCTCGCAGTCGGATACGGAGAACGCGGACCTCGCGCGTGAGCGTCATGAACTGGCGACGATGCCGGAGCATGAACACGCCGAGCTCACCGGCATCTACGTGCAGCGCGGCCTGACGCCGGAACTCGCGAAACAGGTGGCCGAGCAGCTGATGGCCAAGGATGCACTCGGCGCGCATGCACGCGATGAACTCGGCATCCTCGAGCTCACCCGTGCCCGCCCAATCCAGGCGGCGTTGAGTTCGGCGGCGGCGTTCGCCGTCGGGGCCGCGCCGCCGCTGATCCTGGTCGTGGCAGTTCCGCTCGCGCAGATCACGCCCGTGGTGATGGGCGTGACGCTCGGGCTGCTGGTCGGACTGGGGTCGCTCGCGGCGCGGCTTGGCGGAGCGCCGATGCTGCGCGGGGCAGTGCGCGTGGCGTTCTGGGGATCCGTCGCGATGGCCGTGACCTCGCTCGTCGGCAAGCTCTTCGGCGCGGTCGTCTAGCCGCACAGCATAAACGACGCGCGCCCCGGCATCTCGCCGGGGCGCGCATCGCACATAGCCCGCGTTTCGGTCAGCTCGTCGCGTCGCTGCCGCCCGGCAGCTGCGGCACGTTGTTCTCGGTCGCCTTCAGCAGGCCGGTCTGCGTATACAGCAGCAGCTTCTCCCGCGTGTCGACGATATCAAGATTGCGCATCGTGAGCTGGCCGATGCGGTCCTGCGGCGTGAAGAACGCCTCGCCCTTTTCCATCGTCAGCCGCTCGGGCTTGTACGTGAGGTTCGGGCTCGTCGTGTCGAGGATCGTGTAGTCGTTGCCGCGGCGCAGCTCGAGCGTCACCTCGCCGGTGATGGCGCTCGCCACCCACCGCTGTGCGCTCTCGCGCAGCATCATCGCCTGCGGGTCGAGCCAGCGCCCCTGATACAGCAACCGGCCAAGCCGGCGGCCGTTGTTGCGGTACTGCTCGATGGTGTCCTCGTTATGGATGCCGGTCACGAGCCGCTCGTAGGCGATATACAGCAGCGCGAGCCCCGGGGCCTCGTAGATGCCGCGGCTCTTGGCCTCGATGATGCGGTTCTCGATCTGGTCCGACATCCCAAGCCCGTGCCGGCCGCCGATCGCGTTGGCTTCCATGAACAGGTCGAGCGGCGTGTCAAAGGTCCTGCCGTTGAGTGCCACCGGGTGACCGTCCTCAAACCGGACCGCCACCGTCTCGCGCTTGACCTGTACGTCCTCGCGCCAGAACGCGACGCCCATGATGGGCTGGACGATGCTGATGCCCTTGTTGAGAAACTCGAGATCCTTGGCCTCGTGCGTGGCGCCGAGGATGTTGCTGTCGGTGGAGTACGCCTTCTCAGCGCTCATCTTGTACGCGAAGCCGTGCTTCGTCATGTACGCCGACATCTCCGACCGGCCGCCCAGCTCGTCAATGAACTGCTGGTCGAGCCACGGCTTGTAGACCTTGAGGTCGGGGTTGGTGAGCAGGCCGTAGCGATAGAACCGCTCGATGTCGTTTCCCTTGAACGTGCTGCCGTCGCCCCAGACGTTCACGTTGTCCTGGCGCATCGCGGCCACGAGCATCGTGCCGGTCACGGCGCGGCCGATGGGCGTGGTGTTGAAGTACACCGTGCCGGCGGTCGTCACATGGAAGGCGCCGCACTGCAGCGCCGAGATGCCCTCGGCGACGAGCTGCGGGCGGCACTCCACCAGGCGCGCCTTCTCGGCGCCGTACTCCATGGCCTTGGCCGGAATCTCGTTGTAGTCGGTTTCGTCGGGCTGGCCGAGGTTCGCCGTGTAGGCGTACGGAATGGCGCCCTTGGCCCGCATCCAGTGGAGGGCGGCGCTGGTGTCGAGGCCGCCGGAGAAGGCGATGCCGACCTTCTCTCCGACGGGGAGATTCTGCAGGATGGTGGCCACGGGTTCTGAGCGAAGAGGAATCAGGGAGCGACGCGTCCCGAAAAATACACACCCACGAGATGAATTGAGATATGGCGGCTCGTCTACCGGATGACGAAGGGCTGTACCGCCAGGAGCCCGAGGCCCGGCATGCGGCCGAAGTCCCGTTCATTGAGCGATGCAAGGCGGTGCCCTCGTGCAAGCGCCGTCGCACCGATGATCATGTCGTGCGCTCCGATCAAGACACCCTCGCGCGCCAGCGCCGCCCACAGGTCAGCGTGCCGACGGGCTTCAACCAAGCCGAACTCATAGATGGGCACCAGCGCCAGCAGCGACTCCACGAAGGCGAACCGTCGCGCCCTCATGCCCGGGTCCGCCGCGCGATGACAGCCGTGAAGCAGCTCCGAGGCGGTGAGCGCGGCAATCCCCACGGACTCGCCGCCGACACTCTCAAGCAACGCGTCGAGCGCGAAGGCGCGCCGCTCGGCGGCGACGAGCACCGACGTGTCGAGCATCACGCCCATGGATCGTCCGGCGGCGCGAGGGCCGTACGCGCCAGTTGCAGGTCGGTGTGGAGTCGCGTTGCCTCGTCAACGGAGAGGTGGGGGAGCGCCTCCCACATCGCCTTGAAGTCGCGCGCGAGCAGCGGCGACGCCTCGGCGCGCAGTGTGCCGCCGCTCAGGTACTGCGCGACAGCTTCTCGGACGAGCCTGGACTTGGGCACTCCCCGCGATTCTGCGAGTCGCCGGAGCGACAGCGCGACATCCGCGGAAAGGCGCAAAGTCAGGTGAGAGTCTTCCATGTGCTACAGAGTAGCACTATTGTGGTACGTACGCAACTCTTTGTGTCATATCATCATGCACCCAGGTCGCGAATTGATGCAGCCCGCGCGCGGCTCACGGCCAGTCGCGAACCGTCATCCAGTTCCGCCGTCAGGCGTCCCTTGCCCGCCCGCTTGAACGACGTCACATGCGCGAGGTTCACGATATGGGTCCGATGGATGCGGACGAAGCGCTTGGGGTCAAGCCGTTCCTCAAGCCGGTTCAGCGAGAGGTGCAGCACGTGTCGCTGCCGGCCAACGTGGGCAGTGACGTAGTCGCCGTATGCCTCGAACCGGCTGACGGTCTCGACCGCCACGGGGATAATGGAAATGCCGGAGCGCACGAACAGCCGGCTCATCGGCCCCTGGCTCATCGCCTCGCTGAGCCGGTCGCACACGGGTGCCGACGGTTCGCCGAGGGCCGAACGCACACGCGCGAGCGCGGTGGCGAGTCGTTGGGCGCCGAAGGGCTTCAGCAGGTAGTCCAGCGCCCCCAACTCGAACGCTTCCACCGCATGCTGTGCATACGCCGTGGTGAAGACGACGTACGGTTGATGCGTGGCGCGGCGCAGCACGTCCAGACCGGAAAATCCTGGCATCTCGATGTCGAGGAAGAGCAGCTCGGGCTTCAGCCGGTCAATCGCATCCAGCGCCGCGGGGCCGTTTGCCGCTTCGCCGACGCAGTCGATCCACGCGACGTCAGCGAGCAGTGCGCGGAGCCCCGCACGGGCCACGGGCTCGTCGTCGGCAATGAGCGCTGTGACGCGCGCCGCGCCATCGCTACTCGTCATGGGCCAGCGGCAGCGTGATGGTCGCCCGGAAGCCTGGCTGCCCGGCGGGACTGACGTCGAGCCGAGCCCGGGTGCCATAGAGCACGCCAAGCCGTTCGCGGAGCCGACGCAAGCCGGTCCCGCCGCGCGCCAATGCGTCGGCGCCGGCGCCATCGCCCGTGTCGCCGACCGACAGTATCACGTCGTGCGCGGTGCGCGTCGCGGCGATCGTGATCGTCGTTGCCTCCACGCGCGGCGCGGCGCCATGGCGCACCGCGTTTTCCACGAGCGTCTGCAGCGCAAAGGCCGGCACGAGCGCGTCACGCGCGTCCGCGTCGACCGCTTCCGTGACGATCAGGCGGTCGCCGAATCGGATGCGTTCCACGGCGAGGTAGCGGCGCACGAAGGCCAGTTCCTCGTCGAGCGACACGACGTCGCGATCCGCTTCGAGCGTCGTACGCAACAGTGCGGCCACCTGTTCGGCGGCATCAGACGCACGTGCGGGATCGCGCGGAATGAGCTGCACCACGGTATGCAGCGCGTTGAACAGGAAGTGCGGGTTGAGCTGCGAACGCAGCGCGGCCAGCTGCGCGCGGGCCGCGAGCGCCTCGGCTTGCGCCGCACGCGCCGTCGCGTCCGTTGCATACGCGACCCCGGCGATCATCACGTACAGCCAGACGCCGAGGATCATGAAGGGACCGAGGCCAGTGCCCACGACGATGACCGCCTGCAGGCGCGTGACACTCTCGATCAGGCTGTTGGCCGCGACGAACGCCACCGCGTACAGCGCCGCGCCGCCCACATGCCAGGCGATGAAGGAGACACGCATCGGGTGCGGCCACGGCAGGCGCCGGGCGAGACGGTGCACCGGAAAGCCCAGCGCCGCGCCGGCCAGCATCATCCGCAGGGCGATGGCCACCGCATCGCCGACGCTCGAGTGCGGGTGGGCGGTCAGGATGAGGAGCGCAAACAGCGCTCCGACTGGCAGCCATCCGATGACCAACTGCAGCCAGACCCAGGGGCGCGACATGCTGGAATCTCGCGACCGTCAGCGCGGGCGGGTAAGTGGGCGGCCGTTCACCGCGCGGCCGCCGCCGCCGTGCGCTTGGCGGCGATCTTCAGGACGCCCTCGTCCCACGTCCGGCCGTTGTCCGTCGAACGGTCCTGCTGGAACTTGAATGCGGTGGGCGTGATGTCGTAGAAGCGCGTGCGCGTCAGGTAGGCCTTGCCCTCGCCGTCGGTGCCCTGGCCGTTGACGACCATCTGGTTGTTGGCGAACGCGCCAGTCGACGACGACAGCTTCCCGCGGTACGCGTCGACGCCGGTGATCACCCACTTGGCATCGCTGACGCTGTAGAGGCGCAGTGCGTGCGAGAGGGCATTCGGGTTGCCCGATCCGTCGACGATGCGCAGTTCGTCTTCGACGCCGAACCCGTCCGCAATGCGCCAGGCCTTCCAGGTGCCGAGCAGCTTGGGTGCGCCGTGGATCTTGGCGGCCAGGCCCGCGACCTTCGGCGTGACCGTGACGTCCCACTGCCCGATGAGGAAGGCGAACTGCGCCGCTTCCTTGGGTGCGGTGGGCGAAGGACGCGCCGCGCTGCCGCCCGCGTGCTGGGCAACGCCGGGTGCGGAGAGGACGAGCGACGCAACGAGTGCGAGGGGGAGGCGGCGGAGCATGCGGGTACCCTGTGGTTGAGGACGACCATCACACCCGTGCATGCTACGCCCGTTCCACGCGACGCCAATGTCAGCTTCGCCCAACGGGGCCGTGAGTGCGCCGAACGGCGCCGATTCGCCGAACGGTGACGGGAGCCCGCTGAGCGGCACCCAAATTCGTGGCGCGGCGCCGTGCTGGCGACGTATGGTGCGTGTACCTCTCCACCGGGCCGTGCCATGACGAGCGTTTCCTCCCCCGATTTGCCGATCATCTCACTGCGAGACGCCGGTCGCCGGTACGAAACAGCGGCCGGCCCGTTCCACGCGCTGGCCGGCGTCTCGCTCGACATTGCGCGCGGCGAGTTCGTGGGCGTCGTCGGCCAGTCGGGGAGCGGCAAGTCAACGCTGCTCGGGCTGCTCGCCGGCATCGACCGCCCGACGTCCGGCGAGGTCCATGTTGACGGCGTGGCCGTGCACACGCTCTCTGAACGGGCACTGTCGGCGTGGCGCGGGCGCGCGCTGGGCATCGTCTTCCAGTTCTTCCAGCTTCTGCCGACGCTCACGGCCAGCGAAAACGTCATGCTGCCGATGGACTTTTGCGGCGTCTGGGCGCCCCGCGAACGGCGCGCGCGCGCGATGGCACTGCTCGACCGGCTTGGCGTCGCCGACCAGGCCGACAAGCTGCCAACCAAGCTCTCGGGCGGCCAACAACAGCGGGTGGCGGTGGCGCGCGCCCTCGCCAACGCACCGCCGCTGCTGCTGGCCGATGAGCCCACCGGCAACCTCGACTCGCGCACGTCGGATGCGCTGCTCGACCTGCTGGCATCGCTGGTCGGCGACGGACTGACGGTGGTGATGGTCACGCACGAACAGGCGGCCATGCGCCATGCGAGTCGCACGGTGACGCTGGTTGATGGACGGCTTTCGAGTGCCGCGGGAATGTCGTCCGATGCTTGAGCCGCGGTGGCGGAAGGTGTGGCGCGACGCGTGGCTGCATCGCGCGCGCACCCTGCTGGTCGTCCTTGCCATCACGCTTGGTCTCATCAGTGCGGGGTCGATCCTCAACGCGTGGGCGCTGGTCGAGCGCGCGACACAGGAAGGCTACCTCGCCGCCGACCCCGCGGCCGCCACGTTGCGCACCGACAGCATAGACGCGGTGCTGCTCGCTGCGGTGCGCGCGGTGCCCGGTGTGCGTGACGCGCATGCCCGCCGCACAGCGATGGCCTCGATGCAGGTGCAGGGGTTCTGGCGTCCGGCCATGCTGTTCGCGACGACTGACTATGCGCAGGCGCGCATCGGCGCGCTCGGTCCGCTCACCGGCGCGTGGCCGCCCGCTGATGGAACGATCATTGTCGAGCAGTCGTCGGTGGGGTTCTCGGGGGCGCAAGTCGGACAGTCCGTGCAGCTGGTGGTCGGCGATCGCCCGGCTGCCACGGTGGGCGTCACCGGCATCGTGCGCGACGTGACGCTCGCGCCGGGCTGGATGGAGCACGTGGTGTATGCCTTCACCACACCGGCGACGCTCGCGCAACTCGGCGTCCCGTCGAGCATGAACGAGCTGCAGCTCGTCGTGAGTGACCCGGCGCCCACGCAGGACGATGTGCGGCGCGTGGCGTGGGCAGTGAAGGGCCTGCTGGAACGGATGGGGCATCAGGTGTCGAGCGTGGACGTTCCCGTGCCGGGCGAGCACATTCACGCCGCGCAGATGGAATCGCTGCTCTACACGCAGGGAGCGTTCGGCTTGCTCGCGCTGGTGGTGTGCGGCTTCCTCGTGGTGAACCTCATGGCCGCCATGCTGGGCGGGCAGGTGCGCGAGATCGGCGTCATGAAGACGCTCGGCGCGCAGCCGGCCCAGCTGGCGCGCATGTACCTGGCGTTCGCCGCCGCGCTCGGCCTGCTCGCGTCAATCATCGCCCTGCCGGCATCGGTCGTCATTGGCCGGCGGTACGGCGCGCTGAAGGGTGAACTGCTGAACTTCGACGTCTCCGCCTACGCCATTCCGTGGTGGGTCGTGGCGCTGCAGGTGATGGTCGGCGTGTTGCTCCCGGTGCTGGCGGCGTGGTTTCCGGTGCGGCACGGATGCCGTCAATCAGTGTCCACCGCGGTCCGCGACTTCGGGCTTGATCGGGACGCGGCGGACTCCACGAACGAGTGGGTGGCGCGCCTCGGCGGATTCTCGCGTCCCGTGCTTGTCTCGGTGCGCAACGCCTTCCGCAAGCGGCAGCGCATGGCGCTCACCCTGCTCGCGCTTGCCACCGGGGGCGCAGTGTACCTCGGCGCGGCCAACCTCCGCGCGTCGGTGATTGGCGCGGTGGACCGGCTGTTCAGCTCGCAACGGTACTCGTTTTCGGTGCGGCTCGCCGCGCCGCACGCGAGCGACAGCATCGAGGCGGCGATCCGCGGCGTGAGCGGCGTGGATGGCGCCGAAGCATGGGGTGGCGCGCGCGCCACGCTTGTTGGCGTCGACGGAATGCTTGGGAACGCCTTCGTCATCACCGCACCGCCGGCAAACACCCAACGGTACGCGGCGCGCATGGTGGAAGGGCGGTGGCCAACGCCCGGGGACAGCGCGGCGATCGTCGTGGGACAGGGGCTTGTGAAGCGCGAGCCGACCCTGCGCGTCGGCGCGCGGGTGCCGATGGACATCAACGGCGACGCCAGGCCGTGGCTCGTGGTGGGCGTTGTTGACGCCGGTCCACAGCCGTCGGCGTACACGACCCGCGAAACACTGGCGGCGGTCACCGGCACGGCGCGAGCATCCGCCGCGGTAGTGGCGGCGCCAGCGGTCGGCGTCGCGGCACAGGTGGATGTCATCCAGCGCGTGCGCGCTGCGCTCGAGGCGGCGGGCATGCCGGTGGCGAGCAGTTCGCTGCTTGAGGAGAACCGCCGCGTCATGGAAGATCACCTGCTGATGGTCGTGGATTTCCTGGCCGTGATGGGGTGGGTGATGATCGCGGTTGGCGGCATGGGCCTCGCGTCGACCATGGGGCTGGCGGTACTCGAGCGCACGCGCGAGATCGGCGTGCTGCGCGCCATCGGCGCCGGGCACGGCGCCATCCTCGTGATGGTGCAGGTCGAAGGCGTCGTGATTGCCCTGCTCGGTTGGCTCGTGGCCCTGCCGCTTTCGGTGCCGATGAGCTTCGTCCTCGGCAAGGCGTTTGGCCGAGTGATGCTGGAAGTGCCGGTGCGCTTTGCACCCGAGGGCACGGGTGTACTGCGCTGGCTCGGGCTGAGCGTTGTGGTGTCGGCCGTGGCGAGTGCCTGGCCAGCCATTCGCGCGACCCGGGTGACGGTCGCCGAAGCGCTGGCCTACGAGTAGGTCGCCGGCCGGGCTCGACGCGGAACTGGAGGCCCGCTAGCATCCGCGCATGGCGGATGCACCATCCATCGTGAACGTCGGCTACCGCTCCACCAACTTCTGGGTGGTGAGCGCGGGGCGGCAGCGCCTGCTCATCGACCTTGGCTGGCCGGGCATGGTGAGCGCACTCACGGCCAGCCTGACGCGCCATGACATCCCGCTCCGGGAAGTCACGCACGGCGTGGCGACGCACTACCACATGGACCACGCCGGAGCGGCGCAGGACCTGAAGGATGCGGGGATGCGCCTGATCGTGGCCGATGTGCAGGTGCCGGCGATTCCGCTCATGGCGCAGCACATGAAGCCGACCGATCACTACACGGCGATCCGGCCCGACGGCAACCTGGTGGTGGCGTGCGCAGACAGTCGTGCGCTGCTCGGCACGCTTGGAATTGCGGGGCAGTTCGTGCATACGCCCGGACACTCCGACGACAGCATCACGGTGCTGCTCGACGGCGGCGAGGCCTTCACGGGCGACCTGACGTGGCCGATGCTCGCCACCGAAGAGACGTTGGAGCAGGTGATGCAGAGCTGGACGCGTCTGCATGCACTGGGTGCGCGCACCGTGTATGCCGGCCATGGTCCGGCACGACCGATGCCCGCAGTGTAGTTTCTGGCACTTCGGGACATGAGACGTTTCCAATGAGGGCCCACATGCATCGCTCGTTCCTGCGGCGGCGCTCGACATGGCTTGGTATCGTTGGGGCCGTGCTGCTGCTGGTCGGCGGCTATACCGCCAGCGTCTGGGCCCCCGACCTTCCGGTGTCGGCGCTGATGGCACAGTGGGCGCCGCCGCCGTCGCAGTTCGTCACGGTCAACGGACAGCCGCTGCACCTGCGCGACGAAGGGCCGCGCGACGACTCTCTGCCCATCCTGCTGGTGCACGGCACCTCATCGAGTCTGCACACCTGGCAGGGTTGGACCGACTCGCTGCGCACGACGCGGCGCGTGATCCGCTTCGATCTCCCCGGTTTCGGATTGACCGGACCGGCGGCAGACGGTGACTATCGCATGGATGCCTACGTGCGTTCGGTCATCGGCGTGATGGACGCGCTGGGCGTGCGGCGCGCGGTGATCGGCGGCAACTCTCTTGGCGGCGGCGTCGCCTGGCACGTCGCCGTGTCGCATCCGGGGCGTGTGGCCGGCTTGGTTCTCGTGGATGCCGTCGGGTATCCGTTCGTTTCCACGTCGGTGCCGATCGGCTTCCGGCTGGCGCGCCTTCCCGTGCTGAACGTCCTCATCCAGCGCATCCTGCCGCGAACCGTCGTGGAGGAAAGCGTGCGCAACGTCGTGGGCGATCCGTCGCGCGTCACCCCGGAGCTCGTGCAGCGCTACTACGACATCACGCGACGCGAAGGGAATCGCGCCGCGCTCGTGGCGCGGTTCCGTCAATCGGGCGGCGACACGGACACGACGGCGATTCGCGCCATCACCGTGCCGACGCTCGTGCTGTGGGGAGGGCGCGACCGCCTCATCCCGCCGGAGAACGCAACGCGGTTCGGGCGCGACATCGTGGGGAGCCGCGTGGTGACGTTCCCGGACCTCGGGCATGTGCCGCACGAGGAGGACCCGGCGGCGACCTTGGCGGCGGTGCGGCCGTTCCTTGCTGCCGTGACGGTGCGCTGAACGCCGCCGTGCGGCGGCGACGTTCAGCCGACTGAGGGCGGTTCGGTTACCGGCTGGACCGGCGGCGCTTCCGCCAGCGCGGCCTTCGGCGGCTTCGGCGCTCGATAGATCGTCACCACCGTTTCGCCATACTCGAACCGCTTTCCGCCGCGCGGCAGTTCGTGGCCGGGCGCATGCTCCGCCACGAAGACCCGGGCGAAGTGCGTGACCTGCCACCCCTCGATGACGCGATCGAGCATGCGCGATTCGTACGGCGGGTCGCAGAAGCAGATGTCATACGCGCCCGCGGTGGTGAGCGCGGCGGCAAACGGCAGCGCGTCCTTCTTGAACACCCGCGTGCAGTCGCGCACGCGCAGCGCGGCCACATTCGCCTTGAGCGCGTGCAGGCTCGCGGGGCGCGTCTCCACGAAGTCGGCGCGCCTGGCGCCGCGCGACAGGGCCTCGAGTCCCAGCGCGCCGGTGCCGGCAAAGAGGTCGAGCACGCTGGCGTTCTTGAGATCCGGCGCGAGCAGGTCGAGCACCGCGGAGCGCACGCGCTCCGCGGTGGGGTGCACGCGGAAATCATTGGGCGAGGTGAGATCGCGCCCGGCCCACTTGCCGCGGACGATCCTCATGGCCGCGCCAGGGCGACGCGCCCGGCTGGCGTGATGGCGAACGCCGCCGTGCCCTCGAAGACCAACCGCATGCTGCCTCCCCCTCGCGGATCGAACGACCGGAACTCGCGTGCGCCTGACGGAATGAGCTCCACGGTCGAATACGGCCGCGCGCCGAGATCCTCTATGCGCCGGCTGCGATTGAAGGTGTAGATATTCGTGGCAGCGCCGCGTTCGAAAGTGAGACGCACCGTGGTTCGCAGGCCGCCATCGGGCGCCCGCAGCGTGCCGATGACGTCGAGCGACTTGTATGCGCCAAGCCGCTGCCGGCGGGCGTCCATCAACTGTGCTTCCTGGCGCGCGACCTCCGCAGAGTCGGGACCGCCCTCTCCCCGAGCGGCAATGAGAGGCCCGACGTTCCCAGTCACAAGCGCCTCCACGATGGCGCGGGCGCGTTCATTGGCCTCAGCGGCACCCGGCGGAGAGGTCGAGTCTCCCGTCGTGAGCAGCGAGTACGCCTGCTGGCCGACGGCCTCAGCCATCAACCGTCCGTTGTCAGCACGCAGCACCAGTCGACTGCCGTCGCCGAGCCGGTAGGTGCCGGCGACGGAATCAAGCGCGGCCGGCGAGACCGACACGCGCTGCGGCGGCAGGTCGTACGGCTGGCCGAACACGATGCGCGCAATCACGCGCACCGCCTGGGTTGCGGTGAGTTCGGACACAGTCGAGGTCACGAAAATCGTGACGCTGTCATCCACGAACCGCAGGAACTCGGCCACGTACACGCCATTGCCGCCGTTGTGCGTGACAAGCCGCGTGCCGCGCGACGTCTTCATCACGGCCCAGCCGTAGGCGTACTGTGATTGGCCGTCGGGACCCTCGTTCACGTAACCGGTCATGAACTTGCGGCGGCTTGAATCACTAAGCACGCGGGCGTCATTGAGCGACGCATCCCATCGCGCCATGTCGCCGAGGGTGGTGTGCAAGCCGCCATTGCCGCGCAGGGCCCAGTACGGGGCGTCGGCCGGGGCGATGCGATCCACGATCGTTCCCCAGTCGCGGCCGTTCTGATAGCCGTGCGCAATGCGACTCGACGCCCATCCCGGCCCCTTGTAACCGGACTCGTTCATGCCCGCGGGCTGCAGCACGAGATCGTGCAGGGCCCGTTCGTATCCGGCACCGGTGGCAAGTTCGACGATCGCGGCGAGCAGGGAATAGCCCGCGTTCGAGTAGAAGTGGGCCGTGCCGGGAGCGCTGCGCAGGGGTGCGGCAAACATGCGCCGCACGTATTCGTCGCGCGTCGTGGCTTCGTAGTCGGTGGGCGAATAGTCGGAGTCGAAGCCGGCGGTATGCGTGAGCAGCTGGTGCAGGGTGATGCCGCGCTTGTCGGCCGGCGCGTCGGGGAAGAACCGCGCAATCGAGTCGGTGGTGCGGAGCTTGCCCTGCTCCTCGAGCCGCAAAATGGCCGCTGCCGTGAACTGCTTGGTGATGGAGCCGAGGTTGTAGACGGTCGCCGTGTCGGCGACGATGCCTGCGGCGCGATTGGCGAGTCCATAGCTGCGCTTCAGCACCGGCCGGCCGGCCCGAATCACGAGCACGCTGCCCGTGTAGCCGAGGTTCTCGAGTCGCATCATGTACTCATCGACGCGTGTGACAAGCTGGGCGTCGGTGGGAATCGTCGGCACGCCTTGGGCATGCCCCCCCGTTGCTGCGAAGGGCGGCGTCAGGGCAGCGAGCAAGACGCAGTGGCGCGCGGTGCTGGAAGTCATGGTCGGCGAGAGGAGTGCGACATGCGTAGGGGCCTCGCTTAACTGTAGTCACCCGCTGGCAGCCCGCGCGTTGCCTGCCGCGCGAGCGCGACAAGTGCCACGCCTGCCAGGTAGCTATCGTGCCAGCGGACGGCTCTCGGCCAGGGCCCGCATGAGCTCTTCCGGCCGAATGGGCTTGCTCACATAGTCATCCATGCCGGACGCGAGGAACCTGGCCCGGTCACCCTCGAGGGAATGGGCCGTCATTGCCACGATTCGCGGCCGCGTCTCCTCCGGCCACTCCTGCGCGATGTGCCGGGACGCTTCTTCGCCGCCCATCTCCGGCATCTCCATGTCCAGCAGGACCACATCATACACCTTCCTCCTGAGCGCCTCGAGCACTTCAATCCCATTGCCGACACAGTCTGGCTCATAGCCCGCGCGCTGCATGAACGCGACGGCCACTCTCGTGTTCACGGCATTGTCCTCAGCGAGCAGGATGCGCAGTGGATGCTGCTGTCCCATGGACACATCAAATGCCGGCTTGCTCGGTCTCGCGCGCACCGGGTGCGGACGGTCGCAGAGCGCCAGGTTCAGCGCGTCCAGCATGTGAGATGCCTTGACGGGCTTGCTGAGCTGAGCCACGAACCCGACTTCATTGCGTTCATCCGGGCGGCGGCCCAACGACGACAGCATGATCAGTGGCAGGGAGGCGCCGTTCGACAGTTTCCTGATCTCGCGTGCGAGCGTCAGTCCATCCATGAGCGGCATCTGCATGTCGAGGATGGCGGCATCGTATGGCACACCCTTGACCAGGGAGTCCAGCGCCTCCCGTGGCGTGGCGAATGGTCGCGGCTCCATGCCCCAACCTGCCACCTGCCGCGAGATGATGAGCCGGTTCGTGGCGTTGTCGTCCACGATCAGCAGGCTCCGTCCGTGCAGTTCGGGCAGCGCCTTGACCACCGGCTCTTCTCCGGAAGCGTCGGACGCGGCCACGGCTCGGATGGTGAAGTGGAACACGGAGCCCTTGCCCGCGGTGCTCTCGACCCAGATTCGGCCGCCCATCAGCTGCACGAGACTCTTGCTGATGGAGAGACCGAGCCCCGTGCCGCCATATCGGCGGGTGGTGGACGCGTCCACCTGCGAGAAAGCCTGGAACAGGATGCCGAGCCGGTCCTGCGGAATGCCGATACCCGTGTCGCGAATCGCGAAATGCAGTTCGTACGCGTCATCCTCTGTCGGTTCGCCGGAGACGGTGACCACAACCTCTCCCGTCTCGGTGAACTTGACGGCATTCCCGAGCAAGTTGATCAGCACCTGGCGCACTCGGGTAACGTCGCCAATGACCCGACTGGGAATCTCGGTGTGCACGAGATAGGCCAGCTCCAGCCCCTTCTCCGCCGCCTTCGTCGCCAGAAGATCCAGCGCCGTCTCGATACACTCATGGATGCTGAAGGCGCCCTGCTCCAACGTCAGCTTGCCGGCCTCGATCTTCGAGAAGTCGAGGATGTCGTTGATCACGGTGAGCAGCGTATCGCCGCTGGATCTCAGGGTCTGCACGAACGTGTGCTGTTCGTCGGAGAGCGGCGTGTCGAGCAGCAGCGCTGTCATGCCAATCACGCCGTTCAGCGGCGTGCGCAGTTCATGACTCATGTTCGCGAGGAACTCGGCCTTGGCCTGCGCGGCAGCCTCAGCGGCGTGCCTGGCCTGGACCAGCTCAGAGATGTCGTGATAGAGCGCGAGCGCTCCGACCTGCTGTCCATTGACCGTGACCGGCGCCGAGAAGATCTCCACATCCACGAGCGTGCCGTCGCTCCGAAGCCGTTGTGAGAGCGCGTGTACAAGCGCCCCGCCGACCGCATCCTCGGTGTAGTGCAGTGCGCGCTCCCGGTCAGCGGCGGGCACGATCAGCGCGTCGATGTTCCTTCCCACGATCTCTTCCTGCCGGTATCGGAACAGCCGCTCGAACGCCGGATTGCAGGTCTGGATGGAGAAGTCGGCGGACACGAGGGCGATAGCGACCGGGCTGGCCTGGAACAGGGTCTCGAAGTAGCGTCGCTGTCGCTCGGTTTCCAGCTGCGCCTGCTTGCGCTCGGTGATGTCCTGGAAGACGGTGACCACATGGCTGAGGCGGTTATCCGCGCCAAGCACCGGCGTAATGCTCCGCTCGCTGGTATAGCGGCTGCCGTCCTTGCGGCGGTCCACGATTTCACCGTGCCAGGCATTGCCGGACATCACCGCGTTGCGGATGTCTTCCTGAAAGCGGTCGTCATGCTCGTGGGAGCGGATCTCGAGAAAGGAACGTCCGAGCAGCTCCTCGCGCGGGTAGCCAGTGACGCGTGAATACGCGGCATTGACCCACTCGATCCTCTCGAGGTGATCGGTGACGAGAATGGCGTTGGACGCGGCCTCGACGATGATGCCCTGCAGCCTGAGTTGCGCCGTACGCTCCTCGACCATGTCCTCCAGATGCGCGGTGAGGGCGCGCAACCGCTGTTCCCGGTGGCCGAGCACGGCCGAGAGGAACCCAAGGACGAACGGAGCCGTGTAGACAATGAGCAGGACGGGCGCCTGCTCATGGGCCGAGAGCAGGGTGGCCAGCGTGACGGACCGGTGGCCGACCGCCAGGGTCAGCAACACGCCGGACAGAGGAAACAGCGCGCCCAGCAGGACCCCGATGATCCCCCATCGCGCCATGAGCGAGACGGTGTGCTTTTGACGTGTCATGGGAACCTGGGCAAGTCCGGATTCGTGACTATCGTGCATTTGTGCGGAGACCGCCAGAGGGCCGGCTGGGGAGGCGACGCTGGGCAACGGAAGGTTGGACGGGGCGTACGCGGCGATGCAAGATAAGGGACTGAACCCTCTGTCCTCACGGTCGCCCGGAGCCGCCATGCGCTCGTTTGCGCCGATCCTCCTCGTTGTCTCCGCCAGCCTTGGGGCGTGTTCTGCCTTTCATCGTGCCTCGACGGTTCCATCATCCGCGCCCGTCGAGGCGGGGACGATAGCCCAGGTCTACTACTGGCGTGCGAAGCCCGGCAAGTTCGACGAATACACGCGGTACGTGCGCGACCACGCGGAACCGATCGACGCGGAGGCGCAGCGCAACGGGGCGTTCATCTCGGTGACGACCTATATGACGCGCGACACGACGAGCGCGTGGACGCATATGCGTGTCTTCGTCCTTCGGGACTCGACGCAGCTCCGGGAATTGAGCGCCAGGCTCAGCGCGGCGGGCGTGAGACTCGAACCCGACAGCGTGAAACGACGGTTGAGCGGCGAGTACTCCGCGACGCTCCGTGACCGCGTTGGCGCCCAGGTCGCCGACATTCTGCGCTAAACCACGCAACGCCCCCCAATGACAGAGCCGCCACCGCGCGCGCCGCGCGCCCGATCCTCGCGTGCCAGGTTCCTGCAGTTCCTCGCGGACTACAGGTCCAATCGCATTGACGACACGCTCGATGACGCCAAGCCAGGCGCTGACGCAAAGCCGGACGCCGTGGCGAAGCCGACGAAGCGTCGGCAGTACCTGCGCGAGTATGTCCGCTGGCTGAAGCCGCACGCGTGGGGCGTGGGGCTGCTGTTCCTGCTGGCCCTGGCCATCGCCGGCCTGCAGATGGTCGAGCCGCTGTTCATGCGCTACATCGTGGACCGCGTGCTGCTCGCCACCGGACTCGACAGCGCCGAGCGCCTGTTGCGCCTGAACACGGCGGGGGCGCTGTTCCTGCTGCTCATCATCGCGTCCAACCTGCTCGACGCCTTCAAGGGGTATCGCCAGCGGCTGCTCAACACGGCGGTCATGCTGACCCTGCGGCGCAAGCTCTTCGACAAGCTGCTGCACCTGCCGCTGCCGCGCCTGTGGGAGATGAAGACGGGCGGCATCCTGTCGCGCATGTCGGGCGACGTGGACACCACCACCGGCCTGCTGCAGCTCGCGCTCGTGTCGCCCGCGGTGAGCGTGATCCGGCTCATCATCGCGGTCAGCATCCTGATGGCCATCAACTGGCGGCTGGCGCTGACGGCGCTGGCGATCCTGCCGGGCATCGTGCTCATCAGCTTCGTCTCGGCCCGGCGCATCCGCCCCATCTACCGGTCGCTGCGCAAGGACGCCGAGGTCGTGGACGGGCGGGTGGGGGAGACGTTTGGCGGCATTCGCGTCGTGCGTGCGTTTCGCCGCGAGGGGCAGGAGCTGCTCGATTACCTGCGCGGGCGGCACACGATCCTGCGCAAGGAGCTCTTCGCCCAGCGGCGTGAGACGGTCATCTGGACGTCGTGGGGGCTGCTGCTCGGCATGGTCAACGTGGTGATCGTCTGGTACGGCGGCATGCTGCAGCTGCGGGGGCATGCCTCCATCGGCGACATCATGGCCTTTCAGTGGTACACGTTCCTGCTGCTGAATCCCGTCTGGCAGATCGTAAACTCGTTCTCCGAGCTGCAGCGGTCACTCGCGGCGATGGAGCGCGTGTTCGAGCTGCTGGCGCTGGAGGACGACAAGCCCGATCGGCCCGACGCCATCGACGCCCCGCGCGAGGTACGCGAGGTGGAGCTCGACGGCGTGGAGTTCGAGTACCGGGAAGGGCTGCCCGTCGTGCGCGATGTCAGCGTGACGGTGCCGGGCGGGTCGGTGGTGGCGCTCGTGGGACGCAGCGGCGCCGGCAAGACGACGGTGACCGACCTCGTGGCGCGATTCCACGATCCGACGCGCGGGCGCATCCTGCTGAACGGCCGTGACATCCGCGAGTACCGGCTGGCGACGTACCGCGACCTGCTTGCCATCGTCCAGCAGGACGTCTTCCTGTTCGACGGGTCGGTGCGCGACAACATCGCCTACGGCCGGCATGATGCCACTGACGCGGACGTGGTGGACGCCGCGCAGCGCGCGAACGCGCACGAGTTCATCGTGCGCCTCCCGGAGGGATACGAGACGTTCATTGGGGAGCGCGGCGTGAAGCTCTCCGGCGGACAGCAGCAGCGGCTGGCCATCGCGCGCGCCATCCTGGCCCGGCCGCAGATCCTGATCCTCGACGAGGCGACCAGCAACCTCGATACCGAGAGCGAGCAGCTGATCCAGGCCTCGATGGCCGGCCTGCTCGCCGGGCGCACCACGTTCATCATCGCGCACCGCCTCTCCACCGTGCGGCGCGCGGACCTGATTTTGCTGATGGAAGATGGCCGTATCATCGAGCGTGGGACGCACGATGCGCTGATGGCGGCGCAGGGGTCGTACTACCGCATGGTGCAGCGGCAGGCGGCGGGGGCGGAGCCGGGGGAGGAGGCGCTGCTCGAATGAACGGCGCCTAGGCGATCAACTCCGGCTCGAGCACCCGCTCCACGACCTGGCCCTTGACCAGGCTGACGTGGTAGCACTTCGCGGTCTCCTTGGTGGCGACGACGCGCTTGAGCTCCGTCCCCTCGAAGTACAGCCCCGCCTCGTTGTCACAGGCGTAGCCGGGCTTCAGTTCGCCGGAGCCAATCAGTTCCTGATACAACGGCCGGCGGCCGGGCTCGGCGTCGTAGTGCGGCGAGTGGCTGCCCGGCAGGAAGCCAAGGCAGCGCACGACCGACAGCCGCTTGGGCCGCGAATCGGTGGTCCCTTCCTCGAACCAGCAGAGCGACCCGGCGCTCGCCCCGCCGAGCACGATGCCGCGTTCCCAGGCCTCGCGCAGCACCACGTCAATGCCCTGCGCGCGCCAGATGGCCTGCTGGTTGAGCGTGTTCCCGCCCGACGCGACGATGGCGTCCGCCGAGAACAGCACTTCGTCCCATCCCTGGGTCTGGGTGAGACTCTCGATGAACACGTCCTGGACGAACGGCTCGACGTTCAGCGGAGCGCACCAGTTGTAGAAGTTCAGCTTCGCGAGGGGGGCGTCCCCGACCGCCGTCGGGAGGTAGCAGATGCGCGGCCGCGGCTTGTCCGTGAGTTCCGCCATGTACCGCAGGAACGGCGTCATGAAGCCGCCGCCCGCGATGAGGATCTTCCGGGTGGGGTGTGGTGCCTTGGAGTCTGGAGTCATGAGGAAAGTCGATTCGGAAACGGCCACAACGCGCGGCGCGGGGCCAGCGTTCACTGAGGGAAGGTGCGGCACGCGGGAACCGGGAGCAATAGTCCCCCGCGTGGCAACAATGCGTGCGACCCCATCTATTATATGGGCGTCATCGGTGCGTCATTCGACGTACCGAACGCGCCAGACCCCACCGCGGATCCACAGCGCAGGAATATGCCATGAAGAAGCTGCTGCTCGCCGCCACGCTCGCCCTCGCCGTCCAGCTGCCGGCCCAGTCGCGCTCCGAGATTCGGCGCTGGGAGCGCCAGGCCCAGGCCATCACCATCACGCGCGACGACTGGGGTGTTCCGCACGTGAAGGGGAAGACCGACGCGGATGCCGTCTTCGGCGTCATCTACGCCCAGGCCGAGGACGACTTCAACCGGGTTGAGGTGAACTACCTGAATGCGATCGGCCGGCTGGCCGAGGCCGAGGGGGAAAGGGAGATCTGGCGCGACCTGCGGATGCGGATGTTCGTGGACTCCCTGAACCTGAAGGCGCAGTTCGCCACCAGCCCCGACTGGCTGAAGAAGCTCATGGTCGCGTGGGCCGACGGCCTCAATTACTACCTGTACACGCACAAGACGGTGAAGCCGAAGGTGCTCACCCGCTTCGAGCCCTGGATGGCGCTTTCGTTCACCGAAGGGAGCATCGGCGGCGACATCGCCGGCATCAATCTCCGCGGCATCGAGATGTTCTACGGCGCGCGCCTGGGACAGGCGCCGTCGCGCAGCGCGGCCGAGTTGTCCGCGATCGTCGAGGCGGAAGAAGCCGAGGAGCGCCTCGCCGTGCCGATGGGCTCGAACGGCGCGGCCATCGCGCGGTCCAACACCAGGAACGGTCGTGCCCTGCTGCTGATCAACCCGCATACCTCGCACTACTTTCGCGAGGAAGCGCAGATGACGAGCGACGAAGGGCTCAACGTCTACGGCGCCATCACCTGGGGACAGTTCTTCATCTACCAGGGCTTCAACGCCACCGCCGGCTGGATGCACACGTCGAGCAACGCCGACGTGACGGATGAGTACGCCGAGACCGTGACCAAGACCGGCGACGGGTATGTGCACGCCTATGCCGGCGGCACGCGGCCGGTCTCGGCATCGAAGGTGGCGATTCGCTACAAGACGACCGAGGGGCTGAAGACGCGCGAGTTCACGATCTACCGCACGCACCACGGTCCGGTAGTGCGCGAGGCGGGCGGCAAGTGGATCACCGCGCGGCTCATGAACGAGCCGGTGAAGGCGCTCACGCAATCGTACACGCGCACCAAGGCGCGGAACTACAAGGAATACCGGGCGACGATGGAGCTGCACACGAATTCGTCGAACAACACGATCTACGCGGACGCCGAGGGGAACATCGCGTACCTGCACGCGAACTTCGTGCCGAAGCGCGACCCGAGATTCGACTGGTCGCGGCCGGTGGACGGCAGCGACCCGGCCACCGAGTGGGGGCCGCTGCACAGCGTGGAAGACAGTCCGCTGGTGCTGAACCCGCCCAACGGCTGGCTGTACAACACCAACAACTGGCCGTATACCGCGGCCGGCGAACACAGCCCCAGGAAGAGCGACTTCCTCACATACATGGACCCGAGCGGCGAGAACCCGCGGGGCATCCACGCCATCGCCGTGCTGTCGGGCAAGAAGGACTTCACCATGCAGTCCCTGCAGGAGGCGGCGTACGACAGCTTCATGCCTGCCTTCACGACCCTGATTCCGCGACTCGTCACGGCGTACGACAACCTGCCGTACTCCGACGCGACCAAGGCGAAGCTCGCCGAGCAGGTGCGCATGCTGCGCGCGTGGGATTATCGCTGGAGCGTCAGCTCGGTGCCGACCACGCTGGGCATCCTCTGGGCCGAGGAACTCTGGCGGATGCCGCGCGAGGGGGCGGCGATGGACCCATACGAGTACATCGCCACGCGCATCACGCCGGCGCAGCAACTGCAGGCGCTGGCGCGCGTGAGCGACCGCCTCGCGTCGGACTTCGGCACGTGGAAGACGCCGTGGGGCGAGATCAACCGCTTCCAGCGCCTCGTTCCAGACATCGCGCCACGCTTCGACGACAACGCACCGAGCGTGCCGGTGGGCTTCGCCTCGGCGCGATGGGGTTCGCTGGCGTCGTATGATGCGCGCGCGGCGCGCACGACCAAGCGGCTTTATGGCACGTACGGCAACAGCTTCGTGGCGGTCGTCGAATTCGGCGACAGCGTGCGGGCGCGCGCCGTGATGGCCGGCGGACTCAATGCGGATCCGACCTCGAAGCACTTCGCCGACCAGGCGAAGACGTACGCCGAGGGCGGCCTGCGCGAGGTGTATTTCTATCCGAACCAGTTGCAGGGTCACATCGAACGGACGTACCGGCCGGGCGCGAAGCAGGACTGAACATCCAGTCAAGGTAAACTCCGTGCACACACTCCCCCTCCGCGCGACTCTCGCCGCGCTTTCGTTGACGCTGCTCGTTGACGCCATGCCCGCACAGGCACCCACGCCCGCGGCGGCGATGGAATGGCGGCACATCGGCCCGTTCCGCGCCGGCCGCGGGCGGTCCGCGGTGGGCGTGCCGACGCAGCCCAACGTCGCCTATGTCGGCTTCGACAACGGCGGGGTCTGGCGCTCCACGGACTACGGCAACAACTGGGAGCCGATCTTCGACAACGAGGCGACCGGCTCCATCGGCGCGATCGCCGTGGCGCCGTCGGACCCGAACGTGATCTACGTGGGCACCGGCGCGGGGATCATCCGCCCCGACCTCGCCACGGGACTCGGCATCTACAAGTCCACCGACGCGGGCAAGACATGGAGGCACTTGGGATTGTTCGACTCCCAGATGATCGCCTACATCGAGGTGGATCCGCGCAACCCGAACCGGCTGTTCGTCGCCGTGCTCGGCCATCCATACGGACCCAACGCCGAGCGCGGCATCTTCCGCTCGACCGACGGCGGCAAGTCGTTTGAGAAGGTGCTGTACAAGGACGAGTACACGAGCGGCAACGAAGTGCGCATTGACCAGAACGACCCGAACATCGTCTATGCGACGCTCTGGCAGCAGCAGCAGACGTTCTACGAGTACGGGACGTTCGGCGGCGGCGGCAACGGGATCTTCAAGTCCACGGACGGCGGCACCACGTGGAAGCACCTTACCGAAGGACTGCCGGAGAGCGTGCTGCAGGCGAACATCGCGATCGCGCCGAGCAATACGCGGGTGCTGTATGCCATGGTCGCACCGGCGCTTGCCAATGGTGCGTCGGGGCCGGTGAGCTTCTACATGTCCTCCGATCGCGGCGAGCACTGGCAGCTGGCGGTCAATGGGCCGGACGGCAAGCCGCGTCGCACGCCTGACCCGCGTCCGCTCGGCCGCATCGGAGGCGGCGACCTGCCGCCCATCGTGGTGGACCCCAAGAACGAGCGGGTGGTGTACAGTGCGTCCACGGTGATGTGGCGCACGGAGGACGGCGGACTCAACTGGTCGGCCGTGCGCGGCGCTCCGGGCGGCGACGACTACCAGCGCATCTGGATCAACCCGCACCACCCCGACATCATCATCGCGATTGCCGACCAGGGCGCGGTGATCTCGGCCAATCGCGGCGTGTCATGGAGCAACTGGTACACGCAGCCCACCGCCGCGATGTTCCACGTCACGGCGGACAATGCCTTCCCGTACCGCTTGTGCGCCGGCCAGCAGGACAGCGGGTCGGCGTGCGTGTCGAGCCGGTCCATGGACGGGCTCATCACGTTCCGCGACTGGACGCCGGTGAACACGCAGGAATACGGCATCGTGGCGCCCGACCCGCGGGATCCGGACGTCGTGTTCGGCAGCGCGCGCTCCAGCGTGTCGCGGTGGGATCGCCGCACGCGGCAGACGACGCAGGTGGGACCCGACATGTCGGAGCGCGGCCCAAACGGCGAGGCGTACAACCGCAACGTGCGCACGATGCCGCTCATCTGGTCGCCGGTAAACCCGGACCTCCTTTTCTACGCATCGAACGCCGTGTGGCGCACCGCCGACCGTGGCATCACGTGGAAGCGCATCAGTCCCGACCTCACGCGGAAGACGTGGGAGGTTCCGGCGAGCGCCGGCAAGTACGCGAGCGAGGTGAAGCCGGCGCAGCAAGGTTCGATCACGGCGCTCGCGCCGTCGGCGAAGGACGTGAACGTGCTGTGGGCAGGCACGGATGACGGCAACGTGCAGTTGACGACGGATGGCGGCGCGACGTGGTCGAACGTGACGCCGGCCGGCATCAAGCCGTGGACGCGCATCTACAACCTCGAGGCGGGGCGCCACAGCCGACTCACCGCCTACGTTGCCGCCAACACGCTGCGCATCGACGACCATGCGCCGCACTTCTGGCGCACGCACGACGGCGGCAAGACGTGGACCGAGATCAACACCGGCATCGCGACGAACTATCCGGCCAACTCGATCCGCGAGGACCCGCGGGTGAAGGGACTGCTGTACGCCGCCACCGACGCGCAGGTCTGGGTGTCGTATGACGACGGCGACCACTGGCAGTCGCTGCGCAACAACATGCCGGCCATCTCGGTGCGCGAGATCAAGGTCAAGGACGACAGCATCTGCCAGTGCGCCGACCTCGTGGCCGGTACGCACGGCCGCGGTTTCTGGATCCTCGACAACCTGACGCCCATCCGGCAGGCCGCGGAAATCGCGAAGGCCGGCGCCGCGCACGAGGCGTATCTCGTGACGCCGGCCCCGGCGTTGCGCATCAGGTATGGCACCAACGAACCGACGCCGCTTCCTCCGGAGATGCCCGGCGGCCAGAACCCGATGCCGGGCGCAATCCTCGACTACTTCCTGCCGCACGCCGCGCGCGACGTGACGCTCGAGATCCTCGACGCCAAGGGCGTGGTGGTGCGGACGTACTCGAGCAACGATCCGGTGGTCACCCCGCATCCGGCCCTGAACCGCGAGGCGTACGACAAGATCTGCCAGCAGAACGTGAGCGCCACTTTCTGTGGCCTGCCGCTCTACTGGCCGGCCCCGCCGGTGGTGTTCGGGGTCAACGCGGGGATGCATCGTGTGGCCTGGGACATGCGCCTGCAGCCGCTGCCGGTGGACGACGTGAACGCCGCTGGCGACGTCAACGCGACCGGTGCAGTGCCGGGGCGCGCCACGCTGAGCGAAACGTCACCCTGGGCGCCGCCGGGCCGGTACACCGTGCGCCTGACGGTGGACGGGAAGGCGGTGACGCAGCCGCTCACCGTGAAGCTCGATCCGCGCGTGAAGACGCCGGCCCCCGCACTCACCCAGCTCAACACGCTGACGCGCACGATGTGGGACGGGGCGATGGCGGCACGGGCGGCGTTCACTGAGGCGCGCGCGTTGTCGGCGAAACTGGAGTCGGTCTCGGGCGGCGACGCCGCGGCGTTCAAGGCGACCCTGGATTCACTCGCACCGGCGCCCACGCGTGGGCGCGGTGGCCGCGGTGCCGGCGGCCGCTTCGGCGCGCCAGCCGGTCCGCCATCGCTGGCGAGCGTCAGCGGCACGCTGATGAGCGCCGCCATGGCGATGCAGGGGGCTGAGGTCGCACCGACTGCTCGGCAGGTGGCGGCGTGCACCGCCGCCAATGCGCAGCTGGCCGACGTCATGAGGCGCTGGACGGCGCTCAAGTCCGCCGGGTTGGCCGCGTTGAATGCCAAGCTGAAGGCGGCGGGGCAGCCCGCGGTGGTGTTGCCGTGAGGCGCCGGGGCGTTCTATGGGTATCGCTGGCCGCCGTGTGCGCGGCGGCCAGTGCAGCTTCGCCGGCCTGGGCGCAGCCCGCAGGGCAGGCACGGGCAGGGGCCCAGAGGACGGCTGCGGTGGCGGACGTCAATTTCATGCAAGGGATGATCCATCATCATGCGCAGGCGGTGGAGATGGTCCGGCTCATCCGGGCGCGCACGACCTCGCCGGTGCTGCGGTCACTCGGCGAGCGCATCGAGGTGTCACAGACGGACGAGATCGCGATGATGCAGCAATGGCTGCGCGAGCACGGACAGGAAGCCCCGGACCCCCTCCCCCATATCGGCATGGACATGCCCGGCCACGACGCGCCGTTGATGCCGGGGATGCTGACCAAGGCCCAGATGGGGGCGATCGCCAAGGCGAAGGGCCCGGCGTTCGAACGGCTCTTCCTGACCGGGATGATCCAGCACCACGAGGGGGCGATCGCGATGGTCAAAACCCTCTTTGCCACTACCGGAGCAGCCCAGAACACCGCCATCTTCCGGTTCGCTTCAGATGTCGACGCGGATCAGCGGGCGGAGATCACCCGCATGCGCGCGATGCTGGCGAGGTTGCCGGCCAGGTAGAACGTCAACCGACTTCATCGACCGAGGTACGAATGCCCCCCGTTTCATCAGGCCGCGCCCTGCGCGCGGCCACGCTCGCGCTGTGCGCGCTGCTGATCGCTTCCGACGCCAATGCCCAGGGCGCCAGCACCACCGATCGTCGCGCCTCCCTCAGGCCGGGCTGGAAGACGGCCGGCGAGGCCGCGTGGAACCTCCGTCTCGTCTCCGCCGCCGGGAAGCCCGAGGCGATGTACGATGCGACGAACCTCGGCAACTTCGGGTTCCTGAACTCGGACCTTGCCTTCGCGGGCAAGTACGTCTTCCAGGGCAACTTCAACGGCTTCCAGATCTGGGATGCGTCGGATCTCAAGAGCCTCAAGCTCACGACGCTCTACTCCTGCCCGGGCGGACAGGGTGACCTGTCGGTGTGGGGCAACCTGCTGTTCATGTCCGTGGAGGAAACCCGCGGACGCGTGGATTGCGGCGCCAGCGGGGTGAAGGACACCGTCAGCACCGAGCGGTTCCGCGGCGTGCGCATCTTCGACATCACCGACATCGCGAACCCCAAGGTGATCACCCAGGTGCAGACCTGCCGAGGGTCGCACACACACACGCTCGTGGAGGACCCGACCGACAAGGGGGTCGTCTACATCTACGTGCAGGGAACGAGCGTCGTGCGGTCGCCGAACGAGCTGGCCGGCTGCTCGGGCGTGGGGCCCGACAAGGATCCCAACACGGCGCTGTTCCGCATCGAGATCATTCGTGTGCCGTTGGCCAACCCGGCCGAGGCCAAGGTGGTGAACGCGCCGCGCATCTTCTCCGATTCCACCGGCGCCATCGCCGGTCTCTGGAAGGGCGGCACGCACGGCGCCGGCACGCAGGAGAGTTCGCCGACGGACCAGTGCCATGACATCACCGTCTACCCGGCCATCGGCCTCGCCGCCGGCGCCTGCTCGGGCAACGGCATCATCCTCGACATCAAGGACCCTGCCAACCCCAAGCGCATCGCCGAGGTGATTGACCCGAACTTCGCCTACTGGCACTCGGCGAACTTCAGCAACGACGGCGACAAGGTGCTGTTCACCGACGAATGGGGCGGCGGCACCGCCCCACGCTGCCGCGCGAGCGACAAGCTGACGTGGGGCGCCGACGCGATCTTCACGCTGCAGGGCCGCACGATGACGCTCGCCGGGTACTACAAGCTCCCCGCAGCGCAGCGCAACAGCGAGAACTGCGTGGCGCACAATGGCGCGATCATCCCGGTGCCGGGGCGCGATATCATGGCGCAGGGATGGTATCAGGGCGGGGTTTCAGTCTTCGACTTCACGCTGCCGTCGAACGTGCAGGAGATCGCCTATTTCGACCGCGGTCCGATCAGCGCCGACACGATGCATACCGGCGGATCATGGGCCGCGTACTGGCACAACGGCTACATCTGGAGCTCGGAGATTGCGCGCGGACTCGACGTCCTCGAACTGACGCCGAGCGAGTACCTGTCGGCCAATGAGATTGCCGCGGCCAAGCTCGTACAGCACGACGTGAACAACCCGCAGAACCAGATGCGGAACACGTGGCCGGCGCATCCCGTGGTGGCGCGCGCGTACCTCGACCAGCTGGTTCGGTACGGCGGATTGTTGCCGACCCGCTCGCGGGAGATCGGCGCCGCCCTCGACGCCGCCGATGCGGCCACGGGGCCGGAACGCACGGCGGTCTACAAGAAGCTCTCCAAGACGCTGGCGGCCGACCTCAAGACCACGACCGATCCGGTGCGCGTGAAGGCGCTGACCGCCGTGGTGCGGGAGCTGGCAAAGTGACCGCAGGCGGTCACGGCGCTATGCCGCGATCGCCCGCAGCGCCTTCACGAAGGCATCGAGTTCGGTGAGCGTCGTGTAGACCTGCGGCGTGACGCGCACTCCGTGCACGCCCACGCCGTCGATGGCCACCGTGAAGATCCGGTGCTTCTCGAAGAGCACTTTCATGAGGTCGGCCGGCTTCACGCCCTCGATGCCCACGTTCGCGATGCCGCACGAACGCGCCGGATCGGTCGGCGTGTTCATCACGAACCTCGGCTGTCCGCGCACCTGGTCGCTCCAGTAGCGCTGGAGATACCGCAGGCGCGCCTCCTTGCGCGCGCCGCCGATCGCCTCGTGAAACGCGAGGGCGTTCTCGATGCCGAGGTCGGTGTGGCAGGGATGCGTGCCGGTGTGGTTGAGCTTGTGGATGTCGTCGTCCGATGCCGGGTCGCCGTACACCGGCCAGAGCCCGGCGATGCGCTCCTTCTTCACGTAGAGGATGCCGGCGCCCAGCGGCACGGACAGCCATTTGTGCAGCGACGCCCCGTAGTAGTCGCAGTGCAGGTCCGGAATCCTGAAGTCGAGGTGGGCGAAGGCGTGCGCGCCGTCCACCATCACCTGAACGCCGCGGGCGTGGGCCATGTCGCAGATGGCGCGCACCGGCAGCACATGCCCCGTGATGTTCACCATGTGCGGGATCATCAGGAGGCGCGTCTTCGAGGTGAGCGCGTTGGCGTAGAGCTGCACCACCTCGTCGTCGCTCTTCGGATCCAGCGGAATGTCGACGAACCGGTTCTTCATGCCGTATCGGCGCGCCATCAGCTTGAACTGATCGATCATCGCGCCATAGTCCTGGTTGGCCATCACGGCCTCGTCACCGGCGTCCCAGTTGAACCCGGCAATGACGGTGTCGAGCGACTCCGTGGTGTTGCGGGTGATGATCAGTTCGGCGGGCGAGCAGCCCGCGAGCGCGGCGAGCTTCGTTCGGACGCGCAGCTTGTCGTCCACGCGCACGGTGCGCATGTAGCGCGAGCCCATGTAGTTCACCCGCCGCACGTGGCCGATGAACTGCTCGAGCACTTCCTCCGGCTGGAAGCAGTAGTAGCCGTTCTCGAGGTTGATGTACTCGGGCGTCAGCTTGAACTTGGTGCGCACCGCCGCCCAGAAGGCCTCGTCCTCGGCGAGCACGGGGGCCGGCGTGTCGGCGTACTGCGCCAGAAGCTCCGGGCCAAACATCAGGCCCACGGATGCGCCGCCGACGCGGCGAAGGAAGTCGCGCTTGTTCATGGAGTCCCCAGGAAGACTGGATGCCCGTTGCGTTCAGAGCGAGTATATAGTAGCCATGGTCGCCGCCTCAGGTTAGGCGGCGCACTCGTCTACCCCCCTGAACGACCCGGAGCTTCCATGCACAGTCACCATCAGGCCCGCACGCTGCTGGCGCTCGGCCTCCTGCTGTCGCCGCTCGGAGCCAGCGCCCAGGGCGTCCCGGCCGCACCACCGGCCCAGCGACAGGCCGCGCCGCCGTCCCCCCGCGCCGACAGCACGCGCATGGCGAACGGCCTGGATTCGCAGGGCGAGACCGCCAAGGCGCGCGAAGTTTTCCAGGCCCTCATCGACGGCGCGCCAAACGCGGCGGCCAAGGCGGCCTCGCAGCGCGCGATGGCGATGTCGTACGCCTTTGACGGCGACTGCAAGAACATGGTGAAGTACGAAGAAATGGTCATGGCCTACTGGGTCACGCGTGAACAGGCCGAGCCGCAGAACGCGTTCTACCAGCAGGGCGAGATGGCCAACGAGGCGGCGCGCGTCTGCATCGATGCCGGCGACCTCGACACGGCGGAGAAGTACTACCGGCTGGGCAGCGAGCTGGGGAACAGGGAGCCGACGCCGCGAACCCATCCCAAGAGCCTGTGGGACTTCCGTCTGGAGCATGCGCTGGCGCGCCTCGCCGCGCGCCGCGGAGACAAGGCCGCGGCAGCGCGGCATGTGGCGGCCGCCCGCAAGGCGCTGGACAGCGATTCGGCGATGGCTGCCCAGCAGGAGCGGTTCTTCCCGTACCTCACGGGCTACGTTGCGCTGCATACCGGCGACCTCGCCACGGCCGAAGCGGATCTCACCAGGGCCATCAGTCTGCGCGGCAATGAGCGCGACCCGTTCTTCCACGCCCTGCTTGGCATGACGTATGAGAAGCAGGGACAGGCGGCGAAGGCGAGGGAGTTCTACCAGAAGGCGTACGACCTCGCCGGCAACGGGCACAACCCACCGGCCGCGTTCACCCGGCCCTTCGCTCGCAAGAAGCTCGCCCAGCCGTAGTGGCCATCGACACGGACGCTCTACGGCCGAGGCTGCAGGCCGCGCTCGGGGAGTCGCTGCGGGTTGGCGACGTCCTCGGCGTTGGCGGCTTTGCGGCGGTCTTCCGTGCGCGTGACCTGTTCCTCGAACGGGATGTGGCCATCAAGGTGCTCGATCCCTCGCTGGCGCTCAGCGAGGAACTCGAGGAGCAATTCCTGCGCGAGGCGCGCATCGTGGCTTGCGTGGAGCATCCTCACATCGTGCCGCTGTACGACGCGGCGGCGCGCGACGGCCTGCTCTACCTCGTCATGCGCCTGCTCCCCGGCCAGTCGCTGGCCGGCCGCATTGCATCCGAGGTCAAGTTCCCGGCCGCCGAGGCGGCGCGCCTCGCGCATGAAGTGGCGATGGCGCTGGTCGTGGCACACGAATGCGGCGTGGTTCACCGCGACATCAAACCCGACAACATCCTCCTCGATGCGTCGGGGCACGCCACCGTCACCGACTTCGGCATCTCGCGCGTGACGTCACGCCCGAGCGGCGAGCAATCGGGCATGACGACCGGCACGCCGAATTACATGAGTCCGGAACAGGCGCTGGGGGAGGAGGTGGACGGGCGCGCCGACACCTACTCGCTGGGCGTCGTGCTGTTCGAGATGCTCTCCGGCCGGCTGCCGTATGAGGGGCGGAATCTCACGGAGCTGATGGCCAAGATCATCTCGGCGCCGCCGCCGAAGGTGTCGGCGATCGTCCCCGACACACCGACGGCGCTCGCGAAGGTCGTGGACCTCCTGCTCGCGAAGGAGCGCGAGAAGCGGCCCGATGCCGCGCAGTTGGTGAAGCTGCTGGAGGCCGCGCGCACTCCGGATGCGCTGCTCACGCCCAAGCAGGCCCGGTGGCGCAAGCGGCGCCGCCGCTTGCTGATCGCCGGGGTGGGCGTTGGCAGCGCGGCCGTCGTGCTCTATTTCGTGGCCCGTTTTGCCATGGGTCTTGGGAAACTCGCGTTCTCCGAGCCGGGCGCGGAGCCGACGATCTACACGGATTCCGCGCAGGTGCCGGGGGAACTCGTGCACGCGGCGCGGCGCGAGGGGTCACTGCGTCCCGGTGAGCCGCTGCTCTTCGTCTTCATTCCCGGCGGACGCACCATCGCCGATGCGGCGTTCGTCACCGACTCGTTCGTGGTGCGACGCTCTCCGGCGGGTGCACGCCGCGTACGGCTTACCGGGGGCACGATCTTCGTCAATCGGTCCAAGCGGCCGGATGAGTCGAGAATGCGCGGCTACCTCATCATCTCGCGGGGCAAGACGGTGGCCGACACGCTCTACAACGACCTCGGCGGGCTCGATATCACGCGCCTGCTGATCTCGCTGATGGCGAACAAGGAGCGGTTCGGCAGCAAGTCGTCGCCCTGACGCTCATCGCCAACGCCGCATGAGCGCTCGCAGACGACTCCCGGGCCGGCGACGCTACGCCGCCTGCAGCCAGCGGCCGATGACCACCGACGCGCCGCTCACCGTGGCGGTGACGAACGTCCCCCACGTGAGATCCACCAGCGCGCCCTTCAGCGGGAAGTCCTTCAACAGGGCGAGCCCCGTGAGGTCGAACGCGGCGTAGGCCGCAAGCCCGAAGAGGGCCCCGAGCGCCACGCCGTATCCGACCGAATCGCGCTCGAGCGCCGGCTTCACGCAGAGCACGATGATGGCGGCCACGTACACCAGGTAGAACAGCACGGCGGGCACCCACTGGACGTCCGCGCGCGTGAGGTGCCCCATTTGCTCCGCGTAGATCCCCCTGGCGACATAGCCGAGCCAGGCGATGTCGAGGGCAAAGAAGACGGTGGCAGCGGCGGCGTAGAGCTTCAGAAACTGGAGCATGGGCATCGGAATGGCCTGGTGGTGGACTGTGGGACGAACACGGTGCGGCGCACGGACGTTCCCTGTGGCCTGCGACGCACGGTATATTCTCGGACCCAACATGACGCCCCCAGCCGCCCGAAGCTACGCCCGCTACGTCGCCATTGGCGACAGCTCCACCGAGGGCCTCGATGATCCGGATGGCCGCGGTGGCTACCGGGGCTGGGCCAACCGCCTGGCCGCGCACCTCGCGGCCGCGCAGCCGGGGAGCGTGCTCTACGCCAACCTCGCGGTGCGCGGACGCAAGACGCGCGACGTCCGCCGGGAGCAGCTGGCTCCGGCGCTTGCCATGCATCCCGACCTCGTGACGGTCTTCTCGGGTGTCAACGACATCGTGCGTCGCGACTGCAACGTCACCGCCGTGGTCCGCGAGACCGAGCGCATGCTCGCGGCGTTCGCCGACACGGGAGCGACGGTGCTGACCATCACCATGCCGGACCTCAGCACGGTGACGCCGGCGGCGCGGCTGGTGCGCGACCGGTTGCTCGCGCTCAACGAACGGGTGCGCGAGGCGTGCGCCCGCACGGGGGCGCACTGCGTCGATCTGGCGCGCGCCTCCGTGACGAGCGACCTTCGACTGTGGAGTGACGACCGCCTGCACGCCAACAGCGAAGGGCACCGGCGCATTGCCGCTGCCCTGGCGCAGACGCTCGGCCTGCCCGGACATGACGGGTCATGGGCCGATCCGCTGCCGCCGGGACCGGAATCGTCCGTAATGGCCCGGCTCAGCGGCGAGCTGCGATGGACCGGCGGGCAGCTGGTGCCGTGGCTCTGGCGGCATGCGCGGGGCATCTCGTCGGGCGACGGTCTCACCGCCAAGCGGCCGGCGCTCGAAACGGTGAGCGACGACAACATCTGAACAACCCCGGGGGCGGACATGGCGCATCACGCGGCGCAGGACCCCAACTTCGAACCGCGCGTGCGAGACAGCTTTGCGCGCCAGCAGTTCATGGCCACACTTGGCGCTTCGCTCGGGCGTGTCGAGCCCGGTGAGGTGCTCATCGCCGTCCCGTTCAGCGCGCCGCTGACGCAGCAGCACGGCTTTCTGCATGCCGGCGTCGTGGCGGCGGTGATCGACAGTGCCTGCGGCTACGCGGCGCTGACGCTGATGGAGCCGGGAGTGGGCGTCATGAGCGTCGAGTTCAAGGTGAACCTGTTGGCTCCGGCCGTCGGCAACCGGTTCGTCGCCATCGGGCGCGTCGTGCGCGCCGGGCGCACCATCACCGCCTGCCAGGGTGAACTGCGCGCCGTGCAGGACGAGGGCGAGGTGGTGGTGGCCCTGCTACAGGGGACGATGATGACCATCCGGGGCCGCGACGGCATCGCCGACTGACCCCGGCGCACTGTGAGAGTCCCTCTCGGCCTGCGCGCCCCACTCGCCACCCTGATTCCCCTGACGGTGGCCGGGCTGGCACCGTGGCTTCTACTCGACCGCACGCTGCCGCGGGTGGATGCGCCCTGGCGGTTCGTCTTCCTGCTCCCGATGGCGGTCGGTGTCCTGCTCGTGGCGTGGAGCGTGGTGCTCTTTGCCATCACGGGGCGAGGAACGCTCGCCCCCTTCGATCCGCCCGACATCTTCGTGGCGCGCGGTCCATACCGCGTCACGCGCAACCCGATGTACGTGGGCGTCATTCTCTGGCTGGCGGGGCTCGCGGGGCTCTTCGGCGCGCGCGTGATTGCGTGGTATGCGCTCGTCGTCCTGGCCTGGTTTCACCTGTTCGTCGTGCTCGTCGAGGAGCCTGGCCTGCGACATCGCTTCGGCGGTTCATACAAGGCGTATGCACGCACCGTCCCGCGCTGGCTCGGACGCCGGCGCGGGACCGCGACCTCCTAGGTCCGCCTACGGATCGAGCGGCAACCCGCAGCCGTCGTCGCCCTCCACCCCCGTGCTTCGCACGCCGTTGCGCGCCCCGACCGCGAGCAGCAGGTCGCTGACCTTGTAGTAGCGCCCGCCCCGGAGCACGACCTCGAGCTTCTGCAGGTCGCTGATGCGCTCGGCGGGCTTTCCGGCGACGACGAGGATATCGGCCACCTTGCCCGCAGTGATGCTGCCGTAGTGCGCATCGTCCTTCATGAACCGCGCCGCGTCGATGGTGGCGATCTGCAGGACCTTCGGCACCGGGATACCCGCTCTCTCGTACATCTCGAGTTCGCGCCGGTACGTGGTGCCGGCGGAGTTGTCGGTGCCCGCCACCAGCGGCACGCCGGCCGCGTACAGCCGCCGAATCAGCTGCATGTATGCGGAATCGGCCTGCTGCTGGTTGGTCGAACCGCCGGCGCCGACGATGGCGCCACCGCCGCCGATCCAGAGGTTGAACGTGCCGTCGATGACCGTCCGGCGCTTCGCCAGGAACTCGATGAGCGCGGTCATGCCCGCGGAGTTCACGTCGAACGTGGGCGCCACACTCGTCGCCACCTGCGAGTACGCGCGCATCTGGGGCAGGTAGAGCGAATCCGGGAAGAAGTTCGAGAAGAAGAAGGCCGCGTGCTGCACCTCGTCGTAGCCGAGCGAAACCGCGGCCTGCATGCTCATGCCGCGCGGAATGTGCCCGCTCAGCAGCATCCCGCGCCGGTGCGCCTCGTCGGCGATGACCGGGACGAGGTCAGGATGCGTGAGGTTGTACAGCTTGATCTGCTTGTATCCGAGCGAGTCGTAGCGGGCCACCCACGCACGGGCCTGCGCCTCGGTGCTCACCAGCACCTCGCTGGGGCCCGCCCACGCGAGCGGGCCTTCCATGAAGCCAGCGAGGATGATGCGCGGCGACGCCAGCTTGCCGGCGCGCTCCCGATCACGCTGCGAGACCGCCACATCGAGGTCCGCGGCCAGGTCGCGCGCCGTCGTCAGTCCCTGCGCGAGCTGCATCAGGCTGAGCGACGACTGATTGGCCACCTGCAGATGCGTGTGCATTTCCCACATGCCGGGCATGACGGTCTTGCCCGTCGCATCGATGACCGTGGCGCCAGCCGGCACCGGGGTGCTCGCCGCAGGACCGACTGCGACGATGCGATCACCGCGCACGATGACTGTCTGTCCCGGGACGATGACCCCGCGTTCGCTGTCGAACAGGTCGCCGTTGGTGATGGCGACCGCTCCCGACACCGGGGTGACCGCCCGTTTCGACACTGCTTCGCCCACGGCTTCCCGCCATTTCAGCTCGATGGTGCGCAGGGCGGGGAGGAGGGCTTGGGCGTCGGGCCGCACGGTGATGAACCACTGCACCTCCGTGGCGAGCAGCTCGCCCATTTCATCGAGCCACAGGCCATTGGGGTTCTGCGCGCCGTTGCGGTACATCATCACCAGGCGGGCGCGCTGCCGCTTCGGGCCGTTGCGCAGTGTCGTATCGGCGATGAGCTCGGCGCGCACGGAGCCGATGCCGATCACCGCGGCCGCACGCGAAGGCTGCGCAAGCAGAAAGCGCGCCAGCCGCGCCTGTTCCCACGGCGTGCCGGAACGCACCGTGACGTACGCTGCGGGCGGTCGCCGCAGCGCGGTGCGGGGCGCGCCGTTGCTGAGGCCGTACCAGACGGAATCGGCGCCCGCAACGAAGCCGTCGGTTGGTGCGGCCGCGCGACCGTCAGCCAGCACCGGCCGCTGCTCGCCCCGCACCAGGTCACCCTTGGCGTTCAGTTGGTAGCGCATCTCCACCCGCGTGCCGCGGTTGCGGTCGGTGAAGACCCAGCGCACGATGGCCGAGTCGGCGGTGCGCACCACCACGAGGTCACCGGCTTCCCGGCCGTGGTTGGAGACGATCCAGCGCGTGGTGTCGGCGGCGACGGCCGACGCGGCAAGGGCAAGCAGGGGGAGCAGCATGGCGTGGGCGGCTAGAGGGCGGGGCGTACGCCTTCAATAATGCGCGACGACCGGCAGGTCGGCAGGGGTGGGCTGGCGGCGCGGCGCCCCATGCCCGAAAATCTGCGGGTGCAAAACAGTCTCGGGAACCCTACATGAGCCGCAAGCTGATTTCGTCCGGATCCACCTTCGAGCAGGCCATCGGCTACTCCCGCGCGGTGGTCGACGGCCGATGGGTCTTCGTGTCCGGAACCACGGGCTTCGACTACAACACGATGACGATCAGCGATGACGTCGTCGTGCAGACCGATCGCTGTTTCCAGAACATCCAGCGCGCACTGGCCGACGCCAAGTGCCGGCTCACCGACGTGGTGCGTGTGCGCTACATCCTGCCGGATCGGGATGAGTTCCCGAAGACGTGGCCCGTCCTGCAGCGCTATCTGGGCGACATCCGGCCCGCGGCGACCATGATCGTGGCCGGCCTCTCGGATCCGCGGATGAAGATCGAGATCGAGGTGACCGCACGCCGTCAGCGGCGCGAAAAGACCGGGAAGGAAGACGAATGAAGCCCGTCCCGCTCCTGCGCACGGCGTTCGGACTGACCCTTTTCTTCGCGGTCGCCCACACGCTGGGCACCGTGAACACCGCCGTGCGCGGCCCGCAGGAACAGGCCGTCATCGACGCCATGAAGGGCTATCAGTTTGACGCGATGGGCGTGACGCGGACGGTCTTCGACTTCTACTACGGGCTCGGCCTCTTCCTGAGCCTCAACCTGCAGGTGCTTGCGGTGCTGATCTGGATGCTCGGCACCATGGCGCGCACGGAGCCCGCACGGGCGCGGCCGCTCGTGGCAGTGCTCGCCGTGGCGCATGCGGCGATGGCGGCACTCTGCTGGTGGAAGTTCTTTCCGGCGCCGCTGGCAACCACGGGTCTCACGGCCATCGCGCTCGGCCTCGCCTGGCGGGCGATGCGCCCCCCGGCCGCATAGCGCCCCACGGACCCGCCGGGACTGACGGGCGCACGTCGTTCAGGCGCGCAGGACGAGGCTGCAGCAGGTCACCGCTCCCTCTGCCTTGGCGAGCTCGGACGCATCCACCGTGTGCGGGCGAAAACCGGCCGCGTGCAGTCGCTCGCGCGTGTGCGGATACGACGCGCCGTAGACGAGGGCATCGCCAACGCGCAGCACGTTGGCGGCCATCGGCTCGTGCTCGTCCACCGCAAGCACTCGATACGCGCGAAACGCCGCCGCATCCACCCAGGCGGGATTCAGCAGGACGGTCGTGTCGTCCACCGCGGTCACCGCGGTCTTGAGGTGCAGGCAGCCGGTGACAGGAAGGCCCTGCACGGCATAGCCGAGCGGAGCGAGCAGGGCGCGCATCTGCGCGATGCCCTCTGCATTCGTGCGTCCGGTCTCGCCCACGTACACGACACGGCCGATGACGAGCACATCCCCGCCGTCGAGCGTCGCCGGCGACGCGATGCGCGCCAGCGGACGCAGTGGTGCGAGGGCATCGGCCACAGCCGCCACCTCATCGCGCCGCGCCGCGGCGCCGGGATGCGTGATCACGGCCACCTCATCAAGCACGACCGCGGTATCCTCGATGAACACCGCATCCGGATGCTCCGGCGCCGGCGCCACGCGCCGCACCTCGCAGCCAAGCGACGCCAACAGCGCCTCGTACGCGCGGTGCTGATGGCGCGCCACCAGGACATCGATGGGTGAGCGAGCAAGATGGGTCAGCTCACAGTGCGTAATTGTCGGCGAGACGTCGCGCGTGAAAGCAATCCAGTGCGGTGCCATGATGCGCGAAGAATGCGCGCCGCGGGCGGGCAACGCCACCTCATGATGCGCCCGCAAGCCGCCTCAGGTGGCTGGCATGAGGGTCAGGGAATCACGGGCATTTGCCCTCTGTAGGTGCCTACCGAGTGCAACGCTTTCCAGCACCAAAAGGGGTCACAAAAGCGAGGGCGTCATGGCATCTTTAGAGGGTGCGAAAGTAGCCCAGCGCACGGTGCACGCAGGATCGAAACCGGCCGCGCTGCCGACCCAAAGAGGACTGCCCTGATGACCGCCACAGCGACCAAGCCCCCGCGCATCATTACCGAACTTCCCGGCCCCAAGGCGAAGGCGCTCATCGCGCGCGACGCCGAGGTCGTTTCGCCGTCATATCCGCGCGGTGTCCCGTTCGTGATGGACCACGGCAAGGGCGCCGACGTGTGGGATGTGGACGGCAACCGCTTCCTCGACTTCTGCGGTGGCATCGCCGTCGCCAATACGGGCCATGCACACCCCAAGGTGGTGCAGGCCATCAAGGACGCGGCCGACAAGTTCCTGCACATTTCCAGCGACTTCTGGCACGAGAAGTGGGTGCTGCTCGCGGAGCGCATGAACGCCCTGAAGCCGATGGGCGATGAACCCGTGATGACCTTTATGTGCCAGAGCGGCGCCGAGGCGGTGGAAGGGGCGCTCAAGCTGGCGCGGTATGTGACCGGGCGGCCGCGCTTCATCGGGTTCCTTGGCGGCTTCCACGGGCGCACCATGGGCGCGCTCGCCTTCACCGCGAGCAAGTACACGCAGCAGTCGGGCTTCGCGCCGACGATGCCAGGCGTGACGCACGTGCCGTATCCGAACAACTTCCGTCCGCTCTTCGTCGGCAAGGACCAGGGCAAGGCCGTCCTCGACTACATCGAGAACCAGCTTTTCCAGAACAACGTGCCGCCCAAGGAAGTGGCGGCCATCGTCATCGAGCCCATCCAGGGCGAGGGCGGGTACATCGTGCCGCCGGACGGCTTCCTGGCCGGATTGCGCGCGCTCTGCGACAAGCACGGCATCCTGCTCATCTTCGATGAGGTGCAAGCGGGCATCGGACGCACCGGCAAGATGTTCGCCGCGCAGCACTGGGGCGTCACGCCCGACATCATGACGCTGGCCAAGGGGCTCGGCTCGGGCATCCCGGTGGGCATGGTGGTCGCGAAGAAGAAGTGGATGTCGCAGTGGAAGCGCGGTGCGCACGGCAACACCTACGGCGGCAATCCCGTGGCGGCGGCCTCGGCGCTCGCGACGCTCGACCTCGTGGAGCACGAGCTGGCGGCGAACGCGGCCAAGGTCGGCGAGTACTTCATGGCGCGGCTGCGCGAGCTGCAGGCGAAGCACACCTGCATCGGCGAGGTGCGCGGCAAGGGGCTGATGATCGGTGTCGAGTTCGTGCAGCCGGACGGGTCGGCCGCCGCGAAGCTCTGCGACGACATCATCGTGCGGGCGTTCCACCACGGCCTGCTGCTCCTGCCGTGCGGACAGAGCACCGTCCGGTTCATGCCGCCGCTCGTCATCACCACCGATGACGTGGACGAGGCGATGGAAATGCTCGACGAGGCGATAGTCGAGGCGCTCAACGCCTAGCGAAAATCGAGAGGCCCCGGGATCTTTCCCGGGGCCTTTTGCGCGTCTCCCTCAGCCCCCACGCCGTGTCTCCCACGCAGCCCTCGCGTCGCAAGTTCGGATTCTGGATGGCGACCGCGCTCGTCATCGGCAACATCATCGGATCCGCCATCTTCATGCTCCCGGCGAGCCTTGCGCCGTTCGGGTGGAATGCCGTCTCGGCGTGGGGGATCACCTTTGTCGGGGCGCTGAGCCTGGCGTGGGTCTTCGCCGACCTGGCGCGCCACTTGCCGGAAGCGGGCGGCAGCTTCGGCTTCATGCGGCTGGGGCTCGGCGAAGGCGCCGCGTTCATCGGGGCGTGGGGCTACGTCATCTCGGTCTGGGCCGCGAATGCGAGCATCACCATCGCCGGCATCAGCTACCTCACGCGGCTCGTCCCCGGCATGAACACGACGCCGGGCGCGCTGCCAGCGTCGGCGCTCGCCGCCATCTGGCTGTTCACATGGATCAACCTGCGGGGACTGCGCTCTACGGGCGGCGTGCAGTCGGTGACGACGGTGCTCAAGCTCCTGCCCTTCGTGGCCGTCATCGGGCTCGCGATCTGGCGCATCGCCGCCAGCGGCGGCGCGGCGCTGCCGCCCGTCACCGAGGGCTCGTTTACGCTCGTCGGTACCACCGGCGCGGTGGGACTGACGTTGTTTGCGATGCTCGGCCTTGAGAGCGCGGCGATGCCGGCGGACGCCGTGGAGAATCCCAGCCGCAACGTGCCGCTCGCCACGATGGTCGGCACCGGACTGAGCGCGGTGGTGACCGTCATCGCCACCTGTTCGGTGGCGCTGCTGCTCCCGTTTGACGTCGTGTCGGTCTCCAAGGCGCCGGTGTCGGACTTCATCGCGTCGGCGTGGGGCGGCCCGGCCGGCGCCCTCGTGGCGGTGGCGGCGGTGATCAGCTGCTTCGGCTGCCTCAACGGCTGGCTCTTCCTCGGTGGCCAGCTGCCGGTGGCGATGGCGAAGTCCGGGACGCTGCCGCCGTGGTTCGGGCGGCTGAACGCGGCCGGTGCGCCGGCGCAGAGCATCATCCTGGGCGCCGTCGTGACGTCGCTGCTGGTACTGATGGCCTACACCAAGCTTGGCGCGGCGACGTACAACTTTGCGGCGCTGATCTCCGCGGCCACCAACCTGGTGCTGTACCTGTTCTGCGTGCTCGCGGTCGTGCGTTTCATGCGCGACGGTCGCGTGCCGCGTTCGGCGGGGCTGATCGTGGGTGCGGCGCTCGCGTTCGCGTTCGTGATCTGGGCGCTGTACAGCTCCGGCAAGGAGCCGCTGATCTGGGGGAGCGTGCTCATCGCCCTTGGCTGGCCGGTCTACGTCGTGGCGCGAAAGGCAGCGGCGCGGGCATCCACGACGTAGAACGCGTGGTGGGGTGTGCCTGACGGAGCGGGAGAAAGGAGAGTAGGGAATGGCGATCGAACGCACGTACACCGACCAGGAAGTCGCGCTGATCCTGCGGCGCGCCATGGAACGCCAGGAAGACGGAATGGAGCGCAGCGGCGGGCTGGCGCTGCGCGACGTGCAGGAGATCGCCCGGGAGATCGGCATCGATCCCGCGTTGGTGCACGAGGTGGCCGGCCAACTCCCGCTGGCCGGCAGCGGCACCGAGAGCCGCTGGCTCGGCGAGCCGATGCGGTACGAGCTGCGCCTGTCGCACGATGCGCCGTCCACCCCCGAGCAGCTGCAGGACCTGATGATGCAGATCCGCAGCATCATGCAGCAGCAGGGCCAGGTGCACGAAGTCCTCGGCGCACTCGAGTGGAAGTCGGGCGCCGACCTCGATCAGGTGGCCGTCACGGCGCGCAGCCGGGGCGATCGAACGACGGTGCAGATCGTGGCGGACCGCGGCGGTGCGGCGGCCCTCAGCGCGATCGGCTTCACGGCGATCGGGCTCTTCTCCGCGGCCGTGACCGGGTCCATCCTCGAGCCCGGACTGATTGGCGGCATCGCGCTCATGAGCAGCGGTGCGGCCGCCGGCGGACTGCTTGGCTGGGCGACCTGGCGCCGCGGCAGCAGGCTGTTCCGTGAGAAGTTGACCCGACTCGCAGAGGGTATTCGGCAGTCGCTGGAAGGCTAACGCCGCTTCCCGCCAAGCAGCGAGCCGAGCACGCCGCGCACCAATCCGCGTGAGATCGCCGTCCCGGTGCTGCGCGCCGCGCTCTTTGCCATGAGGTCGAGCAGGCCGTCGCGCTTGCCGCCGCGCGGACCGGTGGTGCCGAACAACAGTCCGCCGAGTCCACCGAGCACGGCCGCGCCAACGGCCCCTGCGGCACTGCCGGAGGCGGGCTGCGACGGCTGCCCGGCCGGTGCGGCGGAGGTCGCGGCCGCCGCGCGCGCCTGCAGCATCTCGTAGGCGGATTCGCGGTCAACGACCTTCTCGTACACCCCCGCCACGACCGACCCCTGCCGCAACGTCGTGCGCTCCTCTGGCGTGATGGGCCCGATCTGCGACCCCGGCGCGAGCATCCACGCCCGCTCGGTGATGCCCGGGGTGCCCTTGGCGTCGAGGAGCGAGATGAGCGCCTCGCCCACCGCGAGCTCGAGGATCGCCTGCTCGATGTCGAGGCCCGGGTTGGCGCGCATCGTCTCGGCGGTGGCGCGCACCGCCTTCTGGTCGCGCGGCGTAAAGGCGCGCAGCGCGTGCTGCACGCGATTGCCGAGCTGCCCGAGCACCTTGTCGGGAATGTCGATGGGATTCTGCGTGACGAAGTAGACGCCGACGCCCTTGGAACGGATGAGCCGCACGACGAGCTCCACCTTCTCGAGCAGCGCCGCCGGCGCGTCGGCGAAGAGCAGGTGCGCCTCGTCGAAGAAGAAGACGAGCTTTGGCTTCTCGACGTCGCCGACCTCGGGGAGGTTCTCGTACAACTCGGAGAGCAGCCAGAGCAGGAACGACGCATAGAGCCGCGGGCTGTTCATCAGCTTGTCGGCGGCGAGGATGTTCACCACGCCCTTGCCGTCCACCGTCTGCATCAGGTCGTCGATGTTGAGCATCGGCTCGCCGAAGAACTTCTCGCCCCCCTGCTCCTCGATCTGGAGGAGGCCGCGCTGGATGGCGCCGATGCTGGCCGCGGAAACGTTGCCGTACTGCGTCTTGATCTGCGCCGCGTTGTCGCCGACGAACTGCAGCATCGCGCGCAGGTCGGCGAGGTTCAGCAGCAGGAGGCCGTTGTCGTCGGCGATCTTGAAGGCCATCGCCAGCACGCCTTCCTGCGTGTCGTTCAGGTTGAGCAGGCGGGCCAGCAGCAGCGGCCCCATGTCCGAGATCGTCGCGTGGATGGGATGCCCCTGATCGCCGAAGACATCCCAGAGCGTCACGGGACAGGCCCCCCACGCAGGCTGGGGCAGGCCGAGCTTCTCGAGGCGCGCGGTGAGCTTCTCGCTCGGCGCGCCCGCCTTGGCGATGCCGCTCAGGTCGCCCTTCACGTCGGCGAGAAAGACGGGCACGCCGATGGCCGAGAACCGCTCCGTCAGCACCTGAAGCGTGATGGTCTTGCCGGTGCCGGTGGCTCCGGTGATGCAGCCGTGGCGATTGGCGAGGGCGGGGAGCAGCGCGAGTTCGAGGCTCGCGGACTTGGCAATCAGCAGGGGTTCAGGCATGCCAAGAAACTGACTTACCACGGGCCAAACTGCCATTGCCTACGGTTGCGGTGACAACCGCCTGAACTCGTCCGCTCCCGGCGCCGCCGTGCGCGACAACGACTGCAGGTCGAGCCGGTACAGGCCAAATCGCCATCCGTAGCCTTCGGCCCACTCGAAGTTGTCCGTCAGCGTCCAGTGGAACGCGCCGCGCACATCGATGCCTTCGTCAAGCGCCTGCTTGATGGCGTAGCTGTGCTGGCGCAGGAACATCGGCCGGTACGCGCCGGTGGAGTCGGCCACGCCGTTCTCCGTGATCACGATCGGCAAATCGTAGCGCCTCCATCCTTCGCGGATGTGGCCGAGCAGTCCCTCGGGGTAGATCTCGACCTTTGCGTCGCTCAGCGTGCCGGGGCCGTTGCTGATGTCCACCATCCCGGGTGCGCCCGGCTTGAAGCGCACGAGGTTGCGACGATAGTAGTTGATCCCCACCCAGTCGATGCTGCCCTTCAGCGAGGGCGCGTCCGCATCGAGCGCCGGGAAGCCGGGCAGGTTGAACTTCATTCGTCCATTCTTGATGGACTCGTAGAACGACCAGTTGAAGCCGTCCGACACCGCGTTGGAAACCACCCACTCGAGCACGTTCCAGCGGTTCGAGGGTTCGAACCAGATCATGTTCGACGCGAGGCCGATGTAGGCGTCGGCATCGCCGCGGCGGAGCGCGGTCGCGGCCGCGCCGTGCGCTCTGAGCAACCCTTCAAACGCCTTCACCGCCAGCGCGTTGTCCTTCACGCCCGGCGGCCAGTAGCCGGTGACGTAGCCGTTGTACATCTGCACCTGCGGTTCGTTCACCGTGCACCACCATCGGACCTGCGGGCCCAGTCGCCTGGACGCCTCCGCCGCGAAGCGCCCGAAGCGATCGGGAAAATCGGGGGCCGTCGCGCCGCCACGATCGGCGATCCATGCAGGGAGCGTGAAGTGGAGCAGCGTCACCACCGGTTCCTGTCCGGCGGCGCGCAGTTGCGAGACCTCGTCCACGTAGTGCGCCCACGCGGTCTCGTCCCACTGGCCCTCCACGGGCTCGAGCCGGCTCCACTCGATGGAGAAGCGGTACGCGTTCGCGCCGAGGGCGCGCATCAACCCGATGTCTTCAGGCACCCGGTCCCAGTGCCCGGCGGCGGCGCCGCTCTTGTCGCCGCGCGCGATCTTGCCGGGTTGCTGCTCGAACCGCCACCAGTCGTTGTAAACGTTGCCGCCTTCCACCTGATGGGCCGCGGTGGCAGTGCCCCACAGGAACCCGGCCGGCCAGGCCGGAGCGAACGCCGTCGTCGATGCAGCGTCGAGCACGGGCCGCGGGTTCGTGCGCTGGAAATAGAGCGCCGTTCCAACATAGGCCGCGCAGAGAATCGCTATCGCCACGGTGAGCCAGCGGATGATCTTCGGCATGGAGTCTCGGGGTGGTGTGAGACGGAATGCAACGGTCTGCGGCAGTGCCTACGGTTTTCGGGGTGGCGTGGGGTGCACGCTGCGCTTGTCCTCGCGGTCGCGGATTTCCGTGAGCCGGCGCACGACCTCCGGCTGGAGCGACGAGAGATCCTTTGTCTCCCCGGGGTCGCTGGTGACGTTGAACAGCCGCAGCGTGTCGCGCATCCAGACGGCCTTCCATCCGCCAAAGAGCACGGCCGACTGGTTGCGGTCCGGTGAGAACCAGACGTAATGGTCCCGCGCCGTTACGGCGCCCTTGCCCACGAGCGCCGGGAGGATCGAGCGCCCATCGATGTTCTTCGGCACCTTGAGTCCTGCCGCCTCCACGACCGTGGCATGCACGTCGGTGAAATCGGCGCGCACCGCTGAGGTGCCGCCCGCCTTGATGCGTCCGGGCCACGCCACGATGCCTGGCACGCGCAGCCCGCCGTCGTACAGGTCGCCCTTGAAGCCGCGGTAGCCCAGTGTGCCATTGAACCAGCGGCCGATCACGTTGGTGCCCTCGTGCTCGGCGCTGCGCAGGAAAGTCGCGCCGTTGTCCGACAGGAAGATGATGAGCGTGCGCCTGGCGATGCCGAGCGAGTCGAGCAGTGCGCGCAGGTGGCCGAGGTCCTGATCGAGACGGCGTACCTGGGCGGCGTAGCTCTTCCTGGCCATGGGCCAGGGCTTGTCGGCGTAGGGCCCGAGATCGGTGGTCTCATAGCCACCGTCCTCGTAGCCGCGGGCCCCCTCGTTGTTGATGTGCGGGAGGTTCGTGGCCCAGTACAGGAAGAAGGGCTTCCTGGCGTTTGCGCGAACGAAGGCGAATGCCTTGGCGCCAATGAGGTCGGGAGCGTAGGCGATCCGCGTCGTCGCGCGTCCCGCCCCCATCGGACCGGGCTTCGCCACCACGTTCCCCGTCCGTACGGAGTCGGCGTTGCTGATCAGGTACTCGGGGTAGTAGTTGTGCGCGTGCACCTGGTCGCGGTAGCCGAAGAAGGCGTCGAATCCCTGCGCATTCGGCCAGCTTTCCGGCTGGCTGTCCCAACTCAGCCCCCACTTGCCGAAGAGACCGGTGGCATACCCGCGTGCCTTCAAGCGCTCGGCGAGCGTGAGATCCGAGGCACGCAGGTAATCGTTGTCGTTGTCGTCGAGGCGGCAATGGCCGTTGTGCAGCGCGGTCATCAGTGAACAACGCGCCGGTCCGCAGACCGCGGCACTCGACCGCACCTCGGTGAGCGTCATGCCATCCCGGGCGAGCCGGTCGATGTTGGGCGTCAGCAGTTCCTTCTGCCCCCAGGCTCCGATCTCGCCGATGCCGAGGTCATCGGCGAGGAAGACGACGATATTGGGAGCCGGCGTGGCGTTCGCGCGCGGTGCCCGTTGAGCGGGAGCAGGGGCGGCCAGGCTCACGCCAAGGACGAGCAGCAGCAGGCGACGGGTCATGCGGGAACTCCATGCGGGATGCGCAGCCCCGCCGTACGTGGATTCAGTGCGCGCAGGCGCAACCAGTAACGTAGCCCCCGGGGCCTGAGGCGAAAACGGCGCCCGGCGAGTATCGTATTCGCGGGGTCCTGAGGCCCCAACCGCCTTTCGAGTGGAGATCCGATGTACCCTGTGCGCCGTGCTGCGTTCCTGTTGATGGCCGCCTTCGTACTGCCGACCGTGCTGCACGGTCAGCGGGCAACGGGGGCGAAGCTCGTCTTCATCGTCCGCCACGCGGAGAAGGCCAATGCCACCGAACAGGACCCATCGCTGAGCGAGAGCGGCCGGGCGCGCGCCGTGGCCCTGGCCGCAGCCCTCCGTGACGCCGGCATCAACGAGGTGCTCGTGACGCCGCGCAAACGGACCCACGAGACGGCGGCCGTGGTCACCGAGGCGCGGCAGCTCACGGCGCACGTCGTGCCGTTCGGCGCCTCGACGCCGGAGCATGTCACCTCGGTTGCAGCCGCCGTGCGCGCGGCCAAGGGGGACGCCGTGCTGGTGGTGGGCCACAGCAACACGGTCACACAGATCGTCGCCGCGCTGGGCGGGCCGCGCCTGCCCGAGCTCTGTGATGCCGAATATTCCAACCTGTTCATCGTGCGTCTGCAGGCGCGCGGTGCGACGACGTTTGTACGAGCGCACTTCGGCGTGCCCGACGCTGCCGACGCGGGGAAATGCGCGGCCGCGACGATGCGGTAGGGAGCGTCCGCCACACCACCCCTCACTCCGCCCTCCACTCGTCACTCCTCCCAAGCCCCTGCACCCCTCCCCGTGACTCTCTCTCTCCTCTTCGAGAACAACCGCAAGTGGGCCGCGCGCGTCGCCGCCGAGAACCCCGGGTTCTTCAGCGCGCTCGTCGAGCAGCAGGCGCCCGAGTATCTGTGGATCGGCTGCTCCGACAGCCGCGTGCCCGCCAACGAGATTGTCGGCCTCCTGCCGGGTGAGCTCTTTGTCCACCGCAACGTCGCCAACATCGTGGTGCACACCGACCTCAACTGCCTGTCGGTGCTGCAGTATGCGGTGGACGTGCTCAAGGTGAAGCACGTGATCGTCTGCGGGCACTACGGGTGCGGCGGCGTGCGCGCCGCGCTTGAGGACGCCCGGCTGGGGCTCATCGACAACTGGCTGCGGCACGTGCAGGACGTGTACCAGAAGCACCGGGCGGTGCTGCGCGCCATCGGTGACGCCGACGCGCGCCTCGAGCGCCTGTGCGAACTGAACGTCGTGGAACAGGTGCGCAACGTCTGTGAGACCACCATCCTGCGCGAGGCCTGGACGCGCGGCCAGGTCGTGACGGTGCACGGCTGCATCTACGGGCTGACCGACGGCCGGCTCAAGGACCTCGGCATTGCGGCGGCCTCGTGGACCGAGTGCGAGGCGCAGTGCGCGGCGGTGACGCGGCAGTAGGAGGCCGCTCGCTTTCACTACCACCGCGAAGCAGTTGTGTTGGAAGTCAAGCGGTGGTGGCTAGGCGTGGCTGCCACCGCTGGTTCGTTTTCAGCATCGCGTTGAGGATCGTGAGGAGCTGCCGCATCACGGCGACGAGGGCGACCTTCGCCGGCTTTCCCGCGGTGCGGAGCCTGGTATAGAGCGCCCGACACACCGGGTTGCACCGCGCGGCGGTCACGGCCGCCATGTAGAGCGCCGCCCGCACCACGGCGCGTCCGCCCCAGCAGTGGCGCGCGCCGCGATAGAGGCCGGAGTCGCGGGGATGCGGGGCGACCCCGACCAGCTTCGCAATCTCGCGTCGCGTGCAGCGCCCGAGTTCGGGGAGCTCGGCGATGAGCACGCGCGCCGTCTGCGGGCCGATGCCGGGGACACTGCGCAGCAGGTCCTCCGTGGCCTGCCACACCGGGCTCTGGCGGATCTGGTCGTCCAGATCGTCCTCAAGCGCGGCGAGCTCCGCGTCCAGCAGTTTGAGGGTCCGGTGGATGCTCTTGCGGATGCGCTTCGACCGGATCTCCAGGCGACACTGCTCCGCCACGCGCATCTCGAGGAGCTGGCGCCGCCGCGCGACCGTGTCGGCGAGCTCCTGCGTCGCCGCATCGGGCAGCGCGCGCACGGGGGGCTGCACCACGGCGGCGAAGCGCGCGAGCAGCACCGCGTCGAGTCGGTCCGTCTTCCCGAGTTGCCCCGTGCTGCGCGCAAAGTCGCGGACCTGCCGCGGATTGACCACCGCGACCGCGCGCCCAGCCGCGACCAGCGCGGCCGTCACGCTGAGGTGATAGCGCCCGGTGGCTTCGAGGACCACCAGGGCGTCGGGCGGCAGCGCCGCGAGCACCTGCCGCACGCCAGCTTCGGTATTGGGATGCGACGTCACGGCGCCCTCGTGCACCGCGAGATCCAGCGTGTCCTTCGAGACATCGATGCCAGCATAGGTCGTCATGGTGCGTCTCCGCCGTGGAGGTCCTCGTCGTGGCCCCACCTTGCCGGATGCGGGCTTGGGGCCCCGGCAGTCGTTCGGGCTCTGGGCGAGTGCTACAGCGCCGCTCCGGCTTCGCGACGGGCTCACTGCGCCCCGGGACGAATCGAGCTGACGCTGTATCGAAGATGCACCAATCACCATGGAACGAGACATACAAGGGCGAAGGGCGCGAAGGGGCACGAAGAAGAAACTGGGGGAACGACGTCGCGCCACGCAGACTCTGCGTGGCGCGCGCTGTTTCCCCCGGCATTCCTTCGCGTCCCTTCGCGCCCTTCGCCCTTCGTGGTATCAGTTCACATCAGCGGCACGACCACTGAGTGCTAACCGCGCCGCGCGCGCCAGCGCCGCCGGGCCTCGCCGAAGCTCACCAGCTTGCGCTGATCCTCGTCATACAACGCCAGGCGCAGCACCTTGATCGCATCCGGGGCGTTCAGCACCGGCGCGAGCTGGAACATCGGGTGCGATTTGTGCGCGGCCTCGAGCTTGTAGTTTGGCACCTTCGGCGCCAAATGATGCACATGGTGCAGGCCGATGTTCCCCGTGAACCACTGCATGAGGCGGGGAAGCTTGAGGTACGAACTGCCGCGGATCGCGGCGTCCGCGTAGTCCCACTCATGGTGCTCGGCCCAATACGCGTCCTCGAACTGATGCTGGGCGAAGAACAGCCAGATGCCGCCGAAGACCGAGAGGTAGTACGCCGGCAGGTAGGTCGTGACGAGCGTCTTGGTGCCGAGCACCATCACGAGGATCGCGATCAGTCCCGCGAGCGAGACGTTCGTGAGGAGCACGCTGGTCAGCTCGTCGCGGGCCGCGCCCTTGCGCAGCGACGGAAAGCGCTGGTGCAGGAAGAAGTAGACCGGACCGATGGTCAGGAGGAAGATCGGCATGCGCGACAGGCGGTAGCCCAGGCGCCCCATCCAGCCGCGCGAGAAGTACTCGCGCATCGTGAGGGTGTAGATGTCGCCAATACCGCGGCGGTCAAGGTCGCCCGACGAGGCGTGGTGCAGGGCATGCTCGCGGCGCCACTTGGCGTACGGCATGAACGTCAGGAAGCCCGTGATCACGCCCACGATGTCGTTGGCGCGCCGGCTGGTGAAGAACGAGCCGTGGCCGCAGTCATGCATGATGATGAACGTGCGCGTCAGCAGGCCGGCCGTCGGCAGCGAGAGCGCCAGCGTCAGGAGGTAGGACACATCGCGCGACCAGTACAGCGCGACGAGCGCCACGACGAGCAGTCCGACCGTCGTCGCCAGCTGGAATATCGACCGGCCGCGCGACGCCTGCGCGTACGGTGCGATCAGCGTGCGCCAGTTGCGCGGCACGCTGGGGGTGAGCTGGACGTCGGACGCGTGAACGGGCTGGGTCATGCGGTACTGCTCCCTGAAGTGATGTACAGACTATAAAGATAGCCGAATTCTGTCCGGATTCATACCAAGACGTCGTGGGCATTACCCTGACACTTTGGCACCCAAGCAACAGAGAGCCCGGCGGACGGATTGTCCGCCGGGCTCCTCGTTACACCTGCCGGTGACGTGCGCGCTACGGGCGCCGTCTCGTTGCTTTCGGCATGCCGGCCGCATCAACGAGCGATGCCTTGCCTTCGCCGGTCAGCGAGACCTTCACCGCGCCGCCTTCCTCAAGCGCCGCGATCGCCACCTTGGTTGAATCGAGGTTCGCCGTCATCGAGACGGGGCGATCGAGGAACGACGTGTCCTTCGGCACGATGTCGAGCGCGTAGATGCGCTTCATTTCCGTCAGCACCTTCCGCAGCGGCTGGTGCTCCGATACGAAGCTCCCGTCGATCCAGCTGAACGCGAACTTGGCGCGGTCCTCGCTCAGGTCCATGAAGGTGCCGTTGCTCAGCACGAGCAGCGTGTTGCCGGCGGCGAGTTGCTGGATCTCCTTGCCGGCCCGCACCGTCACGGTGCCGCTCAGCACCTTGAGCATCGCCGAGTTGCTGTCCTCGGGGAACGAACGTCCCACGAACTCCGCGTCCGAGACGTCCACCCAGGTGTTGCCCACCTTCACCAGCAGCGGCGTGTTCGACGCCGGCGCCTTGATGGCCGCAGACCCGATGATCTGCATCGCGCGCGCGTCGAGCGGATAGCTCGCGGTGTACTTCACGGTGGAGGAGGAGCCAAGCCGCACGACCGTGCTGTCCTCCATCGTCACCGTGCCGCGCTGGCCATCCTTGCTCCGCATGGCCTTCGCGTCATCGTGCGACAACAGCTGCGACGCCTTGGTGGCGTCGGCGCCCTTGTTGAAATACCAGAGGGGAACGCCGGCTGCGACGGCGAGCAGGAGCACGATGACGACGTAGAATCCGGTGCGCTTCGGGCGCGCGACCTTCTTCATGTGCGCGGCGGCCTCGTGCCGGCTGTGCTCGGCGCGCTTCCGGGCGGCCTCCGCGGGATCGGCGTGCGCTGCATGCAGGACGCCGGCGACCTTGGCCCACCACTGGTCCACCGTCTCAGGAACCGCGGCGTCGTGGGCCTTGGCATGATTGCCCGCCATGTGATGCGCGGCGGCGCGGCGGCGCTGTTCGTGCACCGCTTCTCCGTTCACCGCGTCGTGGAGCAGTTTCTCAAGCTGCGCCGGCGACTCGAGCTTGGCGCGTCGATCCCAGACGTCCAGGAAGGCGCTGGCCGCGACTTTCTGTGCAGCGGCGACGTCCTCGAGCTTCTCGTTTGCTTCCTGGGTGATGGCTTCGAAGTTTGCGCGGAAGAACTGCTCCAGCGCGGTCTCCTTGCCGCCCTTGAAGTCCGCGAAGAGCTCGGGCGTGATCGGGGCAAGGGAAGCGGGCATTACATCCTCCTGATGGATTTGATTGGTGCGCAAGCGACCGAAATCAGTGCCAACAAGGGGGGCGGTCCGGGCTCAGTTTCCCGGGCATCACCAGGCGCACACCCGTGACGGTGCGCGTCTGGCGGAGTACCTTCATCACAACTGCACCTGAGGGAAGCGATGCATCACACGCTGACACTGCTCCTCGTGGCCGCTGCCGTACTCCCACAATCAAAGTGGCAGGAAATTGGCAAGACGTCCACAGGGAATTCGGTGTTTCTTGACGGAAAATCTGTCCGGAAAGCACCTGACGGAATCATCACGGCCAGCCTCCGGGTGACCTACACGCCGCCCGTCGATACGCCCAAGGGAAAGGTCACCAGCTCGCGGGTCATCGCGATGTTCGACTGCAGCCGGAAGCTGGTGGCCACCAAGCAGAGCGTGATGTACCTGAACGAGGCGAAGGGGCTCGAGTATCGGCGCCGAACCATCGCCAAGCCGGGTTTTGGCGCGCCCTTTTCGAGCACCTTCGCCGACGTGGCGCTCCAGCACCTGTGCGCCAAGTGACCCCCCCTGACCCGCATCCAGCCATGACCACCCCGCCGTCCCTCCTCGCCGACGCCCATTGGCCCGCCGTCGCCGGCGCCCGGTATGAGGTGGCCGTCCTGCCCTGGGGGGCGACGGAGCCGCACAACCGCCACCTGCCGTACGCCACCGACAACTTCGAGTGCGACGGCATCGCCGCCGCCGCCGCCGGTCGTGCCAATGCGCGTGGTGCGCGGGTCGTGGTGCTGCCCACGGTCCCGTTCGGCGTGCAGACGGGCCAGCTCGACCTGCCGCTGGCCATCAACCTGAATCCCAGCACCCAGGCACGCGTCCTCGCGGACGTGATCGCGTCGGTGGAGCGCGCCGGCGTCCGCAAGTTCGTGCTGTTCAACGGCCACGGTGGCAACGACTTCAAGCAGATGCTGCGCGAGTTGCAGCCGACGACGCCCGTCTTCCTCTGCTCGCTCAACTGGTGGCAGGTGGTGGACGGCCGGGAGTACTTCGACGAACCGGGCGACCACGCGGGCGAACTCGAGACGAGCGTGATGATGCACCTGCGCCCGCAGTCGGTGCGCCCGCTGACGGAGGCGGGAAACGGCGCCGAGAAGCGGCCGACCATGACGGGCTTTCGCGAGCGGTGGGTCTGGACCCAGCGGCCGTGGACGAAAGTCAGCGCCGACACCGGCATCGGCGATCCGCGCGCGGCGACCGCCGGCAAGGGCGAGCGCTACGTGGACGCCGTCGCCGAGCGCATTGCCCAATTCCTGGTCGAGCTGTCACAGGGCGATCCCGCCTCGATGTACGAGTGATGCGCGCGGCGGCCGCATCGCTGTGCCTCACCCTCGTCGCGTGCGGCGGGCCCTCCGCGACACCGTCCCCGCCGGCGCAGATCGAGGCGGTACCACCGGCGCGCCTGCGCGGCACGCTGCTCGCCGATGCCGACAGCACCCTGCGCTTCATCGCCTGCGGCACCGTCACCGAGCGCGGAGTGCTCGCGCCGCCGTCGTCGCAGCTGCTCCACGCGATCACCGCGGTGAACAGGGCGGTGCGCGACTCGCTGTTCGTCGAAATCACGGCCGACACCACGGGCGGCACCATCACGGCGCGCGAGACGCTCTTTGCGACCTCGCTGGCCGAGGGGTCGCGCTGCGACCGCCCGCGCGAACCGTTCGAGGTGGTGGCGATGGGCAATGAGCCGTTCTGGCGCGTGACATTCGACGGCACGCAGCTGGTCCTGGAGCGCCCCGAACCTCCACGCGAGATGGTCTTCGAGGCCGCGCCGGCGGAGACGCGCGGCACCCTGACCACCATCATCGGCCACCGGGCCCTGGGCAAGGTGCACGAACTCAAGCTGGGACTGCTGCGCGAGAGCTGCAGCGATGGCATGAGCGACGCGTGGTATCCATACCGGGCCGAGGTGCGCATCGGCGACCTGGCGCTGCACGGATGCGCGAGGCGATGAACCGGCGGAACCGGAGTGGAACCTCCCCCGTACTGACGGCATCCCGACGGACGAGGACCCGATGACGACGCGTGTATTCATGCTCGGCGTGCTGTTGCCAATTGCCCTGGCGGGGCAGGACACCACGGCTGCCAAGGCTTCGGTGCTCCGTGCCGACCGGATGGCCGCATCCAGCGAGGCGGCGCTGCGGCAGGCCATGGCGTCCGGTGCGGCGCTGCTGCTTCCAGGAGAGAATGTCCTGCGCGGCGAGGCCGCGTGGTCGGCGCGACTGTCGGCCTTGATGAGGTCGGCGGAGGGACGCGCCGCGTGGACGCCGGTTCATGCCGTGGTGTCGCAGGATGGCAGCGTCGGCTGCACCACCGGCGTCCTGCACCTCGCCTCCGCCGACTCCGCACAGCCCGCGACGGGACGCTACGCCGTGTGCTGGCGTCGCGACGGTGACGGCCGCTGGCGCATGCTGGCGCTCTCGCGGGCTCCAGCGCCGCCTTCGGTGAAGTCGATGCCGGACTCGCTGCCGGGTGCGCCGGGCTCCACTGGGGTGGCAGCGCCACGCGCCGCCCGCCCGGCGTTCGAAATGACAGAGGCGGACCGCCTGTTCGGCCGCTTCAGCGCCGACTCCGGAGGACCCGCCGGCGCCTTCTCCCGCTGGGTCGCCGACGATGGCATGATGCTCGGCGCGCGTGCCGTGCCCGTCCGCGGACCCGATCAGGTGCGACAGGCGTTCGCGACGTTCCCGGCGACCGGCCATTTCGCGTGGGCGCCCATCGAGGGGCTGACGCAGTCGTCCGCGGACGGCAGCCTCGGGTTCACTATCGGAGAGGCACGCATTGCGGCCACGCCGGCGCAGGTGACCTATTCCAAGTACCTCACCATCTGGCGCCGCGAGAGCAACGGCCGCTATCGCTGGGTCTTCGACATCGGCTCCGACCGGCCAGCTCCGAGCGACAAGCCGGCGCTCTCGTCGCGTTAGATTCGAGGGATGCTGCCACCCGACCTGAACGCGGCGGTTGACGCCGATCGCACGCGCGACGCGGGGGCGTTGTTCGTGGATGCGGTTGCGCGGTATTTCGAACGGACTGGGCGCGGCGAGGGCCCCGTCTCGGAGACGGCCGGCCGCGCGGAACCGTGGGCGACGTTCGACGAGGCGATGCCCGTCACCGGGCATTCGCTGGCGGAGATCGTCACGCGCCTTGAGCGCGAGTTCCTCGCCGGTGCCAACCGGCTGGCACATCCGATGTACATGGGACATCAGGTCGCCGCCCCGCTCCCGGCTGCGGTCTGGACCGAGGCGGTGATTGCCGCGCTCAACAACTCGATGGCCGTTTCCGAGATGTCCCCCACCGGCACGGCCGTCGAGCAGCGCGTGATTCGCTGGATGTGCGACCTCGCCGGGTTTGGCGCCGAGGCCGGCGGGACGCTGACATCGGGCGGGCTGGAGGCGACGCATACCGCGCTCCTCGCGGCGCGCGCGGCGCTCGAGCCGGAAGCGTGGAAGCGTGGGCTGCAGGGGCGCGCGCCGCTCATCTTCTGCGGCGAGCACGCGCACTACGCCATCGCGCGCGCCGGCGGCGAGCTGGGACTCGGCACGGACAACGTGCGGGCCGTGCCGTCGGTGGACTGGAAGATGGATGTGCAGGCGCTGGCCGAGAGGCTCGACGCCGCGCTGGCGGAAAAGCGCCGCGTCATGGCCGTGGTGGCGACCGCCGGGCACACGGCGACCGGGAGCTTCGACGACCTCGACGCGATCGGCGCAATCTGTGAGGCACGCGGCCTCTGGTTCCACGTGGATGGTGCGCATGGCGCGTCCGCGCTCTTCTCGCCGACGCATGGACGGCGGCTTCGCGGCATCTCCCGGGCGCGCACGGTGGCATGGGACCCGCACAAGATGATGCTGGTGCCGCTCGCCGCAGGGGCGCTCATCGCACGCGACGAACGCGACCTCTCGGCGGCCTTCGCGCAGCGTGCGCCGTACCTGTTCCACGAGAAGGAAGGGACACGCAGCGCCGACCAGGGGACGCGCTCCTTCATGTGCTCGCGGCGCGTGGACGCACTCAAGGTCTGGGTGACGCTGCAGCGGTACGGCGCGTCGGGGCTCGGCGCCGTGTACGATCACCTCTGCGCGCTCGCGACGTCGCTGCACGGCATGATCGGCGCGCGCCCGGACTTCGTGGCCCTGCACGTGCCCGAGAGCAACATCCTCTGCTTCCGCTGGCTGCCCGCCGACGTGGTGGACGAACCCACCCTCGACTGGCTGAACCGGCGGGTGCGGGACCGATACAACGCGTCCGGGCGCGGGTGGATCACCTCGACCGTGCTCGACGGACGCCGGGTGCTCCGCGTGACGCTCATGAACCCGCGCACGCGGGAGTCGCACCTGGCCGAGTTGCTCGACGGACTGGCCGCCGAAGGCGCGCGGCTGCTGGATGAACCCGCCTGAGGGGTGCGCCCTCTAGCCGGGGGCGGCACGTCCTTATAATCTTAGTACTAAGATGACAACCACCATGACGGCCCCCACTCCCCCGCGGCGCAAGGCGCCCGACGCGGCCACCGCGAGCGCGCTCAAGCTGTTCGTGGTGCTCGCCCGCGCCAAGCGCGCCATCGACGAGCGCGTGGAGGAGAGCCTCGGCACGCACGGCCTGACGCACACGGAGTTCGCGATCCTCGAGGCGCTGTACCACAAGGGGCCCCTGCTCCTGGGCGAAGTGCAGCGGAAGATCCTCGTGTCGAGCGGCGGCATCACCTTTCTGGTGGACAAGCTGGCCGATCGCGGACTGGTGGAACGCCGTCTGTGCGCCACGGACCGGCGCGCGCGGTACGCGGCGCTGACGCGCAAGGGCGAGGCGTTGATGGGGGAGATCTTCCCGGCGCATGCGGAAGCGATCCGCGAGGCGATGGCCGGACTGTCGCGTGCCGAGCAGAAGGAGGCGACGGCGCTGCTCAAGCAACTGGGGCTGGCGGCGGCGCCGAAGAAGTCGGCGGAGTAGGGACGGCGGACGGCGGAAGGCAGACGGCAGACGGCGGACGGCAGGCGGCAGACGGAACATCCACGCCGATTGAAGAGTTGATTCACCAGGGGGCTTGACGGCCCCGTTTGTTTGGTATATTATCTTAGTACTAAGATGTTTAGTATTTCACTAAACCGGGCGCACCACTTACTGGTTCCGCCCAACACCACGAGGAGCCAGACAATGAAGTGGACGCTTGATACGACGCACACGCAGGTGGGCTTTTCGGTGAAGCACATGGCGATTTCGACCGTGCGCGGCCGCTTCACCAAGTTCGACGGCGCCGGCGAGACGGATGCGAGCGGCAAGCTGGTGCAGGCGCGCTTCAGCATCGACGCGGCGAGCATCGACACCAACCAGGAGCAGCGTGACGCGCACCTGCGCTCCGCCGACTTCTTCGACAGTGAGAAGTTCCCGGCCCTGACGTTCGAGTCCACGAGCTTCTCGCAGCAGGGATCGGACATCGCGATCACCGGCAACTTCACCATGCGGGGCGTCACGAAGTCCATCACGCTGCGGGGCGAAGCGGCTCCGGTGGTGAAGGACCCGTGGGGGATGACGCGCACGGCGCTGACGCTCGAGGGCAAGCTCAACCGCAAGGAGTGGGGACTGACCTGGAACCAGGCGCTCGAACTGGGCGGCCTGATGGTCAGCGAAGACGTGAAGCTCTCCATCGAGCTCGAGGCGGTGGCGGCGGCCGAGTCGCCGGCGGCGTAGCCGGCGGCGTAGCCGGCACGAGATCGGCCGAGTTGGAGGGACCGTTGGCCTGATGCCCGCCGCGCACCCGTGCGGCGGGCGTCTATCGTTTTCGCGCCGCAACGCTTAGCCTAATGCGGCCCTCACACCGGATTTGCCCATGCCCCTCGTGCGTCGCGCGGCGGTTGCCGCCTTTCTGCTGGCCTCTCTTCCGCTCGCCGCACAGACGAGGGGCGTCACGTCCGGACAGAAGACGCCGCGGCTGGTCATCCGCGGTGCCACGATGGTGGACGGCAACGGGACCCCGGCGCGCGGGCCGGTGGACATCGTCATCGAGAACGGCCTCATCACCGACGTCGTCACGCTCGATCCCGTGGCATTGCGCCGCGGCGAGGGCCGGCGGCCGGCGGGCGACGTGCAGATCGACGCCGCGGGCAAGTTCGTGCTGCCGGGGCTGATCAACGCGCACACGCACATGCAGAGCAACCGCTCAGGACAGTCGATGGGCGGGTTCGAGTACTACCTGCTGCTGCAGCTCGCCAACGGCATCACCACGGTCCGCGAGGTCGGCGCCGAGAACGAGGAGCAGTCGGTGCGGATGCGCGATCAGCAGGCGCGCGGGGAACTGGTGGGGCCGCGCATGCTCATCTATCCGATGTTCGGCGGCGCCCGCATCCGCACGGCGGCCGACGCGCGCGCGCGCGTGCAGCAGATGAAGAAGCTCGGCGTGGACGGCATCAAGATCACCGGCCTCGACCGCGACATCATGCAGGCGATGGAGGACGAGGCGAAGAAGCTCGGGCTGCCGGTCGCGCACCACGTGGGGGTGGAGGAGACCAACGCCTGGGATGACATCGCGTTCGGGACGCGCAGCATCGAGCACTGGTACGGCATTCCCGACGCGGCCATTCCCGACGGCCGCCAGCACTTCCCGAGCGACTACAACTACCTCGACGAGACCGACCGTTTTCGCTGGGCGGGGCGGCTGTGGCGCGAGGCCGACCCGGCGCGCCTCGATTCGGTGCTGGCGTCGATGGTGCGCGCGAACGTGGCGTGGGTGCCCACCCTCGACATCTACGAGGCGAGCCGGGACCTGCAGCGCGCGCAGACCCAGCCCTGGTTCCAGGAGTACCTCCACCCGTCGCTGGCGAACTACTTCCGGCCCGACCCGTCCAACCACGGATCGTACTTCATCGGGTGGAGCTCCACCGACGAGGTGTACTGGAAGGAGAACTACCGCATCTGGATGGCGGCGCTGCGCAGCTTCGAGCGCAAGGGCGGGCTCATCGGCTGCGGCGACGATGCAGGGTTCATCTACCAGATGTACGGCTATGGCCTGATCCGCGAGATGGAGCTGCACGCCGAAGCGGGATTCCACCCGCTCAAGGTGATCCAGCATTGCACGGGGAACAACGCGAAGATCCTCGGCCTCGAGGACCGGGTCGGGCGTGTGCGTGCTGGCTTCGCCGCCGACCTGATCGTTGTGGACGGCAATCCGCTCGAGGACCTCAAGACGCTGTATCCCACGCACCAGATCCAGCTGCGCGACGGCAAGGAGGTGCGCGCCGGGCTCGAGTGGACGATCGCCGGCGGGGTGCCCTACCACGTGCCGACAGTGAGCGCGCGGATCAAGCAGATCGTGGATTCGGCAAAGGGCAAGTAACAGCTACTGCCACCACGGAGGACGAAGGGCGCGAAGGGGCGCGAAGGAATGACCGGGGAACAGCAGCGCGCCACGCGA
>CAYQCP010000010.1:0-23000 GCA_964416005.1 uncultured Gemmatimonas sp.
GCGCCGCGCGCCGCGCCGCGCGCGGCGCCTCTAGCCCGCTGGCAGGCGCGACTCGAGCCAGCTAGCCGCTTCGGCCGAAAGCACCTCATGACCGTGGTCCACGGTGATCACGTGGCCGTTGCCCGTGGTCCAGTGCAGGCGCTTGTCGCGCGAGCCCAGCAGCTCGAACGCCGCCTGTGCCTGTTCGTCGGGAATGCGGTAGTCGTCGCTCGACTGCGCAATCCAGACCGGCTGGCGCACCGCGGGCAAAGCGGCGCGCGCGCGCTGCACGACACGCTGCACCTCGCGCAGCAGGCGGGGCGTGGAGCATCCGTACGCGATGAGCGTTACCCGCGCCCCCGGATCGCGCACGGCGCGCGTCGCGCTTCCTCCGGTGAGATACTTCACGCCAAGCGAGATCAGCGGCCACACGGCGGCGATCGCCCCCAGCCGCCGGCTGTGCACGAGGAACGGCGCAAACAGCACCGCGGCCTTCACCGACCGCTCCTCGGATGCCACGATCGCGGCGAGGGCGCCGCCAAGCGACAGTCCGCCGACCGCGACGTGCCGATGGCGCTGCAGCGCCTCCTGCACCGCGGTGCGGGCCGCCGCGATCCACTGGTCGGTTCCCGACTCGGCAAAGGCCCGCGGCGACCGGCCGTGCCCGGGCAGGAGCGGCGCGTACACCGTCCATCCGACCGCATGCATCGCCACCGCCGGGGAGCGCATCGTTTGCGGCGAGTCGTTGAACCCGTGCAGCAGGACGATGGCGCGATCGGTTGACCCGATCAGCGTAAAGCTCTCGGCGCCGGCAATCACGCCCCGCGCATTGCGCTGCGCTCCGAACTTCGCCTCGAAGGCCCGCTCCACCTGCCACGCGCGCACCGCACGGTGCACGGCGATGATCGCCGCCACCGCGGCCAGCGACAGGCCGTACTCCATGGCCGTCATCTAGTAGCGCGGCACCCGCTGGTCCACCTCGATGCTCCAGCGATCGATGCCGCCGGTGAGGTTGCGCACGCGCGTCCAGCCGGCGTGCCGCAGCATGGACACCGCGCGGGCGCTGCGCATCCCGTGGTGGCAGTACACCACGACGTCCGCATCGCGCGGCACCTCTGCGACGTGGTGCGCGAGGTCGCCCAGGGGAATCAGCGTCGCGCCGTCGAGCCGCGCCGTCGAGAACTCCCACGGCTCGCGCACGTCGAGCAGCCACGGCGTCTGTCCCGCCGCCAGCTGCTCATGCAGTTCTCTGGGCGTCACTTCGTAGTCGTCCTGTAGCATTGCGCCGTCCACCGATGAAGTCCCGCAGAATTCGTCGTAGTCGTCGAGCAGGCGTGGCGTGGCGCCGTCGCCGCACACGGGGCACGCCGCATCGCGCGCGAAGGCCACTTCGTGCATGCGCATGCCGAGCGCGTCGAAGTGCAGCAGGCGCCCCACCAGCGGCGTGCCGATGCCGGCGATCCACTTGATTGCCTCCGCCGCCTGCAGGCTGCCCACGATGCCGGGCAGGACGCCGAGCACGCCGCCTTCGGCGCAGTTCGGCACCGTCCCCGGCGCCGGTGGTTCCGGAAAGAGGCACCGGTAGCACGGGCCGCCCGGTGCGGCAAACACCGACACCTGTCCCTCGAAGCGATGCACGCTGCCGTGCACGTTGGGGCGCCCTTCGATGACGCACGCGTCATTCACCAGGTAGCGCGCCGCAAACTGGTCGGTGCCATCCACGACCACGTCGTATGCGCCGACCAGCGAGAGCGCATTGTGCACGTCGAAGCGCTCCCCGTGCACCTGCAGCTCGACGTGCGGATTCAGGTCATGCAGGCGCGCACGCGCCGACTCCACTTTCGGCGTGCCCACCGACGACGTGCCGTGCAGCACCTGCCGCTGGAGGTTGCTCTCGTCGACCCGGTCGCAATCCACGAGCCCCAGGCGCCCGATGCCGGCGGCCGCGAGATAGAGGGCGGCCGGCGACCCCAGCCCGCCGAGTCCGACGACGAGCACCGACGCGGCCTTGAGACGCTCCTGCCCGGCCACCCCCACCTGCGGCAGCACCACGTGGCGCGCATAGCGCCGCAGTTCGTGAGGGCTCAGCGACATGCAAATAACTTAGCGCGGCGACCGTCGCCGCGACCGTCAGGACTTCTTCTTCGGCGGCGGGATGAAGCCGTGCGCCACCTGCCCGGCCGGCAGGTCGTGCTCCTGCGTCGTCTTGTATCGCTCGGCGCGTCCGTCGCCCGCCACGCTGCGCGCCTTCTGCCGCAGCGCGTCCATCTCTCCCGGATGAAAGGCGTTGAATCCGGTGGTGAGCTTCAGGTTCCTGCGCAGCACGGCGGTAGAGTCCATGCCGCAGATCACCGAACTGACCGGCAACGACATGCAGTAGCGCAGCGACTCTTCGGGCTTCACGCCCCTCACGCCCTGCAAGCCGCCGCCGGCCACGGGCTTGATGCCGATCACCGCGGCGCCGCGGTGGATCGTCTCGGGCAGCACCTTCTTCTCGAAGGAACGGAACGACGCATCGAGCGGGTTCAGCGGCATCAGCACCGCGTCCCACGCAAACCCGCGCTGCAGGAGCTTCAGGTGGATGTGCGGCGACTTGTGCCCGCCGAATCCGATGAAGCGCACCTTCCCCTGCTCGCGCGCTTCCTGCATCGCGTCGAGTCCGCCGTGGTCGTAGATCCACTCGACGTCGTTGTCGTAGATCACCTCGTGGAACGTCCACAGGTCCACGCGGTCCGTCTTGAGCCGCCCCAGCGTCTCGTCGAGCTGGTGCATCGCCGTCTTGTAGTCGCGCAGGTGCGCACAGCACTGCGCAACGAGTGTGATGCGCTGGCGGTACCCGTCGGTCAGGGCGAGCCCCAGCCAGCGCTCGGTCCGCCCTTCGGCGTACTCGTGCGCCGTCTCGATGACGGTCACGCCCTTGTCGATCGCCTCGCGCACGACGCGGACGAACTCCTTCTGGCTTCCCTCCCCGAGGCGGCGAATGCCGAGGCCGAGGATGGACGTCGGGTGGCCGCTGCGACCGAGCGGGCGTTGTTCGAGGAAGACGGGCGTCTTGGTCATGCGTCCATGGGCAGGGGAAGTCGAGCCGTCACTCCGCACCATCCAGTTCGTCCAGCGCCGCTTCCGCGGCAACGCGGAGCCGCGCCTCGCGGTTCGGACCGTCGGGTATGGATGCGCCGAGCACCGAAAACTGGCGCTGCATCTCGTCGTGCACGAACGATTCCTGGGCCGGCGCCCCGAGCGCCTGCAGCGACCGGATGGCCAGGGCGCGCAATGCCTGTCGCGTCGCCGCGTCGAGAACGGCAAGTCCTTCGGGGTCTGCCGCGGCAGGTGCGATGGCATCACGCCGGCGCCGCGGCGCCTCGAGCAATGCGGTGATTGGCGCCGGGGTCACCGCAAAGGAACCCGGCGTGTGCTCTTCCCACCCGGTGATCACCCCCTGGCGGCGCAGGCGCGCCAGCACGGCCGCAACCGCCGGGCGCACGACGGGCACCCCGTCGGTGCTCTGGTTGCCGCGTCCGGTGATCACGAGCACTTCCTTCGCGCCATCCATCTGTCGCTGCCGCAGGAACAGCGCTGCCCGGTGTGCGGCGTCCGCTCCGGTGGGCAGGCCCGCCCGAAGGTCGAGGGTGTTCTCGCGGCCGAAGCGCAGCGCATCAAAGGCGGCGGCCACGGCCGGTCCCGCCGGCCGTGCCTTCGGCGGCGCTCCATTACTTCGCGCCACGTACCGCCTTCTTCAGCACGACGCCGTCGAGCGTCTCGAGGGGCTTCACCCCGAGGATGGCGGCGAGCGTCGGTGCAATGTCCACCGTGCGGACGGTGTCACGCCGCGCACCGGCGCGCACGCCGGCCCCCCAGAACAACACGGGCACCTGCGCGTCGGAATCGTGCGGCATGCCGTGCGTGGCGTACGTGGTGGCCTCCCAGTAGCTGTACGGCGTCAGGGTGACGGCAAACCTGGTGGCGCCGCCGGGGGCGAACATGTGCAGCCAGCGCCGGGCAATCGTGTCCTTCTTGAGATTCGCCTTGGCGAGATCCGAGAGCAGGTCCACGCGCATCACTCCCGGCACCTTGCGCAGCGCCGCGGCGAACGCCCGTGTCGTCGAGTCCACGTTCACCTTGACGCTGTCGAACGCCGCCGCGTCATACACGGCGAACACCCCATCGTCAAAGCTCCACGCCGAGTTCTTCACGCCCGCCGCGCGCAGCGACGACTGCAGGGCGGTGACGAGCGGATCGAGGTTCACGCGCTTGGCGTTCTTGTTCGGATAGCGCCCTGAATGCACTTCGGGATAGGGCGTCACGCCGTGATCGCCCGTCAGCGCGATCAGGATGCGCTTCTGGTCCCGCAGCACGAAGAGCGAGTCGAGGAAGGCGCCGAGGTAGCGGTCGAGGCGAACGATCTGGTCGTGGATCTCCCGCGAGTCCGGACCGTATTTGTGCCCCACCGCGTCAGTCGTGGAGAGCGAGACGGCCAGGAAGTCGGTGCGATGGCTGTTCGCGCCCAGCTGTGTTTCCTGCAGGCCGCGCAGCGCGAAGGCCAGCGTCAGCGAGTCCATCACGGGATAGTTGGCCAGGAGCCTGGCTACGCCGGCCGTGTCCGCGGGGAATGGATGCGGGAAGAGGAAATCCTCACCGTTCGATTCCTCCCAGACGGTGTCCTCCTCCACGTATCGGTCCGCGGGGAGAAGCAGGTTCCAGGTCCGGCCGGCATAGTGCGCCCAGCCCCGCTGCGCATTGAACCGCTGCACCCACGCCGGCAGGGTGTCGGCGTAATACCGGCTGGTCGTGAAGATGCCGGCGTTGCCGCTCCACCAGTACACGTCGCCCGTGCTGCGCCCGACCGGCAGGATCGCCCCTCGGTCCTTTCGCGACACGGAGAGGAACCGCGTGGACGGGTCGGCGGCGCGCATCCAGTCCACGAGCGTGGTGCCGCGGAAGCGGAACGGGGACGCCCCGGTTTCCGTCGCCCCACCCAACAGCGGCACGCTGGCCGTGTTGACCCCTTGAGAGTTGGCGGCGATTCCGGTGTGCACCGGGAACCGCCCCGAGGTGAGCGTGGAATGCCCAGGGGCCGTCTCGGTCACGGCGTGGTCCTGGAAGCCGTTGCTGAAGAACGCTCCTCCGTCCACCAGCCGCTTGAGGCCGCCCGTCAGGTCCTTCTTGAACCGGGCGGGGTAATCCCCGCGCATCTGGTCGATGGTGATGAAGACGACGAGGGTCGGCTTGGTGGCCGACGCATGGTCCTGGGCCAGCATATTGGGTGCAGCAACCGCGGCCAGAGAGGCGGCGGCAAGGATTTTGCGTATCACGTTCAGGTCTTGGTAGTTGCGGATGGCGGGTGGAAAAGGATGGACTGGCGCGCGCCCTCCCGCCAGAGGGAGCCGCAGGAGGGTTCCTCCCTGTTGCTACCCCATGTCGTCTGCCACAAGTTCACCTCATCCTACGTAGGGCAGACTGTCCCTCCCCCGAGGTCCCGTGATCGGTTCCGGCAAGCCCATCCCTGTCTGGGATAACGTCCTCCTGCGCACCGCGTTGTACTACCTGGCGCTTGGCGTCGTCTTCTATTGGTTCGAAGATCTCTCGGTCGGCGGATTGGGGTCGATTTCCGGCACCGGCTTCGAGGCGCTGGGCGCGGCGCCCTCCAAGAGCGACCTGCTCCGGACCGCCACCTCGGAGGGGCCGGCGGTTCGTCCGACGATCATCGCCATGGCCAGCGCGTTTGCCTTCGCCCTGCCGGTGGCCTGGGTCTACATCCTCACGCGCCAGAAGAAGGGCTACTCGCAGTCCGTGGTGCAGGCGCTGGTGGTCCTGCCGCTCGTCATCGCCGGCATCGTGGTGCTCGTCAAGCACTCCATTCCGCTCGCGTTCTCGCTGGCCGGCATCGTGGCGGCCGTGCGTTTTCGCACGAACCTCGATGACACCAAGGACGCGGCGACGGTGTTCTGTGTCACCGGCATCGGCCTCGCCGCGGCCGTTGAGCCGACGATTGCCGCCGCCCTGTCGATCGGCTTCAACCTGCTCGCCGTGGGTCTCTGGCTCACCGAGTTCGGCCGCTCGCCGGCGTCGCTCGAAGGACGGCGCGCGCAGCGCCAGCTCGAACGCGCCCTGACGGTCGCCAGCCGCACCGGCACCTTCATCGCCAAGATGGACGACGAAGTGCTCAAATCGCTGGCCCCTGAACAGCTCGAGGCACTTGCTGACCGGGCGTGGAAACGCAAGAAGAAGATGGCCACCGAAGGGGCGGACGATCCGCAGCGCATGTTCACGCACCTCCTGCGCGTGCAGTGCCCCGAGCTCGATCCCGCCCGTCCGTTGATCGAGAAGGAATTCGACGACCTGTTCAAGGACTGGAAGTACATGGGCGCCGAACGGACGGAAGACGGCGGCCGCATCGCCGAGTACGGCGTGACGCTGGCCGACACGGTGACCAGCGGCGTGGTGCACGACGTGCTGCGTGCCGTTCCCGGCGCGGGGGTGTGCCGCGTGGAGTTGCGGTGACGCGCGGCGGCGCGCGATGCCGCCTTCCACTCGTCGTCCTGCTGCTCGCGGGACCGGCGATGGCAGGGGCTCAGGGAATGTTCCGGAAGCAGGACCCGCTCGAGGTCACCATCTCGACGGGGCTGTCGAAGCTCGTCAACGATCGCGACTCGACCGATCGCGAGCTGCATCCGGCCGAACTCACGTACAAGGACTCCGCCGGCGTCGCCGTGAAGGTGCCCGTCACGCTGCGGACCCGCGGGCATTTTCGCCGCCAGTTTCGCAACTGCGACTTTCCACCGTTGAAGGTGGAAGTCACCCGGGCCGCGGCGGCCAACACCCTGTTCCAGGGCAACCGCACGCTCAAGCTCGCCTCCAGCTGCCGGCCCACCAAGCCGGAGTATGAGGAGTACATCCTGCAGGAGGCGGCGCTCTACCGCATGTACATGGCGATCACGCCCTGGAGCTATCGGGTGCGGCTCGCCCGCGTGACCTACACCGACGCGGCCGGCAAGGCCAGGCCCATCCAGAGCTGGGCCTTCTTCGTCGAGGATGACGGCGAACTCGCCGAGCGGCGCAACGCCAAGAAGTTCGAGACGAAGGGCGCGCTCTTCGAGAACCTCGAACCCGACAAGTGGGGCTATACGCAGCTCTTCGAGTACCTGATCGGGAACACCGACCTGTCTGTCAGTGCGCTGCACAACATCACCCTGCTGAAGGACAGCCTGGGCGTGGTGCATGCCGTGCCGTTCGATTTCGACTGGTCGGGCGCCGTGAACGCGCGCTATGCCTTCCCGGACAAGCAACTCCCCATCCGCACCGTGCGTGACCGCATGTGGCGCGGCGACTGCCGGCCGGTGGAGGAACTGGTGCCGGCCTTCACGCACTTCCAGTCCCGGCGCGCGGCCCTCGACTCCGCCGTCACGACCATCGACGCGCTGTCACCGGCCACGAAGGAACGCATGCGGAAGTACTTCGCCGAGTTCTGGACGCTGATCGAGAACCCTCGGCGCGCGGCGGCCGAGTTCAGGCGCACCTGCGCGGTGGGTAATTAGCCGAGGTTGTTCGTGAACTGCGTGTCTTAATCACAGAGACACGGAGAAGCACAGAGGGCCACGGAGAACGGCAACAACTTGGAGGAACAACACGCGCCACGCAGATCTCTGCGTGGCGCGAGGTCTTTAACCCCAGGTTTTGTAGTCCTCCGTGGCCCTCTGTGCTCCTCTGTGTCTCTGTGATGAAGAGTCTTTTGTCTCGCAGTCCTCTTCAGAAGCGCACACGTCGACTACCCGATCGCCTGCTCCAGCAGTCGCACGCCGCGCTCAAGCTCGGCGCGCTGCATCACGAGCGGCGGCAGCAGGCGGACCGTGTGCTCACCGGCCGAGCACGTGAGGAGTCCGAGGTCGAGCGCGCGCGCCACCACATCCTTGGCGGCGTCGGTCACGTCGATCCCCCACATGTAGCCGATGCCGCGCACGGCGCGGACCTTCATCGAGCGGTCGGCCAGCGCGCGCAGGGCGTTCCCCAGCCATTCGCCGTTCTCGCGGACGTGCCGCAGCAGCGCGGGATCGTGCAACCGATCGAAGACATGCAGCGCGACGCCTGCCACGAACGGGCCGCCGCCGACCGTCGTCCCGTGATCGCCGGGCTGCATCGCATCTGCGACGGCCTGTGCCATGAGCACGGCGCCCATTGGGAGGCCGCCGGCCATCGGCTTGGCCACGGTCAGAATGTCGGGCGTGATGCCCGCGTGTTCGTAGGCCCAGAAGGTCCCGGTGCGCCCGTATCCGCACTGGATCTCATCCAGGATGAGCAGCACGTTGCGCTCGCTGGTGAGCGCGCGGAGGCCGCGCAGGAACTCGGGATCGAGCACGCGCACGCCGCCCTCTCCCTGCACCGGTTCCACGATCACCGCCGCCACGGTCTCCGGGTTCAGCACGCCCTCGAGCTCACCGAGGTCACGCTCGGCGATGGAAATGCCCCCGGCCAGCGGACGGAACGGCATCCGGTACTGCGGGCGATCCGTGGCCGCGAGCGTACCGAAGAGGCGACCATGGAACCCGCCGCGCAGCGCGATGATCTCGTGCTTGGCGGGCGACTGCGTGCGCCCCCACCGACGCGCCATCTTGAACGCGCCTTCATTGGCTTCCGCGCCGGAGTTGCAGAAGAAGACGCGGTCGGCGAATGAACTTTCGGTGAGCTTCAGCGACAACTGCTCGCCGGCGGCGGTGCGGTAGAGGTTCGAGACGTGCACCAGCCCGTCCTCGAACGCGGCGCGCATCGCCTGCTCCAGCGCGGCGTCCCCGTAGCCCAGCGCATTCACGGCGATGCCGGCGACGAAATCGAGATAGGCCTTCCCTTCCGCGTCGAACAGTTCGACGCCAGCGCCGCGCACCAGTTCCATCGGTGCACGGCGATAGGTGCCCAGCAGGGCGTCCGTGGCAGCGGCGAGTGCAGTCGTCATGGAGGGAACCTCACGCAGAAACAGGGGACAGGACAAGACGCGTGCCGGCGGCCGCGTCGGTGATCGCGCGCAAGTCGCCAATGCGCACGCGGCGCACGCCGCCGCGCAGCGCGAGCGCGCCGGCTTCGAGCTTGGCGGCCATGCCGCCCTTCGCCACGCCGCTCGCGACGAGCGACTGCGCGGCGGATCCATCAAGTTCGGCAATCACGGCGCCGGCTTCATCCAGCACGCCCGCGACGTCGGCCACCAGCAGCAGTTCATCGGCGCCAATTGCGGCGGCGATTGCCGCGGCCGCATCGTCGCCGTTGACGTTGAGACCGCCACCCTGGGGGTCGTCCGCGTCGCGCCCGAGCGGGGAAACCACCGGGAGGAAACCGCCGCTCCAGAGATGCGTGAGCAGCTCCGGATGCGCCGTCATCGCGCCGCCGACGCGCCCAAACTCCGGGTCCGTGATGCGGGCCGTCAGCAGCCCCGCGTCTTCGCCCGACAGGCCGACGGCGCGCACGCCGGCGCTCAGCAGCTGCGCGACGAGCCGCTTGTTGGTGGCACCCGACAGGACCATGCGCACGAGCTCGAGGTCCTCGACGCTCGTCACGCGACGCCCGCCGCGAAACTGCGGCTCGAGCCCGAGACGCCGCTGCAGCGCCGACACCTCGTCACCGCCGCCGTGCACGATGACCAGCGACTGGCCACGTCCGGACGCCGCCGCGAGCTGCGCAATCAACTGCGGATCGCCCTGGGCGCGTCCGCCAATCTTCACCACCCGCCTCACGCCGGAAGCCCCATGGCTTCATCGAGACCGAGCATCAGGTTCGCGTTCTGCAGCGCCTGGCCCGCCGCCCCCTTCATCAGGTTGTCGATGGCCGACAGCACCAGCAACGTCGGCTGCCGCACGTGCGCGAGCGGATGCACCGTGATGCGCACCACGTTGCGGTGCGCCACGTGGCGCGTCTCGGGCGGCGTCTTCACCACCTCGATGAAGCGCTCGTTGTGAAAGCGACGCTGCCAGAGCGCCAGCGGATCGTCGAGGGGCGCCGTCAGCGGCACCGTCATCGACGCGAGGATGCCGCGCGCCATCGGCAGCAGGTGCGGCGTGAAGATCAGGTCGGCATCCACGCCCTCCTCCGCCACGAACGCGCGCATCTCGTTGAGGTGCCGGTGCGTGTTGCCAATGCCGTACGCACGGAAGTTCTCCGTGACCTCGCCAAACAGCAGGTCGGCCCGCGGCGTCAGCCCCGCGCCCGTCACGCCGCTCGCCGCGCTCACGCTGATCGTGGCCCCGCGCGCCACGCGCCCTTCCTCGAGCAGCGGCAGCAATCCCATCAGGATGCTCGTCGGATAACAGCCGGGGTTCGCCACGAGCTCGGCGCCGCGCACTTCGTCGCGGCGCGCCTCGGTGAGCCCGTACACAATGTCAGCATCCGTGTTGCCGATACGCAGGTCGGCCGACAAATCCACCACGCGCGCGCCCGCATCGCGCGCGCGCTGCACCCACTCGGCGCTCGTGCCATGCGGCAAGGCGCTGAAAATCAGCGCGGCGCTCGAGAGCGGCACGTCGTCCGGCGCCACGAATGTCACGCTGCCGCCGCCCGGCAGTTCGGCCGTCTCGCCGCGCCGTCCGTTGGCGGTGGCAAAAGCCAGCTCCAGCCGCGGGTGCCGCTGCACCAGCGCGCAGAGGTCGCGGCCAGCGTAGCCGCTGGCGCCGAGGATACCTACTGGAATCTTATGCACAAATAATGCATAATATTGCGGTGCGGAATTGTCAATCCGGCTTACGGCCGTGGGCCGCGCATGCTATCCTCTCGAAGCCACCAAAGGAATTCTGTGACCGCCGCCAAACGCGAACGCCAAGACGCCATCCTCGAGCTCGTTTCCACGCGCGCCATCGGCAGCCAGGAAGAGTTGCGGCAGTTGCTGCTCGAGCGCGGATGGGATGTCACGCAATCTACACTTTCGCGCGACATGCGCGACCTGCGCATCGCGCGCGTGCCGACGCCGACCGGCGTCCGGTACACGGCCGGTGAGCATTCCGGCGGCGAGGAGGGGCGCGCGACGCTCGCCGCGCTGCTGCCCCAGCTCTTCCAGAAGATGGAGAGCACGCGCGAGCTGATCGTGGTGCGCACGCACACCGCCGGCGCGCAGCCCATCGCCGAAGCGATCGACGCCGAGAGCAACCCCGACATCCTCGGCACCATCGCGGGCGAAAACACGGTGCTGCTCATCTGCCGCTCCGAAGCCGCGCGTGAACGCGTCACGAAGCGCCTGCTCACCCTCTCCGAGCGCTGAGCGCGGCGCGATCAGCGGCGCTGTATCGACCCATTGAATAATACCGCATAAATATGTAGTTTCTGCTGTAAACTCCCGTGCTCCGCCGTACCCTCGCTTCACATTCGTCTCCATGTCCTCTCCGAAATCCGACGGTTCCGCATCGCATAAGCTCTGGGGTGGCAGGTTCGCCGGCGGACCCGCCGCGGAACTCGAGGCGGTGAACCGGTCCATCCACGTTGACTTTCGGTTGTGGCCCTTCGACATCCAGCTGTCCAAGGCCTGGGCTGGTGCGTTGGCGCAGGCCGGCGTGCTGACCGCGAACGAGGCCGCGGAATTGCAGAAGGGCCTCGACGCCGTGGGTCGCACGATTGCGGCCGGCGTGCAGATCGAGGCGGGCGATGAAGATGTGCACACGCTCATCGATCGCCTGTTGCACGACGCGGTGGGCAGCGTGGCCTCGCGCCTGCACACCGGACGGTCGCGCAACGACCAGGTGGCCACCGCCACGCGGCTCTGGACCAAGGATGCGTGCACTCGGCTCGATGCCATGCTGCGCGATCTCCAGCAGGCGATGATCACGCAGGCCGAATCGCTCGAGCGCGACGTGATGCCGGCGTACACGCACCTGCAGCGCGCACAGCCGGTCAGCGGCGCCCATTGGATGTTGTCGCATTTCTGGCCCATCGCGCGCGACCGTCGGCGCCTCGCGGCCGCCGCAGACGCCTGCGCCGCCCTTCCCCTCGGCTCTGGCGCCATCGCCGGTTCGGCGTTTCCTGTCGATCGCAGCGCCATCAAGTCCGCACTCGGCTTCCGCGACATTTCCGAGAACAGCATCGACGCCGTCGGCGACCGTGATTTCATCGCCGAGGTGCTGTTTACGCTCGCCGTACTGGGTGCGCATCTCTCGCGGCTCGCCGAGGATCTCATCCTGTTCGGCTCCAGCGAGTTTGGGTTCGTCCGGTTTGGCGACGCCTACAGCACGGGCTCATCCATGATGCCGCAGAAACGCAACCCGGACGCGCTGGAGCTGGCGCGCGGAAGCGGCGCGCGCATGCTGGGCGACCTCGTGGCCCTGCTCGGCACCATCAAGGGGCTGCCGAGCGGCTACAACAAGGACCTGCAGGAGGACAAGCGTTCGCTGTTCGACGCGGTGGATGGCATGGCGCTGCTGCTGCCGGCCGTCACCGGCTCGCTGGCTTCGCTCACGTTCAACCGCGAGCAGATGAAGCGTGCAGTGACCAGTTCGATGATGGCGACCGACCTGGCCGACTATCTCGTCCGGAAGCGCGTCACCTTCCGCGAGGCGCACGCGGCGGTTGGAAAACTCGTTCGCGAGGCCGAGGAGAAGGGTGTCGAAATGACCGAACTGCCGTTCGCGTCGTTTACGGCCGCGAGCGCCTCGTTTGAGAAGGACGTGCTCCTTGAACTGTCGCCTGAGGCCTCCCTGGCGCATCGGAATGTCGACGGCGGGACCGGTCCAGAGGCCGTGAAGCGTCAACTCGCGGCAGCCAAGGCGGCGGTGGAGCGCGCTGGATAGCGCGTCGGCGGTGACTGGCCCGATCGATCGGGCAATGGGCGCAACGGCATCTCGGATGAATGCCAGTTGCGCCCTTGTTGCATCCACCGGCCGTTGACCGCACGTTCGGCCTCAGTACGGGCGCGCTCATCCAACACATTCGTTTACCAAATCTTACTTAACTAAGCGTTGACAATATGTTACGATGATCCATATATTTTCATCACTTGTGAGTTTTGTTTGTAATCGTTTTCGAGGATATTTAAATGCGCGCCGTAACCACCGGTACAGCCGCTTTCGCCCTCGGAATTCCCAAGAAGGAACTCGACAACATCCTCTCGCGGTACGGCGTCCGCGGGTTCGAGCGCGGACGGCAAGGAGTCGCTCGTCGCCTGTCGCAGGTGAGCATCGAGCAGGTTGCCCTGGCCATCGACCTCACGCGCGACTACTCCATCCCGGTGCCCACGGCGCTGCTGCTCGCCGAGGAGGCGCTCAGCTCGCGGGAGGGGGTCATTACGTCGCCCGGCGGGCACCTCGCCATCCACGTGGACCTTGAGCGGATCCGCCGAGATCTGCAGGCCAAACTGGCGGAAGCCATCGAAAACGTCATCCCGCCTCGCCGCGGGAGACCGCCGGTTCGGGACTGAGCCGATCCGGGACTGAGCCGGTCCGGGACTGAGCCGGTCCGGGACTGACCCCGCGCACGACGGACAGTTTGCGATCGCCATCGCGTATACCCAGAACGAAAGAAGGGCCCCGGTTTCCCGGGGCCCTTCTTGACGGACGAACGGCAGAGTGAAGCTCAGCCGCCGACCTTGGTCACGTTCTCCGCGGCCGGGCCCTTCGCGCCCTGCACGATCTCGAACTCAACCGCATCGCCTTCGGCGAGCGACTTGAAGCCCGAGCCCTGAATGGCGCTGTAGTGCACGAAGCAGTCCTTGGTCCCGTTGTCAGGCGTAATGAAACCAAAGCCCTTCGCATCATTGAACCACTTCACCTTACCGGTCGTACGCATTCCCTACTCCTGGTTTCTTGATCGCTAGCTCGGGCCTGTCCCGAGGCGAAGCCGATCGTAACTGTCACGGGTCCACTGGAGCCCCCCGCGCTGGGCTGGCACGAAAAAAAGACCCGGACGAACCAGGTCTCTGAGTCGCATCACCCTGAACGTATGGATTCCGGACAAATTAGCAAGGGCCCCTCTTCCCTCCCCCTCGCCCGCTCCATTTTGAGTCCCGGTTGCCCTCTCGGCGACCCGCCCGGATGTTTGGCTCCACCCTTCCCGCCCCGAGCCCGTGCTTCCTCTCTTCGCCGTCTTGCTTGCCCCCCTCTCCATCTGGTCCACTCCCCTTCCCGACTCGGTTCTCATGGGGCGCGGAGTGTCCCAGGAACTGGCCCTGGCCAGGGCCCGCAGCATCTCCGACGTCCGGTACGACCTCGCACTCGACGTCACGGCGCGCGACAGCGCCCCCGGACGAGTCACGGTCACCTTTCGTCGCTCGGGCCAAGATGATGTGATTCTTGACTTTCGGGGTCGCCGGCTGGGTTCGGTGGTCGTCAACGGGACGCCCGTGACCAGGCCGGTCTTCAATGGTGCGCACCTCGCGCTGCCGGCCGCCCTGCTGAAGCCGGGCAGCAACGCCGTTCAGATCCACTTCGTGGCCGACATCGCGCCGGCTGGTGCCTCGATCATTCGCTCCACCGACCGCACCGACGGCAACGATTACCTGTACACCCTGCTCGTCCCGGCCGACGCCAATCAGCTCTTTCCGTGCTTCGACCAACCCGACCTTAAGGCGCGGGTCACGTTTTCCGTCCGCGCTCCGAGCGCATGGACGGTCGTCGCCAATGGCTCGCTGGCGCGATCTGATACCTCGACTGCGGCGCTGACGCACCACTTCACGGAAACGCAGCCGCTCAGCACCTATCTCATCGCCTTCGCGGCGGGTCCCTGGCATCGCGCATCGTCCACCGAGAATGGACGCACCATCAACGTCTTCGTGCGGGCGTCGCGCGCCAAGGAAGCCGACCTCGACACGTTGATCGCGTTGAACCGTCGCGCGCTCGAGTGGATGGAGCGGTACTTCGATCGTCCGTATCCGTTTGGGAAGTACGACTTCGTGCTGGCGCCGGCCTTTCCGTTCGGCGGCATGGAACACCCGGGGGCCGTCTTCTACAACGAGGACCGCTTCATCTTCCGCGAGCGGCCGACGCTGCCGCGCGTGCTTGGCCGCTACTCGACCATCCTGCATGAAGTCGCGCATCAGTGGTTCGGCGACCTCGTCACGATGAAGTGGTTCGACGACCTGTGGCTCAAGGAAGGGTTTGCCACGTACATGGCGGCCAAGGCGCTGAATGATCTCGAGCCCACGGGCCAGGCGTGGAAGACGTTTTACCTCAGCAACAAGCCCTCGGCCTACGGCGTGGATCAGACGACGGGCACCACGCCGCTTTGGCAATCGCTCGCCAATCTGGACCAGGCCAAGAGCAACTACGGCGCCATCGTCTACAACAAGGCGCCGTCGGTGCTGAAGCAGCTCAACTACCTCGTCGGCGACAGCGCCTTCCAGCGCGGCGTGCAGCAGTTCCTCGCGAAGCACGCGTACGCCAATGCCACCTGGCAGGACCTGCTGGCGTCGATCGGACAGGCCTCGCATCGCGATCTCACCGCGTGGGGCAGGCAGTGGATGCTGCGACCGGGCATGCCGGAAGTGGAAACGAGGCTGACGCTGAAGAACGGGCGCATCGAAAGGCTGCAGCTCGTGCAGCGACCGGTGCAGCCGAGCGTGTCGGGGCAGGGGAGTTGGCCGCTGAAGACACAGGTGGTGGTGGTGCAGGGCCCCGGACGCTGCGATAGCGCTTGCCTCGCACGGGCGCGGCGTGGATTCGCCGTCACCGGCGAAATGCGAACGTTCGATGTGGAGCTTCACGGAGCGATGACCGATGTCTCGAAGGCCCGCGGCCTGACGAACGTCCAGTTTGTCTTCGCCAACTCGCGCGACTACGGGTACCAGCTGGTCTCGCTCGACGCGACAAGCCGCACCGCAATGCTCTCCGGTGCACTCCCGACAATCGGTGATCCACAGCTCCGTGCCATGCTCTGGGGCACGCTCTGGGACGAAGTGCGCGCCGCACGCCTGCATCCGGCCCGCTTCGTGTCTCTCGTGACGCGTGACCTTCCCAAGGAGAGCGACGAACAGAGCGTTCCCACGCAGCTCGGCCGCCTGAGCCGCGCCATGAACGCGTATCTGGTCGATGCCGCGCGCGACTCGCTCCTTCCGCGCGTCGAGGAGGTCCTGTGGAACGGGGCAGGGGACACGACGCGCGTGTATGGCATCCGGCGCGCCTATCTCGACGCCTTCATCAGCGTGTCACGCACGCCGGCCGCGCTCGACCGGCTGCGCGGTGTCCTCGCCGCTGATTCGGCGGCCGGCGACGCCGTGAAAGACCCGCTGCGCTGGGACATCGTCACCCACCTCACCGTACTCGGTGCTGCGGATGCCGCGGCGAAGCTCGCCGCGCAGATGGCGCGCGACAGCACACCCGACGGACGCCGCCGCGCCTTCACCGTCGGCGCCGCGCGCGGTGACGCCGCGGTGAAAGCCGACTACTTCAGGCGCTACTTCGCCGACGCCGCGCTCAACGAAGACTGGGCCAGCGGATCGCTCGGCGCGTTCAACGCGCTCGAGCATCAAGCGATCACCCGCGCCTATCTGCGCCCGGCGCTCGACTCGCTCCCGTTCATCCAGGCCAACCGGCGCATCTTCTTCCTCGGCTCCTGGCTCGGGGCCTTCCTCAACGGCCAAACGGATGCTGCCGCGCTCGACCTCGTGCAGCAGTTCCTGCGCGACCACCCCGCGCTGCCGCGCGACCTCCGGCAGAAGGTGCTGCAGAACGCGGACGAGCTCGTGCGCACCGTGCGGATTCGTGCGGAGTTCGGAAGGACGCTCGAGGAGTAAAGGACGCTCGAGGAGTAGCGGGGTTCGGTCAGCAGCCGGTGCGCTTCTGGCTTCGTGCGGCTCTGCTGCCTTTTTCACCACGCCGCAACTCGCTCAGGGCCGCGGCGCACGCACCACGGTGAAGAAGCGCGGATCCACCCAGCCGCGGTCTGCGCCGACGCGAACCGGACGCCAGCCATTGGGCATCGGCGGACCCAGCCTTACGCGCTGCGCCGAATCCACCATGCGCAGCACGTCACTCTCGGCTGTGGGGGCAGAGCGCACGCGCACCCAGGTGGTGGCCGTCGCAAACTCCCACACGCCGGTGTCGGCGACGGCAACCGTCGGCGGTGGAGCAGGGCGCGGAGCGGCGGGATTCGCTGCGAGGCTGGTTGCCGCATTTGCCGACGGTGTCGTGCGAGGGGCAGGGGAAATCACCGCGGGGGTGACAGCCGGAGCCTGTGCTGCCGGCGGCGGCGACACCAGACGCTCGGACGAATCGAGCGGCGCCGCGGCGGCATCCGTCGTCGTCGCGGCGACAGTCACTTCCGTGTCAGCAACGCTGGCCGCCGGCGCTTGCGCCGGCTTCGTCAGTTCGGTGTAACGGGAGATCAGGTAGCCGACCACGAGAATCGCGGCGATGCCAACGGCGGTCAGCATCAGGCCGCGCGCAAGGCGACGCCCTGACGGTGCCGTCGACATCAGGCAGTTCGGACAGACGCCGATGGCCACGGGGCGCTGCACGCCGCAGTTGGGGCAGTTGACCGTGGGCACGCGTTCGCCGCCGAGATCGTACGACACGAACGGCGCCTGACACCGCGGACAGCGGGTGGCACCCACCAGTGCTTTCGCACCGCACGCTGCGCAGTTCGTGTACGGCATCTGGCTTACTTCGTCCCTCGCACACCTTCGACGAAGTACGCGGTCTCACCGAAGCAGCTCGTCGGCACGCCACGGTGCTCCTTGTAAAACAGGCTCACCTGGCTCCCGGCAATCTTCTCGATCTCGTGCGCCACGGAGTCGTTGCGCACGGAGAAGTTGAAGATCTGGGGCGCCGTCCCCGGCACCGTCGTCATCGCCAGCTCGCCTTCCCACGTCTTGCACAGCCAGCCCTTGCGGGAAAGCTTCTGCACATAACCCGTGCGCGTCCCTTCCGAATACGTGTACGTGAAGGCCACGGCCACCCAGAGCGCCATGCCGATGAACGGCACCAGGACGATGGTCAGCAACGTGAACTTCCCCCAATGCCGGCGGAGCAGGCTGGGGCGGGGCGGGAGCGGGGGTTCAGGCGTGGGGGGAGGGGAAGACAGCGGTTCGTCAGCCATGATGCAGCGATCCTCAACAGGGTGTCCTTGTGGATTATCGCGCCGGGGACCGCTCGCGTCCACCGCACGTTAGTTTTCCCTCGTCTCCAGCCCCGACTCCCGTGGTCTTCATCCCACGCCGCCAGACAGTCACCGCACACATCGGCAACGTCGCCGTCGGGTCGGCGCATCCGGTCGTGGTGCAGTCCATGACCAACACCGACACGGCCGATCCCGTCTCCACCGCGGAGCAGGTGATCGCCCTCGCCCGCGCCGGGTCGCAGCTCGTCCGCGTGACGGTGAACAACGAAGACGCCGCCGCCGCCGTGCCCGAGATGGCGCGCCGCGTGGCCGATTCCGGCGTGGATGTCCCCATCATCGGCGACTTCCACTACAACGGCCATCTCCTCCTCGCCAAGTATCCCGAGGCGGCCCGCACGCTGGCCAAGTACCGCATCAACCCCGGCAACGTGGGCGGCAAGCGGCGCGACGAGAACTTCCGCACCATCGTCCAGATCGCCGTCGACAACGGCAAGCCGGTGCGCGTCGGCGTGAACTGGGGTTCCCTCGACCAGGACCTGCTCACCGAGATGATGGACGCTAACGCCCGGCTGGCCGAGCCGGCGGACGCCAAGGACGTCTACATCGAGGCGATGCTCGAGAGCGCGCTGCGCAGCGCCGCGCTCGCCGAGGAGACCGGCCTGCGCCACGACCAGATCCTCATCTCGTGCAAGATCTCGCAGGTGCAGGATCTCGTGGACGCCTACCGACGCCTGGCCGCCCGCTGCGACTACCCGCTGCACCTCGGCCTCACCGAGGCGGGACTCGGGATGAAGGGAATCGTGGCGTCGTCCGCGGCGCTCTCGCTGCTCCTCGCCGAGGGGATTGGCGACACCATTCGCGTCTCGCTGACGCCGCGTCCGGGCGGGGATCGCACGGAGGAAGTGCTCGTCGCGCAGCAGATCCTGCAGTCGCTCGGCCTGCGCTCTTTCACGCCGCAGGTGACCGCCTGCCCGGGGTGCGGCCGCACCACGAGCACGTATTTCCAGAAGCTCGCCGAGGACATCCAGACGTACCTGCGCGAGCAGATGCCCATCTGGCGCGAGACGCATCCCGGCGTCGAGGAGATGAAGGTCGCGGTGATGGGGTGCGTCGTGAACGGCCCCGGCGAGAGCAAGCACGCGAACATCGGCATTTCGCTGCCCGGAACGTTCGAGGAACCCAAGGCGCCGGTGTATGTGGATGGTGCGCTGCTCAAGACGCTCAAGGGCGACCGGATTGTCGAGGAGTTCCTGGTGATCCTCAACGACTACGTGCAGCGGACGTATCGCGCGTTGTAGGATGTGCTGGACTCTTTCATCACAGAGACACGGAGAAGCACAGAGGGCCACAGAGAACAACAACGGCCACTGCTGTGAGGAACTGCGAACGCCACGCTGGATTCAGCGTGGCGTGATGTCCTTAACCCTGGGTTTTGCAGTACTCTGTGGCCCTCTGTGCTCCTTTGTGTCTCTGTGATGAAGAAGCCCCGTCCCCGCTAGCTCAAGAGCCGAGCGGATTCACCCGCCCGACTGCCCCGCTCCGATGTCGGAATACTGCTCGAGCGCCTCGGCCGCCTGGCGCAGCTCGGCGAGGATCGCACCCGTGAAATTGAGTTCCTTCAGGCGGTCATGCACGGCGCGGTACCAGCGGATGGTTCCTTCCTTGCCGGCGTTGAAGCGCCCCCACACCGACTCCGGGTCCACCGTGCGACGCAGGTCGGCCAGGATCGAGCTCGCGTTGTGGATCTTGTCGGCGGCGCAGACCCATCGCGCGGCCTCGTTGGCCTGCGCGAGCCGCATCAGGTAGTCTGCGTTGCGCTCCTCCTTGTCCAGCTCGTTGCCGTCGTCGTCCACCTTCCGGTGCGTGACCATGAGCACCGTTTCGAGGACGCTCGCGCCGAACTTGTCGCCGATGCGCTCTTCGAGCTCTTCCCGCGACCAGTTTTCTCCCACGCAGTCTTCGACCACGTCGTGCAGGATGCCGGCAATCACCGTCTCGTCGCCCTGGCCATAGCGGGCCAGGATGATCGCGACGTTGGCGGGATGGGTGATGTACGGCAGCCGCGTCCCCTTCCGGACCTGGCGATCATGGTGCTTCGCCGCGAAGGCCAGCGCGTGGTTGATGCGGTCGGAGTAGCCGTTCATTGCGTGGGAAGGGCCTCGGCAGATGCGTAAACAAAGATACTGACGTGCAACGGGCACCGCACTCGCGCACCGTGCCCGATGGCGCACGGTCGCTCGCAGGGAGATGCGAGCGCTTGGCGTTGGCGTCGCCGTCCTCGAAGCCTCGCACGCTCACATCACAGACGCGGAAGCGTCGCGACTCGCTGAGACCCCGCCCGGTTCCTTCAGCGCCAAATCGAATGGCTCAGACCGTCCGTGGGCACTCGCTTGGACGCCCACCCTGCAAGGAGGCCAGACAGTCCATGCAAGTTGCTCGAAAGTCCATCCATTACGCGACAGTATCAAGCCACTATATGATCATCATAACGCTATTAACTATCAATTAACAGGATTCCATAAGGAAGAACGCCGCTCTCGCGAAGGCTCGAAAGACTCGCCCTGACGGAGCGGAGCCGCGTCTGAGCGATACGAGCCACGAGAATCGTCGGTGGGCTGCCGCAGACTGTGGCGGCCACACTAGCGGCGGCGACTGTCGGCGCCACCAGCACCGAGAAATCGTACTCCCCAACGAACGCCCTGAACTCGCCGCGCGCGATTTCGTTTTGCAGCGACGATGCAGTGTCCTGGCGAAGTCCTCCGGCGGGGATCACATCGATCGACATCCCTTCGCTTGCCCCGATGGGACGCGCGACCTCTCGCCACAGTCGCACGCCGGCGATGGCTTCCGTAAAACCGGGCTCATCGCGCCAGCCGAAGAAGTTCGAGGACGCTGGAATCCCCGGGGTGAGATCCACGAGGAGCGTGGCTCGCTCGTCCGCGGCGGCGCTGACCGCCAGTCGTCCCGCCACCGCGACGGTCCGCGCCGCGTCATCCCCCGTGATGCAGACCACGCGCTCCCGTGTGCCGCTGGCGGTGAGTGAGAGGTACACCATGCGAAATGGGTCCACGCCGGTGCCACGCTGCAGGCGGGCCCGTCCCTCGCGTGGCACGCGAAACGCCGTCGCGTTCGCGAGGACCGGCAACCCGGTGATGCGTTCCACTTCCCGGGCGTGGGCGATGGTCGGGTCCTTGGCTTCTGCAATCACGGCAAGAGAGAAGCCGAGGACGGTAATCAGGAGCAGCGCGCTGGTTGCGACGACGAAGGGAGATGAGCCGAGGATGCGCGCCGCCTTTGCGCGGGCGACGGAATCGGTGCGCGCCTGCACGCGCGCGTGCCATTCGCGCGCGTCGCGCAGGAGGGAATCGGCGGTCGTCGCAGCACGGCGGGCGCTGTCACGGGCGGTGCGCGCCGCACTGGTGTCGACGGACCCGGCGTCGTCACGGGTTGCCCCCTCCCCCGATGACTCGATGAGCGCGATCTGGCGGACAAGGAGAGACCGGCGCTCCTGCCCGATGTCCTGGAGCGAGCGGCCGATGGCGTTCGCTCGTGCGCTGAGCTGCGCAAATTCCCGCGTCGGCGCTGCCGCCGGATCCAGGGTCTGTCGCATGTTCTCCAGCAAGTCGAGCGTGTCCACCAGCACCTTCACCGCAGCGAGCGACCGCAGCGCATCGGTGTTGGCAAGGACGCGGTACGAGGCGGCGAGGGGCGCCTTGGAGGCTCGGTCGAGTGCGGCGGTCAGCTGCGTGAGTGCTGTCCGGAGCGAATCACGCTGGCGCCGTGCCTCCGCCGGGAGCGCGGGTGCTGCGGCCCGTGACTCGGCGCGAAACAGCAGGGCGCGCAGCACGGAGTCCTGCCGCGCGGATTCCCGTTGCGCGGCCAACGCATTCGCCGCCAGTGGCACGGTGTCGCGTTCGGCGGCCTGCATGCGGCCAGCCGACCGTTGGGCGGCAGCGGCTCGATCCGCCAGGGGACCCCGCACGCCCCACAGCGCGATGAAGACGAGCGCGAAAGCGCCGAGTGCAAACGGCGCGACCGGGCGCAGCCGACGCGTGGCAAGCAGGGCGCGGGCGGCCATCCAGTCGGCGCGGGCGATGGGACGCGAGTCGGCACGTGGCATCTGCCGCAAGATACGAAGAGACGGGCGGGTCCGGAGTCCGGACCCGCCCGTCTGTCAGCCAGGAATGCGCGCGGCAGGGCCGCGGCGGATTACTGAACCGTGATCGTTCCCTTCATGTTCATCGCCAGGTGCGGCGTGCAGTGGAACGGATAGGTGCCGGCCTTGATGTTGCCGAACGAGATCGTGATGGTCTCGCCAGCCGCCATCGTCATCTTGCTCGACAGCTCGGCCATCTTGTCGGCGCCGAAGTTCGCATCGAGCTGCGGCACGACGTCAGCCGGAAGGTCGGCCGCGTTGAACGCCACGTTGTGCGGGCCACCCGAGACAAAGACGAACTTGACGCCGTCGCCGGCCTTGATCGTCAGATCCTTCGGCTCAAAGCGATAGCCCTTCTCATCGCCGTACATCTTCACTTCGTGCGTCGTGCCCGTGATCGGGGCGGCCGTGCCAGTCGCCGCCACAGCCGGGGCGGCCGCAGGAGCTGCAGTGTCCGTCGCCGGGGCCTTCTCACCGCCGCCGCACGCGCCAAGAACAATGGCACTCGCCACGAGCGCCGAACCGATGAACCGCATTGTCGTGCCTCCGAAAAACGTCGTGATGTTTGGGTTTGTCAGGGGGGCTCCCCCAGCCTTTGAAATGTAGGGGAGCCAGGGGGGTAATTGAAGGGTCGCTCCAGTGGTACTCCCTCTCGAACGCCGTGGCATCGCCTGCTGTTCCACGTGCACGCTTTTTGCACCAGGGAGCACACCGAGGCGCATGAGGGCCACGGAGGGCTGCGGGGACGGGGTTTCTTCATCACGGAGACACGGCGGAGCACGGAGGGCCACGGAGGACTGCAGCACCTGCGTTTCACGACCACCCGCCACGCAGACTTCGTCGTGGCAGCCCCAGT
>CAYQCP010000010.1:23010-74928 GCA_964416005.1 uncultured Gemmatimonas sp.
TCCGTGTCTCTGTGATGAATCACCCCCCAAACGAGTCACACCGTTTACTGAGCGCCACGGCAAGCCCGCCGACTGCCGAATTTGACTCCAGCCATCTGACCGACTAGGCTTCGCGTTCCATGAACAGCCGCCGCCATCATCACGTGCACCACCACGGTCCGTCGGGCCGGGGGGAGCACGTTCACGTGCGGCTGATGATCCGGATGGCCTAACCCGCCACCCGCCAGCCTGACCCCTCGAGCCCGTCGGTTATCCGACGGGCTCTTTTCATTGTCCCCCGCACCACACCCTGTTCCCTGTCCCCTGCACCCCAAATGCTCCGCATTGCGATTCCCAACAAGGGCCGCCTGAACCAGGACGCCCGGTCCCTTTTGTCCGACGCCGGACTCGAAGTGCGCTCCTCGTCCGAGCGTGCACTGGTGGCGTCGCTGGGCGGCGAATTCGAGGCGATCTTCGTCCGCGCGCAGGACATCCCGGAGTTCGTGGCCGATGGGGCCGCGGACGCCGGCATCACGGGCTGGGACCTGACCTCCGAATCGGGCCGCGACCTGGAATCGCGTCTCGACCTCGCCTTCGGCCGCTGCCGTCTTGTCCTGGCCGTTCGCGAGGAGTCGCCCATTCGCTCCGTCGCGGACGTTCCGCCCGGCAGCCGCATCGCCACCGTCTTTCCGCGCCTCACTCGCGAGTTCCTCGCCCGCGCCAACAAGCAGGTGGAACTGGTGCCGGTCTCCGGCGCGGTGGAGATCTCGCCACACCTCGGCATCGCGGACATCATCGTCGACCTCACCTCCACGGGATCGACGCTGCGCGTCAATGGCCTCCGCGAGGTGGAAACGGTGCTCGAATCCACGGCCCGGCTGATTGTGGCGCGCATCGCCCGCGACGAAGCCCGCAGCCAGGCGCTCGACGAACTCACCGCGTCGCTGGCCTCCGTGCTCGCCGCGCGTGAGCGGCGGTACGTCATGGCCAACGTGCCGCGCGCGCGCCTCGATGAGGTCAAGCGCATCCTCCCCGGCATCAGCGGTCCCACCGTCATTGACGTGATGAACGGGGGCTCGATGGTCGCGGTGCATGCTGTGGCGCCGGCCGCGAGCATCTACCGCACCATCAACCAGCTCAAGGCCGTTGGCGGTGAGGGCATCCTCGTCACTCGCATCGAGAGGCTGATGGCATGAGCCGTCTCTCCTTTGCCGTGCGCGGGTCGGTGGCCTCCCTCGACGCCCGCGCGCGTGCGGTGCTGTTCGAGCGAGGCAGCGCCAGTGATCCCGCGGTGCGCGACCGTACGCGGCGCATCATCGACCGCGTGCGCACCGAGGGCGATGTGGCGCTCCTGGCGTTCGCGCGGGAGTTTGACGGCGCGGTCATGGACTCGCTTGAGGTGCCGCGCGCGGCGTGGCGCGCGGCGCTCGATGCACTGCCAGCGGAGTTGCGTCGCTCGCTCGAACGGGCGGCCGCCAACATCCGCCAGGTGCACGAGGCGTTCCGCCCCATCCCGCGCGAAACGGTGACGGCCGACGGCGTAGTGATCGGACGTCGTCCGGATCCGCTGGCGCGCGTGGGTGTCTACGCCCCGGGCGGACGCGCCGCCTATCCCAGCTCCCTGCTGATGGGCGTGATCCCGGCGCGCGTGGCCGGCGTTGGAGAAGTCATCGTCTGCTCACCGCCGGGACGCGACGGCCTGCCGAGCGCCGTGCTCATGGCCGCCGCCGAACTGGCAGGCGCCGATCGCCTCTTCGCCGTCGGCGGCGCCGGTGCCATCGCGGCTATGGCGTACGGCACGGCCACCATCGCGGCGGTGGATCGCATCGTGGGGCCGGGCAATGCGTATGTGGCCGAGGCGAAGGCACAAGTCGCCAGCGTCACGGCCATCGACTCGCCCGCCGGTCCGAGTGAGTTGCTGGTGATCGCCGACGACTCGGCGACGCCCGCCGTCATCGCGCGCGAACTGCTCGCGCAGGCGGAGCATGATCCGCAGGCCGCGGTGGTGCTTGTCTCGACGTCTGAGACGTTGCTCATGGACGTGGAGCAGCGACTCGCAGCACTGCTCCCGCGTGAGCCGCGTGCCGATGTTATCACCGCCGCGCTCTCGACGCGCGGGGCGCTGCTGCTCGCCGCCTCACGCGACGAAGCAGTCGCCTTCGCGAACCGCTGGGCGCCGGAGCACCTGCTGCTCGCCGTCCGCGACGCCGAGCTGCTGCTGCCGTCGGTGCGAAATGCCGGCACGGTCTTTGTGGGCGAGACAGCGTCGGTTTCGTTCGGCGACTACATGAGCGGCGCCAATCACGTGCTCCCCACGGGAGGGCTGAGTCGCGCCTACTCGGGACTGTCCACGCTCGACTTCTATCGCTGGACGACCTGGCAGCGCATTGATCGCTCCGCCGCCGCGCGCCTCGCGAAAGACGTCGCCGTCTTTGCGGACGCCGAGGGATTGCCCGCGCACGCGGCCTCGGCCCGGCAGTGGCAGGAGGAATCCCGATGACCAGCGTCGAAATCGGCCGGCCGTCGCTGCGCGACGTGCCCCTCTATTCACCGGAGGCGACGTCCTGCGCGATCGACCTGCGCGACAACACGAACCTGTGGGGCGCGCCGCCCGCAGCGCTCGGCGCGCTGCGTTCCGTTGACCCGGCAGCGCTCAGCCTGTATCCCGGTGTTTCGGCCGGTCGCTTGATCGACGCCATAGCGGCGTTCGTCGGCGTGGATGCGCGCGAGGTGGCGGCAGGGTGCGGATCCGACGACCTCATCGACGCCGCGTTTCGCGCCGTGGCCGAACCGGGCGCCCTGCTGGCGCACCCGGCGCCGTCGTTCTCGATGGTGCCCATCTTCGCCCGCCTCAACGGCCTGCAGCCGGTGGCCGTGCCGCTCACGCGTGACGGCGCCGCCGACGCGGACGCGATGATCGCCACCGGCGCGCGCATCATCTACCTCTGCTCCCCCAGCAACCCCACGGGGACCATTACGCCAGCCGACGTGGTGCGGCGCATCGTCCGTGAGAGTGACGCCATCGTGATGCTCGACGGCGCCTACGCGGAGTTTGCGCCGGAGATAGAGGACCTCCTCACGGAGGCGCCGTCGCTTGGGCGACTGCTCGTGCTCCGCACCTTCTCCAAGGCATGGGGCCTCGCCGGGCTTCGCGTCGGATATGCCGTGGGAAGCGCCCCGCTGGTTCGCGCCGTGCGGCAATCGAACGGGCCGTACAAGGTGAATGCGCTGGCCGAACTGGCGGCCTGTGTCGCGCTGGCGGAGGACGCGGACTGGATGCGCGCGCGTGCCGCCGATGCCGTCGCCATGCGCGAGCGCGTCGCGCAGGCGCTGCGCGGCATGGGTTTCGCTCCTCTGGATTCGAGGGGCAACTTCGTGTGCGTGCCGGTGCCGGACGCACGCGCGCTGGCCGCGCGCCTCGCCGAACGAGGCGTGGCCGTGCGCGCCTTTGCCGGACTGCCCGTCTTCGGCGACGTACTGCGCGTCGGCATGGGTCCATGGCCGCTCATTGAGCGGTTCCTCGACGCGCTGGGCGAGGGGCTCGCACCATGATCACCGTATTCGACTACGGCGCCGGCAACCTGCACTCGCTCCTCAAGGTGATTGAGGGCACGGGTCGATCGGTGCGCCTCGAGACCGACCTGCAGCGGGCGCTCGACACGCGCCTGCTGGTGCTCCCCGGCGTCGGTGCGTTTGCCATGGCCGCAGCCCGCCTGGGCACTGCGCGCACCTCGGCGCGCGATGCACTGCGCGCCGGATTGCCGTGCCTTGGCATCTGCCTCGGCATGCAGTTGCTCTTCGACGCATCCGACGAAGGGGCCGGTGAGGGACTCGGCCTCATCGCCGGGCGGGTCACGCGACTGAACGCGGCGCGCGTACCGCAGATCGGGTGGAATGCGCTGGAGGATGTCTCCGATCCGCTCTTCACGCGCACGGCGCTGCGCACCGCGTACTACGCCAATGCCTTCGCCTGCCGCCCCGCTGATCCGGCTGCGGTCGTAGCGTGGAGCACGCACGAGAGCGATCGTTTTCCAGCGGCGGTTCGTGTCGGCAACACCCTTGGCGTGCAGTTCCATCCCGAGAAGAGCTCGGCGCCCGGTGTGGAGTTCATCCGGCGGTTCATTGACGACATTCTTCCCGGTTGACGGATATGCTTGCCATTCCCGCCATTGATCTTCGCGAAGGCCATGTGGTGCAGCTCGTGGGCGGTGCGTATGACCGCGAGCAGGTGCGCCTCAACGATCCCCGGCGCATCGCCCGTCAGTGGGCGCTGTCCGGTTTCTCGCGCCTGCACATCGTCGACCTCGACGCGGCCACGGGCCGCGGCTCGAACCGTGAGACGGTGACGCAGATGCTGTGGGACGGCGCGGCCAGCTTCCAGGTGGGTGGCGGCGTGCGATCCGAGGACGACATTCGCGTCCTGCTCGACGCCGGCGCGGCCTGCGTGATCCTCGGCACCCGCGCCCTTGAGGAGCCCGACTGGCTGGAGCGCATGGCGCTGGCCAATCCCGGGCAGTGCATGCTGGCGGCCGACGTTCGCGAGCGACGCGTGACCACGCGCGGATGGGCCCGGACGCTCACGCGCGATGTCTTTTCGGTCATCGATGACGTGACATCCTTGCCGCTCGCCGGCCTGCTCGTCACCGCCGTGCATCGCGAGGGACTCATGCAGGGCACCGACCTCCCGTTGATGGAGGATGTTGTCGATGCGTCCCCGTTCCCGGTCTTCGCGTCGGGCGGCATCGGGTCGCTGGCTGACCTGCGCGCGCTCGAGGATCGTGGCGTCGCAGCAGCCGTCATCGGCATGGCACTGTACACCGGCGCCATTGACCCGCGTGTGCTGGCCGAGGAGTTCCCCCAATGATCGTTGTTGAACGCAAGACATCGGAAACGACCATTCGAGTCGAGATGGCCATCGGCAGCGGCACCGCCAACATCCGCACGGGCGTGCCGTTTCTTGATCACATGCTCACCGCCCTCGCCCGCTATTCCGGCCTCGATCTTGCGATCGTGGCCAGCGGTGACCTGCGGCACCACCTCATCGAGGACGTGGCCCTCACCGTCGGCGAGGCGCTGCGGCGGGTCCTGCCGGTCACCTGTGCGCGCTACGGCGAACGGACCGTCCCGATGGACGAGGCGCTGGTGCAGGCCGTGCTCGACGCCGGTGGGCGCCCGTACTACCGGGGTCCGATTCCGAGTTCCCTCTACGAACACTGGATGCGCTCGTTCTGCGATGCCGCCAAGGTGACGCTGCACATTCGTGTGCTGCGCGGCAGCGACCGGCATCACATCGTCGAGGCCGCGTTCAAGGCGCTTGGCTTCGCGCTGCGGCAGGCGTTGGTCGACACGGGCACCGTCTTCAGCACCAAGGGCGCCGTGGCGCTCGGGGACGCCTGATGCTGACGCGCCGCTTGATTGCCTGCCTCGACGTCCGGGGTGGCCGTGTGGTGAAGGGCGTGCAGTTCGTCGGACTACGCGACGTCGGCGATCCCGTGGAACTCGCCACGCGCTACGAAGCCGAGGGCGCCGATGAGATCGTCTATCTCGACATCGTGGCCAGCGCCGAGGAGCGCGCCACGCTGCTCGAACTTGCGCGCCACACCGCGGAGCGCCTGTTCATTCCGCTCACTATCGGCGGCGGCATTCGTTCGGTGGAGGACATCTCCGCCGCGCTGCGCGCCGGCGCCGACAAGGTAGGGCTCAACTCCGCTGCCGTGCGTCGCCCAGAGGTGCTGAGCGAAGGAGCCGACCGGTTCGGGGCGCAGTGCATCGTCGCCAGCATCGACGCCAAATGGGAAGACGGACGCTTTCGCGTGTACACGCACGGTGGGCAGGTCGCGACGGATCTCGAGGCCGTCGCGTGGGCCGCCGAGTGCGCGCAGCGCGGGGCGGGGGAGATCCTGCTGACCAGCATAGACCGTGACGGCGCGCGCGACGGATATCACCTGGAGCTGACGCGCGCGGTGGCCGATGCGGTGTCCGTGCCGGTGATCGCCAGCGGCGGCGCCGGTTCCGCAGCGCATGTCTGCGAGGCTCTCACGGTGGGCGGCGCCGATGCGGCGCTCGTCGCCGGCATCCTGCACGACGGCCAGGCCACCGTGGCCGAACTCAAGCGGGCCATGCGCGCCGCCGGACTTTCCGTGCGGGAGGCCGCATGATCGTGTCGCCGGCCGTGCTGATGGAAGCGGCGCTCGAGGTGGCGCGGCTCACGTCATTAGTAGCACTTCGATACTATAAACAGGACCTCATCGTTGAGGCGAAGGGGGACGGCTCGCCCGTCACGCTCGCCGACCGCGCCGCCGAGCAGCTGGCGCGCGAGTGGATCCACGCGCGGTTCCCGGCCGACGGCGTGCTCGGGGAGGAGTTCGGCGAGACGCCGGGCGCCAGCAGCCGGCGCTGGCTGCTCGATCCCATCGACGGCACCAAGAGCTTCGTGCGCGGTGTCCCGCTCTGGGGCACGTGCGTCGCCGTGTGCGAAGGCAACGACGTGCTGGCCGGGGCGGCGGCGTATCCCGCCGTTGACGAGTTCATCGCGGCGGCCCCCGGCGAGGGGTGCTGGCACAACGGCGCCCGAAGCCGCGTGAGCACCACCGACGCCATCGAGCGCGCCACGGTGCTCGTAACGGACGATCGCAACTTCCCGTCGGCCGCGCAGCGCGCCGGGTGGGACCAGCTGTCGCAACGCGCCGCCATCAGTCGCGGCTGGGGCGACTGTTACGGATACCTGCTCGTCGCCACCGGACGCGCCGACGTCATGGTGGATCCCATCCTCAATCCGTGGGATGCGCCGCCGTTCCTCCCGATCATCGAGGAGGCCGGTGGCGTCTTCACCGGATGGAACGGCCGGCGCGATGCCTTTGCCGGCAACGCCATTGCCACCAACGGCGCGCTGGCCGATGCCGCGCGCGCCCTGCTCTGGAGCACCGATGTCACTCGCTGACCAGCTCGACTTCACGCGCAATGCCGGCCTCGTGACGGTCGTGACGCAGGATGCCTCCACCGGGGCCGTGCTCATGGTCGCGCATGCGGACCGCGAGGCGATCGAGCGTACGGAGGCCACCGGTGAGATGCACTACCGATCGCGTACGCGCGGATTGTGGCACAAGGGCGCCACCAGCGGACACATCCAGCGCGTCGTCTCGCTCGAGCCGGATTGCGACGCCGATGCTGTGCTCGCGCGGGTGCGCCCAGCGGGACCCGCCTGCCACAACGGCACCACGTCGTGCTTTGCGCACACGGCGCCCGCGGCGGATGTGCTATCGGCCGTCGATGCCACGATCCGCGAGCGGGCGACCACGCGTGCCGAGGGCGGCGAACGCCCCACGTACACGCAGCGTCTGCTGGCCGACCGCAACCTGCGCCTCAAGAAGATCGGCGAAGAGTCATCGGAGTTCGTGACGGCGTGCGCCGACGGCGACGCCGGACGCGCCGTCGAGGAAGCGGCCGACCTGGTCTACCACACGCTGGTGGCCCTGCGCGCGCTGGGCGCCGGCTGGGATGACGTGCGCGCCGCGCTGGCGGCGCGCCGCTAGAACGACTCCGCCAGACGTCGCGTGATGCGCGCCGGGTCGCCCACGTACACCCACTGCACGTTGCGCAGGTAGCGGCGCGCCACGCGACGCACGTCCTCGCCGGTCACCGCCCGCAATTCCGCCATGAACCGATTGGCGGCCTGCCAATCGCCATTGTAGAGCTGCGCGCGCGCCAGGAAGTCGGCCTGCGCTGTGCTCGTCTCGTTGTCGAGGAAGAACTCGGTGAGGAACTGCTGGATCAGCGGCGATAGCGCCTGCGTCGGAATACTGATCTCCTGCAGCAGGCGAATCTGGTCGCGCATGATCTTCAGCGCCGAATCGGGGAGCGTGGTCGTCACGAACAGCGCGCCCGAGATGAGCGCCTGATCGCGGAAGTCGGCCGACGCCGCGTACGTCAGGTTGTTCTTGGACCGGATTTCACTGAAGAGCTGGCCCGAGAGCACCGCCGACGCCACGCGGAGCGCGGCCGCGTCCTTCTCGTTGGCGCGCGGCCCCTGGAACGTGCCGCTGATGTAATTGGTGGGCAGGGTCCGCGACACGACGGTCAGTGAGGCCGCCCGCGTCGGCAGCGTGTCCGGCATCGCCCAGACGTAACTCCCCGCCGGCAGCGTGCCGAGCGAACTCGCCACCATGCGCTCGAGCTTCGCGCGCGGCACGTTGCCCACCACGACCAGCAGCAGGCGCGACTTCACCAGCCACTCCTGCCGCCAGCGCAGCAGCGACTCGCGCGTCATCGCGGACACCGACGCCTCGCTGCCGCCGGGCGCGAGGGCATAGGCGTGCCCGCGGAACGCGACACTGTCGGCGACGCGGCCCAGCAGGGCGTCCGGACTCTCGTTCAACTGTCGCAGCGCGCTCAGCGCCTGGTTCCGCACGAAGCTGATTTCGGACGGGTCGAGCCGGGGACGCAGCAGCCGGTCGGTAAAGATGTTCCACACGGAATCGAGCACTTCCGTGGTCGCGCGAATGCCGAACAGCGTCCAGTCCTCGCTGGCATCGATCGCAATGGCGCTGCCGGTGCGGGCCATCGCGCGGCGCAGGGCATCCTTGGGATAGCGCTCGGTCCCCTGCTCGCTCACGGCCAGGTACATCGGCTCGAAGCCGGCGGTGGCGGGCGTGGCGTTCCGCACGCCGCCCAGCAGGTAGAGGTTCATCACCACGAGGTTGGCCGCGCCGGCGCGGTGGATCACCCGCACCCCGTTGACGGTGTAGCTCGTCGTGGAGGTGTCCGGGTGCACGGTCGTGACGGCGGGCGGCCGTTGCGGCGCGGGCAGTGTGGGGCTGATGCGCTGCGCCGCGGCGGACGTGGCGGAGGAGAGCGCGGCAAGAACGAGCAGGAGGCGTCGCGGCATCACCGGGACCCTCCCGTGTTCGATGGGCGACGCCCCGGGCTTGCTGGCGCGGCCCGCGGCGGTGCCACTCCCCAGCGCGCGAGTTCGTCGTCCGTGAGGTTCAGCTGCGCCCGGGCCTCGGGCGACAGCAGCACTCCCACCACGCGCGGCCGGTCGATGATGTACTTGCGGGCATACTCCTGCAGCTGCGCCGGTGAGCGACGCGCCATCTCATCCACGTACTTCAGGTAGTACTCCAGTCCGGAGACGCTCCACCAGAACCCGATAGTGTGCGAGAAGGCCGACGCCTTCTCGCGCTCGAATGCGCTCGACACGGCGCGCTGCGCCTTGGCGGCGTCCATCTCCTCCACGCTGAAGTAGCCCGGCTTGAGCACTTCGCGCAGTTCGGTGTCCAGTGCCTTCAGTGCGGCGCGCAGCCGGTCGGGGCTGGTCTGACCGCTGATCGTGATCGGCCCGACATTGTTGAGCGTGTAGTAATTCACGATCACGCCCTCCCACAGGCCGCTGTCCACCAGTTTCTTCTGGAACCGCGACGCGGGCGCGTTGAGCAGGTCGCTGAAGACGTCGGCAACGAACGTCGCCTCCTCGTCCTTGCGCACACTCGGGCCGTGCCACTGGATCTGCACCGTGACGGCGTTCACGTCGGCCACGTGGACATAGCCGACATTGCGTGTGAGCGGCGGGATGGGTGGGATCGGAGCCGCCACGAACGGATCGGGCCCGCGCTTCCATCCGCCGAAGATCCGTTCGGCGAGGCGGAACACCGCCACCGGGTCCACGTCGCCGGCTACGATGAGCAGCGAGTTGTTGGGAAGGTAGTAGAGCTCCTTGATCGCCCGCATCTTGGCGGGCGTCGTCGTGCGAATGACGTCGCGGTCGCCGATCGTGTTCTTGCGGCTGAACTGCGTGGTCCAGAGACGCTGCCCCATCTCCTGGTCGAACCGGAAGAACGGCGACGATTCCTGCTGGTCATACTCGCCGATGACCACCTCGCGCTCCCGCGCCAGTTCCTCTGACAGGAAGCGGGGCGTCAGGGCCGCCGCCGCGAGAAACTCCATGCCCGCCGCCACGGAATCGGACGAGATGGTCAGGTAGTAGTTCACCAGCTCCTCGCGGGTCGAGGCGTTGAACACCGCCCCCATCTCCGAGGCGCGATTGATGGTCTCGTCGGGACGCGGAAACCGGTCGTTCGCCTTGAAGAACATGTGCTCGTACAGGTGCGCGAGCCCGGCGAATTCGGGCGTCTGCGTAAAGGCGCCGTTGCGCACGACCAGCTCGAGCGTGACCAGCGGCACGCCCTGGTTTTCCACAGCCACCACCTCAAGGCCGTTGGCCAGCACCGTGCGCCGGATGACCTTCTCCAAATCCGCACGCTGGGCCGCTGCTGGCGTCGGCAGGGTGATCGCCGCGCAGGCCACTGCGAGTACGATGGTCAGGAACTGTCGTGCGCTGGCGGCCCGTGGGCGCCGTCGTATCATTCGGGATCGTATCATTATGACTGAGATGAGCCTGCCTGCACCCGGCGTCCTTGCCGAAGAACTCGCGTCCGACTTGGACCGCGAGCATATCCGCCTATCGGTCCCGCTTGCTCCATACACCACGTTCCGGATCGGTGGTCCGGCCGACGTGCTGTACGATGCCACGTCGGCCGATGCCCTCGCTACTGCCGTCGCCACCGCACGCCGGCTTGGCGTCCCCTGGTTTATCCTCGGCCTCGGCGCCAACATCCTCGCCGGCGACCGTGGATTCCGCGGCCTCGTCATTCGAAACGTTGCACGCCGCGTGGAGTTCCAGGCGGACGGCGTCGTGCGCGCCGAATCGGGAGCCGTGGTGGCCGACCTCATTCCCGCGACCGTGGAGCGCGGCTTGTCCGGCATCGAGCATTTTGTCGGCATTCCGAGTACGGTCGGCGGCGCCGTCTGGCAGAACCTGCACTTCCTCTCGCCGGCGCCGGAGCGCGAGCGCACGATGTTCATCGCGGAGGTCGTGCGCGACGTCGAGGTGATAGATCCCCAGGGCACGCGGCGTGCGGTGAGCCGTGACGAGATGCGATTCGGGTACGACACCAGCCTCCTGCATGAGCCGGGCTATGTCGCGCTCTCGGCCACCTTTCGTCTCCATCCTGGCGATCCGGCGGCGATGCGCCGCGTGATGGAGGAGAACCTCGCCTGGCGCGGCGCCCGCCATCCACAGCTCGAGACGCATCCAAGCGCCGGCAGCATCTTCAAGAAGATCGAAGGGGTGGGAGCCGGCCGGCTCATCGATGAATGCGGGCTCAAGGGCTTCCGCATCGGGGGAGCCCAGATCTTTCCGAAGCATGCCAACATCATCGTGAATGTCGGCGGCGCCACCGCGGCAGATGTCCGTGCAATCATCAAGCACGTGCAGGACACGGTGGCCGACCGGTTCAACCAGCACCTCGAACCGGAAATCGGGCTGATCGGCGAGTTCTAGCGGCTTCTGCCCGTGACGCCAGCCAGCGAGAGCAAGATTGGTCGGTTGGACCCTTTCATCACAGAGACACAGAGGAGCACGGAGGGCCACAGAGGACTACAAGAACCAGGGTGAACGACATCGCGCCACGCGGATCATCGCGTGGCGCTTGCAGTTTCCTCAAGAAGTTGCAGTCGCATTACTCTGTGGCCCTCCGTGCTCCTCCGTGTCTCTGTGATGAAGAACCCCTTCACTCCTGTCCCCGGCATTCAGCCGGAACGCGAGTCTCAGAGTTGCCCGCCGAACGTCACCAGCAGGCGCCACTTGCCGTCGTGATCTATCGGTCGCGCCAGCAGCACGCCGACGGCGCCGCCGAAGAAGCGCACCCCGCCGGTGACGGTCGCCCGCACGCCGTCACTGGCGCGTGATACCGGGCGCCAGAGCGCCAACTGGTTGGGATCCACCACCCCCAATTGCTCGATCGCCACGCGCGCGGCGTCAGTGGAGATCTCGGTCCATCCCGCCTGAACCCCAACCGAGAGCGCCGGCGACGGACTGGGAAGCCAGAGGCGTCGCGTGATGCGCAACGGCACGTTCCAGCGATTGAACCGATACATCACAACGCCACGGAAGAGCGCGGCACGGTCGCCGGCAAATTCCTTGAAGCCGTAGCCCGGCAGTGCTTCGGAGCTGCCCAGTTCGAAGATCTGCTGCGGTGGCAGGACGCGGCCAAAGACATGCCCCGCATCACCACGCGCTGCCACGGTCACGCGCCCGCTATTCCAGCGCATCGCAGCGCGGACTTCCACGCGCTGGTACGAGAGATCGCCATCGCCGCGCTCGTAGTACGCCCGTCCGCCGTAACCGACGCGCATGAGCTCGCCGTTGACGTCGGGGCGCCAATCGACCGTGAGGGCCGTGCGTGCGTAGCGCCCTTCCTGCACCCGGCGATTGTCGCGGAACCGCCGTCGGCCGATCAGCCCCCGTTCCATCGACAGGAACGCATTGCGGTCGTCGACCACGCCGAGGTCCAGGCGAATGGCGCTGCCGAAGCGCCGGTGCACGACGCGCGCCGCCGAGAGCATGGCCGACCGGCGATCGACGTAGTCGTAGTCGTCGACGCCCACGATCGCGTTGGTCGCGTTGCCCGAGTCGAAGGCGACGCGGAAATCGTTCGTGATGTCGAGCGAGCGTCCCGCGCGTGCACCGTACCGCATCCGCCCCCGTACGTATTCCGCGATGGCGCGTCCGCGTACGGTCTGCTCGCTCCACGCGTATCCGGCGATCGCGCGCACGGTCAGCCCCGGAATCTGCTCGCGGAACTGGCGCGTGATGCCCAATCCCGTCCAGACACCCTCGATGCGGTTGACGTGCACCACGTCATCCACGCGCTCCGGGCGAAGCGTCGTGAGCGGCGGCCCGGTGGGGCGCCAGCTGTTCGGCGCCACGTCATCGAAGTCGGTGGCGGCGACCGCGGAACTGGCCGCACCCAGTTCGGCTCGCCATCCCGCGAACTCCTTCATGGAGTCGGCGGGCGCGAACGTCAGGCGGTGCTCGCGCACGCGTATTGTGTCCGAGGGTCCGGTGATGCTGATGCCCATGACCGCTTCACCATCCGGCGCCCTGATCTCGTAGTTCCGGAAGCGGGAGACGATGCGGAGCACCGCGCGGGCATCCCCAACGAAGGGAGCTGTGGCCTGCGCCTCGAACCGTTGATAGGACGGCAGCCAGTAACTCTGGTCCAGTTCGCTGTTGACCAGCTCCACGAACGCGATGCCCTGCAGGCGCGCCGCGCCGAGCAGGCCGGTGCGGTTGGCCGGGCCGCCGACGCGCGAGAAGTATCCCCGCATCCGCACGATCTGCTGCCGCACCGCATCGAGATCGAGTTCGCCGGTGAACACCACCGTCTCCCTCGGCACATCCGGACGCACGTCCACTTCCACCCGCACGATCGGGATCTCGCGGTCGTTCATTCGCAGCGTCACCACGGTGTCGCCGCCGCGATAGCGATAGACTCGTTCGCGGTCTTCGGCCAGGGGATGAATGGCGAAGGCCGTTGCTCGCGCCGACCGACTCCGGCCCACCGGGGGTCCTCGTTCGCTCGTGTCGCGACCGAACAGCAGCGCGAGCCGATTGCCATAGAGCGAGGGTACGGCCCACGCGTTGCGGAAGAGCCCGACGGTGGCGAACTGCAACCCGAGCGCCTGTGACCGATAGCCGATCACCCGCTGTTCAAAGGCGCCCGTGCGATCCCACATCAGGGTGCTCGCCACCTGCTCCACCGAGAACGAGAGCTCGCCCTTGTCCGGGCGCTTGCTGCCGATCGCGATCTCGCTTTCCACCTGCGCCGTGTAGGACCCCAGCGCAGGCGGTACGCGTCGATTGGCGCGCACGGCCTCTTCGACGATCGTCTTGAGTCGCGCGGACTCGTAGGTCGTCGTGTCGCGGACCGATGACGACCCGGCGGTCGGCACCTGGATGGCAAGCGCGACCAGGGCGACGAGGTTCATGATCACGGCTGTCGGCGAGCCACGGGCACCAATCTCAGCGCGTGGCCGAATAGCGGGTGCGGGCCGTCAGCTTCCTGGTTTCTGGTTTGCCGCGTCCCTTGTAGATCGTCTCGTGCAGCCACGCCAACTCCCGTTCGAGCAGGTCCTCGCCCACCTCTTTCTGCCACGCCTTCAGGCGCTCGGGGGTCCCGGCATCCCATTGGTACCCGCGAGCCTTGAGGAGGTCCTTGGTGTCGAACGGCGAGTTGACGGCACGGACCACCACCGACTGTCGGCGACTCGACTCGAGCAGGTGCCGCATCGGCAGCGAGCCGTCGTCCGCAAAGGGCGTGGCGAGCACATGGATGGAGGCGTTGCAGTCATCCTCGGCGCGATGCGCGCGGAAGTACAGCCCCGCGTGCTCCATCAGGAGCCATCCCAGCTTCACCGATGTCAGGCCGTGCGCCTCCCAGGGGACATCGTTGATGGAGCAGGCCCAGTGTTTCTCCGCGAAGAACGGAAAGCGCGCCTCGACGAAGGGCCGGTCGAAGCGTGCGTTGTGCGCAATCACCAGTTGCGCCTGCTCGGCGAGCGCCTGCACCTGCGCGTCGTCAATCCGCTGGCCGGCGACCATCTCGTCCGTAATGTGTGTCAGTCGCACGATCTCCGGCGGCAGTGGACGGCCGGGATCCTCAAGCGACACGAAGGGCGTTCCCACCCGGGTGATGCGTCCACTGCTGACGCCGAACGTGAACGGAACGCCGGCGAATTCAATGATCCGGTCGTTCATCCACTGCATGCCGGTGGTCTCGACGTCCACGAACAGCGCGGTTCGGGATTCCTCACCGGCATCGAGTTCGCCATACGAGGTGTGCGGCCTGAACCGGCGCAGCACCTTGAACTCGCCGGTCTCATCAAGTTGGTGCGCGAGAGCCTCGAAATCGGGACGCGACATCACAGGGGCAGGGCCAGGGACACGAACGACATCGGCTAGAACGGCTTTTCGAGACTGGTGCTTTGCGGGGTGAACAGCTCGGCGCCGCCGTCCAGAATGTGCAGGTCATCCTCGAGCCGCACGCCGAACTCGCCTGGAATGTAGATCCCGGGCTCATCGCTGAACGTCATGTGCGGCGCCAGCGGCAGCTGGTTGCCCTTCACCAGATACGGCCATTCATGCCCGTCCATCCCCATGCCGTGTCCGACGCGGTGACTGAAGTACGTGTAGCCCGGGCCGTAGCCGGAATCCACCACCACCTTGCGGGCGGCCGCATCCAGATCGCCGCATGCCAGACCCGGACGCGCCGTCTTCAGCACCGTGGTCTGTGCGCGGTGCACGATCTCGAAGACGTCCTTCATTTTCTGCGTTGGCTTGCCGAGGACGAAGGTCCGGCTGATGTCGGAACTGTAGCCTTCCACCTTGCATCCACCATCGATGAGAAGGATGGATCCCTCGCGAATGACCTGCGGGGTGGCCGATCCGTGGGGCAAGGCGGAGTACTGGCCCACCTGCACGCCGGCGCCCCCGGGAAAGCCGAGCTTGGTGTGGGCGCGGGCCACCAATTCGCCAAACTCTCCCTGTGTCATCCCCTCCCTGATCGACTTCCACGCGGCTTCGTAGGCGGTCAGGGTTACCTGCGCGGCCAGTCGCATCAGCGCGATTTCGTGAGCATCCTTGATTATTCGACATCCAGCCGACACTGACGTAGCACTAACGAGAGACATTTGCGGCAGTGCGTGCCGTGCACCATCGCTGAACTGCCAGCGGACGGTCTCCTCGACCCCCAGTGTGCCGGTCGCGATGCCGCGGCTCCGCAGGCCCTTGGCCAGCAGTTCGTACGGCGATTCGTCTTCCTCCCAAGCCATCACGTCGGTGGCAGCGCCCAGCGGACCGGTCCGCGCCTGCTCGAGCGCCCGTTCCTCTTCGAACTTCGGCGTCACCAGGAACGCGTTGCCGCGCACCGGGATGATCACCGCCAGCAGCCGCTCGCTGAGCCCCCACCGCATGCCGGTGAAGTACTCCATGGACGTGCCGCCGTTGAGCATCATGGCGTCGAGGTTGTTCGCGCGCATCAGGTTTCGCGCGCGCTCGAGGCGCCCCTGCCGTTCGCCGACCGTGATGGGTGTTGCCTTGTCACGCATCGACTTGAGCGCGGCGATCGCCGGTGGATCGTCGGCGTTCGTCGGCGCCATGGCACCGGCGCGTGCGCTCGACAAGGCGGCGCCGGCCGCCACCGTGGCAGAAACACCGAGGAAGTTGCGGCGGGACGTCATCACGGGCTCCGGTGATGGGGAACCCGGAGAATCTCTCCCGCTGCGCGCTGGTGCGGAAGACGCGCGAGGGGGGGACGAGAGTTGAATCACAGAGACACGGAGGAGCACGGAGGACCACAGAGTACTGCAAGATCTGGGGTTACAGACATCGCGCCACACAGCGCTCCGCGTGGCGCGATGTGTTCCTCCAAGCGGTGGCGGTGGCCGTTGCCGTCCTCCGTGGCCCTCTGTGCTCCTCCGTGTCTCCGTGATGAGAAACGCAACAACGACATAACGAAACGACCTCAGGGTTCCGCCTATAGAAATGCCTCACATCCTGTAGGACGCCGGCCTATTTCTTTTCTGTGAGACGCACCCCATGGTGAGTCTGCGCCCACTACGGGGAGGTGATTCCAATGCCGTCAGTGCGCAGGAGACCAGCCCGAGCCAAGCGGTCTTCTACGAAATCCAAGCCAGCAACGCATTCGCAGCATTCGCATCTGGGCTCCGTTCGACAACGCCTCATCACGCGAGTCCTCGCTGGCCTCGCGCCCCATGTGCCGGAGGGCACACTCAAGGTCGACGGCTCTGGAATGATCGTGGTTGGAGTGGATGACGTTCCACTGGCAGTCATGGTGGAAGAGGAACCGCCCGTTGTACGGGTCCTTGGCACCGTGGTCTCTGATGTGCCGTTCAGCGAGGATCTCTGCGCGTGGCTCAACGAAGTCAACGCGAACCGTTTACGCATCGGCTATGCGTATTGGAGGGATAACGAGATCCGGTACGCCATCGAGCAGATCGCTGCTCCGTTCCTGTTGGAGCACCTGCTCGATGCCCTCGCGGCAGCATCAGGCATGGTACCAGCCTTGGCCCGAGAAGCAGCGCTCTGGTTTCCTGAGCCGGTTGAGGTAGCGTAGGACAACTGACCGCAACGTAGTGACGCGCACGGGGCGCCGGCCTGATCAACCGGCGTCCCGTTAGTTGTTTGGTGGGGTTGTATGCTCGTTTGCTCGTTTTCTTCATCACAGAGACACGGAGGAGCACGGAGGGCCACAGAGGACTGCATAACCTGGGGTGAAAGACATCACGCCACGCTGGCATCAGCGTGGCGTTTGTAGTTCCCCTAAGAAGTTGCAGTGGTAGTCCTCTGTGGCCCTCCGTGCTCCTCCGTGTCTCTGTGATAAAGAACCACTTAACGAGCCAACGACGACCCGCTCAGCGACCTGGCACTCGCAGCAGCGACCGCGTGGAGTCTGGGGATCCGTCGTTCGGCGCCGGCGTGACGCCCAGTAGTCCAGCCAGAAGCGAGTACACGTGGATGTTCTGGAACGGCGGCACCACGACGCCCTGCCGAAAGTCGGGCCCGGCCGCAACGAACAGCGCCCCCATCGACGGCAGGGCATTGTCATAGCCGTGCGCCCCGCCTCTCGGCGGGCCCACGCGCGCCGCGATGGCGCGCGTCGTCAGCGTCCATCCCTCGTCGGCGATGGTCACGAGCGGCGTAATGCGCGCGCTGGCGCTGAAGTGGAACCGCGCCGGCAGCTCCCCTTTGCGGTAGACCTGCAGGCGCGGATGCGCACCCTTGAGCCTGGCATAGGCTTCGGCTGCATACCCGGGCGCCGGCACGAGTGCGCCGACGGGAGCCATGTCCACCACCGTCATCCGGGACATATCGACGTAGTCGTCCAGGTAGATCACGCGGTCAGCCGCGAGCGCCGCCATGCCGTGGTCCGAGACCACCACCAGGTTGACCGTCCCCGCCAACCCCAGCGTCCGGATGCCGTCCATCAGCGCACCAACGAGGGAATCCACCCGGGCAATCGCGCTGTCCGTCTGCGGAGCATCCGGACCAAACGCATGGCCGGCATCATCCACGTCGCTGAAGTACGTCGACACGAAGGACGGCCCGGTCCCCGCTGGCTGCGAGAGCCATTCCAGCACGGTGCGCACGCGCGTGCCGTTCGGCACCTCTTCATCGTACGTGCGATACCAGGTCGGCAGCTTCCCGTTGATCTTGATGTCCGACCCCACCCAGAAGAACGAGGCGCTCTTCTTCCCCTGTCGTTCGACGGTGATCCACAGGGGCTCGCCGCCCCACCAGCGCGGATCGTGCGTCACCGCGGTGTCGCCGACGGTGAACCTCCGCCCGATGGCCGCGTCGAACATGCTGTTCGCGATGATGCCATGGTGCTCGGGATGCAGCCCCGTGACGATCGTGTAGTGATTGGGAAAGGTCTTCGACGGAAATGCGGGCACCATGCGCTCGGCGCGTACGCCGGCCGCCGCGAGCTGGCGCAGCCGCGCCGCAACCGGGCGATTGAGATAGTCGGCGCGGAACCCGTCGAGTGAGACCAGCAGGACGACGCGGTCTGTGGGTGCGGACGGGGTGGAGGGCGCCTGCGGCGCGTGCACGCACGCCGTGGCCAAGGCAACGAACAGGACGATGAGCGGCCGCATGACGGGAATCAGGAGCTCCGTGGTTCAGGCCCGGTGTGGGCGGGCGAAGAAACCTATTCTCGCCGCGGGCATCGTGACACCGCCGGCGCGAATATTAGCTTCAGGTCATGACTGCCCGTGCCGGACACTTCGCCAGCCCCGACGGCCTCACGCGCTGCTTCTGGTGCGCGGCTGATCCGCTGTACGTTCGCTACCACGACACTGAATGGGGCTTCCCGGTGCACGATGACCGCCGGCTCTTCGAGAAGATCACCCTCGAGGGCTTCCAGAGCGGCCTCAGCTGGCTCACGATCCTGCGCAAGCGCGAGAACTTCCGTGCCGCCTTCGATGGCTTCGACATCGAGAAGGTGGCGCGCTACACGCCGCGCAAGGTCGAACGCCTCCTGACGAATGCCGGCATCGTGCGGCACCGCGGCAAGATCGAGAGCACCATCAACAACGCCCGCCGCTGCGCCGACCTCATCGACGCCGAGGGATCGCTGGCGGCGTTCGTATGGAAGTTCGAGCCGGACAAGGCGTCACGTCCACGCAAGATCACCTGGGACGTGCTGAGCACCATGGCCACCACGCCCGAGTCCGTGGCCCTGTCCAAGGCCCTCAAGCAGCGCGGATGGACGTTCGTCGGCCCCACCACCATGTATGCGTTCATGCAGGCGATGGGGCTCGTGAATGACCACCTGCACGGTTGTGACGTCCGGCCGCGCGCCGAGGCGGCGCGCCGCTAGGCCTGGTCGCGCCGGACGCGGACCTTCTTTCCCTTGATCGTGGACGCCGACAACCTGGCGATGATGTAGCTCGCCTTGTCTTCCGGCACTTCGACGATCGAGTGCCGGTCGCCGATCTGCACGGCGCCGATCTGCGAGATTGGAATGTTGGCCTCGCCGGCGATCGCGCCGACGATGTCGCCAGGACGGATCTTCAGCTTGCGACCCGCGCCGATATAGAGCTTCGCCACGGCGCCACCGCCCACCTTGCCGGCATGCTCGCGTCGCGACTGGCGCGCCGCACGCGGCATGTGGGCGTCACGGTCGCCGCCGCGGGGGACGACGCTCGGGATTTCCACCGGCTCCTGGTCGCTCTCGCTCTTGCGCGCCACCATCCGGATGGCTGCTGCCGCGATGTCCATCACGTCGTGCTGCTCGGCGAGCTGCTCCACGATCGGCCGGTAGCGATCCACGTCTTCATTGAGCAGGATCGCCACCACCTGGTCGCGCAGCTGCTCGAGCTTCCGCGTGCGCAGGTCGGCAACGGAGGGCACGGTGCCGATGTCGATCTTCTGGCCCGTCGCGGCCTCGATGTTGCGCAGCATCCGGTGTTCGCGCGGCTCGGCCAGCGTGATCGCCACGCCCTCACGTCCGGCGCGGCCCGTGCGGCCGATGCGGTGCACGTAGCTCTCGCTCTCCCACGGCACGTCGTAGTTGACCACGTGCGTCACGTGCTTCACGTCGAGGCCGCGCGCCGCGACGTCCGTGGCAATGAGCAGGTCGCTTCCCTTGGCGCGGAACCGCTTCATCACGCGGTCGCGCTGGTCCTGGCTCAACCCGCCATGCAGCGCTTCGGCGCGGTAGCCGTGCGCGACGAGCGTCTCGGTGAGCTGGTCCACCTCGGTGCGGGTGCGGCAGAAGACCATGGCGCTCTCCGGCGCTTCCACATCGAGCACGCGCGCCAGCGCCGCCATCTTGTGGGCGCGCGGCACGAGGAACGCCACCTGCCGCACCTTGGCCGTCTCGCCCGGCGCCGTCGTCGGCCGTTCGATGCGAATGACTTCCGGATCCTTCAGGTGCGAGTTCGCGATCTTGGTGATGCGCGCCGGCAGCGTGGCGCTGAACAGCGCCGCCTGCCGCGTGGCGGGCAGCTCGCTCAGGATGGCCTCGAGGTCCTCGGCGAATCCCATGTCGAGCATTTCGTCCGCTTCATCGAGGACGACGCACTTGACGTGATCCAGGTGCAGCGTCTTGCGCCGGATGTGGTCGAGCGCACGTCCCGGCGTGGCCACGACGACGTCAACGCCGCGCTTGAGCGAGCGCACCTGGTTCTCCATCGGAGCACCGCCGTACAGCGAGAGCACCGCGGCGCCAAACGGCTTGCCGTACCGGTGAATCGCCTCGGCAACCTGCATGGCGAGTTCGCGCGTCGGCACCAGCACGAGTGCGGCAAGGCGGGTGCGCGGCGCCGCCGTCGGATCGATGCGATGCAGGAGCGGAAGGGCAAAGGCTGCGGTCTTGCCCGTTCCCGTCGCCGCCATCGCGAGCACGTCGCGGCCGGCAAGCAACGCGGGAATCGTGGCGCGCTGCACGGGCGTGGGTTCTTCGTATCCCAGCGCCGTCAGCGCATCGAGCAGCCGCGGATCGAGGCCAAGCGTCGAAAAGCCGGCGTCCGGGGTGCTGCCCGGTGATTTCTTTGTCATGCTCAAACCTAACGGAGCCCGGGTGTGGCTCCTAATTGGACCATCGCGCAGGCAATAGCGGTTTGTTTGTTAATTGGTTCGTTCCATCACAGAGGCACGGAGGAGCACGGAGGGCCACAGAGGACTACAACTGCTTGGGGTAACGACAGCGCGCCACGCAAATCGATGCGTGGCGCGCGTTGTTACACCAAGCAGTGGCCGTTGCCGTCCTCTGTGGCCCTCTGTGCTCCTCTGTGTCTCTGTGATGAAGAACCCCTTCACCCATCCCCGAAGATCCGCGGCGCCCTGGGCTCCCTGGGATGTCCGGGGTATCGGCGGACGCTAGTTCCCGCCAAACAGGTAGTAGCTCAGGCCGACCGACACACGCGAACCGGTGGCCTCGACCTTCGAGGCGCTGTATCCCGGCGTGTCGTTGAACTTGCCGAACGTCCAGAGCACCCCGCCATCCACGGCCAGCTTTGATCCCACCATGAACTGTGCCGTCAGGCCCGCCGTGGGATTGGTGCCGCTGAAGTCAAAGTCGCCCGTCGTGCCGTTGTAGACGTCCGACGCGGCGGAACGTCCCGTGATGCCGGCCGTGAGATAGGTGCGCAACGGCCCGACACCGACGAAACGCAGGCGACCCAGCAGGTCCCATTGTCCCAGTTCCGTGTCGCCAGAGGATGAACCGAGCATGTTCTTGTCGTAGTTCACGAGCAGCCCCAGCGAACTGCCGAGCATCAGCCCCGCATGCACGCCAAAACCGGACCCGAAGTCCAGGTCCTGTGCGGCGTCCTTGTAGCTGAGCGAGGCGCCCGTGATTTGTGCGCCGACAAACAGTCCCGTCTGCGCCTGCGCGGGCACCGCCGTGAGCAGCAGGAGCGCGGCCATCGCCATGACATTTCTCTTCATGAACCCTCCAGGTTGGTCTCGGGGAAGACATGAGGGAGACCATTTCTGTACCCCTCAGGTCACGCGATCGATCCCCACCACCCCCCAGCGGTGCCCGCGCGCGATATAGGGTGCCACGCGTTCCGGGGTCATGCCGAAGATCCCCACCGGCACCCCGGCGCGTTCGCACGCCGCCTCAATCGTGCGGACCGCCGCATCGAACTCCGGAGCATCGAACTGTTCGGGAATGCCCAGGCTGCGCGTCAGGTCGTACGGACCGACCAGCACCCATTCGATGCCAGGAACCGCGACGATGGCGTCGATATGCTGCACCGCAGCCGCACTCTCTGCCTGCACGACCACCTTGGCCGACGGCCACTGCGACGTGCGCACCAGGCGCACGCTTTCCTCAGCCTGCGCCGCGGTGTCGACGTTCGGCACGATGATCCCGTAGGCGCCGTGGGCCAGTGCGTGCCTGACGTGCTCGGGATCCAGCGATCGCACCCGGGAATAACAGGGAAGCCGCCCGCCAATCTCGCGCAACATCGTCGCCATCTCGGCGAGCCCGACACTGGGATGTTCGCCATCGAGCATCAGCCAGTCATACGACGAGGCGCAGATGGCATCGAGTTGAGAAGGATCCGTGGTGCGGACGAGGGTTGCGGTGCGACCGAGTGGTGCGGCGCGGACGGTCATTGGGTGCCTGGTGCGAGGTGCCGCGGAAGATGACAAGATGAATCGTACCTCTGTGGAATTTGCGTCACGCCAGTACGAGGCGGAACGCCTGAGGCTTCCCAAGGATCCTGGTGAAGGGGTGTTTTTCATCACAGAGACAGGGAGAAGCACAGAGGGTCACAGAGAAAGCCACATCTTGTGGGGGACAGCACGCCACGTCGAAGCTCGCGTGGCGTTCGCAGTTCCTCCAAGTAGTTGCCGTCCTCTGTGGCCCTCTGTGCTACTCCGTGTCTCTGTGATGAAGAACCCATTAACGAGCCCACCCTCAAAACACCGTCGCTTCGCGGTAGTAGCTTTTCTCCATTCACGCTCGCCCACGTCGCCATGAAACTCGTCCTCTCTCTTGCCTGTGCGCTGCTGTTCCCCATCGGCGCGCATCGCGCGGCCGCTCAGCCGGCGCCGGCGGAACTCCGCGTCATGACATACAACATCCAGGCGGGCGGTGGAAACCTGGACAGCATCGCCGAGGTGATTCGCTCCTCCGGCGCCACCCTCGTCGCCCTGCAGGAAGTGGACGTTCACTGGGACAAGCGCAGCGGCTTCGCCGACCAGGCAACGGAGCTGGCCACGACGCTCGGCATGCAGATGCGCTTCGCGCCCATCTATCGCGTGCCGGGCGCCGAGGTGAATGCGCCGGCACGTGAATACGGCGTCGCCCTTTTGAGCCGGTATCCGATCGTGTCCTTCACGAACCACGCGATCACGAGGTTGTCGACGCAGGGCACCAACACATCGCCCACACCGATGCCGGGCTTTCTCGAGGCGACGATCGACGTGCGCGGCTGGCGCGTGCGTGTCTTCAACACGCACCTGGACTATCGGGGCGACCCCACGGTCCGGCGCCAGCAGGTGTCCGAGTCGCTGAAGATCATCGGCGACTCGGCGACGCCCCTCCTGATGTTCGGCGATCTGAACGCCATGCCCGTCGCCCCGGAACTGCAGCCTCTCTTTGCGCGGCTGCGCGACGGCTGGCCGGATACGGCGGGCACCGGCTTTACCTACCCGGCAGTGCAGCCAGTCCGTCGCATCGACTATGTGCTTGCGTCCAGTCACTTCCGGGTGGTCGACGCGCGGGTCCCTGACTCCAGGGCCTCCGACCATCGGCCGGTGATCATGGACCTCGTTCTCAGGTAGCCGACGCCCGCGAGTTCTTGTCGTCCCGTACGCTCGCGAGCGCACCCACCAGCAGGATTCCCGCCACGAGCCCGAGCATCCAGAAATTCAGGGCCTCGCCGAACCACTGCACGAGCCACTTCGACGTCAGCATCTTCACGCCCACGAGCGCCAGGATCACGGACAGCGAGACCTTCAGGTACTTGAAGCGCTCGATCAGGCCGGCCAGCCCGAAGTAGAGGGAGCGCAGGCAGAGGATCGCAAAGACGTTGCTCGTGAACACGAGGAACGGGTCGGCGGTGATCGCAAAGATTGCCGGAATGGAATCGACGGCGAAGATCAGGTCGGTGGTCTCGACCAGCACCAGCGCCACCGCCAGTGGCGTCAGCCACATCCGTCCGTTCAGCGTCACCGTGAAATGCGACCCGTGGAACTCTTCCGTGATCGGGAAGGTCTTCCGCAGTTTCCGCATCACCCACGTTTCACCCGGCGCGTCTTCCTCGTTTGTGGTGAAGAGCATCCGGATGCCGGTGTATACGAGGAAGGCGCCGAACAGGTAGAGCACCCAGTGGTAGCGCGCCACCAGCGCCGCGCCCACGCCAATCATTGCCCCACGCATGGCCAGCGCGCCCAGAATGCCCCAGAACAGCACGCGATGCTGCAGGTGGGTCGGAATGCGCAGGTGCTGGAAGATCAGCGCGATCACGAAGACGTTGTCCATGCTCAGCGACAACTCGATCACGTAGCCGGTGAGGAACTTCACCGCGGCCAGCCGGCCGTCGTTGACCCGGCCGTCCACTGCGTCGATGTGGTTGCCAAGGCCAAGCCAGTGGTTGTGGTAGCCCACCCACACGAGGACGGTGAACAGGAGCGCGAGCACCATGACGCCGCCCGTGAAGAGCAGCGCCTCCTTCATGCTCGGCGCATGCGCCTTCTTGTTGAAGACGCCAAGGTCGAGCGCCAGCAAGGCGCCCACGAAGGTCAGGAACCCAAGCCAGGCCCAGATCATTCCGTATTGCTCCGCACGTCGTCCTCGTATCGCCAGTTCACGTTGCCTTCGCCGCGCTGATCCACTGTGTCCACTCCGCGGCTGCTTCTCCAAGCGTCACCCGGTGCTGCCATCGCACCAGGGGCATCCGCAGCAACAGGGGCTCCGCTGCCAGTTTCTCGATCCAGCGCGCATCATCGAGCCGCGCCACACCCAATCCCAACTCGGCATAGCGCGGGCTCGACTTGTCTATCAACGCCGTGACCCCGAACTTCTGCACCCACTTCTGCAATTCTCCCTTGCTCGCTGGACGCTCCTTCAGGTCCACGAAGTGCACCTTGACCCGTCGCTCCGCGAAGAAGCGCTGGGCGGCGCGAGTTTCCTTGGATTTTGCGATGCCGAAGATCTGGACTTCCATGCAAGGTAGGGATCAGGTGCCGGCACGCACGCGAGGGTGAACACGGGGCCGCGCAAGCGACTCGCCAGCGCGACCCTCTATTATAGTTGTGAGCATCGCGAGTCGCCCCTGCCACCGTCGCATCATGCGTCATTAACGGGAACTGCTTGTGCCTGAGCTTCTCTCTACGTTTCGCCCCGCGTGGTGGCTTCCCGGAGCCCATCTTCCCACCATCTGGGGGAAGAAGGGACGGCGGCAAGTTCAGGTGCACGAGCGTATTGAGCGTTGGACGACCCCGGACGGAGACCACCTCTCCCTCGCCCGCGCTGGATCCATCTCACCCGACCGTCCGCACCTGCTGGTTCTGCACGGCCTCGAAGGCACAACGCGCTCGAACTATGCGCAGGGCCTGCTGGCCCTGGCCCGCTCGCTTGGATGGTCAGCGGATCTCATGCTCTTCCGCAGCTGCGACGGTGAGACAAACAGCGCGCGGCGTTTGTATCATTCCGGAGAAACGACCGATCTCGATTTTGTCGTCCGCACGCTCAGCAGCCAGCATCCGGCCATCAGCCTGCGCCTGATCGGCGTCTCCCTTGGCGGGAACGTCTTGCTGAAGTGGCTGGGTGAGCGGGGAGAATCACTTGTTTCCAATGTGGCTCGCGCGGCTGCCGTGTCTGCACCCTTTGACCTTGCGGCCGGCAGCCGTCACCTCGAGTGCTTCCTGGGTCAGAAATACGTTGACCATTTCATGGTCACCCTCAAGGCTAAGACACTGGCAAAACGGGCCAAGTACCCCGATCTGTGCGACTGGTCCAGACTGGAATCCGCCAGGACTTTCTGGGAATTCGACGATTCCGTGACCGGACCCGTTCATGGGTTCGACGGCGCGCTCGACTATTACACGAGATCGTCGTCCATCAACTACCTCACCGCGATCAGGCGCCCGACGCTTCTCATCAACGCAGAAGACGACCCGTTCCTGCCAGCGAGCGTTCTTGATCGTGTTCGTAAATTGGCCGCCAATAATAACTTCCTTCACTATGAGTTCACCAAGCGCGGAGGGCACGTTGGGTGGGTGGAAGGCAGCCCGCTGGCTCCGCGCTATTACATGGAAGAGAAAGTCTTGAATTGGCTCAGTGGCGAGTAAAATAAATCGCCGTTTCCTACTACCTCAACAACGAGAATATTTATTGTAACGATGCCATACCGGTGTGGAGCGAACTACGGCTTCTTCCATGGCGCTGGTTTTGGCAGAACCTCGGAGACCGACACGAGGGTCGCCCCCGCCCAGGCGCTTGGAACGCTCCTGATGAACGTGACCACTCCAGTCTTTGGGGACCTGATGTCGCCGGTCTTGCGGCCCCAATAGTCGGAGGTGTGGCCGATGACCTGGCCCTCCACGACACGGGCCCCGCGGTCCACCATCGCCGTCCACATGACGTCGCCTGACGCCTGCGACCTCGCGTCGCTTCCCAGCCACGTGATCTTCATCGGTGTCGGCTTGGCGCGTGGCAGCATGCCCAGTTCCCCCAAAGCGGCCAACATGCCGTCCTCGAGAGCGCGCACGTCCTCGGCGTCGGTACGCGCCCAGCGCCCTGCCTCGGCAACGATGGCCACCTTCCCGAGGGACAGTGAGTAGCCGCTTGCGCTCCTGGTACTGGCCGGGTTGGTGACGTCAATATTGCGCACGATGATGTGGTCCAGTCCCATGGCCTCGCAGAGCGCCAGCGCCGTGCTGTCCTGGACCGGATTGCCGGTACGCGTCCAATAGGAGTACGGCCGCAGGTTCTCGTCGATGTCGCCGTTATGCAGGTCGATAACGACGTCGGCCGGGGCAATCACCTGGCGTGCAATGGCGTCGAGAACACGCTCGGTCTGCGTCCCCGATGCCTTTCCAGGGTAGTTGCCGTTCATGGATTTCTCGTCCACCGGATTCGTGTGGACGCGCATTCGCTCAAAGCTCGCGCGGTTGATGAGCGGCACCACGATCACCGTTCCACTCAGTCTCGCCGGATCGATCCGCGGTATCACGCCCTGCGCTGCGATGATGCTCGCGTACTCCGTCCCATGCGCGCCACTGAGGATGGCGACGGTCTTTCCGGGCTTCGCGCCCTGTATCGTGGCCACCGGCACCCAGGTGGCCGAGTCGGTTCCGGCGGCGATATCGATCCGCGTGTAGCTGACAGCCGGGTGTTGGGCGGGTAGTGCGGCGGCCAGCAGCAACATCCCGATCAGTGTGCGCATTAGCATTCTCTCGGATTCGAGTTGATTGAGGATTCCTTTCATCACAGAGACACGGAGAAGCACGGAGGACCACAGAGGAAACCAAACCAAAGGGTTAAAGACAGTGCGTTACGCAGATGATCGCGTGGCACTCGCAGTTCCCACAAGAAGTGGTAGTTGCAGTCCTCTGTGGCCCTCCGTGCTCCTCTGTGACTCTGTGATGAGGAACCCCTTTACCCCTCCCACATTGGCGTCCTCGCAGCAAACAGTGCAACATTCCGGCACCCTTCTGCGTTCGAAGGTGAGCCCAAAATCCGAGGAGCCCCCCCATGCGTGTTCGCGCGATTCTCGCATTCGCCGTCCTTGCCGCTGCATGCTCGCAAGAGCCGGCGCACCAGACCACAGTAGACGCCACTGTTGATCCGCACACCGGACACGTCACGGAGATGTCCGGCGCGGCGGTCGCCGATCCAACGTCCACCGCGCAGGGCACGGCCGGAATCCCGGCGGGTGCGGCTGATGCGGCGGCCCGGCTCGCTGCGTCCACACGCCACGGCGAGTGGGTGAAGGTGGCGTGGGAGCGCGGCTCCGCCGACTCGCTCATGGCATGGGTGGTGTATCCCGAATCCAAGAAGAAGGCCCCGGTCGTCGTGGTGGTCCACGAGATTTTCGGACTCTCCACGTGGGTCCGCGGCGTCGCTGATCAACTCGCGGCCGATGGGTTCATTGCCATCGCCCCCGATCTGTTGTCGCGGGTGCGAGGCGGGCCTTCGTCGGACGAGCTGCGCAGCGACAGCGCCACCAAGCTGATCCGCAGCGTCAACGTCGCGGAGATGAACCGGGGCGTGGCCGCGGTCGCCAACTACGGCATGTCGCTTCCGGCCGCCGAGAAGAAGTACGGCGTGGTGGGCTACTGCTGGGGCGGGTCGGCGTCGTTCAATCACGCCGTCTTCAATAACAAGGGACTCGGGGCCGCGGTGGTCTACTATGGCACGTCGGCGTCACGCGACTCGATGCCCAAGATCCAGGTCCCGGTGCTCGGCCTGTACGGCGGCAATGACGCGCGCGTGAATGCGACGATCGGGTGGGCCGACTCGACGATGAAGGCGCTCAACAAGAGCTACACGTACAGCATCTTCGAAGGCGCCGGACACGGCTTCCTGCGCGGGCAGGACCAGCCGATGAACCTCGAAGCGGCCAAGAAGGCGTGGCCCCAGACGATTGCGTTTTTCCGGCAGCACCTGAAGTAGGAGGGACGGGGTTTCTTCATCACGGAGACACGGAGCAGCACAGAGGGCCACGGAGGACGACAACAGCAACTTCTTGGAGGAACAGCGCGCGCCACACAATCCTCTGCGTGGCGCGATGTCTTTCGCCCAGGTTTTTGCCGTCCTCTGTGGCCCTCCGTGCTTCTCTGCGTCTCTGTGATGAAAGAACACGCATTAACGAATCCCTAGTCAGCCGGTCGCGCCGTCCGTGAACCGCTCGCGCTCGGCCATGGCGTAGACCAGCAGCCAGTCGGGCCAGTTGCCGGAGAGGTCGAAGAAGTCGTCGAAGTAGGTCAGGCCGCGGGCTTCGAGGGCCCCGATGACCTCCGCCAAGCCGGCCGCGTCATACACCGGACCGACGGCCACGAGGGCGCCCTCCACCCGGAACTCCTCGTCCGTCAGGTGCAGCGCCGTGTCGAAGTCGGCGCGCGCCAGCGCGTACTGTTCGAAGGCCCGCTTGCGAATGAGCAGCGTGGGGGCGCTGTGCGAGAGCTTGAGCGGCATGTCGGTTAGGCAAGACGTGGAGGGGGCCTGTCGGCGCGGACCTGCGTCCAGAGACCCGGATACTTGATAGCGGGTTTGCGGCGTGAGGGCAACTTCGTTCTGTGCCTGACCGTGCTATACTGTCCATTCATCCCATGCCAAGCGAATCCTCGTTCGACGTGATCGTGATCGGCGGCGGCCACGCCGGCGCCGAAGCCGCCGTGGCCGCCGCGCGTTTGGGCTGCCGCGTGGCGCTCGTCACGAGCACCCTCGAGACGATCGGGCAGATGTCGTGCAATCCCGCCATTGGCGGGGTGGCCAAGGGAACCGTGGTCCGCGAGGTGGATGCCCTGGGCGGCGTGATGGGACGCGCCACCGACCGCGCCACCATCCAGTTCCGCATGCTCAATCGCGGCAAGGGACCCGCGGTCTGGGCGCCGCGCGCGCAGGCCGATCGTGGCTTGTATCGCCGCGCCGTGCGCGCCCTCGTCGAGGCGCACCAGAACATCACGCTCGTTCAGGGAACCGTGGCGCGGTTGCTCATCGCGCACGGTCGGGTGGCGGGCGTGGAGACGCTCGACGATCGCCGCCTGGACGCGCGTGCTGTCGTGGTGACGACCGGCACTTTTGGACGCGGGAAGATCCATATCGGCACCACGACGCAGCTCGCTGGTGGCCGCGCCGGTGAGGCGGCAACGACGCACCTCGCCGAGCAGTTGGCCGACATCGGACTCGAGGTGCGCCGCTTCAAGACGGGCACCCCGCCGCGCATCGATGGGCGCAGCGTCGACTACGTGAAGTGCGAACCGCAGCAGAGTGAGTTGGCTGATTTCCGGTATCGGTGGGGGCACTTTCAGACGGCAGACGGCGGACGGCAGACGGCAGGTGGCGCCGTGATGCTGCCGCAGGTGCCGTGCTACATCACCTACGCGGGCGCCGAGGTGAAGGCGCTGGTCAGCGACTCCATCGAGCTCTCGGCGATGTACGGCGGCTCGATTGACTCGCGGGGGCCGCGCTACTGCCCGAGCATCGAGGACAAGATCGTGCGCTTCCCCGACGCGGAGCGGCACCAGATCTTCCTCGAGCCCGAAGGCCTCGATACGCATGAACTCTATGTGAACGGCCTCTCCACCTCGCTCCCCGCGGACGTCCAGCTGGCGATGCTGCGCGCGGTGCCCGGGCTGGAGCACGTGCAGATGACGCGCGCCGGTTACGCCATCGAGTACGACTACTATCCGCCCACGCAGCTCGATCCGACGCTTGCCGTTCGGCAACTCGCGGGGCTGTACCTGGCCGGACAGATCAACGGCACCACGGGATACGAGGAGGCAGCCGGGCAGGGACTCGTCGCCGGTCTCAATGCCGCGCTCGCCGTCACCGGCCGCCCGTCGCTCATTCTCGGGCGTGACACGTCCTACGTGGCCGTGCTCATCGACGATATCGTGACGCGTGGCGTGGACGAGCCCTACCGCCTGTTCACCTCGCGCTCGGAGTTCCGTCTGACGGTGCGCCAGGACAATGCCCTGCGGCGGCTTGCGCAGATCGGCATCATGCTCGGCGTCTACGATGATGACGAGCTTCGTGCCATCGAGACACGGCTCAACGACGAGGATCGGGCATCGCAGCTGGCCACCACCACCAGCGTACGGCCCGAGCAGGTACGGCCGCTGCTCGACCGCCTCGGCTCGGCACCGATTCCGCACTCGGTAAAGATCAGCGAGATCGCGCGGCGGCAGGAGGTTCCACTGGCCGCCCTTTTCGAGGCCGCGGGACTGGATGATGCGCCTGTGGGCGAGGCCGTCGTCACGGCCGAACTCGAGATCAAGTACGCCGGGTACTTCGTGCGCGAACGGGATGCCGCGGACCGGCTGCGTCGCATGGGCGATTTCCTGCTCGCCGCCGAGCTCCCGTACGCCGACATGAAATCGCTGTCCACCGAGGCCCGACAGAAGCTCGCCCATCGCCGCCCGCTGTCGCTGGCGATGGCCGCGCGCATTCCGGGCGTCAGCCCGGCCGACCTGCAGAACCTCGTGCTCGAAGCAGAGCGCTGGCGCCGCGCGCGTGGCGCGGCGACGGCGGGGCTGGTGTGAGATTCCGGTAATGCCTGCCACGGGCCCGTCTGACGCGGCGACGCGCGTACCTCGCGCATGGCTCGCGCGCACAGCGGCCGTAGTGCTTGCCGTGCTCGGGTTCCTCCCGCTCGCTGCGTGGCTTCCGGTCGGACTCGAGATTCCCAATCTCGGCGTGCAGCTGCGGGACTGGACCACGGGATCACTCCTCACGCTGGGCATCGGCGCGCTGGCCTGGATGCTGTCGCGTCGCGCGCACTGGCCGCTTGGCACCTCGGCGCGCGAATCCGGGGCGGATTCCGTGCAGGCCGGAAGCCTCCCGGGACGCATCTATTTAGTAGCAGTGTGCGCATTATTACTGTACACGATCGTCGCGTTCGCGGTCTTTTCGCGGCGACCGCTGCTGATCGACGAGGTGGTGCAACTCTGGCAGGCGCAGCGCTTCGCTGAAGGGCGACTCTGGATTCCCGCGCCCACCCACGGCGAGTTCTTCTCCTTTCTGCACCTCGTGGATGTCGGGGAGCGCGTCTACGCGCAGTTCCCGCCGGGCGGCCCCTTCATGCTCTGGATTGGCGTGCTGGCCGGCGCGCCGTGGCTGGTTGGCCCGGTGTGCGGCGCATGCTGTGTCCTGCTCTTCGCGCGCATTGCGCGCGCCGCCGAACCCGCAGCAAGCGACCGATGGGTGCTGGGAGCCACGCTGCTCTTTGCGCTGACGCCCTTCGGCGTCTTCATGTTCGGCTCCCACATGAACCATGTCACGGCGCTGTTCTGGCTCCTGGTGGCGGTCGCGTCGCTGGTGACGCTGGTGCGTGCGGGCTCGGCCTCGGATTCCACTCCGGTGTCCGAACAGGCCGCGCCGGACCAGGTGGACGTGCTTCCTGCGCTAGGACTCGGCCTTGGTTTGGGGGCAGCCGCCACGATCCGTCCGCTCGATGCCTTTGCCTTCGCATTGCCGGCGGCGATCTGGCTGGTCGTCCGCGCCGGACGCTCACCGCGGCGCTGGGCGGAGAACGTGCTCGCGGGGCTCGGTGTCGCGTTGCCGTTCATCGCCATGATGTACGTGAACGCCCAGACGACCGGCCATCCACTCAAGTTTGGCTATGAGGTGCTCTGGGGCACTTCGCACGGCTTGGGTTTTCATGCGGCCCCATGGGGAGAGCCCCACACGCCGCTGCGGGGGCTCGCGCTGGCGTCGCTCTACCAGTGGCGCCTGCAAAGCTACCTGTTCGAAACGCCGTTTCCGTCGCTGCTCCTGCCGGTGGCGTCGCTCTGGTTCGCACGCCGGCTTGGCGCACTTGACCGATACCTGCTCGCCTCGGGCGCGCTGGTGATCGTCTCGTATCTGCTCTACTGGCACGACGGCTTCTACCTCGGCCCGCGGTTCCTTGTGCCGCTGCTGCCGGTGCTGGTCCTGTGGACGACGCGGCTTCCGCTGATCGTCCGCGAGCGGGTTGCTTCACTGCACGCGCGTCGCGGCATCACCGCCATGCTGGCGTTCGGCGTTGTCGGGGCGCTCGTGTTCAATCTCCCGGTGCGCATCGCCTCGTATCGCGCCGGATTGACCTCGATGCGCGTTGATTACGCACGCGCCGCCGAACGAAGCGCCGTGCGCAACGCACTGGTCTTCGTGCGCGAGAGCTGGGGAGCCCAGCTGGTGGCGCGGCTCTGGGCACTCGGCGTCTCGCGGCCGATGACGGAGACGGTCTATCGCGGAACCGACAGCTGCAATCTCGAGTGGGAAGTGTCCGCGCTCGAGCGGGAGGGTGTGCGTGGTACGCCGGCCGAACAGCGGCTTGCCGTGCTGCTCGCCCGAGATTCGGCCCATGTCATCAAGAGCACGCTGACACCCGATCCCACCGAGCGCGTGCGTCCCGGCGTGCGGTATGATGCGACGTGCCTCCGACGCATTGCGGAGGATCGTTCCGGGTTCCTGCATTATGTCCCCCTGCGGCTCATCACCACTGGCGGCAACCTCTATGCGCGCGATCTGCACGCACGTGACTCGTTGTTGCTTCGCGAGTTTCCTGACCGCCCGGCCTACCTGCTGACGCGCGCCGGCACCCGCGTGGACGATCCGGTGGTCTTCGTGCCGCTGGCGCGTGATTCCCTGTTCGCGGCGTGGCGCGCGGGGCGCTGAGGCACGTGCGGCAATCCTCGGGTGAAGAGTGAAGGGGTTTTTCATCACAGAGACACAGAGGAGCACGGAGGGCCACAGAGGACTACAAGAGCAACTGCTTGGAGGAACAGCGCGCGCCACGCGAGCTTTAGCGTGGCGCGATGTCGTTACCCGAGAAGGTGCTGTCCTCTGTGGCCCTTTGTGCTCCTCTGTGTCTCTGTGATGAAAAGGCCCCACACGCCAAGCTGCTCTTTGGCAGCAAGGACCACCGCACGTGATATTCCGGGGCGCCCCAAGGCCACGTGAAAACCCCCGTGTGCAAGTTCCCGCCGCCCGAACGTCTCCCTTGCGGCGCGTCCGGAGGCCGATTTGGCCGCGCCGGGGATGTTTTTTAGTATCATAGTGCTACTAAATAAGCCTCGTTTTGACGAGGCGGAGGAGACCTCGATGCGCAGTTCTCGTTTCGCCACTTCGATGGCCGCGGTTGTCACCCTGCTGCTGCCGCTGGAGGCGGCGGTTGGCCAGCAGGCGCCTTCGACCGTGCCGCAGATCATCACGGCGGGTCGTGGTGAAGTCGATATCAAGCCCGACCGGGCCCGGATGCAGTTTGGTGTCGAGACGCGCGCGGCGTCGGCGGCCGCAGCGGCGGCGGAGAACAGCCGGCGTCAGCGGGCCGTGCTCGATACGTTGCAGAAACTCGGGATTCCCCAGGACCAGATCCAGACCGCCAACCTTCAGGTGACGCCGGAGATGGTCTACCCCGGACAAGGTCTGCCACCGAAGGTCTCCGGCTACGTCGCAAGAAACTCGGTGCGAGTGGAAGTGCTCAAGCTCGAGCAGGCTGGCGTACTCGTAGATGCTTCGCTGGCGAAGGGTGCCACGAATATCATGGGACTGCAGTTCTACTCGTCGCGGGCGGAGGAGGCGCGTCGAGAGGCGCTGGCCAGGGCGGTGAAGTCGGCTCGACTGGACGCCGAGGCGATGGCTGTGGCGGCCGGGTCTCAGCTTGGGGCGCTGATCGAGATCTCGAGTGGAGGTCCGTCGGAGGGACCGATGCCGATGAACCTCGATATGGTGCGGTCTACGAGAATGGCTGCGAGCGCGGAGCCAACGCCGGTGAATCCTGGCGAGCTCAAGGTGGTGGAGATGGTATCGGTGCGCTGGGCCGTAAAGCAGTAGTCAGCGCTTTGGCTATGGGGACGGGGGCTTTATCACAGAGACACGGAGGAGCACAGAGGGCCACAGAGGACTACAACAACCAGGGTAAACGACAGTGCTCCACGCGAAGAGAGGCGTGGTTTGCGTAGTTCCCCAAGGAAGTTGCAGTGGCCTTCCTCTGTGGCCCTCCGTGCTCCTCCGTGTCTCTGTGATGAAAATCCCCTCCTCCTGTTCCACGTGGAACATTTGAACTGGCAATTGCGGTTGCGGGAGGCCAATATTGGGCCTCCCGTTCCGTTTTCGCGCACCCCAGCTGGAGCAGCCAGATCTTGGCCCGAATCATCGCCATCGCCAACCAGAAGGGCGGAGTAGGCAAGACAACGACCGCCGTGAACCTGGCCGCCAGCCTTGCCGCCGCCGAACAACGGGTGTTGCTCGTAGACGGGGACCCGCAAGGGAACGCCACCAGCGGGATTGGCCTCACACGGGAGGACGTTCGACTGACGACGTATGACGTCCTCCTCGACCCTTCGGCGATCGACGATGCGATTCTGTCCGAGGTGCAGTTCCGGTTCCTGAGCGTCTTGCCGGCGACACCTGACCTGGCCGGCGCCGAGGTGGAGCTGGTCGAAAAGGAGGACCGCGATCTCTCGATGCGGCAAGCGCTCGAGCGAGTGGCCGACAGTTTTGATTTTGTCTTGATCGACTGCCCGCCGTCGCTGGGCCTGATCACGCTCAACATGCTCGCGGCCGCGGACGCGGTCCTCATCCCTCTGCAGTGCGAGTACTACGCGCTCGAGGGATTGAGTCAGTTGCTCAACACCGTGACTCGGGTGCAGCAGGGCGTGAACCCTTCGCTCGGCATCGACGGTGTCGTGCTCACGATGTACGACGCGCGCCTGAATCTCTCGCGCCAGGTCGCTGCTGACGCGCGCGAGTACTTCGGCTCCAAGGTCTTCCAGAACGTCGTTCCCAGAAACGTTCGTCTCGCCGAAGCTCCAAGTTTTGGGAAGCCGATCATCGTCTACGACCTCGCTTCAGTAGGTGCCAAGGCATACATGGGCGTTGCGCGAGAGTTGATCGAGCGTACGGCTGCAGAGTCAGCGGTGAATTAGGCCTGTTTACGTGACATCATAGCGACATTACTAAATCACTATAAAATCATATGGCCGAAAAACCACGTTTGGGCAGAGGGCTCGAAGCGCTTCTCTCTAGCCGGCCCGCTTCTCGGTCCGATGCGCCGCCTGCGCCCAGTGAGCGCGATGGGTTGCGGAAAGTGTCGATGGCGCAGATTCGGCCGAATCCAATGCAGCCGAGAAAGGAGTTTCGGGAGGCGGAACTTGCCGACCTCGAAGCCAGCCTTCGTGTCAACGGACTCATTCAGCCCGTGACCGTTCGGCCATCGCCAACTGGTGCCGGCTATGAACTCATCGCCGGTGAGCGCCGCTTTCGCGCGGCACAGCGACTCAACTGGACGGAGATTCCGGCGATCGTGCGTGAGGTCGGCGACAAGGAACTGCTGACGCTCGCGCTCGTCGAGAATCTGCAGCGCACGGATCTCAATCCGATTGAAGAAGCGGAAGGGTATCAGCAGTTGATGTCGTCCTACTCGCTCACGCAACAGGAAACGGCGGACATCGTCGGCAAGGATCGCTCGACCGTCGCCAACATGCTGCGCTTGCTCGGCCTTCCGGCGTCCGTTCGCCGGCAGGTACGCGAAGGCGCGCTCTCGCTCGGTCATGCGCGCGCACTGCTTGCCTTGGGCGACGACATTCGCATTGCGGACCTGGCCAAGCTCGTGATTGCAGAAGGACTGAGTGTGCGCGCGGTGGAGCAGCGCGTGCGTGAGACGACCGGCGGCCGCAGCGGGGGCGCTCGCAAGTCCGCCGCGACGCCCGGCGACGCGCGCCCGGCGGAGGCCCGTCATATCGAAGAGCAGTTGCGCCGGAAATTCCAGACCGACGTGAAGCTGACGCTGTCCGGCAAGGCGCAGGGCCAGATCAGCCTGTCGTTCTACAGCAACGAAGACCTTTCGCGACTGCTCGAGTTGTTGCTTGGAAACGCCGAGCGAGGCATTGCATGACCAGCCCGGAGCGTGACCCCGGCACACAGGAGCACGGCAACGTCTTCGGGCGGGGCTGGGGGAACATGTTCATTCACGTGCAGCGCGAGACCGGTCTCGCGCACCGCACAATGGTGCTTCGCCCGTGGCAGGTGCAGGCGCTGCGCCTGGTTGCCTCCAAGTGGTTCGCCGCTGTGCTCACCGGAGCCATTTTGAGCTGGGCGTATTTTGCATTCCAGACCGCGCGTGTGCCGTTCCTGACGCGGCGCATCTCGCACCTTGAGCAAGACGCGGCGAAGATCGACACACTGCAAGCGACGCTGGATCAGCTGCAGCGCCGGTATACTCAGGTGCAGCAGATGCTGAGCGCGTCGGCGCGCAGTGCAACTCCCGCCGGCGCGCAGGAATCGAAGCCGGTGGCTGCATCCAAGGCGGCGCCTGGTGCCTCAACGCCACCGCCTGCGAAAGCATCGGGAACCGGCACGACGAAAGCACCAAGTAAAGAGCCCGCGACAGCAGCACCCAAGGCGCCACCCACGACCGCCCCAATCAAGCCACCAGCCATCGCACCGTGACCCGATGAGGGATTTTCCATGGCACTCCTGAGAAAAGAGGGAGACAAGAACGAGAATCGCGGCGGTGCCGTTGAGGCCGCGCTGTCGATCATCGCAGCCGGCATGCGCATCACGGGAGATATCGAGACGAACGGTACCCTGAAGGTGGACGGCCGTATCGAGGGTTCCGTGCTCGGCGCGCGCCAGATGATGCTCGGTCGCAACGGCACCATTCAAGGAAACGTCCATGCCGGCGAAGTTGTCGTCGGTGGCCTGGTGGATGGTGCCATCGTTGCCGACGAACGCCTGGAGCTTCAGAGCTCTGCGGTCGTCAACGGCGATATCGACACGAAGTCGATCGTGGTGCTCGAAGGCGCGCGCATCAACGGCACCGTACGCATGCAGGAGATACGCTTGCTCGGCGATGCTACGAGCGTGGATCGGCAAGTGGGATCTGCCGGCTGAGGCACTGGCCTCGGATCGCAGGAGGATGTCCCTTGAGTTATCAACACAACGGCACCTCTGTAAACGAAAGTTTGCATTAAGTGTATAACTTATTATCAATACACGTTTTATAAATGAGTATGCTGACCAGACTTGTCGCCAGACTTCTTGTTTTCAACATCATTGTTGGAAACCTCGCTGCGTGCTCGCCGGCCAAGGACTCCAGCGCTGAGGGAGCTGGTGGGCAGCGCTTCTCTGTCGCTCTGCTGACTCCGGGGCCGATATCCGATCAGTCATGGAACGGTGGCGCCTACGAAGGCCTGATGCACATCCGCGATTCGCTTGGCGCGCAGGTGAGCCACATCCAGACGAAGACGCCCGCCGAGTTCGAGGAGAACTTCCGACAGTACGGTGCGTCAGGATATGCGCTGGTCTTTGGTCATGGCTTTGAGTTCCAGGACGCCGCGGCGCGCGTCGGCCCTGCCTTTCCGAAGACGGTGTTCGTCACCACGGGTGGCACACGCACCAGCGCCAACGTCGCCGCCATGTCGTTTGCCTTCGAGGAACCGTCATACCTCGCCGGCATCGTTGCGGCGAGTGTCAGCAAATCGGGCATCATTGGATGCATCGGCGGAACGGAGCTGCCGCCGGTCAAGTCGGGCTTCGCCGCGTTCGTACAGGGCGTGCACGCCGTGAACCCGAAGGCCCGCGTCGTCATTGCCTACCTCGGCAACTGGGATGATGCCGGCGCCGGCAAGGAGCAGGCGCTCGCCCAGATCGCCCGGGGCGTCGATGTCATCTACCAGAATGCCGACGCGGCAGGGTTGGGCATCTTCCAGGCCGCCAAGGAGTCGAAGGGCGTCTACATCATCGGCTCCAATTCCGACCAGAACCACGTCGCCCCGTTGGTCACACTGGGCTCCGTTGTCATCGACCTGCCAAACGCGTTCATGTCCATCGCGCGCGAGGTCAAGAGCGGCGCCTTCGCCCCGCGCGTGCACGTGCTCGACACGCGCAGCGGCGTGATGAAGTGGGCCCCGAATCCATCCATGAAGACCGTAGTGCCACCCCAGATTCTGCAGCGGGTGGATTCCGTGGAACGCCAGATGCGCGAGGGCACCTTTGCACCGCCCTGGCCGGTCCGCACTCCGGAGGACAGGTGAGCTCCGCCGCCGAACTCGCGCAACTTGCCAATGACCTGCTGCGGTGCCGTGAAACGCCGGATTATTCGCCCGCGCTCAACGGCCTGCAGGTGGACAACCGCGCCGCCGTCACCCGCATCGCCGCCGCGGTGGATTGCTCGCAGCGGACCATTCGCGGCGCCATCGATGCCGGTGCCAACCTGCTCGTCGTGCATCACGGGCTCTTCTGGGGCGGCCTGCAACCGTTGACCGGAACACACCTGAAACGAGTGCGTACGCTCTTGGAGCACGACGTGGCGCTCTACGCCGCGCACCTGCCGCTCGATGCACACGAGTCGATGGGCAACTCGCACCTGCTCGCTCGTGCGCTCGGCCTCGAGCCCGCGGGCGGCTTCGCGCGATACCAGACGATCTTCTGTGGCGTGCAGGGAACGACGGACATGCAGACCGACGCGCTGGTGTCGGCCTGCGACCGCTTCGCCCGCACGCACGGCGGCCGGGCCATTGCCTCTCCGCATCCCGGCACGCACCAGACGCGCCGCTGGGGCGTGGTGACCGGCGCCGGCATCTCCGTGGACACGCTGCGTGAAGCGATGGAGCTCGGCCTCGACACGGTCATCACCGGCGAGGGACCGCACTGGAGCGCTGTCGATGCCGAGGAGAAGGGGCTCGTGATCGTGTACGCGGGACACTACGCCACCGAGACCCTCGGGGTGCAGGCGCTTGCCGCGTGGATGGCGGCGCAGGCCGGCGTACCGTGGACCTTCGTGGAAGCGCCCACCGGACTGTGAGCGACAGCGCACTTGCCCTCGAAGCGATCGACAAGCGGTTCGGCGAGGTGCAGGCGCTTCGCGGCGCCTCGCTGACCGTTCGACGGGGGACGCTGCACGCGGTGCTGGGAGAGAACGGCGCCGGCAAGACCACCCTGATGCGCATTGCCTTCGGCTTGATGCCGGCCGATGCGGGTGGCGTGCGCATCGACGGCGACCCCGTCTCGCTTGCCTCCGGCGCCGATGCCATTCGTCGCGGCCTTGGCATGGTGCATCAGCATTTCACGCTCGTGCCCGCCATGACCGCGGCCGAGAACATCGCCCTCGGTGGGCGGGGCAGGCTGGAGCTGCGCGCCGTTGCCGAGCGCGTGCGTGCGCTGGTTGAGCGCACCGGGTTGCGCGTGGATCCGTCGGCGCGTGTTGCCTCCCTCGGGGTGGGTGCGCAGCAGCGCGTGGAGATCCTCAAGGCCCTCTACAGCAATGCCCGTCTGCTGATCCTGGACGAGCCGACGGCGGTGCTCACGCCACCAGAGGCCGAGGAGCTGTTCGCGTGGCTACGGCGTTTCGTCGCCGAGGGCGGCACCGCCGTGCTGGTCACGCACAAGCTGCGGGAGGCGCTGGCCGTTGCCGACGACGTGACGGTGCTGCGTCGCGGCGAGTGCGTGCTCACGGCCCCGGCCTCGCAGCTCGACATGACGGCATTGGTGCGCGCCGTCACCGGCGACGACGCCACCGAGCCGTTCTCCATACCCGACATCGAGACCACGGCGGCGTCCGCCACCACGTCCCGGCTGCCGCGGAAGCGCGGGGCCTGTGTCGCCCAGCTCACCGCCGTCAGTGCGCGCGACGCGCGCGGCGTCGAGCGCGTGCGCGAGGCGACGATCGACTGTTTTGCCGGTGAGATCATCGGACTCGCCGGCGTCGAGGGATCGGGGGTCCACGAACTCCTGCGCCTGCTCGCTGGCCGGCTGGCGCCAAGCGGTGGCGTGGCGACACTGCCTCCACGCATCGGGTTCATCCCCGAGGATCGCCTGCGTGATGCGGTGATCGAGGAGTTCACGCTCACCGAGAACGTCGCGCTGCGCGGTGCAGGCGTGCGCCGCGGACGCATGCCGTGGGGCGCCTTGGCGTCGCTGACTGCCGGGCTCATGGAACGGCATGACGTGCGTGCACCGTCACCGGCGACGCGCGCGGGGGCGCTTTCTGGCGGCAACCAGCAGAAGTTCGTCGTCGGTCGCGAACTCGATGAGCACCCGACGTTGGTCGTGGCCGAGAACCCGGTGCGCGGCCTCGACATTCGCGCCACCGCCCACGTGCTGCGCGAGCTCGCTGGCAGCGCCGACGCAGGGAGCGCCGTCGTGGTCTATTCGGCGGACATCGACGAGTTGCTGCCGCTCGCCGACCGGATGCTGGTGGTGTTCGCCGGCCGTGTTCAGGAGGTGGCGGTTGAACGCACCGCCGTGGCCAATGCGCTGGTGGGAGCCGCGTGATGTCGTCGCGCCCTGATGCCCTGCCCCCTGGGGCCGGGTACCGCGATGCCGCGCGTCCCGACGCGCGCTGGCTTATCACCGCCGCCACGGTGGTGGTGATCATCCTGGCGGTGCTCGGCATTCTCATGGCCGGTGGGTACGACACCCCGCGCGCGCTCGCGGCATTGTGGAATGGGGCGTTTGGAAGTCCGTATGCGTTCCTCTCTGCCACCCTGGTGCGGGCGACCCCGCTGCTCTTTGTGGGACTGGCCGTCGGCATCGCGTTTCGCGCCGGCGTCCTGAACATCGGGGCCGAGGGCCAGCTGCTGGCCGGCGCGGCGGCGGCTGTCGCCGTTGGGCTGGCGGTGGGAGCGTTGCCGCGTCTCGTCGCATTGCCGTTGGCGCTTGGCGCCGGTGTGTTGGCCGGCGGCGCCTGGGCGGGTATCGCGGGATGGCTGAAGCTGCGCTTCGGCGTGCTCGAGGTCATCAGCACACTGATGTTGAACTTCGTGGCGGCCTATCTCGTGTCATGGCTGGTGCGCGGCCCGCTGCAGGAGCCAACGCGTGTGTATCCACAGACGGTCGAACTTCCGGCGTCGGTGCACCTGCCCGCGTTGGTCAGTGGACACCGCCTGCATCTCGGTTTGGTCCTGGCGGTTGGCCTGGCCGTGGCCACGTGGTGGTTCCTGACGCACACCGCCGCGGGATTTCGCGTGCGCGCGGTGGGCGCCGGGATCGGCGCCGCGCGCAGTGCAGGCGGCATCAACCCGTCGCGAACGACGGCGCTTGTCTTCCTGGCGAGCGGTGCGCTCGCCGGCCTTGGCGGCGCGAGCGAGGCCACGGGCGTCACGTTCGCGCTGTATGAGGGGATTTCCCCGGGTTATGGATACAGTGCCATCGCCGTGGCGCTGCTCGCACGGCTGCATCCGCTGGCGATCATGCTGTCGGCGCTGCTCTTTGGCGCCCTGGAGGCCGGGGCTGCCGCCATGCAGCGCGATGCGAACGTCCCGTCGGTGCTTGCCTCTGTGGTGGAGGCGTTGATCGTTCTCGGCGTCCTGGCGTTCGACTACACCCGCGCGCGCGGACGGCACACGTGAGCATCGACGCCGGCGAGTTTCTTCAGGCCTCCGTGCGCACGGCGACACCGCTGGCCCTGGCGGCGTATGGCGAACTCGTGGTGGAGCGCTCGGGCGTCATCAATCTCGGGCTTGAAGGCGCGATGATCGCCGGCGCGTTCGGCGCACTTGTTGGCGCCGGTGCAGGGGGTGTCGGCGCCGGGTTTGTCGTCGCGGCACTGGCGGGGTGCGCCGCAGCGGCTGTCATGGCGCTGGTCGTGCTCTGGCTTCGCGCCGACGCCGTCATCGCAGGGACAGCAGTGACGCTGTTGGCGCTGGGTCTCACTGGCACGCTGTACCGAGCGCTGTATGGAGCACAGGGGGCCGCGCTGTCCGTGCCCACGATCTCGCCGGTCGCCATTCCAGGGCTGTCGCACCTGCCGTTGCTCGGCCGTGCCCTGTTTGAGCAACCCGTGATGACCTACGCGCTGTATGCGATCGCCGGTGCGCTGGGGTGGTGGCTGATGCGCACGCATGCTGGACTCGCCCTGCGTGCAACTGGAGAGCGGCCCGTGGCAGCGTTCGCGGCGGGCATTTCTCCGGTGCGCGTACGCGCGCTGGCGTTGCTGTTCGGCGGTGCGATGGGTGGGCTCGCCGGCGGTGTGCTGGTGTTGGCGCAGGTGGGGACGTTTGCGGAGGGCATGTCAGCCGGGCGCGGGTTCATCGCCATCGCCATTGTGGTGCTTGGCCGCTGGTCCGCGCTTGGCGTGGCCGGAGCGGCGCTGTTGTTCGGCGCCGCCAGCCAGCTGCAGTACGTCTTCCAGTCGCTGGGTTGGCCGGTGCCCTATCAGTTGTTCCTGGCGCTGCCGTATGTGCTCACCCTGCTGGTGCTCGCCGGCACACAGCGCCGTGCTGCGGCACCGGCGGCGCTTGGGACGGCGCTGACTGAGGATGCTCGGTAGAGAGGGGGAACGGGGCTTTTCATCACAGAGACACGGAGGAGCACGGAGGGCCACTGAGGACTACAACTGCAACTTCTTTGGGGGAACTACCAACGCCACGCTGATCGCAGCGTGGCGCGATGTCTTTCACCCAAGTTGTTGCAGTCCTCCGTGGCCCTCCGTGCTCCTCTGTGTCTCTGTGATGAAAAGCCCCTTCACCCCTCCCGCGGCGGCAGGAACGGTCCGCCGAGATCGAAGTGCCACGCATCGCGCCTGATGCCGGTGGCGGGGTCCTTGAGCGGCTTGAACTGCAGGCGCTCGAGCGGAAAGCGGATCTCCGCCGCAACCGACAGAAGCCACTCGCGGTCGGTGGAGACCAGATGGGCCATGGCGCGCCCTTTCCAGATGTGCCGATGGAGCCACAAGCCGCCTGCCATGGCGTGCATCATTCCCTCGCGGCGGCGCTCAAACTCACGCCACGGAGCAACGTCCGGCCAGCGCGGCTCGGGGATTCCTACTGACAGCCGATGAGCCCTTCGACGGTTGCCGGCGTCTGCGCCGCCACGTTGCCCTGGAAGAGCGCACAGGTCAGCGGATACGACGCTGGGTGGGTGGCGACGGCCGACCACCCCGACCCCGTTGCTTCCATGATGGTCAGGACCACCCCTGGAGACTTTGCGTAGGCAAGAAACGCCTCATCCGGGGCATAAATCGAGTAGTCATAGAAATACGCTTCCTGCGCCGTGGCCAAGTTGCGCAGGTCCGACTTGAGCGCCGCCGCGTTTGCCTTGCCCTTCGTGTTCTGGAACTTCGGGATTGCAATTGCCGCAAGAATCCCGATGATCACGACCACGATCAGCAGCTCGATCAGGGTGAATCCGCGACGGTAGGCTTTCATGCTCGATGGGCTCGGAAGCGGGGTGCGAAATGTGTCGTGCGTCACAGGAAACGAAGAATCCGTTCTCCCTGCCATGGACTGACATCCCCTCGACCACGCAACGCCGGGGCCACGGCGACCCGCAGTCCACAAACGTATAAGGTACAATGGGTTGCCTTGCAAGGGATCCGAGCGCCCCTTCTTTCCTTTGTCACTCGTTTCGCCTAGACCCTCGCAAGCTGCGCCAATTCGACCCTTACGCCTTGCAGTCCAGCCAGTTGTCCCCGACGCCGATATCCACGACCAGCGGTACGTCCAATTCCACCGCCGTCGTCATCTCACGCTCCACCAGGGTGCGCAAGGCATCGATTTCCTCCGGCGGCGCTTCGAAGACCAGTTCGTCGTGCACCTGCAGCAGCATCGCCGCTCTCATCCCGGAAGCCGCGAGCGAATCGTGGACGTGGATCATCGCCACCTTGATGAGGTCGGCCGCGGAGCCCTGAATGGGGGAGTTTTGCGCAGTTCGCTCACCGAACGCCCGGATATTGAAGTTGCGGTCCTGCAACTCGGGGATGTACCGCCGGCGCCGGAAGATGGTCTCCACGTAGCCGCGTTGTTTTGCCTGGGCCACGGTGCTGTCGAGGAAGGCGCGCACTCCGGCAAATCGCTCGAAGTACATGTCGATGAATTCCCGCGCCTCGGCGTGTTCAATCTTGAGTTGCCGAGAAAGCGAGTGCGCGCCCTGCCCGTAGATCGTGGCGAAGTTGATGGTCTTGGCGCGCGCCCGCATTTCTGACGTGACGGCGGACAAGGGCACGCCGAAGATCACGGACGCCGTCTGGCGGTGAATGTCGCCGCCCGCCTTGAATGCGGAGACGAACGCCGGATCGCGCGAAAGGTGCGCGAGCAGGCGCAGTTCGATCTGCGAGTAGTCGGCGGCCAGCAGCTTCCAGCCGCTTCGCGGCACGAAGCCGCGGCGAATGGCGCGGCCCAGTTCCCGCCTGATTGGGATGTTCTGGAGGTTTGGATCCGACGACGACAGCCGGCCCGTGCTCGCGACCGTCTGGTTGAACGACGTGTGCAGACGTCCGGTCTTCGGGTTCACGAGCGCCGGCAACGTGTCCAGGTAAGTGTTTTCGAGCTTGCTCAGCTCCCGGTACTCCATGAGCAGCAAGGGCAGGGCATGTCCTTCGTCGGCCAGCTCCTGAAGCACCGAGGCGTCGGTGGACGGCCCGGTGGCCGTCTTCTTCTTCACCGGCAGCCCGAGTTTCCCGAAGAGGATCTCCCGCAGCTTGGGGTTGGAGTTGATGTTGAACTCTTCTCCGGCCGCATCGTAGATCTGCTGTTCGACGGCGCCACGCTCCCGCGCGAAGCGTTCCTTGAGCGACGCGAACCACTGCACGTCGATGGTGATGCCCGCCCATTCCATGTCGGCCAGCACCGTGACGAGTGGAAGTTCCACCTCGGCGAGCAGCGCCGTGAGCGCGTGTTCCTCCAGCCGCGGCGCAAAGACCGCGCGCAGCTGCAGGGCCACGTCGCTGTCCGCGCAGGAGTAGTCTCGCGCCGCATCCACGGGGACTTCGTCGAACGCGATGGCGCTCTTTCCCTTGCCGCAGATCTCGTCGTACCCGGTCATGGATCGACCGAGGAATTCCAGCGCGAGTGCGTCGATGGCATGCGACCGCCGCCCTGGATCGTGCACATAGCTCGCCAGCATCGAGTCGAAGTCGAGGCCGCGCAGCGTCACCCCCGCGCGCCGCAGCACCAGCAGGTCGTACTTGGCGTTGTGCGCGGTCTTCTTCACCGCCGAGTCTTCGAGCATCGCGCGCAACGGTGCGACGTCGTCGCTGAGCAGCGAAGGAAGATTGCGAACCCCGACGGCCACCGGTGGCGGCGCGGCATCGCCCAGATCGAGGTCGCCCTGGCCGGCACGCGTTCCGCGATGCGCGAACGGGAGGTAGTACGCTTCCCCCGGTGCCACGGCGATCGAAATGGAAACCAGATTCGCCCGATGCGGCGTCACCACAGGCGGCGCCCCGGCATCGAGCACCGTTTCCGTGTCGACGGCGATGCTCCCCACCTCGCGGCAGCGCGCGACCAGCCGCCGAAGCGCAGACACGGTGTCGACCGTGACGTAGTGTGCTTCGGGTGCCGGAGTGGTTGCGCGCACTGCGGGCACCTCGGTCTCACTCGCGTCGGCACCGGCGTCGGCGGCGGTTCCGGAGCCCGCCCGCGACACGGGGGACGTGTCGCCGGCCGCGGCCGCCTGCGCCCCGGCTTTGCGTGCCGCGGTGGTGAACTCCAGCTGCACAAAGAGATCGCGCAGGCGCGTCCAGTCTGGTGTATCGAGGGTCAGTGCGCCGAGGTCGAGCGTCAGCGGGAGATCCTCGCGAATTGTCACCAGCTGCTTCGAGAGGACGCCATTCGCCCCATACTCTCGCAGCGCATTGCGCGACCGCGTGGGCTCCACTTCGTCCACACGGGCCAGCATGTTCTCGAGGGGGCCCCATTTCGCAATGAGTTCCGTGGCGCCCTTGTCGCCGATGCCCTTCACCCCCGGCACGTTGTCCGACGAGTCGCCCTTGAGCGCCAGAAAGTCGATCACGCGTTCGGCGGGGACACCGAGGCGCTCCGAGATGTTCTCCGTGTCATACCACTTCTCGGTCGTCTGGCCGGGTCGCCCATGCCACGGATTGAGTATCCACACGTTGGGGCGGACGAGCTGCGCAAAGTCCTTGTCGCCTGAGACGATCACCACATTCACGCCGGCCTCGGCCGCCTGACGGGCCAGGGTGCCGATCACGTCGTCGGCCTCGTAGCCCTCGAGCGACAGCACGGGAATGTGGTAGCCCTCCAGCAGCTGCTCCACCCGCGCGACGCCTTCGTCAAAGTCCACCTGCAGTTCCGGCTCGAGCCGTTCGCGCGTCGCCTTGTACGCCGGGTACAGCTCATGGCGGAACGAGAGTCCCTTGTCGTGGACCCAGCCGAGGTATTCCGGCTTGTGTTTCTCGATGAGGCGCGCGATGAAATCGTTGGTGCCGCGCGCAATCGAGGTGTTTTCCCCTCGGCTGCTGCGGAGGGGCTGCTGGCCGAGCGCAAAGAACGCGCGATAGATCAGCGCATAGCCGTCAACGAGGAAGAGGCGGGGCGCCGGCGGTAGCGACATGCGTCAAAGTTGGATGGGGGGTCGGGGGAATACCAGCCGAAACGATCGCGGCCGCCTGTCCGGAAGGGGAAGGCGGCCGTGGCGCAGTGCGCGGTTCTTTCGGCTGGCTGCCGTCAGACTCGCATGACGCTCGAGGCAGCGAGACCCTTGTCACCGGTCTTCACCTCGAACTCGACGGTCTGGCCCTCGGCGAGGGTTTTGAACCCGTCCATCTGAATGGCCGAGAAATGCACGAAGACATCCTCTCCGCCATCCTGCTCGATGAACCCGTAGCCCTTCGCGTCATTGAACCACTTCACCTTCCCCTTCATCATTGCCGCCTCCTGCGCCCCTGTGAACCATGCGCGTCTCAGCCAGCAGGGCAGCCGGCCCGCGTAATTGTCTTACGGCTTCCAGAAGTGGGTGTCAAGACGGAGGAGGGACGGGGGACGAGGGACGAGGGTTTTATCACAGAGACACAGAGAAGCACAGAGGGCCACAGAGGACTACACAAAACCAATGGGTTACGACAGCGCGCCGCGCAGATCTTTGCGCGGCGCGCGTTGTTCCTCCAAGAAGTTGCCGTTGCAGTCCTCCGCGGCCCTCCGTGCTCCTCCGTGTCTCCGTGATGAACAACCCCTTCACCCCTATCGATTCACACGACGCTGCCACTGGGCCTGGAACTCCGCCTCACCGGAGCTGGTGAGCCGCCAGCGATCGAACCCCGTCTGATCGTAGAAGACGAACTGCGTGTTCAGTCGTCGATACTCCCACACCTGCGCCCGGCCGCGATTGCCGACGCCGGCAAGTCCCTGGTCGTAGATCTGGTCGGGCTCTCCAAGCCCGAGCAGCACCTTGCCGCGATCGGTCAACCATCCGGGCGTTCCCTCTTCCTTGAAGCGCGTAGTCACGACCAGCAGGCGCGAGAAATAGTCGACCAGATCCTCGTTGATCGGGGTGACGGGATCGGAATCCGTCTCCTTCACAAACGTCGTCCATGCCGCCGGGCGGGCCTCTGCCTCCGTGTCGCGCAGCTGCTTGATACGATATGGCGATGCAAACCAGCGAAGGTACACCAGCATGTCGTCGAACTTCGCGACCGGGAGTCCTTCGCCGAACGTGATGAAGACCGGAGCGCGGGTGGTATCCGCCACGCCGGTCGGCCAGAGCGAAATGATGGAAACGCCGATGCCGATCCGGGCAACCGGCACGGCGACGCCGCCGCTGAACAGTTCGCCGCGACGCGGAAGGGAGAGCGTGTCGCGCCAGAGCACCCGTCCCGCGTCGCTGCGCGCTTCAATCGAGAGCGGAAGCCGGCTGCCTTCGCCGTAGCCTTCCACGTACAGCACGACCGTCGAGTCGCGACCGAAAACGGCGGTCGCGCGGGGGTTGCCCACGAGATCCGCGACCGCCGCCCGGGAACGCCGCGGCACCACCTGCAGATAGGGGACGGGGGTCGAGAGGGTTCCCGGCGCGCCAAGCTGCGGCACGGCGAGCAGCATCTCCTGCGAACTCGTGCGGCCGTTGCCGTCGTCGCGTACCGAAACCGCCAGAGCGTACTGCCCCGGAGCGAGCACAAACCCCTGCTGGAAGACGACGCTTTCATCAAGGCGGCTTGTCTCCTTGTACGACCCGACGCGAACGGCCTCGTGCGCACTTACTTCGCGCACGACCGTCCCTGCCTGCCGCAACGTGATGTTGACGGAGTACCCGGCGACGAACCGGTCGTTGTCGCGCACGAACGACAACGACGCGTTGGCCAGCGACAGGCCGAGCGTGACGTCCGTGGAGTCCCGGGAGGCGGTGGCGAGGTACGAAACCGCCCCGACGAAGGGAAGTGGTGCGCCGGCCGACAGGAAGCCCATCTGCGTGTAGAGCCGCGCGGCATCAAACTCCGGCCCGGCGCTGATCGTACGAGGCGGCGACGTCCCCGGCGCGCGCGGCGCGACGCCGCCTTCCGGCGGCGTCGAACGCCCCCCGCAGGCCGCGATGGCAGCAAGCCCGAGGGCACACCCGACGCGGAAAGTTCCCGTCAGCGATCGAGACAGAATCGGCATAGTGTTTCCATTACCCCGAAAGTGGGACCATTATCACAGGTTTTCCTTGCCAGCACCGTCGCCCGCCGTTAGGTTCGCCGCGTGGCTCGCGACCCCCTCGTCGGCACGACCGTTGCCGGATACCTCTTGCTTGACCGTGTTGGAGAAGGTGGCACAGCCACCGTCTACAAGGCCGAGCACCCAGAACACGGTTCCGTTGCCGTAAAGGTACTGCGCGAACGCCTGCGCCAGGACCGGACCGCGGTTGCCCGTTTTGTCCGCGAGGCCACGTTTGGCACGCGGGTGATACATCCCAAGGTGGTGCGGACCATCGAGACGGGCCAGTCTCCCGAAGGACTGCACTTTCTGGCCATCGAATGGGCGCCGGGCGAGATCCTGGAAGGATACGCCAAGAAGTACGCGCCACTCGCGCCGGATGAGGTCGCGACGATCATCCAGCAGATCGCCGAAGCCGTGAATGCCGCCCACGAGGCGGGCATTGTCCACCGCGACCTGAAGCCCGAAAACCTGATGTACGACCCGTCGACGCGCAGCGTCAAGCTGCTCGACTTCGGCATCGCCACCGCTACGGATGTCTCGGCTGATGAACGGCTTACGCGCGCCGGATTCTTCGTGGGCACCCTGATGTACGTGGCGCCCGAGGCCCTGTCTGGCGAGATCGTCACCCCGGCTGCCGACCAGTACAGCCTGGCGACCATCGCCTATCTGCTCCTCACTGGCGCCCTCCCGTACACCGCGCGCACTCCGCGGGAGATGTTCACGCAGCTCCTGTCGCAACCGCCCCTCCCGCTTAACAAGGCGAAGCCCGGGTTGACGTACTCGGCGGCGGTTGAACAGGTCGTGATGAAGGGGCTCGAGCGGCCTCCGCAGTCCAGGTACGTCGACGTGATGTCCTTCTCGCGCGCGCTGCAGGACGTGTTGCTCGCTCCGGATGTCCTCGGCGGACCAGAGAGCGGTGGCTTCCTTGGCAAGATGAAGGGGCTATTCCGGCGCGACTGAGAGAGGGGTGAAGAGGGTTTTCATCACAGAGACACAGAGGAGCACTGAGGGCCACAAAGGACTACAACGGCAGCTTCTTGAGGGAACTACAAACGCCACGCAGACCATGCGTGGCGCGATGTCTTTCACCTTGGGTTTTGCCGTCCTCCGTGGCCCTCTGTGCTCCTCTGTGTCTCTGTGATGAAAGAATCCTCAATCACGCAACTCGGTGCGGCCCTACAAGATCGAGCGGCAGCCAGACCGTGAACGTGGCCCCGGCGCCCAGTTCGCTTTCGACGGTGATGTCCCCGCCCAGTAGGCGTGCGAGCCGCCGCGAGATCGAGAGCCCAAGGCCTGTGCCCCGACGCATGGAATCGCCCCGAGGGCCTGCGTTCACTTGCTCGAATTCCTCGAAGATCCGCTCGTGGTCGCGCTCGGCGATCCCCGTGCCTGTATCGCTGACCTGCAGGGCCACGAAGGCCCCTCCTTCGGCCAGGAGCGGACGGCGCCGGGTACGCCCGGCTACGAGAGCCACCTCGCCCTCCGGAACGCGTACGGCCCGCACCGTGATGGTCCCTGTCTCGGTGAACTTGATGGCATTGCCCAACAGATTCACCAGGATCTGGCGCAGGTGCGAGGGATCGGTGTCGACCTTGGGCAGCGTGGCCGGCACCGCAATGCTGAACGCGAGTCCCTTCTCATTCAGCAGGCTCTCCACCTCACTGGCCACGTCGATGACGAAGGCCCTGAGGTTGAGGGACTCCGTGGAAACTTCCAGGCGTCCGGCCGCCAGCTTTGACAAGTCGAGGATCTGGTCCACCAACTCGCGGAGGTGATTGGCTGACGACTCGATGCGTTCTACGGGACCAACCTGCCGTGGCGCGAGGTCTCCGTACGCGCCGTCTCGCAGCAAGTCGATGAACCCGACCACGGCGGCCAACGGCGTGCGCAATTCGTGCGACACATTGGCCAGGAACTCGCTTTTCGCGCGGTTTGCCCGCAGCAGTTCGGCAGACAGCCGCTCGAGCTCGTCCGACCGCTCCGCGATACGGCGGGCCTGAGTCCGTTCCTGAACGAGCGCGATCACAAGCGCGGAGAGTGCGCCAAGGGCACACACCCACAGGATGATCCGGTCGCGGCGCAGCTCCGACGCGGGAGTCGGTTCGGCGTCCACGCCGCCCGCGTGGCGCGCCAGGTGATCACCGACGACAAGGCCGACGACGACGCAGACGACCACCAGGGCGAGCGCCAACAACGAGAGGCGCCGGCCTTGACGCCGCACCGGCATTGACCGCTCGTTCACGCGTCCGTAACCTCCGCCTTATGGACTCTCACGCGATGCTCGTTCAAATGCTCGCCACGCGCTCGGCGCGACGCGGCACGTTCACCCTGGCCTCTGGACGCCAGTCAGATCTGTACATCGACGCCCGGCTCACCACGATGAGCCCTGACGGGCTTGCCATCATCGGTCCCCTTGCCCTCGAGCGCATGCGCGCCCGGGGTTGGACGCCGGATGCGGTTGGCGGCCTCACCCTTGGCGCGGACCCTGTATCATACGCGATCGCCCATTCCAGCGCGCTCGCCAAGACGCCGCTCCGCGCATTCACGGTGCGGAAAGAAGCGAAGACCCACGGAACAGGCAAGGTGATCGAGGGGCCCTTTCACTCCGGCGACAAAGTCGTCGTGATCGAGGACGTCATCACTACCGGCGGATCCGCGCTCAAGGCCGCGGAAGCGATTCGGGCTGCAGGCGGCGTCATCGTCGGCGTGCTCGCGGTGGTGGACCGAGAGGAAGGGGGCCGAGAGGCGCTCGAGGCCGCCGGGCTTGCCGTGGAGTCGCTCGCCGGGGCTCGCGAGATCGTGGCGGCGATGGGGTGAGGGGGGAGGGGGACGGGGCTTTTCATCACAGAGACACGGAGTAGCACAGAGGGCCACAGAGGACTACAACGGCCACAACTTGGGGAACTACGAGCGCCACGCCTTCATCAGCGTGGCGCGATGTCTGTAACACTAGTTGTTGCAGTTACCTGTTGCGCTCCGTGCTCCTCCGTCTCTCCGTGATTCACAGTCCCGTCTCGCGTTCCAACAAACCTCCGTACTCCATT
>CAYQCP010000011.1:0-74052 GCA_964416005.1 uncultured Gemmatimonas sp.
CGCGCTCAGCGTCGCGCTCGGCGCGCGCCGCGTCGCGTTCGGCACGCGTGGCGCTCGCCACGACGTCGGCGGCCGCGTCGGCGTCGCCTCCCCGCGCCAACTGTCCCCTGAGGCGGGTGGCGAGCGCGCGCGCCTCGCCCGCTCTCACGGTGCCCGCCGAGGGGTATTCCTTGATCTGGGCATCGAGGAGGGCAACGGCGCGGCGCAAGCGGGAGTTGGAGCCGTCACGCGACAGTGCGAACGCTTCCCAGTAGTAGGCCTCGGCGGCATACAGAGACTTGGGGTACCGGGTCCGTACCTGCGCGAAAAGTTCGGCGGCGCGATTGTACTCGCCGTCGCTCAATGCGTTGGCGGCGCGGTTGTACAGCGAGAGCGAGTCAACGCTATCTCGGGCGACGGTGACTGCCTGCGGCATGGGCGCAGCGCTGGCGACGGTCGGCGCAACTCCACCACCAATAGCGGCGGCGATGATGGAAAGAACGGGAACAAGCTTGTGCATGGTGATACTCCTGGGTCAGTCGGTGCCGCTGGGCAGGCCGGCGGGGAGCGCGCTGCGCAGACGAGGGATGATCTGGGTTCTTTCAAGCGTGCGTTCGACATCGGAGCGATCCGCGGCAGCGGCCCCCGGCGAACGCTGGACGAGCTGGACGAGAATGACCTCGAGGTCCTGCAGCAGCCGAGCGCGCTGTGGGTCGCGGGCGGCGGGTGAATCGAGGAGCAGGCGAGTGTTGGTGAGAAGCCCACGGGCCCACGCGGCGACCACCGAGTCGCTGCGCGTGTCGGCGTTCTCCGTGCTGAACGAGGTGAGCAATACCTGCACGGCCTGCAGATGGCGATCGGACGCCACCACGTACGCGCCGTTGTTTGTGGATGACGCGCCGTTGGCGGGCGCCGCCGGCGAGGCGGGGGAGGCCGTGGCCGGTGCATCGAGCGGCTGTCCCTGCGGGGCATCGCTCGGCGCGCTGGTGGACGGTGCACTGGCGACGACACCCGGCTGCGGCTCCGGCTGGCTCCGGTAGGCGTAGCGGCCGATGCCGACGCCGATCAGCAGCGTGGCGGCCATGCCGACCCAGGCCCACCGCCGCGCGGCGGTGCGCTGGAACATCGGCACGGAGGCGCCCGTGCCGCGCTGGCCCTGGATGGCTGCCCACATCTCGTCGCGCGGCACTTCGCCGCGTGGCGATTCGTAGTCGGCCGAGGCCTCGCGCAGGAAATGTTCGAACCGTTCTTCGTCGGTCATGATGCCCATTCTCCCGCAAACTCTGATAGTGCTTCGCGCAGCTTGCCGCGGGCCCGCGACAACTGCGCCTTGGACGTGCCGGGCTGGATGCCCAGCGCCGTTGCGATCTCTTCGTGCGTGTAGCCCTCGACGTCGTGCATCACGAAGACCATGCGATACCCATCCGGAAGGGCGGCGATGGCCGCGTGCAGGCGCTGCTTGAGGTCAGGTTCGGCCTCTCGCTGCGTGATGGGGGTGTCGGGGAGCTCGTCGACGCCCATCTCGCGCGAATGGATGCGACGCACCTTGCGCAGCCCATTCAGGATCACGTTCCCCGCGATGGCCATCAGCCAGGTGGCCAGGGCGGATTCGCCACGGAAGTCGCCGATCCGCGCGAAGGCGCGCACGAACGTGTCCTGCGTGAAGTCCCGGGCCAGCGTTTCATCGCCGGACATTCGATGCGCCAACCGATAGACGCGATCAACATTCCGATCGTAGAGCAGTCGCTCTGCGCGCGGGTCGCCATTGCGTAGGCCGGCGATCAGTTCAGTGTCGTTCACGCACCTTCGGGCGGGGGTGTCTTCCGTAACTGCGCGATAGACAACGGTGGGGCGGAAAGGGTTGCGTGGCAGCCCGGGGGCCCGATGGTCACCAATCTAGGGCCGGCTGCACTGGGGAAGACGATCGTATGTGGCAAAATCTTGACATTTATTGATAACTGTCTAGTATTTGCCACATGCCACCCATCACCGATCGGGAAAGAACCCTCAGGCTCGCGCGCCGAGCGCGCGGGGTGACGCCGAGCGATCTCGCGGAATACGGGATCCACCGGCAAATCCTGACGCGACTCGTGGCGGAAGGACTGATCGAGCGCGTAGTCCGCGGGGTATACGGGCTGCCGGAGCAGCCCGTCACGGAGAATCACGGGCTCGCCTTGGCGGCGGCGGCGGTCCCGCAGGGCGTGATCTGTCTCCTCTCCGCGCTTCAGTACCACGGCATTGGCACGCAACTTCCCTCAGAAGTGTGGATGGCGCTCGATCGCCGCGCCTGGCGGCCGAGGCTTGCGTATCCCCCACTGCGGATCGTCCGCTTCACGGGGAAGGCGCTGAGCGCGGGTGTTGAGACACATCGGATTGAAGGCCGGCCGGTGAAGGTCTACGGACCCGCGAAGACCGTGGCGGACTGCTTCAAGTATCGCTACAAGCTCGGTATCGACGTGGCGCTGGAGGCGTTGCGTGAAGGCTGGCGGGCGCGGCGATTCACGATGGACGAGCTTGACCATTATGCCGCCATTTGCCGCGTGCAGCGGGTGATGCGTCCGTACCTCGAGTCGCTCGTCGCATGAGCGTTGAACGAGGAGGTCTTGCCCGGTCGGTGCAGGTGCGCCTTGCCAGGCACGCGAAGGCGATTGGCGTCGACCCGAACTTGGTGCTCACGCGCTACGGTGTGGAGCGGTTCCTGTACCGCTTGTCGCGTTCTCAGCATGCAGAACGCTTCGTACTCAAGGGGGCACTGCTGCTTCTCGCATGGCTAGGCGAGACGTTGCGGCCTACTCGTGATGTGGATCTACTCGGCTTCGGAGAGCTGACGGACGGCGAGCTTCTCGCGATCTTCCGGGAAGTCTGCGGCGTGGTGGTCGAACCGGACGCCACCATCTTCGATGCCGCGTCTGTCAAGGTCGCGGCCATCCGCGAAGACGATGCGTACGGTGGCCAGCGCGTCACCGTGCGGGGAAGGATCGGCACCGCCCGGGTGGGTGTCCAGGTGGACATCGGCATCGGAGATGCAGTGACCCCGGCCCCGGAATGGATCGAATATCCGAGCCTTCTCGATTTCCCCAGCCCCCGGCTGCGGGCTTATCCACGGGAGACCGTGCTCGCCGAGAAGCTGCATGCCATGGTGTTGCTCGGCACCCGCAACAGCCGGATGAAGGACTACTACGATGTGTTCGCGCTGTTGCGCGACGGCGGGCACGCTGAGGCGTTGCTCACGCGCGCGATCGCGGCGACATTCGTGCGGCGCCGGACCGCGCTGCCGGAGGGTGTGCCGGTTGGCTTGAGCGATGTGTTCTCCGGTGATCCGGAACGGCAGGCGCAATGGCGCGCCTTTCTCGCCAAGAACCGCCTCGAAGGTCCCGCGCTGGTCGAAGTGGTCGAAGAGCTGCGCGAGCGCCTCGCGAGCGCCTTCGATGATGCGCGTCGAGAGGGAGCGGCGGGGTGAGTGGCTTCACGGAAAGTGTTATGCTGCCGTCGAGGGTTCATAGAATGCGACAAACCGCTGGCCGTCGATGTCTGCGCTGGCTCATGGGTGCTTCCGCACTGGTCTTGGCGTGCGGCCCCGAAGAGCCGGTGACGGTCTGTGAGTACTGGGTGCTGCCGGCGGTCGCTGTCCAGGCCGTCGACTCAGGTACGGGTGCGGCACTGACGGCGACTGCTGCCGGATTCGTGCGCGAGGGGAGTTACACCGACTCGTTGCAATGGTGCAGCACAGGGAAATACCCAAGCACTCGTTGTGGAGCGTTTGAGCGACCCGGCACGTACGAGGTTGAAGTCCGGCATCAGGGATACAGCACGTGGACGACTCGCGGCGTCGTTGTCACCATGGGATCATGCCACGTGAATACCGTTGTTCTGACGGCGAAGCTGAACAGAAGCCAGTAGCTCCCCGCTGGCGTGATCCTCCCCACGACCCCATCTTCCTCGCGCACTGTCCCCCGCGGTCCTGCCTCCCACCGGAGTGCGCGTGTGACGATCTGGTACGTCGATGTCATGTGGGCGTTCATGCTGTTTGGCATCACCGTCTTCTGCGGTGCCCTGGTGGTGGTGAACCGGGCGATGCGCAGCATGCGGGGGATGTGCCTGGCGACCTGCTATGCGGTCGGCGTCTGGATGGCGATCACGCTCGAGTGGAAGGTGGCGCTGGTCACGTGGTGCGTCTTTGCCGCCTTCGGCGGCGGGGTGGTGCTGGCGTACGAACTCTGGGCGCGGCACCGCTATGCGGGCACCGGACGCAAGCCTCGGCCGCTGATCCTGCTGCAGGGATTCGTGCTGTGGCCCGCGATGCTCCCGGAAGCCATCGAGGGGATGGTCATCGACGCGGGCATCCTGCCGCCCCACGGCGACGTGGCTGACCAGCCACATCATTAAGTAGGCTTCCCTCTTTCCCGGGAGTGCGCCATGAATCGCGTCGTCCACTTCGAAATCCACGCCACCGACCCCGAGCGCGCAGCCGCGTTCTACCGGGCGGCCGTTGACTGGGACGTCAAGGAATGGGTGATCCCGGGTGTCCAGATCCCGAATGAGAATCGCTATTGGCTGGCGACCACCGGCCCTGACACCGCGCGCGGGATCAACGGCGGGGTGATGTTCCGCCGAGGGGCGCCGCCGGCGGAGGGACAGCCGGTGAACGCGTACGTCTGCACTATCGGCGTGGCGTCGCTCGACGAATCGCTGCAGCGCGTCATCACGGCGGGCGGCACGATGGCGGTGCCCAAGATGCCGATCAAGAGCGTTGGCTGGCTGGCATATTGCACGGACACCGAAGGGAACATCTTCGGGATGATACAGAGCGATCCTTCGGTGGGATAACGAAGTGCCCAGGCAGAAGATCATGCAGTTCGCACTCAAGTTCGACTTCGAGCGATCCGCCGCGGTGGTGGGACTGGTCTTCGGTCTCGCCACACTGGCCGCCGGGGGAAGCGTGCTGCTGGGACGCGACCCGGGCTATCTGGTGTATCGCCCGCTGCTCGTCTTCAACACGGCGATGGGCCTCGCGTACCTGTACGCGGGGGTGCAGGCGTGGAAGCGGACCGAGGGTGGATACACCGCCGCGGGCGCGATTCTCGCGGCGAACGCAGCGGTGCTGCTGTGGATCGTCTATCTGTTCCGCGCGCGGGCTGACACGGTGGCGATGGACAGCGTGCGTGCCATGACGCTGCGAACCGTGGTCTGGCTCGTACTCTGGGGCGTTCTCGCGTGGGTGTGGCGGCTCAAGCGGGCCGGCAGGTCACGCACCCTCGTCTAGAATTCCGTGTGCTCGGTGCGCCGGATGATCTCGTCCTGCAGCGCCTCTGACAGGTCGCAGAAGTAGTCGCTGTAGCCCGCCACGCGCACGATGAGGTCGCGATGGGCCGTTGGATTGACCTTCGCCTCCTTGAGCAACTCAGCGGTGACGACGTTGAACTGCAGGTGGTGGCCGTCGAGCTTGAAGTAGCTCCGCACCAGGCTGTGCAGGTTGTCGATGCCGCGGTCCCCGGCGAGCAGGGACGGCGTGAACTTCATGTTGAGCAGCGTGCCGCCGGTCTTCACGTGATCCATCTTGCCTGCCGACTTGAGTACGGCGGTCGGACCTGTCCTGTCTGCACCCTGCACAGGCGAGATTCCTTCAGAGACGGGCAGCCCCTTCTTCCTGCCATCCGCCGACGCCTCGCACACCTCACCGAAATAGACGTGGCAGGTGGTGGGGAGCATCTCGAGACGATATGCGCCGCCCTTGGTGTTCGGGCGACCGTCAATGGCCTCGAACAGCATGTTGAACGTGCGCGCCATCAGCGCATCGGCGTAGTCGTCGTCGTTGCCGTACTTGTGCGTCTTGTTGAGCAGGCGTTGGCGCAGGATCTCGGTGCCCTCGAAGTCGACATCGAGCATGGCGATGAAGACGGGGAGAGGCAGGTCGCCACGCTCATATACGACGTCCTGGAGCGCCGAGAGCGAGTCGGTGATGCTGCCGATGCCGACGGCCTGGATGAAGGTGTTGTTGTAGCGCGCACCGCCGGCGTTGTAGTCCTTGCCGCGGGCAATGCAGTCGTCGGTGATGACACTCAGGAAGGTGTGTGGCATCCGCGTGGCATAGAGCCGCTCGATGAGCTGGTTGCCGCGGATCTTGATGTCGAGCACGTGGCGCACCTGCGCCTCGAAGGCGGCGAACAGGGCGTCGAACGTCGCAAACGACGCCGGGTCACCGGTGCGCGCCCCCACATACTTGCCCGTGCGCACGTCGAAGCCGTCGTGCAGGGCAAGCTCCAGCATCTTCATCAGGTTGAAGTAGCCGGTGAGGATGTACGCCTCCTTTCCGAAGGCGCCCACCTCCACACATCCAGAGCAGCCGCCTTCGCGCGCGTCCTCGAGGGTCTTGCCCTGGCGGAGCTGCTCCTCGACCACCGCGTCGGCGTTGAAGAGCGACGGGAAGCCATAGCCGTTTCGGATGACGCGCAGGGCGTGCTTGAGCACCGCGTCTGGCGTCTTGCGCGACACCTGCATGTTGCTGCTGGGCTGCAGCAGGTGCATGTCGTCAATGATGTCGAGCAGGAGGTGGGTGACGGCATTGGATCCGTCACGGCCGTCGCGCAGCAGGCCGCCGAGGTTGATGTTGGCGAAATCGGTGTAGGTGCCGCTCTCGGCGGCCGTCACGCCCACCTTGGGCGGGGCGGTGTGGTTGTTGAACTTGATGAAGAAGCACTCGAGCAGTTCGCGCGCCGACTCGCGCGTGAGCGACCCGTCGGCGATGCCGGCGTTGTAGAACGGCGCGAGGTGCTGGTCGAGGTGGCCGGGGGAGAAGGCGTCCCAGCCGTTGAGTTCGGTGATGACGGCGAGGTGGCAGAACCAGTACATCTGCAGCGCCTCGTAGAAATCGCGCGGCGGGTGCGCCGGCACGCGGCGGCAGACGTTGGCGATGCGGAGGAGTTCGATCCGGCGCTCGTCATCCGACGTGGTCAGCGCCTCGATCTCGGCGAGGTCGGCGTGCCGTTCGGCGAAGCGCATCACCGCGTCGCAGGCGATGGACATGGCGCGCAGCTGCTCGCGCTTGTCGAGCGCCTCGGGGTCGTGCTCGAAGTCGAGGGCGGCGATCGCCTGCGTGATCTCCGCCTGGAAATCGAGCATTCCCTTCCGGTAGATCTTGCCGTCGGCAACAGTGTGCCCCGGCGCGCGCTGCTCCATGAACTCGGTGAAGCAGCCGGCGGCGTAGGCATCGAGCCATTCCTGCGGCAGTTGCTCGAACATCTGGTCGCGCAGCGAGCGGCCGCGCCAGAAGGGGATGATCTCGCGCTCATACTCCTCGATGACGGACGCGTCCACCTTGTACTGCGTGCGGGGACGCGAGTCGAGGATGCGCAGGTCTTCTGCGGAGTGGCAGGTGAGCTCGGGGAAGGTGGGGAGGGCCTTCGGTGCGGGGCCGCGCTCGCCGACGATCAGCTCGCCGTCACCCAGCCAGAGCGTCTTCTTGTCGCAGAGTTCATAGAAGCTCAGCGCGCGCATCACCGGCACACTGTGGCGTCCCATCTGCGCCTTGTAGAAGGCGGTGATGATGGCGGCGCGTTCGCCGCTGATGAACGGAACGGCGTCGAGACTCTCGCGGCGCAGGCGTTCGGTGCGAATGGTTGTCTGCCCACTCTGCTTGGGGACGGGTGCGGAGTGCGGCGTAAAATTCGTTGTCATGCGGCGACTCCTGAGATGGTCGTCATCAGGCCGCGCGCGTGGAAGCGCGCGGCGATGGCACTGAGCTGGGCCGGCGCCGGTGCTGCGGTGCCGTGCAGGGCGTAGTGCTTGCCGAGGCGGGCGAACTTTGCCTCGCCGGTCGGGTGGTACGGAAGCAAATCAACCCGAAGTGCGGTGTGCAGGGAGCAGAGGAACTCGACGGTCGCGGCGATGTTCGCGTCATCGTCGTTGACGGACGGAATGACGGGGATGCGGATCCAGATGTTCGCGTGGACGCCAGCCAGCGCCTTGAGGTTGCCGAGTATGAGGTCGTTGGAGACGCCGGTGACGGCTTCGTGCCGGGCGGAGTCCATGAGCTTGAGGTCGTAGAGCACCAGGTCAGCGTGCGCGGCGGCGTCGCGCAGGTAGGGCCACGCGCCGAAGCCGCAGGTGTCGAGCGCCGTGTGCACGCCTTCGGCGCGCAACCGCTGTAGCACGTCGGTGACGAACGGCGCCTGGACCAGCGGTTCGCCGCCGGAGATGGTGACGCCGCCGCCTGACTCATCGAAGAAGACGCGATCGCGGAGCAGTTTCTGCACGAACGTGGCCGCGTCGGTGCGCTCGCCGACCATCTGCAGGGCGCCCGTGGGGCAGGCGTCGACGTCGCACTCGTCGCGCCCGGTGACGACGGGGTTGTCGAGTTCCTCATCGGTGCAGCGCCCACAGCGCATGCAGCGGTGCGCGAGGCGGACGAAAGCCGGCGCCACCGACTGGCTCTCGGGGTTGTGGCACCACGAGCAGGCGAGCGGGCAGCCCTTCATGAAGACGGTGGTGCGCAGGCCGGGGCCGTCCTGTGTGGAGAAGCGCTGGACGTTGAAGACGAGGCCGGCGGGGGTCATTCCGATTCCCCGTCTGCGGCCGCGTCGCCGCGCGATGGTGCGCCGAGTTCGTGCGACGCGAAGTAGTAGGCGCGGATGTACTGCTCCTGCACCGTGAACGACCAGTGGACGTGCTGGAGGTGGTCGGCGGCGGCCTCGATGTCGCCGTCTTCGAGGAGGGCGACGAACTCCTCGTGCTCAACGACGGAGTGTGCTTCCCACGCCTGCATCATCGCGGCGCGGCGCGGCCAGTCGTAGAGCCGCTGCTTCAGCAGCTGCACCTGCGCGACGAGGCGCGCGTTGTCGCTGCGCCGGAGGTAGACGTCGTGGAAGGCGAGGTTGGCGTCGTAGTAGCGGTCGAAGTCACGCGCGGCGACGGCATCGGCCATGGCCGCATCGAGGGCGCGCATGTACGCAAAGTCGTCGGGGCCGAGCGTGAAGGCCACGGTGCGGAGTGCGGAGGCCTCTAACGCACCAATGATCTCATAGAACCAGCGGATGTCGTCGAGTGTGAGCTCGTTGAGGCGAAAGCCGCGGCGGGGAAGGACGGTGACGAAGCCCTGGCTCTCGAGGTTGAGCAACGCCTCACGGAGCGGCGTGCGACTGACACCGAGTCGGTGGGCGAGTTCGTTGAGATCGAGGAAGGCGCCGGGCTGGAGTCCGCCCCTGGCCATTTCGGCGCGCAGGAACTCGTAGACTTGCTCCCTCAGGGAACGAGGAGCGAGTTCAGGATGCGTTGGCGCCGGTTCGGTCAGCCGGGGGGGCTGCTTCTTGCGGTTGGTCTTCCGGCGCTCGGGTTTCTTGGGGCGCGCCATAGTGCATCTAATATATCAGATTCAACTAAGCTGTGCCATGCTAAGTAACTGATTGGTTTGCAATAGGTTACGGAACAGCGACTTCAACTGCATACCACGGATGGCACGGATTTGGGGGTGGATTTGCACGGATACGACAACGGCAAATACTTGGGGGAACTGCGCGTTCGGGCTGGTGCTGTTCCCCCATTTAGCCTGATCCGTGTTCATCCCACGGTGCTCCGTGCAATCCGTGGTATGCAGTCGCCGTGGGAGTGACCAACTAGCCCCACTCCCTCCAACACACCAGGCCGGTCCTTTCTATAGATGCCAGCGTTGTACCGCTCGCGATTGAAGTGAGCCAAGTTCTGTGGGCCAGAATGCGGTGAGGTGCGCTGGATTTGCGACAGCCACCATTCGAACACGCACGATCCGGAGCGTCAGGTGAGCGAGATTGATCGAAGGGGGTTCCTGGCCGGTGTGGCCGCCACGGTCGCCGCGGCCTCAGGCATCGAGCGTGCCCGCGCCGCAGAGCCGGTTGAGACGGGAGCGCAGCAACCAGAGAAACAACAGGGCGGGCTCGCGCCGCTGACGTTCACACCGCTCCCACTCGGCGCCATTCGTCCCCGCGGTTGGCTCGCGCGCCAGCTGCGCATTCAGGCCGACGGCCTGAGCGGACACCTCGACGAGTTCTGGCCCGACGTCGCCGACTCGCAGTGGTTCGGCGGGAAGGCCGAAGGGTGGGAGCGCGCGCCGTACTGGCTGGATGGCGCAATACCACTGGCGTGGGTGCTCGACGACGCAGCGCTCAAGGCGCGGATCACGAAGTACGTGACGTATATCGTCGACCATCAGCGCGCCGACGGCTGGTACCATGTGTACCCGGAAGACGCGGTGGCGAAGCGCTACGACATGTGGGCGATCCTGCTCGCCAACAAGGTGCTGGTGCAGTATCACGAGGCCACGGGCGATGCGCGCGTGCTCGACGCGGTGACGCGCAGCCTGCGCGCGCTCTCCACCGGACTGGATCGCACGCCGCTCTTCGACTGGGGGCGCACGCGGTGGTTCGAGGGACTGATTGCGACGTTCTACGTGTACGAGCGCACGCGCGAACCGTGGCTGCTCGACCTGGCGCGCAAGCTGCGCGCGCAGGGCGTGGACTTCGAGGCGCTCTACGCGACGGACGACATGAAGGTGCCGACGCCGCGCCGCGGCCTGTGGAAGTGGACCAAGCACGTGGTGAACGCGGGGATGTCACCGAAGGCGGCAGCGCTGAGCTGGCGGCTCGACCGGCGCGGCAACGACCGCGCATGGCCGCGGAAGATGATCGACTTCCTCGACAAATATCACGGCCAGGCGAATGGGATGTTCTCGGGCGATGAAACGCTCTCGGGAAAGAACCCGGTGCAGGGAACGGAGTTGTGTTCGGTCGTGGAGTTCATGTACTCGCTCGAGACGCTCGTCTCGGTGTTTGGCGACCCGTACTTCGCCGACCGGCTGGAGCGGGTGGCGTTCAACGCGCTGCCGGCGACGATGAAGCCCGACATGTGGGCGCATCAGTACGACCAGCAGGCGAACCAGGTGCAATGCACCGTGAACCCGGATCATGGGTGGTCGTCGAACGGGCAGTACGCGAATCTCTACGGACTGGAGCCCAACTACGGGTGCTGCACGTCGAACATGCATCAGGGGTGGCCAAAGCTCGCGGCGCACCTGTGGATGCGATCGGCAGATGGCGGCTTTGCCGCAATCTCCTATGCGCCGTGCCGGCTGACGGGAGACGGGAGACGGGAGACGGTAGAGATTCTGTGTGATACGGAGTATCCGTTTCGCGAGATGGTCTCGATTACGGTCACGACCTCTTCGCCGGCGCTGTTTCCGGTGCTGCTGCGCATTCCGGAATGGGCTTCTGGGGCGACGGTGCAGGTGGACGGGGCTTCGGCGGTGAACGCGAAGGCGGGGACGTTCCATCGGGTGGAGCGTGAGTGGCACGGGAGCACCTCGATCACGCTGCGGTTCCCGATGCAGGCGAAGATGACGGCGCGCTACAACGACAACGTGGCCATAGAGCGCGGTCCGCTCGTGTATGCGTTGCGCATGGGTGAGGAATGGACGCGCATCAACGCCGACAAGCCGCATCGCGAGTTGCCGCACGGGGACTGGGAGGTGCGGCCGACGACGCCGTGGAACTACGGGATCGTCGTCGAGAAAGGCGTGCCGGTGGGGCTGACGTTCACCGAGAAGCCCATCGGCGAGACACCGTTCTCACCGGAAGGGGCGGGCGTGGTGGCCACGGTGTCGGCGCGGCGGGTGCCGAGTTGGGGACTCGCGCGCGGATGGGCGGGGGAGGTTTCCTCGACGGATGCGGCGTGGGCGGATGCGTCTCGGAGTGTCTCGAAAGAAGCAGTGGAGACTGTGGAGTTGATACCGTATGGATGTACCAATATCAGGGTGACGGAATTTCCTCGCGTTTGAGTGAGGGGTGCAGCGTGTGGTGCAGGGTGCGGGGGTTATTGGAAGTGCCTGAACGCCTTTCCCACGCGTTCCACCCACTTGGCGGGCAACTCCACGGCCTGCGCTTCGCGCGGCCAGCGTTCGAGTGCTGACTCGACGTCCTCGAGGATGTCGGCGCCGTCGCGCGGGACGTCCATCATGGCGCCGAGCCGGAGCAGGTCGTCGCGCACGAAGTCGTCGTCCTTGCCGTTCAGCGTCATCTGGTGCGTGCGCGTCCACTCGGTGCCGCGCGCGTAGGTCACGTCGAAGGCCGGCGCGAGCGCCCATTGTCCGTCGGGGCCCATCAGGAAGGCGATGTTCTTGACGTGGTCGTCCTGGTTCACCGCGGCGAGGTTGAACACGACACGGCGGAAGGCCTGGTCCACGGCGGGCTGACCGAGCTCGAGCCGTCGAATCGTTTGCAGGTACTCTTCATATGAAAGCGCGCCGCGCACGTTGTAGTCCACGTGGTGCAGGCCGCCCAGCGAGTGCACGTGCAGGCGCTGGCCGTCCACGCGATCGAAGCGGCGGGTCATGAAGTGCGCGAAGTCGCGCTCGCGCAGCAGGTGTGTGGGCGCCATGACGATGCCCGCCGCGCGCGCCATCTGCGAATAGGCGTACTCGAGCCGCCCGTACGGTCCGGGGCGCACGTCCTCACGCAACTCGTTGCCGCCGGTGCCGGCGGTGACGCCGTCGAACTTGATGATCCACGGTTCGTCGCCGGGCACGGGCGCGGCGAAGGCCGACTTCACGCGATTCGCCCGGCGGTTCCAGAGCACGAGCGCCTTGGCGCGCGCACCGCCGGCAGATGCGCCGACCTGCATGATCTCGGGCACGGCCACGGAGACGTCGCCCTCGATGACGCGGCGCGCCTGCTCGACGAGACGCGCCACCTCGATGGCATCGGACGCGGCGCGGTTCAGGCCCGCATCGAGCGCCGGCTTGAACTCCAGCGCACCCATGGCCCGACCGCCGAGGTAGAGCAGCTTCTGCACCGGGCTGAGCGCGGCATCGGGCGTGCCACGCTGTTCGAAGTAGCGTTTGATGACGGCATTGCCGAATGCATCGGGAAGCGCATCGGCCAGTACCCCGGGTAGCCCGCTGAACGCCCGCGTTCGGCGGAGCTCGGGAAACTCCTGCGGTCCGCGGCGCGAGAGGGGGAGGTGAATGGGCGAGATTTCGAGCCCTGACTTGCGGAACGCCTCATCGAACTCGAAGACGATCCGCCCAGTGGCGTCCTCGGCGACGGCGCCGACGAAACGTCCCCAGAGTTCGATGTTCGCAACGGCGTACTCGCCGGCGCGAATGATGCGAGCCGGGGGAGACGCGGCGGACATCAGCTATCCGACCGTCGCGGGGTGCGCGCGCGCTGGCGCACGCGACTGCGACCGGCGGTCAGGTGCAGCGGTGAAGGGAGCGGCTCGGGGAGGAATGCGTCGAGTGCCTCGAGCCGGCCGAGGGCACGCAGAATGCGGACGAGCGTGTCGAGACTGGAGTTCTCGCCCAGTTCCGCTCGGCTCAGCGTACGCACGCCGACGCCGGCGCGGCGCGCGAGTTCGCCCACGGTGAGATTCTGCTGCAGGCGGAATGCGCGGAGACGGCTGCCTATCTCGCGGAGCGTGTCGTCGGTGGTGGTCAGTGCACTGATGCGCATTGCGGCCTCGTGGTGCGGGCTACATAGCAGTGTATATTAGCCGTCGTATGATGTCAAATCTAATAGGTCACTAATGGCCTTTAATTGCTATAAAATGACGTTATCAGGCAATATACGACATATTTATTAAGCCATATATGGCGTATTATACGATCAGGCAGGACCCGCCTTCACGCCGTGTGTTCTTGTCAATTCAGGGGCAGCGACTCAGCGCACGTGTGCGTCGCGCCGTGGTGACGGTGCGAGCGGGGCGTAGATTCTTGCGGCATCGGAGCGTCTGATGAAACTGATCCAGCTCGTGCTCTTCCTCGCTGCTGTCGCGCTCGGCGCGCAGGCGCAGAGTGCACCTATCCCGCTTCCCGAGCATCCGCGCCCTGATTTTGAGCGGAGCGAGTGGGCGAACCTGAATGGCCGCTGGCGCTTTGCGTTCGATCCATCGAATGGCGGGGAGAACGCGGGGTGGACCGCGGGAGCGCTGCCGGGGACGCGCGAGATCCTGGTGCCGTTCTCGTGGGGGTCCGCGCTGAGCGGCGTGCGCGACAGCGCCGACATTGGGTGGTACGCGCGTTCTATAGAAGTGCCAGCGGCATGGAAGGGTCGGCGCGTGTTCGTCGTGTTCGGCGCGTCGGACTGGAAGACGTCGGCCTGGCTCGACGACGCGGCGATTGGCGAGCATCAGGGCGGCTACACGCCGTTCTCGTTCGAGATCACGCATGTCGTGAAAGCGGGCACCGCGCAGCAACTGGCGGTGCGGGTGGATGACACGACGCACCCGTTCAAGCTCGAGGGGAAGCAGGGATACGGCAAAGCGCGCGGGATGTGGCAGACGGTCTATCTCGAGGCGCGCGGCAGTGCGCCGCTGGCCGCCGTGCACTTCACGCCGCGCGCCGACCTTGCCGGCGTTGGCGTGGACATCCGGCTGCACGAGGCGGCAGCGCGCGACCTGACGCTGCGGGTGGCGTTCACGAACCGGCCGGGGCAGGCGGATGTCACGGCGCGGATCGCGAAGGGTTCGACGCGGGCGCATGTGGACGTGGCACTGCCGGGGGCGCGACGTTGGTCGCTGGAGGATCCGTTCCTGCACACGGTCACGGTTACGGTGGGGTGCAGGGGCACGGGCACGGTGGGGTGCACGGACACGGGATTTTCTGAGGACCAGGTCCAGACGTACTTCGGGATGCGCACGATTGGGGTGACTCAATTGCCGGGGACGGACATTCCGTACGTGGCGCTGAACGGCGCGCCGGTCTACCTGCAGCTCGCGCTCGACCAGGCATATCACCCCGACGGCTTCTACACCTTCCCGACCGACAGCGCGCTGCGCAACGAGATCCTGATGGCGCGGCAGATCGGGCTCAACGGGCTGCGCGAACACATCAAGATCGAATCGCCGCGCAAGCTGTACTGGGCCGACAAGCTGGGCGTGTTGATCATGGCCGACGTGCCCAACTGGTGGGGGCCGCCGGACTCCGCGGCGTTCCGCGAGCACGAGGTCGCCCTGCGCGGGATGATTGACCGCGACTTCAACCATCCGTCGGTCTTCTCGTACGTGATGTTCAACGAGACGTGGGGATTGCACACGCGCGGAGGGGAGCGCAATCCGTACCTCCCCGAGACACAGCGCAAGGTCGTGAGTGTTTATCGGCTGGCGAAGTCGCTGGATCGGACGCGGCTGATCGAGGACAACTCGATCTGCTGCGGGATGGGGCACACGGAGACCGACCTCAACACGTGGCACGACTACCTGCCGGGGTGGAGCTGGCAGAGTCGAGTGAAGCGGCTGAGCGACAGCACGTTTGCGGGATCGCCCCATCACTTCATGCCGGGCTACACACAGGGCGCACAGCCGATGCTGAACTCAGAGTTCGGCAACGTGTGGGGCTACAACGGCAGCACCGGCGACGTGGACTGGAGCTGGGACTATCGCCGGGCGATTGACGCCTTCCGGCGCTATCCGAAGGTGAGCGGGTGGCTGTACACCGAGCACCACGACGTGATCAACGAGTGGAACGGTTACTGGCGCTTCGACCGCACGTGGAAGGAAACGGGACTCGGCGAGCTGGTGCAGGGGATGTCGCTGCGCGACCTGCACTCGCCGATGTACATCGCGGTGGGCGATTCTGTCCTGAGTCGCGACGTGGCGGCTGGGGCGCGCGTGGACGTGCCGCTGTATGCGTCGTTCCTGAGCGGGAGCATGGCGTACGGCGACTCGCTGACGGTGCGCGCTGAGCTGACGGGGTGGAACGCGTTCGGCGAACGGAAATCGTACGGATCCTATCGGATGCGCATTCCGTACACGCCGTGGATGTCGCGATCGGTCGAACCACTCGTGATCACCGCACCGAACGAGCCGAGCGTCAGCGTGCTGGCGGTGCGATTGGAAGACGATGCGGGCAATGTGCTGCACAGCAACTTCACGAGTCTTGTGGTGGGTGCAGGTGCCGTGCCGGCGAGCGGAGTGACGGCAGACGGGAGGCGTGTGCGCGCGACGAGCGTCGCCGCGACAGCGACGGCAGACGGTAGATGGTCGGCGAAGCAATGGACAGTGCTCGACAAGAAGTACAACGGCACGGGGAGTGGCTACGTGGAGTACCGCCTGGCGTGGCCGTCCGGGCTCAAGGCGAGCGAGGTGGCGAGCGCGACGTTCCTCGTGGAGGCCTCCGCCAAGCGATTGAACGGCAAGGACCGCGACACGACGGCCACCGGGGGCGGCGACTACATGCGCGGCGGCGGGTTCCACGATCGCAGCGCCAACAAGAACAGCTACCCGATGACGAGCGCGTACAAGTACCCGAGTGCGGTGACGGTGCGGATCAACGGCCAGCTCGCGGGACGGTACGAACTGAGTGACGATCCGGCCGATGCACGCGGCATCCTGAGCTGGCATGCGCAGCTGTACGACCGGCTGCTGCGAGAGGCGGGGTCGTATGGGGAACTGGTGCGGGTGCCGCTCACGCCGGCCATGATTCGAGATGGAGAACGCACGGGTGCAATGGTGGTGCGGCTCGAGGTGAGTGACGCACTGCCCGGCGGGTTGGCGATCTATGGGGCGGGGTTCGGGAGGTATCCGGTTGACCCGACGGTGCTGTTTGTGGTGCGGTAAGACTGCAGGGTGTGGAAAGGGGAACGGTGCAGGGTGTGGAAAGGGAAAGGGGAGATTATGAGGAGTCTTCGAGTGTTGGGTGTGTGGGCGGCGGCGCTGGCGGGTACGGCGTGCATCGGTCTCGATATTGGCACGATAGAGGCAACGGTGACTCGCGAACCATTTGGCACGGCGCCTGATGGGCAGGCGGTGGAGCTGATCACGCTTACCAACGCCAATGGGATGGAGCTGCGCGCCATGACCTACGGCGCGATCATCGTCTCGCTCAAGGTGCCGGATCGCAACGGACAGCTGGGCGACGTCGTGCTCGGCTACGACTCGCTTGCCGGCTACGTGAAATCGTCACCGTATTTCGGTGCGGTCGTTGGCCGGTACGGCAATCGCATCGCCAAGGGAAAGTTCACGCTCGACGGTGCGGACTACACGCTGGCCGTGAACAACGGGCCGAACGCGCTGCACGGCGGGTTGAAGGGGTTCGACAAGGTCGTCTGGCACGCGAACACCCTGCATTCGGCCGACGGAGTGGGCATCGGCTTCCACTACGTCAGCAAGGACGGCGAAGAGGGCTATCCGGGCACGCTGAGCGCGTCGGTGACATACGTACTCACGGACTCCAACGAGGTGCAGGTCACGTACGAGGCGACCACCGACAAAGCGACGCCACTCAACCTGACGCAGCACTCGTACTTCAATCTCGCCGGAACGGGCAATATCCTGGCGCACGTGCTGACGCTGCACGCCGACCGGTACACGCCGGTGGATTCGACGCTGATTCCGACAGGAGATCTGGCCCCGGTGGCGGGCACGCCGTTCGACTTCACCGCGCCGCGCGCGATTGGCGAGCGGATCAACGCCGATCACCAGCAGCTGAAGTTCGGCGGCGGGTACGATCACAACTTCGTGCTGACGCGCGCCGACACAGGCCTCACGCTGGCGGCCGTGCTGAAGGAACCGGCGAGCGGACGCGTGCTGGAGGTGCGGACCACGGAGCCGGGCGTGCAGTTCTACTCAGGGAACTTCCTCGATGGCACGCTCACGGGCAAAGGCGGCGTGGTCTACGCACACCGCACTGGTTTGTGCCTCGAGACGCAGCACTTCCCCGATTCCCCGAACCAGGCAGCGTTCCCGAACACGATCCTGCGGCCGGGGCAGACGTACCGATCGCGGACGGTGTGGAGGTTTGGGGTCGAGAGGTAAGGGAACAGTCACTGCATACCACGGATCACACGGACAACGGGCAGATACACACCGACACGGCAACAACAAGTACTTGGGGGGAACTGCGCGTTGGGGCTGGTGCAGTTCCCCTATTTGGCTTGATCCGTGGTCATCCGCCTGTGATCCGCAGAATCCGTGGTATGGGGTTGCCGTTGTAGCTACCACCAGCCGAGCAGTTTCCACCAGGCGAGGCCGATGGTCGCGTAGACGCCGATCGAGATGAACGAGACGATCAGCCCGTACAGCCACCAATCGCGCTGCGTGATGTACCGCGACCCGAAGTAGATGGGGGCGGGCGTCGTGCCGTAGTGCGTGAGGCAGGCGCTGAGGTTCGACGTATACGCCAGGAAGAGCACCGCAAGCAGCGGCGGTGCGCCGGCAGCGATCATCACCACCAGGAACGGCGTGTACATCGCCGTCGCGTGCGCGGTGATGCTGGCGAAGCCGTAATGCGCGTAGAAGTAGACGAGGACGAGCACGGCGAGCGCGGCTCCCCACGCCCATCCGACGGTCATCGACGCCGCATACTGCGCGAACTTGTTCGTGATCCCCGTTTCACCAAGCGCTTCGGCCATGCGCACGAGGCCGCCGTACCAGATGAAGACATCCCACGCTGCCCGCTCGCCGATGATGTCGTCCCAGCTGAGCACGTTGGTGAGGAAGAGCACCGAGATGCCGAGCAGCGCGACGACGGCGTAGTTGATGTGGTGCAGCGCCGTGGTCATCCAGAGGCCGGCGACGAGCGCGAAGACGGCGAGCATCATGCGCTCGTCGCGCTGCATCGGGCCCATCTTGGCGAGCTCTTCGTGCGCGATGCCGGCGGCGTGCGGCGTGTGCTTCACCTCGGGCGGATACAGCTTGTAGATCACGAACGGCACGAGCATCAGCAGCACGAGTCCCGGCACGACGGAGCCAAGGATCCACTTGCCGTAGGTGAACTCGATGCCGGTGGCGTCGAAGGTGAACTTGGCGATCAGCGCGTTGGACGCCTGTCCCGTCCACCACATGGAGCTGGCAAGCACGTCGCCCTGATAGATGGCGAAGAGCAGGAAGGCGCCGAGCCGCCGGGCGGTTTCGCCGGGGCGCGACTCGTATGCTTCGGCCAGCGAGGTGGCGACGGGATAGATGACGCCGCCGGCGCGCGCTCCATTGCTGGGGACGAAGGCCGCGAGGAGGGTGTCGGTGGAGATGAGCGCATAGGACAATCCGAGCGACGACTGTCCGATGGCGCGAATGAAGAGGAAGGCGATGCGCCGGCCGAGTCCCGTCTTGAGCACCCCGCGCGACATGAAGAAGGCGCAGAGCACCAGCCAGACGATGGGGTCAGCGAATCCGCCGAGCGCCTCCTTGGGCGGGAGGACGCCGAACAGGGCGATGGCGCAGACGCCGAGGAAGACCACGGCGCCGGCCGCCACCGGACGCGCGATGGACCCGACGATGGTCGCCGCGAAGATGGCGAGGAGTTCCCACGACTTGAACGTGATGCCGTCGGGCCGCGGCATCGCGAGGATAAACCCCGCGGTGCCGAGGACGGCGGCCCACCGCCACCGCACGTGGCTCAAGGCACGACCCGGTCGCGGGCGAAGTTCGGGCCAAGCAGCGCGCGCGCCTTGGCCATGGTGACGTCGAGTTCCTTGCGGAGGGTGACGTAGCGCGCGGTGGCGTCACGACCGACGCGCTGATCGGCGCCGTTGGTCATGCCATAGAGGTACTGGATCTGCGCCTGCAGTTCCGGCTTGCTGTAGCGCACCGGCGGCGTGACGACGGTGGCGCGAATCTCCCCGACGCCACGGGCCGTGTCAGCGGCCGCGCCGGATGCATTGGCGAGGCGGCGGCGCTGTTCCTCGAGCGCGGCGACGAGCTTGTTCACCTCGCTGACGAGGTCGCGCACCTTGATGTTGTGGTCGTACTGCGCCCGCAGGTCGGCGATGGTGATGCCATCGGCGGCAGAGCGCGGGTCGATCTTCACGGTGAGCGGCTGCGTCCAGCTGACGGCGGTGTTTGCCCCCGAGGTCGCGCCCGCGGTGAGCTGCACAAAGTACTTGCCAGGAACGACGGTCGGACCGCTCCCGCCGCGGCCGCCGCCCGCGCCGCCGGAGGTCCACGGTCCGGCGACGGTGAGATCCCAGGTGAAGCGGTTCATGCCGGCGTTGCGCGGCAGGCGCGGTGCACCCGAGCGCACGGTGACTGCCTGTCGCATGGACGGCTCGGTCGTGACCGACTCACCGGCACCGGCGCTGGTGAATGAGCGCAGCACCACGCGGTTGGCATCAAGGATCTCGAGCGTGACCTGGCCCGTGTACGTCGGCTCGATGTAGTAGTCGATCATCGCGCCGGCGGGCGGGTACTGCGGGTCGGCGCCGGCGTCGCGTGTGCTCTCGACGCCGCCGAACGAGCCCGCGTACCGCGCGCGCACGGCATCGCGCGGCGCGAAGAGCGTGACATCGGACCCGGTGTTGGCGGCCAGCTGATGCAGCGCCGTGAGGTTGTCGAGGATCCAGAACGAGCGTCCTTGCGTGGAAATCACCAGATCGTTCTGGTGGACCTTCAGGTCGGTGATGGGCGTGTGCGGGAGGTTCTGCTGGAACGGCGCCCACGTGGCGCCGTTGTCGAACGACACGTACATGCCGAACTCGGTGCCGGCGTAGAGCAGGCCTTCGCGCTTCGGGTCTTCGCGCACCACGCGCGTGGGCTCATTGGCGGCGATGCCGTTGGTGCCGTCGGTGAGGAGCGTCCACGACGCCCCGTAGTTGTCGGTGCGCCAGATGTAGGGCTTGAAGTCGCCGAGGAGGTAGCAGAGGACCGCGTAGTAGGCGGAGCCGCGGCGGTGCGGGGATGGCTCGATGTTCTGCACGCGGCAGCCGGCGGGCTGATTCGTGGGCGTGATGTTCTTCCAGGTCTTGCCGTCGTCGCGCGTGACGTAGAACGGACCGTCGTTGGCGCCCGTCCAGATGACGCCCTTCTCGAGCGTCGCCTCGCGGATGGCGTAGAGCGTGGAGTACGACTCCTCGCCGGTGCCGTCAATGGTGATGGGCTCGCCGCTGTAGTGGCCGCGCCGTTCCGGCGGATTCCACGTGAGGTCGGGGGAGATCGTCTCCCAGGTCACGCCTTCGTCGCGCGTGCGGTGCACGTGCTGCGACCCGTAGTAAACGACGCGCGCGTCATGGGGCGAGAACTCCATCGGCGAGACGCGCTGGAAGCGGTAGACGAGATCCTTGGTGGCGTTGCCGTAGAGCGACTGCGCACCCACCCAGTACTGCTTCTCCGAGCCGCTGCTGATGCGCAGGCGCGAGAACTGTCCCTTGCAGGAGCCGTAGACGGTGTCGGGGTTGGTGGGATGCGGGAAGAGCGGACCCGTCTCGCAGCCCGGGCCGCTGCGCCACTCCTGCATCGGCGAATCGGGGCGGCCGGACGACAGCGGCAGCGATGGCACGATGAGCGTGCTGTTGTCCTGCTGCGCGCCGTAGAGGCGATACGGGAACTGGTTGTCGACGTAGACCTGATAGATCTCGGCGGTGGGCTGGTTGTAGATCGTGGACCAGGTGCGGCCGCCGTTCAGCGAGACGTTGGCGCCGCCGTCATTGGACTGCACCATCAGTTGCGGGTTGTCGGGATTGATCCACAGGTCGTGGTTGTCGCCGTGCGGGGTGGGCATCGCCCGCCACGTCTTGCCGCCATCGGTGGTGAGATGGAAGCCCTCGGCGCCGATCCAGACTGTGTTGGCGTCCCTGGGATGCGCCGTGATGTTGGTGTAGTAGAACGGACGCGTGATGAGCTGGGCGTAGTCGCTGGCGAGTGTGAACGACTCGCCGGCGTCGGTGGAGCGGTACAGGCCGTTGCCCGGCTTCGCCTCCATCAGGACCCAGACCACGCTGGGATCGGCGGGCGTGACCGCGACGTTGCTCTTGCCGACGAGCTGGTTGGGCAGGCCGTTGGTGAGCTTCTTCCACGTGCTGCCGCCGTCGGTGGACTTGTAGACGCCGCCTTCGCGCGCGCCCGAGATCATGGTCCACGGCTTGCGCTCGGCGCGCCACATCGAGGCGTAGAGCGTGCTGGGATTGCCGGGCTGGAACTCCACATCCACCGCACCGGTGGAATCAGACACGTAGAGCACGCGCTGCCAGGTCTTGCCGCCGTCGGCGGTGCGATAGAGGCCGCGTTCATTGGTGGGCTTGAACGGATTGCCGATGGCGGCAACGAAGGCGATGTCGGGATTGGACGGATGGACGCGAATGCCGCCGATGTTGCCGACGTCCTTCAACCCGATGTGCGCCCACGTGCGTCCCGCATCGGTGGACTTGTAGACGCCATCGCCGACGGAGACGTTGGAGCGCAGGCCGTCGGAGCCGCCGCCGACGTAGATCACGTCGGGGTTGGAGAGCGAGACTTCCACGGCGCCCATCGACCCGACCTTGAAGAAGCGGTCGGAGATGTTGACCCAGTTCTGCCCCGCGTCGGTGGTGCGCCAGACGCCGCCGCCGGTGGACCCCATATAGAAGGTGTGGGGCTGGGACGGGACGCCGGTGACGGTGGTGACGCGGCCGCCGCGGGCGGGGCCGACGTTCCGGTACCGGAGGTGCTGGAAGAGTGACGGATCGCTCGGGGTGGGCATCGGCTTGGGCTTGGGGGCCTGGGCCGAGAGGGCGAGGGGGAGGGCGAGGAGGAGGGTGCGGCGCAGCATTTTGGCTCCGGGGTGGGTCTGCGGAGATACGGCTCAGGGGGCAAAGATGCTTGCTTGGGGGTGCAGGGGACAGGGAGCAGGGTGTGGTGCAGAGTGCGGGGAACAGGGTGTGGTGCGGGGTGAGGGGTGCGGAGGATTTGTGGTTGAATTGAGGGGCTTCAGGGGGCTACCTTTCCTCTCTCAGGCGCCGTAGCCAAGTGGTAAGGCAGGAGACTGCAAATCTCTCATCGTCGGTTCGATTCCGACCGGCGCCTCTGAAGAGAAGCAACAGAGAGACAACAGATAAACAACAGAGAGACAACAGACGCCCGGGGGAGGATCCCCGGGCGTTTCCGTTGCATCCAGTGATCGATCAGGCGGGCGTTACAGGTCTGGTGGGGAAGCCGGCGTAGCTCAGGCCGGCGTGCAGATGCTCGTGCTTCAGCACCACGCTGTGCGGCGCGACGCGGGTGTTTTCACCGATGTTGGCACCATATAGAAGCACGGCGTTGCTCCCTACCGTGGCGCCGCGGCGGATGGCGATGCGGTCCATCTTGAGCACGCGATCCTCGAACGTGTGGGCCTGAAACAGGCAGTCCACCGTCGCGCCATCCTCGAACGTCAGCATGTCGGGATCGGGCAGATCCTCGGCGAAGCCGGTGCCGAGCACCACTCGGCGGCCGATGTTCACGCCGGTCACGCGGAGCAGCGCGTTGAGGAGCAGGGTGCCGTCGAGCTGCGACACGAGCGGACCGGCGCAGATGTGCCAGGCGAGGCACATAAGATCCCAGCGCGACGCCCAACTCGACCACAAGGGGTGCATCGCGGGCTGCACCTTGCCGAGCAGGAACCACTTGGTCACCACAACCACTGCCGTGAAGGCCGCGCCGCAGATGAGCGTGGCGGCGGGGAGCGCGATCAGCAGGAAGAGCGGCAGCGAGACGCCGGACCAGGCGGTGACGAGCGCGAACCAGGCGAGGATGACGACCACCGGCAGCGCCGGTACGGCGAAGCGGGTCAGCTCCCAGAAGATGCGCACCGCATAGCGCCACGGCGTGGGATCGAACGTGAACTGCGCGTCGTACTCGACGACCTCGCGATGAGGGAGCTCAAAGGCGGGATGCCCGAACCAGGCCGAGCCGGGACGCAAGACCGACGGATCCGCCACCGTGCAAATGCCGAGGAGCACGTCATCGGGGATGCGGAGCCCGCCGGCGACGATGACGCCATTGCCGAGGAAGGTGGACCGGCCAAACGTCGTGTGCGACACCGTGACCGTGCCGCGGTGCAGGCGGGGACATCCGATGTAGATGCCATCGGCGAAGAAGTTCTTCTCGCCAATGGTCACCGATTCGGGCACGGTGTCGATAAGCGAGCTGATCTCGCAGTCGCGTCCCACGGGCATGCCGGCGAGCCGGAGCCAGTAGGGCCAGAAGAGCGTGCCATAGAGCCACTTGCTCGCGTTGTCGACCAGCAGCGGCTTGAGCCAGACGCGCACGTAGGAGCCGCTCCAGCGCGAGGTGCTTCCGTCAGTCACGCGCCCCAGTGCACGACAGGCGAGCCCGCTCAGCACCAGGCGCAGTGGCACCGCAATCGCGAACAACACGGCGATCCAGGCCGCCACGCGCCAGCTAAACGCGCCGCTCAACAGCCAGGCGACTGCCGTCGCGGTGTCGATGCCCAACGTGCGCATCGTGACCCAGGTGAGCAGGCCAAGCGGCACGCCAAAGACGATCGCGAGTGCGACACGTGTGAGGTAGAGCCGAACCGCGTACGCGGCGGGAGAGAGATCACGCGTGCGATCGACGGCCGGCACCTGCGGCGCACTGCCGGCGGCATGCGCGGGGATGCCGTCCCAGTATTCGTCCGCCGGGACACGAGTGCCGTCCTTGAGCGACGCGTTGTCCGCCAGCATCGCGTTGCGGTCGAGCACGCAGTGTCCGCCGACGCCGGCATGCACGCCGATGGTGACACCGTCGCCGAGCGTGACCGGCGCGTACACGAGGTGGCCGCTGTCGAGTTCGGCGATGCGCACCGCGGCATCCTGCGAGAGCGTCACGTCGTCGCCGATGTCGAGCAGGTCCCACCCGCCGCGCGTGAGCACGACGCCGCGGTGGATATGGACGCGCTCGCCGATGCGCGCCCCGAACGCGCGCAGGGCCATCACCTGCAGCTGCGTTCCCTCCAGCAGCCACCACGGAATGGCCTTCACCGACTGCTGCACGAGCCAGTGCGGCAGGTACGCGGCGCTCCAGACGCGCACCCGACCCGCTGTGTAGCGGCCGATGAGCCGGCGCTTGGTCATGACGGCCAGGCCGATGGCGATGGGGGCCCACGCCAGCATGACGAGCAAAGCGACCGGTGGCGCCAGGATGACCGATGGCACCAGCCCGATGCTGCGCACGATTCCCGGCAGCAGGTGGAACGCGGCGAACCAGAGCGCCACCGAGGCGACGAGGAGCGAGCGCAGCAGCGACAGCACTTGCCGTGTGGTGAGCCCGACGACCGGAATGTCGAGGGCAAGGGCGGACTCAGGCTGCGCGGACGGCGCCTCGCGGGGACCGCGGGCGCGGGCACGCGCGGCGAGTCCCCGCACCGTGCGCGCCTCGTACACGTCGCGCACGTCGAGTACGTTGGCACGACCGTTGTCGCGCAGGCGCGTGATCAGGTCGGCGGCGCTGAGCGAATCGCCGCCGAGCCCGGTGAAGAAGTCGGCGGTTGGCTCTGGAAACTGCGCGAGGCGCAGCACATGGCGCACCGCGTCGGCGATGGCACGCTCGAGCGGATCGTCGGGGGCAATGCCGCTGCCCGTGGCCGGAACGCCGTCGATATGCGGCAGCGCGCGGCGATCCAGCTTGCCGCCGATCGACGTCGGGAGCGCCGCAATCGGCGCAATCTGCGCCGGCACCATGTATGGCGGCAGCACGGCGCGCAGGGCGGCCTGCAACTCGGCGGCCGTTGGCACCGGGACCATGACTTCCGGCACGATGAACGCCACGAGCATCTGCCGGCCATCATCCTCCTGCACCGTGCACGCCGCCTCGCGCACGCCTTCGCAGGCGGCCAGCGCCGCCTCGATGGCGCCCAGTTCCACGCGATAGCCGCGCAGCTTCACCTGCGCGTCGAGCCGTCCGTGGTAGATGAGCGTGCCGTCGGGTTCGCGCTGGGCGCTGTCCCCTGTGCGGTAGATACGGCCGAGGGTGGGGTGGTGCGGAAAGCGCTGCGCGGTGAGTTCCGGCTGGTTCCAGTAGCCGCGTGCGAGGCAGGCACCGCCAAAGACGAGTTCTCCCTGCGTGCCATCCGCCACGGGTTCAAGCTGATCGTCCACGATCCACGCCTGCACGTTGTGGACGGGAAGGCCGATGGTGACGGGTGAGCCAACCGTGATGTGCGCGCGCGTGCAGGTGACGGAACACTCGGTCGGTCCGTAGCCGTTGACGAGCGAACGCCCGCGCGCCCAACGGTCCGCCACGTCCTGCGGCAGCGCCTCACCGCCCACATAGAGCAGTTTGAGGGCGGGGAGTTCCTGCAGCGGGTTCTCGCAGCCGGTGGAGCGCAGCAGCGTCGGCGGCGGACAGAACACCGTCACCTGTTCCTCGCGGAGCCAGCCGAGGATGTCGGGGCCGAGGCGGGCCGCCTCCTCGTCCATGACGACGATCGTGGCGCCGACGGCGAAGGCGAGCCAAAGCTCCTCGACCGACGAGTCGTATGCCGCGGAGGAGCCCTGCACGGCACGGTCGTCGAGCTCGACCCCCAACGTCAGCAGGTCCGACTGCACGAGGTTGCTGATGGAACGATGCTCAATCATCACGCCCTTGGGGCGGCCCGTCGTGCCCGAGGTGTAGATGACATAGGCGAGCGATTCCGGCGTCAGCCAGGGCGGCGTGGGCGCCGGAGGTGCGCGATGGTGGCCGTGCAGCGCTTCGACGACGTCGATGATGCGTTCTGCCGGAAAGCCGGCCGCGATGGCGCGCGTGCGTCCAGCGGCATCGGTGAGCAGGGCGGCCGGCTGCGCATCGGCGATGGTGTCGCGGAGGCGCTCGTCGGGGAACGCGAGGTCGAAGCAGGTATAGGCGGCGCCCGCCTTCATCACGCCGATCTGCGCCGCATACAGGTGCGCACCGGTGCGCGGCAGGAGAATGGCGACGATGCACTCGGCGGTAACGAACGGAACCAGCGCGTGCGCCAGCAGGTTCGACTGCCGGTCAAGCTCGGCGTAGGTCGTGCGGTGACGCGACGGCCGATTGTGGCCCGGCGGCACGTCGACGGCGACCTGATGCGGCCAACGCGCGGCGGTCCGCGAGAAGAACTCATGAAGCAGCCCCGGCGCTGCTTCACGAATCATCGGATGTCCCTTCTCAATGGTCTATCGTCATCCCGCATGCATTAAAGATAGGATGCTTCCTGCATAATGCCTATCAATGCGGGGTCTCGTGAGGGCATCGCATGTCGCCGGTACCAAGACGCGCGTCGCGAAGTCTCAGCTCGAGTAGTACGCCGCGTTCTCGTCGATGTAGCCCTTGGTGAGGTCGCAACCATAGGCACGGGCCGCTGCGGCGCCCGCGCCGAGCGCGACCTCGAGGTCCACGACCTCCACGGCCAGCGCCGAGCGGACAATGGCGTCGTCGAAGTCGAGCCGCTGGCCGTTGCCCACCACCTGGAAGCCGTTGACCCATGCATTCGTGGCCGAGGTGTTGACCGTCGCCTCGAAGCACTTGCCGATGGCCATCAGGATGCGGCCGACGTTGGGGTCGGCGCCGTGCACCATGGTCTTGATGAGCGGAGAGTTCACGAGCGCCTTGGCCACGAATCGCGCCTCGGCGTCGCTCACCGCCTCGCGCACCGTGACGCGCAGGAGATGCTCGGCCCCCTCACCATCGCGTGCGAGGATCTCGGTCATGCGCACGCATCCGGCGGTGAGCGCCGCGCGGAACTCGGCTTCATCCACCGCGCCGGCGAGGCCATTGGCGAGGATGACGCAGGTGTCGGAGGTGCTCGTATCCGTGTCCACCGAGAGCATGTTGAACGAGACATGCACCGCCTCGCGCACCAGGCGGTCGAGCGTGGCGGCGTCCAGCGCCGCGTCGGTGAAGATGTACGACAGCATCGTCGCCATGTTGGGCTCGATCATCCCCGAGCCCTTGGCCACCCACGTGATCGTGGCGCCGCCCACCGACGCCGACAGCGCCTTGGGGTGCGTGTCGGTGGTCATGATGCCTTCAGCGCCGACGAGCGGATCGTCCTGCAGGTCGGCCTTCATGCCACGCACGCCCGCTTCGATCTTCTCCACGGGGAGCTGGACTCCGATGACGCCGGTGGAACTCACGAGCACCTTGCCGGCATCGGTATCCAGTTCCGCGGCGGCGGCGGCCGCCATGCGACGCGCGTTCTCCACGCCGCGCGCGCCGGTGGCGACATTGCTCACCTTGCTGTTGGCGATGATCGCGCGCAACGTGCCGCCGCGCATCGTCTCACGCCCGAGGATGATGGGCGCGCCGGGGAACTGGTTGCGTGTGAAGACGGCAGCCGCAGCCGCGTCCACCTCGCTGGCAAAGAGCGTCAGGTCTCGCGCCTCAGGCTTGAGGCCCACGTTGCGGCTGGCGCAGCGAAAGCCACGGGGGAAGCGGGCGCGGTCGTGAAAGGTCATGGAGGGCGAGGCTAAAGCTGGGTGCGATTCTGCCAGAGGATGAGCGCGCCGATGATGACGAGCAGGAGCGCGAAGGCGCGCTTGAGCTGGCGGGTAGGAATGTGGTGGACGAGCGCCGTTCCGGCGAGGATGCCCAGCATTGCCACGAACGTGAAGCGCACGACGAATCCCCACGGCACGACTTCGCGGCCGTAATGGCCTAGGAACCCCGAGGTGGAGTTGAGCGCGATCACGAGCAGCGACGTCCCTACGGCCGCCTTCATCGGCACGCGCCCCAGAATGACCAGCGCCGGGACGATAAGAAAACCGCCGCCGATGCCGATCAGGCCAGTCAGTATTCCGACGCCGAGTGCTACGGCGAGGAGGAGGGCGGGGTGCGGGGGCGTGCTGATTTGGTGCTCATCCTGGGCGGCGTTGCGCAGCATCGAGATGGCGGCGGCGACCATCACGGTGCCGAGGATGAGCAATTGCGCCCGGGCGCTGAACCAGATGCTGGCGCGCGCGCCGGCGTAGGAGCCAACCATGGCGACCGAGCCGAAGATCGCCGCGGTCTGTAGCCGCACATTGCCGGCGCGCCAATGCGAGATGACGCCGACGAGCGCCGCCGCCCCGACGACAGGGAGGCTCATGGCGATGGCGAGCTTGGGGTCGAAGCCGAGCACGTACACAAGGACGGGGACGGTCAGTATTGACCCGCCCCCGCCGAGGGTTCCGAGCGCGAGCCCGATCAGGGCGGCAAAGAGGTAGCCGAGCACGCCGTAAGATACGGCGGCCGCGCCTGCTACGCGGTAGCGGCCTTCTTGGCCTTCTTCAGGGCGTCGCGGAGCGCGACATCCTTGGCGCCCGGGGAGAGCTTGCGACCGTGGCCGGCCCAGGACGACACACCGCCGCCGAGCACGTGCACGTCGGTCTTGCCCGAACGGCGCAGCGCCGTAGCGGCCGTGGAGGCACGGGCGCCCGAGTGGCAGATCACGATGATGGGCGCCTCGACCGCGGCAAGCTGGGTCAGCGACGCCGAGAGCTGGTCGAGCGGAACGAGCGTGGAGCCGTCAATATGGCCCTGCACATACTCGTTGCGGGTGCGCACATCGAGCAGGATGGTGCCGGGATGCTCGGCGCGGACGGCGTCGAACTCCTCGGGGCCGAAGGACGAACCGCCGATCAACGAGGCAAGGGAAGCAAAGAAGCTCATGGGATTGGCAAGAGGTTAGTATATCTCTGTATAGGAATATAGTGACAATAAGGGGTGTTGGGAAGGGGGGAGCCGCCAATCGCGAAGGGCGCGAAGGGAGGGCGGGACCGGCGTCCGCTTCACCGGCTAAGAAGAAGAGCGCGAAGGAGTTGATGCACCCCTTCGCGCCCTTCGACCTTAGCGGTAGTAGTTCCCTCTAGATCTCAAGCGGCGCGTAGTAGCGCTGCGGCCGGCGCCGCTCCACCACCGTGTCGGCAAACGCGGCCAGGCGGAGCAGGAGGCGCTCGCTCCAGGCCTTGCCGATGGCCTGCAACCCGATGGGCAGGCCCGCCGCGTCATAGCCGGCCGGGAAAGAAATGGCGGGGTGGCCCGTGAGGTTGGAGGCGAAGGCGAAGCGCATCGTTTCCATGGTTCGGCCAAGGTCGGACACCGCCCCGCCGGACGGGTGGATGCGAGGCGCGGTGTTGCCCGCGGCGGGCGTGATGATGGCGTCGCAGCGCGCCAGCGCCTTCTCAAAGTGTGCCATGGCGCGCGTCCGCACGCGCTGCGCATGCACGTACTCGGTGGCGGTGGACGCACGCGCGATGGCGAGGTTCAGCTGCGTCTCGACGCCGAATTCGCCCAGGCGGTCGCGCACGTGCGGCCAGAGCGCCGTGCACATCTCCGACGTGATGATGACAAGCTGGGCGATGCGGGCGATCTCGAGTTCCGGGACCTCCACTTCCACGAGCCGTGCGCCGCGCGCGCACAACTGCTCGAGCAGGCGCTCGCAGGCGGCCACCACGTCGGGCTGCGCGTGGCGAAACCACGGCCAGTAGACGCCGATCGTGACGCCATTGAGCGAGCGCGGCGCCTGCGGGTCGATGCTGGCGTCGGGATGTCCGAGGGTGTGCGGGTCTTCTGGGTCGGCGCCGGCCATCAACTCGTACGCGAGCGCGGCATCGCGGGCGCTGTTGGCGAGCGGACCCAGGTAGGCGAGCGACCAGCAGAGCGGCGCCGCGCCTCGTTCGGAGATGCGCCCGTAGGTGGGCTTGAGTCCCACCGTGCCGCAGAACGACGCGGGGAGGCGGATGGACCCGCCGCCGTCGGCGCCAATTGCCACCGGTACGAGGCCGGCGCCGACTACGCAGCCGGGGCCCGCCGAACTGCCGCCGGTATGATGAAGGTCGTTGTACGGATTGCGCGCCGAGCCGTAGTGCTGGTTGTATCCGCTGACGCCGATGCCGATCTCGTGCATGTTGGCCTTGCCGACCATCACGGCACCGGCGGTGCGCATGCGGGCAACGGCCGTGCAGTCGCGCGCGGCCGGCGGCGCGTCCCTGAACAGCTTGGTGCCGACGGTGGTCACGTAACCGGCCTGGTCGACTTCGTCCTTGGCGGCGACGGGAACGCCGTCGAAGGCACTGATCGGGCGGCCCGCCCTCCATCGCTCGGTTGACGCCTTGGCCTGCGCGAGGATGTCCTCGCGGTGCGTGTCGATGAACGCACGCATCGGACGGTCACCGCGTTCGCTCTCGTCCAGCTGCGACAGGAAGCGTGCGGCGACGTCGAGCGGGGTCAGCGTGCCGGCGCGATACGCGGCGTGATAATTCGCCACGGTGGGGAACCGGAAGCCGGCCCGCGCGTCATCGTCGCGCGCGTCGAGCGCGGGCAGGGACGGCGCCACGTCGGCGAGCATCGGCGTGTTGGTGGGCGGATCGTCGAGGGCCGCGGTGGTGAGCGCCGAGAGGCCGGCGTCGTGGCGCAACTTCCTGATGAGCAGCGGCCCGATGCCGGTGAGTCCGGCGAGCGTGTTGACCGCGCGTATTCCCGCCGGCCCCAGCACCGGCAACTGCACCGCCTTGAGGTCGTAGGTCACGGTGCGTTTCCCCTGAAGGTCACGATGCGGCCACGCGGTCCGACCGCCCACCCGCTGTCGCGCGTGGCGAAATCGATGGAATAGAGCGTGAGCGTGTCGCCACGGGTCCACGTGGCGCCGAAGTCACTGCTGAACGCCGTGCCGTATGCACCCACGGCGGCAAAGAGGGGCTTCGGCGCGCCGCGCACCGACACCACGCCGCCGGTGATTCCCTGCGCGGGCCACTTGGAGGCGCGCGTCCACGTGACGCCGCCGTCCTGCGTGACCATCGTGACGTCCCCGCTGCTGCGCGGGATCGTGTAATCGCCGGCCACGGCGATGCCGCGCCGAGCGTCGGCAAAGGCAATGCCGAAGAAGCCGGCGCTGGGGCCGGCCGGGAGTCCGGCGCTCGACACGAGCCACGTCCGGCCGCCGTCGGTGGTTCGAAAGACGCGGGCCTCCGGGCCTGCGCCCGTGGCGATCCAGGCATTGTCCCGCCCCTGCACGGCGACCGAGGTGCCGCTGGCGGCAAAGGCGCCCTCGCCCGGAAGCGCCGGGGGAATACTGGCGGGATCCACGCGTTCCCACGTGGTGCCGTTCTGCGTGCGGAGAATGACGGGCTTTCCGTTCACGGGGTCGCTGAAGGCAATGCCGCGTGACGAGTCCCAGAACGCCATGCCGTCGAGGAAGATTCCCTTCGTGGTGTCGCTCCACTGCAGCGTCCAGTTCTGGCCGCCGTCCACGGTGCGATAGATGCGCGCCTGCCCCTGCTCGGCGGGGCCCGCGCTCATCGCATAGGCGACACGTGAACTCACGCCGTGCACGTCGCGGAAGTCCAGCGAGTCGGCGCCGGGCACGGAGACGTTCTCCCACGTCTGGCCGCCATTGAGGGTACGCAGCACGGTGCCGCGGCTTCCGCCGACCCACGCCACGAGGCCGCTGACGGCGCTGAGGCCGCGGAACGAGGCCGTGACGCCGCTTTGTTGCAGCGTCCAGCGCGGATCATGCTTCACGGCGGTCAATCGCTCGGCGATCTGCTCGGCGAGCGCCGCGGCGCTCGCATTGTTGCGATTGGTGAGGACGATGATGGTGGCACGCAGCGTCGGGTAGCGGATGATGGCGTTCCGGAAGCCGATGGAGCTGCCCGTGTGCCGCATGCGGGGCAGGGCGTGCTTCGTCTCGAGGTACCAGCCAAACCCGTAGTCCACGCCGAGACTGTCGGAGCGCGTGCCGCGCCGAAAGAGCAGGGCGCGCAGCGAGTCGCCGAGCAGCTCACGCGTCTCGAGCGCATTGCTCCAGCGGTAGAGTTCGGCCACCGACGAGTAGATGCCGCCGTCGCCGAGCACGGCGCTGGTGCTGCTCTGGTCGGTGCGCACCCACGCGCCGTCACGCCGCGAGTGGCCGAAGGCCCGGCGCTGCACGGCCGCGCGGCCGTCCTCGCGCGCCAGCGTCCACGGCATGCCCACGCGGTCGAAGATGCGCGCCTTGAGGAACTCGGCGAAGCGCACGCCCGTGCGCTTCTCGATGATCATCGCAAGCACCGCATAGCCGGAGTTGCTGTACCGAAAGCGCGTGCCGGGTGGGAAGTATGTGGAGTCGAGCGCGGCCATGCGCCGCAGGACATCGGCGTCGAGCACCTGCGTGGTGAGCGAGTCGGGAACGAAGTCCTCGTACGCCTGCAGTCCGCTGGTGTGGGTGAGGAGGTGCCGCACGGTGATGCGGCTTCCATACGCCGGGAAGTCGGGGAAGATGTCGGTCAGTGACTCCTCGAGGCGCAGCCTGCCGTCCTGCACGAGGAGCATCGTCGCCATGGCCGTGAACTGCTTGGTCACGGAGGCGAGCCGGAAGTTCGTGTGCGGCGTGACCGGGACGCGCGCCTCGAGGTCGGCGAGGCCGTAGCCCTTGCTGACGAGCACCTTGCCGTCCATCGCGACGAGCACGGCGGCGCCGGGTGACGCTGGCGCGTTGAACTCGGCGAAGAGCGAGTCCACGAACGCCTCGTCGAGCGGACCGCCATCGGCCGCGCGCGCGGTGACGCGGCGCCTGGCGAGATCGTACTCGTCGCCCGGCAGCAGCGTCAGGTACGGGAGTCCGGGGTCATTCGGGTCACGGCCATTATGAATGAACGCCTTGCCGCGACCGATGATCTCGCCACGGTCGCCCCGCACCACGAGTGCCGTTCCCTCGTCGAGCCCAATGCCGAGCAGCGACGGGTGCGCGGTGATGACCTGCTGGAGGTCGGCCTGCCGGTTGCGGGCGACGATGTGCTGGTCAATGGCCACGTCGCGCAGGTAGCCGAAGCCCTGCTCGTATCCCTTGGCCATCATGGTGGTGTTGCCGGCGCGCGCGCCGCGCACGAGGTAGCTGGCGAGAATGGAGGCGCCGGCCGATGTGCCGCCGATCACGCCGCCGCGCGCCAGAACGGCGCGCAGTTCGCGCTCGGTGCGGGTGCCGAGGTAGGAATCGACGAGACGCCACTGGCGGCCGCCCGGGAACCAGACCCCGCGCGCCGTGCGAATGGCGGCCACGAACGAATCGCTCTCGGCGATGCGGCGGTCCTTTGTATGCAGGACGGTCAGGTTCGTCGCCCCGACGGCCTTGAGCCCGTTCAGGCCACCCCAGTTGGCGGGATAGACGGAATCCTCGCCGGCGGTGGGGATGACCACGATCGGGGCGGACGGGCCGCCGGCGAGCGCAACGAAGCGCGCGAGGATTTCCGGTCCCATGTTTCCACCACCCACCACGACGAGCGACCCCGCGGCGGGTCCGATGTGGGCGTGCGTGGCGGCCGAGCGTCCGGCTGGGAGGCGCGAGCAGGCGGCCGCGAGGAGCGCAGCGCTGCCGAGGATGAACAGGGTGCGACGGGTAGTCATGAGCGCTTGGGCACCGGGGGCGGGTGGCGGGCGTTCAGGGTGGTACGAGGCGACCTAAACATCCCGCGCGAACGAGCGGCGGGCCAGTAGCAGGGAGTGGATATGCACGTCGGGATGGTGCTGCTGACGGCGCTGGCGGTTGCGGCCGGATCGATGCTGGTGGCGTGGCTGCTGTATCGGGCGACCGACAAGGCGAGCTGGGTGGACGCGTTCTGGGCGGGCAACCTGGCCGTGTTCGCTCTGGGCTACGCCTGGCTGCTGCCGGGAGATCCCGCGCGGCGCACGCTGGTGGCGATCGTCGGCGGGCTCTGGGGGATGCGACTGGCAGCGCACATCGCGGTGCGCGTGGCCTCCGGTCCCGAGGACCCGCGCTACCTGACGCTGCGGGCGGAGTGGAAGGACAACCTGCCACTGCGCTTCCTGCGGTTCTTCCAGGTGCAGGCCGTCGTCGACGTGGTGCTCAGCGTGCCGTTCCTGTTGATGGCCCTCGATGCGGCGCCGTTCGGACGCGTCACGGAAATCGGCGGGTTGGCGCTCTGGATCGTGGCGCTGGCGGGAGAGAGCATCGCTGACGCGCAGTTGGCGCGCTTCCGGTGCGACCCTGCCAACAAGGGGCGCGTCTGTCGCACGGGTCTCTGGAGCGTGTCGCGGCATCCGAACTACTTCTTCGAGTGGCTGCTGTGGTGCTCGTTCGCGCTGATGGCGACCGGGGCGCCATGGGGGTGGGTGAGCTGGAGTGCGCCGGCGCTGATGTACTACTTCCTCACGCGCGTGACCGGCATTCCATTGACGGAGAAGCAGGCGGTGGCTTCGAGGGGGGAGGCCTATCGCGCATATCAGCGGGAAGTCTCGGCGTTCGTCCCGTGGTTTCCGACGATCCCGTGAGCCGAGGGTGATGCGACGTAGGTGCGTGCGTGGCGCGCGCGGTTCGCGCAAATCGCGGCGCGCCGAAGCGCGTTAGATTTCCCGCATGCGTACTCTCCGCCTGCTCGCCCTCGTCGCTGCGCTGCCTCTTGCCGCGCACGCCCAAGCACCCGCGAAACCGCGTCAGGCCGTGCCGCCCGCACCACCGGTGGCGGTGCCCTGCGAAAGCGCCGATACGTCGTGCATTGCCCCCGACGTGCCGCGGGAGTTCCGCGGCGTCTGGGTGGCGTCCGTGTCCAACATCGACTGGCCATCGAAGCCCGGGCTTTCGACCGCCGAGCAGAAGGCGGAGCTGCTGGCGATTCTCGACCGCACCGAGGCACAGCGGCTGAACGCCGTCGTTCTGCAGATTCGACCCGCCGCCGATGCGCTGTACAAGAGCAGTATCGAGCCGTGGTCGGAGTACCTCACCGGCCGGCAGGGGCGGGCACCGTCCCCGGCGTGGGATCCACTGGCGTTTGCCGTCACGGAAGCACACCGGCGCGGACTGGAACTGCACACCTGGTTCAACCCGTACCGCGCGCGCCATCCGAGCGCCAAGGGTCCGCTGTCGAAGCTCCACCTCTCCAACACCGCCCCCGCGCTGGTGAAGAAGTACGGCACGCACCTGTGGATGGATCCCGGCGAGGCCGCCGTGCGCAAGCGCACGCTGCGCGTGGTGCTCGATGTCGTGAAGCGGTACGACATCGACGGCGTGCACCTCGACGACTACTTCTATCCGTACAAGGAACGGGCGACCGACGGCACGACGGAATTCCCCGATGCGCGCAGCTGGAAGAAGTACGTTGCGTCGGGCGGCACGCTGTCGCGTGACGACTGGCGTCGCGAGAACGTGAACACGCTGGTCCGCGAGCTGAACGAGCAGATCCACGCGGTGAAGCCGTGGGTGAAGTTCGGCATCTCGCCGTTCGGCATCTGGCGCCCGGGGTATCCCGAACAGATCAAGGGATTCGACGCGTACGAGCAGTTGTACGCCGACTCCAAGCTGTGGTGGGCCAACAACTGGGTGGACTACTTCACCCCGCAGCTCTACTGGCCGATCGCGAAGCCCGAGCAGAGCTACCCGGCGCTGATGCGCTGGTGGGGCGAGCAGAACACGACGAATCGCCACCTGTGGATCGGCCTGTACACGAGCCGCGTGCGGGCATCGACGCCGGAAGGAAACGGGCTCGCGCCATCGAACGCCTGGCCGGCGGCGGAGATTCTCGCGCAGGTGGACACGGCGCGTGCGTACTCCCGCGTATCCGGCACGATCCATTTCTCGATGAAGGCCTTGATGAGGGATCAGGGCGGGATCGCAACGCAGCTCAAGGCGCGCCCCTATCGCGCGCTGGCGCTGGTACCGTCGTCACCCTGGCTTTCCGCGGGCACCCCGGCGGCGCCCGTCGTGCGGGTGAAGAAGAACGAGGCGACGCGCGGGCTCTCGGTCTGGATGTCGCAGCCGAAGCCGCAGGTGGCGCGCTGGTACCTGCTGCAGACGCGCACCGCTGGGATGTGGGGGAGCCGGTTGGTGGCTCCGCATGCCGGCGCCGAGGAGATTTCCCTCAATGGGGATGGGTTGTTGCCTGACCGGATTGTGGTGACGGCACTGGACCGGGCGGGTGTTGCATCGCCGGCCGTGCGGCTGACGGTGCTTCCGTAACGGCAACGGCAACGGCCACCGCGAAGGGCGAAGAGCGCGAAGAGCGCGAAGGGGCGCGAAGAACCGCAACCACTGAGCACATAGGGAGGGCACCGCCGACACAATGCCGAGGTGCCCTCCGTGACTTGGCGGCGGGTTGAGGCGACCAACACAACGGCTCGGGAGCCGTAAATTGGGGCATGACACGAACCCGACTGCTCGCGTTGCTGCTTGCGACGCTCACCATATCCGCTGACGCGCAGACGCCGCGCGTCCACACGACGCGCGACGCGCTCAAGCTCGACGGCCGGCTGGACGAGGCGGCCTGGGCGCGTGCCGACAGCATCGACGATTTCCGGCAGCGCGATCCGGCGGAAGGCGAGCCCGCCAGCGAACGCACGGTCGTGCGCTTCCTCTCGGCGCATGACGGCCTGTGGATCGGCGTGCACGCCTACGACCGCGAACCGGGGCGCATCCTGCACGCGCAGCTGCGGCGCGACACGGGTATGGACACCGACGACGCGGTCGCGGTGCTGCTGTCGCCCTTGCAGGACAAGCGCACGGCGTTCTGGTTTGCCGTGAATCCCAACGGGGCGATGACGGATGCTGAGGTCATCAACTTCGAAAACGACAACGCCGACTGGGATGCCGTGTGGGATTCACGCGCGGTCATCACCGCGGATGGCTGGGTCGCGGAGATCTTCATCCCGTGGCAGTCACTGCGGTATCGGGCAAGCAGCACCGCGTGGGATGTCAACCTGGTGCGCGTGATCCGCCGGAAGAACGAAGAAGTGCTCTGGAGGGCGTGGCGTCGCACGGAAGGGATCAAGTTTCTGGAGAAGGTGGGGGTGGTCGAGGGATTTGCGGCGCTTCCATCGCGGGCCAAGGTGGAGTTGCGACCGTATGCGTCAGCCACCGGCAACGGAACGGCGCGGGCGTACGAGACCGACGGCACGTTCAGCACGACCGGCGCCGCCGGGCTCAAGGGCGCGTTCGGCCTTGATGCGAAGCTTGCGCCGTCGCGCGGGCTGACGCTCGATCTCACCACGAACGCCGACTTCGCGCAGGCGGACGTGGACCGCCAGATCATCAACTTCACTCGTTTCCCGCTCTTTCTGCCGGAGCGCCGACCGTTCTTCACCGAGGGGGCAGGGATCTTCGACTTCGGTCGGACGCAAGAGACCCAGCTGTTCTACAGCCGACGCATCGGCCTCTCGCGGGACGGCGAGCCGATCCCGCTGCTCGCGGGCGCACGGCTCTCCGGACGCATCGGCGCCCAGCAAGTGGGCGTGATTGCGGCGCGCACGGGGGGAGACCAGCCCACCACCGATGCGGTGGTGCGCATCCGGCGCGACCTGCTGGGGCGCGGGTATGTGGGAGCGATGTTCACAGGGAGCGACGCGCGCGGCGAGGAAGCCACCACGGCCACGGGCCTGGACATCAACTTGCCGTTCATCGTGCGCGGCCAGAACCTGGTCTTCATTGCGGGCACGGCATGGACACACGATAGCACGGGCGGCGCGCCAAACTACTCCCGCTTCGTGGTGGATTTTCCGAATGACTTCGCCGACATCGTGTCGCGCGTCGAGCGCGTCGAGGCGGGATTCAACCCCACGCTGGGTTTCGTGCGCTCCGACGGCATCGTCCGCTACGGCGGATCGTTCCGGATCACGCCGCGGCCGAACATCCCGTACGTACGGCAGCTCGAGTTCAACCTGCTCAACTACCAGTACGTGCAGCGCATCGGCAACGGACTCGACAACGCCGAGTTCGAGGTCACGCCGTTCGGGGTGCGGTTCGATTCCGGCGACGAGTTCGAGTTCAACCTGCAGCGTTCAGGGGATGCACCGACCGAGGCGTTCGAGGTCTTCGAGGGCACGACCATCGCCCCCGGCAATTACTGGTATGACCGCTGGGAGCTGAGCTACGACGGGTCGTCGCGCCGGCCGGTGCGCGTGGAAGCGCAGGCCAGCTTTGGGAAGTTCTACACCGGAGGCGGCGAGGACTACAGCATTTCGGTGGAGGGGCGCTGGCAGCCGCACCTGCTGTGGGCGCTGGACTTCGGCTATACCGACGGCCGCTTCCCCACGTCGCGGTTCATCGCGCGCACGACCACCGCACGGGTGGACTACGCGCTGACGCCGCGGCTCAACACGACGCTGTTCGCGCAGTGGAACAACGAAGCAAATCGCGGCGCGATCAATGCGCGGCTGCGCTGGACACGGACGCCGGGGAGCGACCTGTACGTGGTGCTGAACAGCGCGTGGCCGACGGGACTGGACGGGCGGTCCATACCTTGGGCGCGGCCCTCGAGGGGCGGGGTAGTGCTGAAATACGTGCAGTATCTGAGGTACTAGAGAAACAACAGAGAGACAACAGAAAGACAACAGAAAGACAACAGAGAGACAACAGAAAAACAACAGAGGGCTGGCATTCACCTTGCCAGCCCTCTGTTGTCTCTCTGTTGTATGTCTGTTGTTTCTCTGTTGTCTCTCTGCGTTTAGAACGGGAAACCCGTGCCGCTGCCGCCGCTGACGCGCTCCACGCGCAGCACCTGCTTGTAGGTCTGGCCGCCGACAGTGATGGACACGAGGTAATCGCCGGTGCCGACGAGGCCACCGCCGCCCCCGCCGCGCCGACCGCCGCCGCCGAAGAACATCGCCATGCCGCTGCGGCCGGCGACGGCCTGCAGGACGCTGATCAACTGCTGCTGGTCCGGCGGTCCAGCCGCGGCACCACCACGCCCTGCGCCACCTGCGCCAGGCGCAGCGGCCGGCGTCTCACCCGGACGATCCTGCCAGCGACCAGCCTGGGCGCCGAAACCGCCGCCACCACCACCGAAGCCGCCGAAGCCCTGCACCATCGCCTGCATCGCTTCCGGGCCGCCGGTCAGGCCGGTGCGGAACCGGTCGAGCAGCGGCTTGGGCAGCGTGCCTTCCTTCTCGATCGAGTCGAGTGCCGTGATGATCTTGCGCACGTTGTTAATCGAGTCGCGCACTTCCGCCGGCGACAGCTTGGGCGACGGCGCGGGCTTGCCGCGGAAGTCCCATGTCACGCGCTGGATCCCGGCCGCGCCGGGACCATTGAGCGTGCGCAGCGTGTCACCCGACGCGTCCTGGATGACCACGCGCACCTGGCCCGTGTTCGACTGGGCCAGCTTGTACGTGATCTCGGCGCCGTACTGCGGACTCGGCACCTGGAACAGGTTCTGTCCGACCGACTCGCCGTTGACCGGCTTCTCGCCCCACTGGAACGCGGTGCGGGGCTTGAAGAGGTGCGCAGGGGCTGCCGCAACCTTCGCGTCCACCTGCTGCAGCGCGCTGATGTCCACGATCCAGAAGCTGCGCCCATGCGTAGCGGCCACGAGCTCGCCGTCACGCGGATGGATGACGAGATCCATCACCGGCGTCGTCGGCAGGCCGGTCATGAACTTCGTCCAGCTCTTGCCCCGGTCGAGCGATGCATAGACGCCAACATCGGTGCCGACGAAGAGCAGGTTGGGATTCTTGGTGTCCTCCCGGATCACGTACACATAATCCGGGCCGCCCGTGGGGAGGTTGCCGGCGATGGACGTGAACGACTTGCCGCCATCCTTGGTCATCACGACGTACGGCGTGAAGTCCCCGCGGCGGTGGTTGTCGTACGACACGTAGAACGTCAGCGAGTCGAACCGCGACGGCTCGATGCGCGAGACGTAGGTGCCGGCCGGGACGCCCTTCACGTTGGCGGTGTGCTCGGTCCACGAGCCGCCGTCGTTCATCGTCGACCAGAGTCGGCCGTCGTCGGTGCCCGCGTACAGGATGCCGGGCCGCACGGGCGATTCGTTGAGCGAGACCACGGTGCCAAAGGTCTCGGCGCCGGTGGCGTCAATCGTGATGCCGCCCGTCGTGCGCATTGAGATGCGCGCCTTCATCGTGTCCGCGTACGACAGTTCCGGCGAGATGAAGAACAGGTCGTCGCCCTGCTTGGTGGACTTGAGGACGCGATTGGCCGCCGTGTAGAAGACCGACGGGTTGTGCGGGGAGAGGAAGAACGGCGTGTTCCAGTTCCAGCGCAGGTCCATGTCGATGGAGTCCTTCTTCTGCGCCGCGCGCAGCGCCTGCTGGCGCTTGACCTGGTCCTTCGTCATCGGCTTGGTGGTGTCGGGCCGGTCAACGAGGATCGAGTCCTCCCACTGCATGTACTTCGGGCGCCATTGCGGCTTCACCAGCGCCGTACGCTCGCCGGTGGACACCTTGTACCGCCCGATGTTGCCGCCCTGCGACTCGCCGTAGATGATGTCAGGGTTCGAGGGGTCATTGGCCGTGACGAAGCCGTCGCCGCCATTGAACGTCCACCACATCGCGTTGGTGATCATCCCCTGCTTGCGACGCGAGGGGCCGCACCACGAACCGTTGTCCTGTGCGCCGCCGCACACGTTGTACGGAATGGCGTTGTCCACGGACACGTTGTAGTACTGGCCCACGGGGAGGATGTTGTTGGCGTCCCAGTTGCCGCCGCCGTCCCACGTCTGCGAGAGGCCGCCGTCGTTGCCGACGACGATGTGCTGCGGATCCTTGGGATCGATCCACATGGCATGGTGATCCACATGGATGCCGACCGTGGCGTTGCCCGAGGTCTTGCCGCCGTCATTGGAGTACTTGACCGGCGTGGACGACCAGAAGACGCGCTCCGGATTGTTGGGCGCGACACGCACCTGCGAGTAGTAGAACGGGCGGACGTTGTTGTCGTCCCGCTTCTCCCACGTCTTGCCGCCGTCCGTCGTACGCCAGAGCCCACTCGGCGACTTCTGCGCCTTGACCTTGGGGTCCTTCTTGAGGTTCGCGGCCGTGTCGGCCTCGAGCATCAAGTAGATCACGTCCGGATTGGATGCGGCGATCGCAATGCCGATGCGTCCCTTGGTGGTCTCGGGGAGTCCGCCACCCTTCACTTCCGTCCACGTCTCGCCGGCGTCCGTGCTCTTCCAGAGCGCCGAACCCTTGCCGCCTGAATACTGGAAGTACGGGCCGCGAATGCGCTGGTAGCTGGCGGCCCACACGACCTTGGAGTCACGCGGGTCGAGGGCGACGTCGATGAAGCCCGTGCTGTCGTTGATGAACTTCTTCAGCTGCCACGTCTTGCCGCCGTCCACGGTCTTGTAGAGGCCGCGCTCCTTGTTGGTCGCCCAGGCGGCGCCGAGGGCGGCGACGTAGACGATGTCCTTGTTGTTCGGATCGACGACGACGCGGCCGATGTGCTGCGTTTCCTTGAGGCCGAGGAACTCCCACGTGCGGCCGCCGTTGGTGGTCTTCCAGATGCCGGCGCCCGGGGAGATGGAGTTGCGCGAGTTGGGCTCACCGGTGCCGTGATAGACCGTGTTGGTGTCCGACGGCGCGATGGCGAGCATGCCGCCCGACGACACGCGCTCGTTCTCGAAGACGGGGCGGAAGGTCGTGCCCGCGTTCGTGGACTTCCACACGCCGCCGCCCGCCGTTGCGACGTAAAGCGTGCGCGCCGGGAACGGGATGCCGGCGACATCCACAATGCGGCCCTGGTGGTTGGCCGGGCCGATGTTACGCCAGCGGAAGCCGGCGACGGTCGCCGAGTCGAGCTGGGCGGCCAACGGGGCCGCGGCAGCTGCGCTCAGGACGACCAGTTTCAGGACAGATCTCATGGGAGTGAGGGCTGAGGGAAGCAGGGTGGGGCACACGAGTGGGTCTCGGCGAATTACGCCGGGCACATCTATAGTGTTGGTGCTGGGGGCGCCCCTTGGGCGCCTCCCCCCGTGCTGCCGGTGCTTACGGCAGGCTCGCCGGGATGCCCATCCGCTCCGGGGGCGGGACCTTCCGGGTACGGCCGAACTCGCGCCGCGCGGCGTCCGCCATCTGCGAACGGTTCCACCAGAGCTGAATCGCCGAGTCGTAGCGGGCCAGCACGTTATGGATCCAGTACGGCCGATTCTCCGCGCGCCAGCTCTTCTCGTAGAGTTCGCGGCCGAGCACGTACGCCTCACGCATGGACTGCAGACGGCCGTTGATGCCCGAGATGTCGGCGAGGTCAATCCAGGTCACCGGGGTCGTGCGCGCGGGATCGATGGCTGCGGCGTAGGCCTTCACCATCTCCTCGGCGAACTGGAACTTCATGCCGATGAGGTCGAGCCGGCGCGCGCCCATGTCCATTGCGTCGAGCGCGTCCTGCTCGCGCAGCTGCGGCTGGAGGCGACGCGCCTGGGCGATGAGCACCGACGCGGACTCGGCGTGGACGCGGAGCTCGGGAACGGCGACGCGCACCTTCTTGCCGAGTTCCATGCCCTCCGGCGAGTACGGATCGACCCAGTAGAGGAAGTCGTGGCCGTTGCCGGCGCCGGCCTTGGACAGAGCGGCGTGCGCGGCCATGAGGTGCACCTGCGCGGCGTCGATCTTGCCGGTGGTGTCGCCGTGGAACTGCAGGCCATACGAGCGCTGGAAGTCGGGAATGGACGACTCGCCCTTCTGCCAGGACGCGGCCGCGCCGAACAGCACACCGTACCACGTCTGGTTGAAGATCTCCTCGCCGTCGTCGCCCCAGCTCGTGTTGAGCATGCCGGTGGAGCCCAGCTTCTGGCCGTCGCGCACGAAGCCCTGGATGTTCTTGAGCGCCGTGTTGTTGTCGGGGTAGGTCATGGACCAGTTGCTCACGCCCGGGGCGACCCACGTCTGCATGCCGGTGCCGCTGAACGGCGTGAGGTAGCGCTCGAAGTTGCCCGTGCTCCAGTAGTTCCATGCGACGGCGATCATGTCCTTGGGCAGCAATCCGACGAGCTGCGGCGACTCCATGGCGATGTCGCCCCAAAACAGGAAGGTCTTCTTGTTCCCCTGCGCGCGCAGTTCGCGCTCGATGTCCCCGAGGAACTTCAGGTAGACCTTGCCGAGTCCGTCCTTGGCGACGGCTTCCTTGGTCTGTCCCTTGCCGAGCTCAAAGGTCTCGTCGGCGCCGAGGTGGACGAACTGGGAGGGGAAGAGGGAGTCGATCTCCGAAAACCAGCGCTTGATGATGTTCATCGACTCCGGCTGGCCGGGAGCGAGCACGTGGCCGTGCGGCGTCTCGGCGACCTTGCTGTAGATCTCGTACTTGAGGGCGTGGTGCAGGTGGCCGAAGGCCTCCTGTTCCGGGATGATCTCGATGTGGAAGGGCTTGGCGTACTCGACGAGTTCCTTCACCTGCGCGCGCGTCATGGCGCCGCCCGGCGGTGCGACGAGCGGATCGCTGTCGTAGGCGAGGGTGTGCTCGAAGTACGGCGAATAGGCGTTCATCTTGAACGCCGCGATGGTGCGGATGATGTGCTTCTGGAACTCGAGCGTCGGCACCGGCCCGCGCGACAGGTCGTCGTGGAAGCCGCGCCAGCGCATGGCGGGCCAGTCGCGGATGACTCCCGTCTGCACGGTCATGGCCGCACCGTGGCCGGTGACCATCTGCTTGGCCGTCTGCGCACCGTAGAAGACGCCAGCGGCGGAGGCGCCGACGACCTTGATGGCTCTCGGCTCGGCCACGACCACGTAGCCCTCGTCCTTCATCTCGTCCGTAAACGTGAGCTTGTGCTTCGCGAGGAGCGCCTTGGCCTCGGCGCTCGTGCTTCGCAGCAGCTGGATCTGCAGGGTGCCGCCGGCCGTACTGACCTTGGCGCCGCGTTCCTTGAGTGACGCGGCGAGGTCGGTGGCGGCGAACCGGTCGTTCTTGTCGGCACCGGCGGTGATGGTGATGGCGCCCCGGAGCGGGGCAGCGGAGCCGGCGGAGAACTCACGCGGGGCGGGAATCAGTCGCGGCGCCTGGGCAATGGCCAGGGCAGGGAGCAGGGCGACGACGGCGAGACAGGCGCGCTTCATATAGTAGGGCAGGCGGAGGTGAGCGAATCGAATTGAATGTCGTCGCGGTGTGGAGGGGGCGCCAGCCGGGGCGGCGCGCCGTGCGGCGGATTGTCGCTGCGGGGTGGCGGTTCTTGCGCCAATGTACTTTGTATTATAAAGTACAATCATGGCCGATGACCTTCAGCACCCGCAATCCGCGATCGAGCGGTACTTCTTCACGCCCCTCTACTATCCGCTCAGCTCCCTGCAGGTGATCGGGTGGTGGGAACGCCGCCGGCTTGCCTACAACGTCTGCGTCGGCGCGGCCGGACTGCTCTCGCTGGCGGCCGTCTGGCTGCTGCATCCCCATCGTTCCGCGATGGCCGACTTCGGCCTTGTCGTCGGCGCGGGACTCTACGGTGTCGCGGCGAATGCCTGCTACACGTTGGGGTGGATGGCGGATCTGGCGCTGCGGAAGCTGCTCGGCATCCGCGCACCCGACCTCGCGCCGGTGCTGCTGCGCTACGGGTTCGTCTTTTCCCTCGGCCTGACCCTGTTGCCAATCCCGGTGGCCGTGGCCGGCCGGGTCCTGCTGGCGATCATAGGTCCACCCGAGGTGCGATAGATCACGGACGAGGCCGACTGATGTCCGGCTTGATTGCGTCAGCGTCCGCGCCGCGGGTAGAATAGTGCAGCCCCCCTTTCGAGTCAGACATCTCGGGAGGATGTATGGTGCTGCGCGCTGGTGAACTCAGACGCCGCGACTTCCTACGCGTCGTCACCGCCGGAGTCGCCCTGATGCCGGCGTGGGGCCGGGCCGGGGTCGCCCAGGCGATCGGCCCGCGCCGCAGCCGCGTGGCGCTCGTCGCGACCGGGGACCGCAAGCACGGCGTGACCCAGGTGCTCAAGCTGCTCGACCTCTCCGGGGTGAAGGGGAAGAAGGTCGTCATCAAGCCCAACTTCAACTCCGCGGACGATACGCCCGGCTCGACGCACAACGACACGCTCGCCCAGCTCGTGACCGAACTGCATGAGCGCAACGCGCGCAGCATCACGCTGGGGGAATCGAGCGGTCCGCCGAAGACGCAGGGCGTGATGGAGAAGAAGGGCACCTTCGACCTCGCCCGCGAACACCGCTTCGCGGTCGTGGACTATGAGCAGATTGCGGACAGCGACTGGATCGCCTTTCCCAGCGAACACTGGCCGCAGGGCTACTCGCTGCCGCGCCACGTCGTGGAGGCGGACTACAACGTCTCGACCTGCTGCCTGAAGACGCACGGCTTTGGCGGCGTCTTCACGATGTCGCTGAAGCTCTCGGTGGGACTGACGCCGAAGTCGATCCGGCGGACGATGCACCAATCGCCCGACATGCGCCGCATGATCGCGGAACTCAACACCGGCTACCGGCCGGACCTCGTTGTGCTCGACGGCGTCGTCGCGTTCACCGACGGCGGCCCGTCCCGCGGCCAGCTGAAGACGGGAAACGTGATGATCGCCGGAACCGACCGGATTGCGGTGGACGCGGTGGGCGTGGCGATGCTCAAGCACCTCGGCGCCAACCAGGCGATCATGGGACGCAAGATCTTCGAGCAGGAGCAGATTGCGCGGGCGGTGGAGCTGAAGCTGGGCGTCGAAAGCGCCGACACGATTGAACTGGTGACGGCGGACGCCGAAAGCCAGGCCACCGCGAACGCGTTGCGTGCCATCCTGGCGCAGGGGTGAACGCCTCGGCGTCGTGGGACTGCAGGAATAAAGAGAGCGGGGCGCATCGTCCGATGCGCCCCGCTCTCTTCTGCCTGCGGACAACTCAGCGCTTGGTACTGTCCGGCGCCACCGTCACCGGGTTCGCCACAGGACGAGCGACTACGGTCACCGAACGGTCGGCTCCCAGGATGTAGAGGTCGGATCCGCGCACAGCGAGCCCGATGGGGTGCTTGAGGTCCGGCACGACATGCGCCGCCATGATGCGATGCGTCGCGAGGTCGAGCGTGAGCAGCGTCGAGTGGGCGGCGCTGATGGCGAAGAGCTGCCCATCGGCCACCGCGGCGCCGGTGATCATGTACTCGCCGAGCGACCGGTCCTCGCCGAGGGTGAGGCCGACGCCCTTGGCGAGCGTGGGCACGAACTCCTCGGAGAGCATCATGTCCCGCCGGTCGAACCGCGACACGACCATCCGTTTCACGAAGTTGCTCGGGACCGTGATCGTGTAGATGGAATTCGACGCGGCGTCGTACGCGGCGGACATGATGTACAGCATGCGCGCGCGCACCGTGCCAAAGCGCGACCGAGTCACCTCATCGAACTTGTCGCGCGACTCCAGGAAGTAGCGGAAGTTGGAATCGGCGTTGGCCTTCTCGTTGGGCTTGAGCACCACGTAGCTCTTGTTCTCGCCCACGGCCATCAACTCGCCCTTGTCGAGGAAGGCGGCGCCCGCAAACCGGCCGAGGTCCACGGAGAAGCCGATGTCGATGATGGCGTGGCTCTTCACCTGGGCCAGCGCGGCATCGGCGAGGTAGATGCCGGCGCCGGTGGTGATGAGGAACCGGTCGGTCGCCGCATCGTAGGCGAAATCCGTCGGTGCGCCGTCGAGCGTCAGGCCAAGCGGCTTGCGCTCACGGACTGCCAACGCCGGCAGGGTGCCGAGCGGTCCGGTGGCAGGGTCAGCAACCGCGGTGGTGACGTCCGGTTTCTGGATGGCCCAGCGCCCGCGAAGCGCGACCTTGATGGGCGGCCGCCATTCCTCGAGCGACCAGTGCCAGTATCGGGGGTTGAATGAGAAGCGGATCGGGTCGCCCTGTCCCATGAACGGCGGCGGGCCCGTGCTCGCGAAGGCCTGCACGATGTTGCCGGCGACGACAACCACAAATGCCCAGCCAGTGATGCGTTCCAGTCCATTGAGCGTGCGCACCTCGGTCGCGAGATGCGCCGGGCGCACCAGCAGCAGGAGCGCGCCCATGGCGAGCACGCAGACCCAGAACGAGAAGAGCGCCCAGGTATAGGTGTGCGCGCCCAATATCTCCATGCTGAATCCCTGGCCGACGTCGCGCGCGCCATGCATGCCGACATGCCGCAGGGCCATGAACATGCCATACCCGGCGATCAGCACGGCCATGCCCACGTACTTGGGGCGCGGCCCGTAGCGCAGGACGAAGAGCCCGACAAGCGAAATGAGGATCATGCCGATGCGCTGCTCCCAGCACATCACGCAGGGCGAGTCGCCGCGGACAAACCCGAGGTAGAAGACCGCGGTGCCGACGGGGACAACGGTGAGGAAGAGAACGGCGAGGGCGGTGAGAGTGAAGACCATCTCACCCTTGGCGCCCGGCTGCGGCGTGCCCGTGACCACGGAGGAAGTGTCTGTCATGGTCAGTAGTTGAGCCCGGGGAGGAGCCCCGAGCGCGTCGCCAGGGTGAACAGGAAGACCATCAGCAGTGAGCTGACGACGAGCATCCGAAACGCCGTGCGCTCCTTCTCGGGCTTTCTCAGCACGAGGAGCGCGGCGATGAGGATGAGGACCAGGTTGAGGAATTCCACGACGGCACTCGCTCCAGTGGGGGGCCGGTTCGCGGGATGATGGCCGCGAGACGCGGCCACCGGGAAAGTTTGGCGCTGTCTACAGCTTCATCAACCCCAGTGTCACGAGGAGCGGGATGATTACGGCGACGATGGCCTCGCCGGCGATGAAGCCGGACGCCGTCGCAATGGAATAGTTCGTGTGTGACTCGGCGTTCGTACGCTCCCAGGCCTTGTCGGCCGCCGCGCCGACGAACATCACGCTGACCGCGCTGATGGGGATCAGCACGCCGATGCCCATGCCGGTGGGCGACGGGACAAAGTTGCGCCACGCCTTCTTCTGCTCGAGCAGCGTGAGCAGGACGCCAATCAGTGCGCCGACGGCAAAGGAGTTCTTCATCCATGAAATTCGCATCATCGCCTCGGCCGTCAGCGCACCGGGGCCCGACAGCTGCTGGGTGACGATCTTCGCGAATCCAACCCAGCGCGCCGAGACGGGGCTCGAGAGCTGGGCACCGTCCCCGATGATCCCGTACGTGTCGCGGAGCAGGGGGTACGCGAACGCGAGCGCGAGCGCCCCGACGGGCACGGCAATGAGCTGCATGTAGGTGAGGATCTTCGGCGTCGACCCGATCATCGATCCCACCTTGTAGTCCTGCATGATGCCCTCGGACTCGGCGGCCACCGCGCTGGTGACGCCGGACGAGACCATGCTGGCGTTGAGCGAGCCCGGCGCGACGACGCCGAAGACGGCTTGCGTGAGGTTGGCCATCGTGGAGATGGGACCCCAGTTGGTCTCACCGAGCACGCGCAGTGCGACCAGGCCGAGCGGCACGGCGAGGAGGATGGCGATCACGGACTGCCAGGCGGGCGTGCCGAAGAAGGCGAACTGGATGCCGACGAGCGCAGTGGCGGCGGTGAGCGAGCCGATCCAGACCCACCGGAGGGGCATGTCCCCGCTCACGCTGCCGGTCGTGGACAGGCTGCGGAAGGTCGAAACGAGCGAGCGCCAGCGCAGCAGCAGCGTGGTAATGCCGCCGGCGATCAGCACGGCGATGCCTGGCCACATCACGGTGAGCAGGATCTCGGTGCGCTTGGCGTGCTCGCCGATGTAGCCATGCTCCAGCAGCCACCCCGGGGCGACCACCCACGCGAGCACGGCCCCGATGAGCATGCTGGCCGTGATGCGGAGCCCGATGATCATTCCCGAGCCGACGTTGAGCAGCGAGAGGGCGAAGCCAAGGCCGACGGTGGGCGACCAGGCATTCACGCGCACCGCGATGACCTCGATGATCCACCGCGCCTGCGTGGCGAAGAAGACGAGTCCGGACAGGACGAGCGACCCGATCATCGCGATGGTGGACTTGCGCGCCTGCGCGCCGCGCGAGTCGAGCATGATGAGCGTCTCGCCAGCGGCAATGCCGTCGGGGAAGGGCAGCTTCTCGTCGTCGATAAAGTGCTTGCGCAGCGGAACGGCGAGGAAGACGCCGAGGATGCCGGCCGCGGACAGCCAGATCCAGATCTGGACCCGCGAGAGGTGGACGTTGAAGCCGCTGCCCGGCTCGGCCGCGAGGATGTCGAATGCGGCGAGCAGCCAGCAGAGAAAGGCGATCTGGCCGGCGCTGGTGCCGGCGGTCTGGACGACGTTGTTCTCCCAGCGATTGTAGTTCCTGGAGAAGACGCCGAGCGCCAGGAAACCGAAGAAGGCGGAGACGACCGAGATATTCGGGCCGATGCCGAACTTCAGCACGACGTAGGGATATGACGCGCCGATGATGACGGCGACGAGGAGACCGACGGCGATGGACCGCGGTGTGAACTCGCGAATGTGGGAGGGCTTCTGGGGAACCACGTCGCTCACGGAATCACCTCCGGGTGATCCCGAAGAAGGTAGTGCGGGCGGGCGCGGTGCGACACCGGAATCACCGGAGACGCGCGAGTGGCGTCAGGCGACGCCGGACGCCGCGTGCGCGAATCCTGCGCTGGCAATTCCGGGGCGCGGCGCCAACTTTTCAAACCATGCGTATCGGATTGGTTGGTTTCGCGGGGTCAGGGAAGACAACGGTCTTCAACACGTTGACCGGGCTTCACGTCCCCAGCGGCTTCGGCGGCGAGGTGCACCTCGGCACGGTCAAGGTGCCTGATGCGCGCATCGACAAGCTGAGCGCGATGTTCTCCCCGAAGAAGACGACGTTCGCCGAGATCGTGTACAGCGACATCCCGGGCGAGCACGGGGCCGAGAGCAAGGGCCTCTCCGGCAAGGCGCTGCAGCAGATCCGCGACCAGGACGTGCTGGCGCTGGTGCTGCGCGACTTCGAGAATCCGGCGCTCGACGGCGCGCCGAATCCGTCCAAGGACCTCGACGCGTTCGTCACGGAGTGCCTGTTCGCGGACCTCGCGATGATCGAGCGCTGGCTCGACAAGGCGCGGAAGGAGCGGAAGGACCCGCACGAGATCGCGAACTTCGAGATGATGAAGGCCACGCTCGAGTCCGAGAAGCCGCTGCGCTCGATCCCGCCCAACCATCTCGACCGCAGCAAACTCACGAACTTCGGCTTCCTGACCGACCGGCCACTCATGGTGGTGCTGAACCGCGGCGAGGCGGAGGCGGCGACGCCCATGCCGCCGGCCATGGCGAAGCGCCTCGAGCAGCTGCACGCGGCCGGTGTGGTGTTGTCGGCGAGCGTGGAAGCCGAAATCGCGGCCATGGAGCCCGCCGACCAGAAGGCGTTCCTGGAGGATCTCGGGCTCACGGAGTCGGCGGCGTCGCGCTTCGTGCGCGGCACCTACGCCCTGCTCGACCTCATCTCGTTCTTTACGGTTGGACAGGACGAGGTGCGGGCCTGGCCGATCCGCCGCGGCACGCACGCCAAGCAGGCGGCGGGCAAGATCCACTCCGACCTCGAACGCGGGTTCATCCGCGCCGAAGTGATCGCCTACGAGCATTTCATCGTCGACGGCTCGGAGCACGCCGCGCGCGACAATGGCCACCTGAAGGTGGAAGGCAAGGACTACGTCGTGCAGGACGGCGACATCCTGCACATCCGGTTCAACGTGTAAGGAGCCGCCGCGCGGGCGGCATTTCTCGGCGCACACGTGGATGCGCGCGACCAGCCCGGGCAGTATTTCTCAGAGGCCCGTCGGTACTCGCAAACCTCGAGGAAGCCGTGTCCGCCAGCCTTGCCATCGAAACGCCGGAGACCGTTCGCGACCAGGTGATCGCGTGGCGCCGGCACCTGCACCAGCATCCGGAGCTCTCGTTCCATGAACGGGAGACGTCACAGTTCGTCGCGGACACGCTTGCCGCATTCGGCGGGCTCGAGATCTCGCGGCCAACGCCCACGAGCGTCATGGCCCGCCTCACGGGCGGCGCCGGCCCCGGACCCGTGCTGGCGCTGCGCGCAGACATCGATGCGCTGCCGATCCTCGAGGCGAACCGCCACGACTTCGTCTCCAGCTCGCCCGGCGTGATGCACGCCTGCGGCCACGATGGCCACACGTCGATGATGCTGGGTGCGGTGAAGATCCTCGTGTCGCGCCGCGCCGAACTGCGCGGTGAAGTGCGCTTCCTCTTCCAGCACGCCGAGGAATTGTATCCGGGCGGCGCCTCGCAGATGGTCGAGGCCGGCGCGCTGGACGGCGTGCAGATGATTCTCGGCGCGCACCTGTGGCTCTCGCTGCCGGTGGGGCAGGTGGGCGTGAAGACCGGTCCGCTGATGGCGGCGCTCAACACTTTCCGCGTCACGATCGAAGGAACCGGCGGCCACGCCGCCATCCCGCAGCAGACGGTCGACCCGATTGTCACGGCGGCGCAGGTGGTGACGAACCTCCAGCACGTCGTCGCGCGCAACGTGGATCCGCTCGCCTCGGCCGTCATCTCGGTCACGCAGATCAACGGCGGCACGACGACCAACGTGATTCCGGGCGCCGTGGAGCTGTCCGGCACCGTGCGCACATTTGACCCGACGCTGCGGGCGAGGATCCCCATGCTCATGGAGCGCGTGATCGCGGGTGTCACCGCGGCGCATGGAGCGACGTACAAGTGGACGTTCGAACCGGGATACGCGGCCGTGCACAACGACGCGACTGCCAGCGACCTGGTGCGCCGCGCCGTCACCCGCGCCCTCGGCCCGGAGGTGCTGGTCGAGGCGACCCCGACGATGGGAGCCGAGGACTTCTCGGCCTACCAGCAGACGACCCCGGGCGCGTTCTTCTTCATCGGCGCGCGCAATGAGGAGCGGGGGATCGTGCACCCGCACCACCACGAACGATTCGACCTCGACGAACGCGCGTTGGACCACGGCACGCGCATCTTCGTGGCGGCGGCTCTCGAACACCTGGGCGTGGGCAATGCCGACTGACACGCCGGTGCGTGAGCCGAGTCGCTGGCGCCGCTATCACCTGCTCGCGCTGCTGCCGGTTCTCGGCATGCTCGGTGGACTGCCGTTCGCCAACCGCGTCTATCCGCTGGTGCTCGGCCTGCCGTTCCTGATGGCGTGGCTCGTGGGCTGGGTCGTGGCGACGGCTGGCATTATGGCGTTCATACTTCGGCTCGATCGATTGAATGGGATAGCCACCGACGAGGTGCAGGGGGCGGGAGCAGGGCGAGGTGCGGGGGAGAGGGGAAGGGAGAGCAAATGACCGTCTCCCTCGCCATTCTCGGCACCTTCTTCGTTATCGCCATTGCGCTGGGGTTGCTCGCGAAGCGCGGGCACACGATGACGCTCGAGCAGTGGAGTGTCGGCGGACGCGGGTTTGGGAGCGTGTTCGTCTTCCTGCTCATGGCGGGCGAGATCTACACCACCTTCACCTTCCTCGGCGGAAGCGGGTGGGCGTACGGCAAGGGCGCGCCGGCGCTGTACATCCTCTGCTACCTCACGCTGGCGTACTGCCTGTCGTACTTCCTGCTTCCGGCGATCTGGCGCTACGCGCGCGGTCGCGGACTCGTGTCGCAGGCCGACTTCTTCATCTCGAAGTACGAGAACCCTGCGATGGGGCTCGTCGTGTCGGTGGTCGGCGTGGCGGCGCTGGTGCCGTACCTGGTGCTGCAGCTGAAAGGGCTCGGCATCATTGTCTCGGAGGCCTCGTACGGCGCGATCTCGCCCGTCACCGCGATGTGGAGCGGCACGGCGGCCCTGATCGTGTACGTGGTGGTGTCGGGCGTGCGTGGCTCGGCGTGGACGGCGACGCTCAAGGACATCATGATCCTCGTCATCGTGGTGGTGATGGGCGTGTACCTTCCCCACCACCTGCACGGCGGCTACGGTGCCATGTTCTCGGCGATTGACGCAGCCAAGCCCGGGTTCCTGACGCTGCCGGCGACCGGGATGAGCCAGTCGTGGTTCATCTCGACCGTCCTGCTCACCTCCGTGGGCGTCTACACGTGGCCGCAGTTCTTTGCCGGCGTGTATACGGCGAAGAGCGAGAATGTCTTTCGCAAGAACGCGGTGGTGCTGCCGCTGTACCAGCTGGTCGTGCTGTTCGTGTTCTTCACCGGCTTCGCGGCCACGCTGGCGGTGCCGGGACTGACCGGCGCCGAGGCGGACCTGTCGCTCTTCCGGCTGGCGAAGATGACCTTTGCGCCGTGGGCGGTGGGCATGATCGGGGCGGCCGGGCTGCTGACGGCGCTTGTCCCCGGCTCGATGCTGCTCATCACCGCGGCGACGATCCTCGCCAAGAACATCTTCCGCGTCGCCGTGCCGCGGAGCAGCGATCGCACCGTAGGCATTGTCGCGCGCTCGATGGTGCCCGTGCTGGCGCTGGTATCGCTGTACCTTGCCCTGCACGGCGGCCAGGCCATCGTCGCGCTCCTGCTGATGGGCTACAACGTGGTGACGCAGCTCTTCCCGGCGCTGGTGCTGTCGTTCGGCGACCGGCCGCGCATCAGCACGGCCGCCGCCCTGTCCGGCATCATCGCGGGCGAATTCACCGTGGCGGCGGTGACACTTTCGGGCACGTCGGTGGCCAGGTTGGCGCCGGGGCTGCCGCAGTTCGCAAAGGACCTCAACATCGGCGTGGTCGCGTTGCTGGTGAACCTCGCCGTCATCGTGCTGGTGACCGTCGCCACGCCGCGACGCTCAAAGGTGCATGCCGCATAGGGAGTGGTCGTGTCGACGAGCCGGATAGGATTGGTGTTGGCGTTTGGGTCGATGATGACAGCGTGCCAGCATTCGGCGAACGCGCCAACGAACGCGCCGCCAATTCCCGACGACAACCCCCCCGCCGAGGTGATTGTACCCTCGGCGCGATGTGCGACTGACCTCGGCCGGTTCGGCGGACTGCAGTGGCAGGCTCGCACGCAGGGCCTGTCGGGCCCGGGCCCCAACGTGTGGAATGCATGCAATGCGTGGCTCGCGGCCGATGGACTGCACCTGCGCATCGATCGCGTCGGCGGCGCCTGGACGAGCGCCGAGGTGTTCACGACCGACGTGGTTGGCTACGGACGCATCGAGATGGAGGTGGCCTCCGCGGTGCACGCGCTTGATCCCAATGTCGTCCTCGGGCTCTTCACGTATCCCGGAGGCGGACTCGACGGCCTCCACGAAATCGATGTCGAAATGGCGCGATTCGGGGACACGGCGGCGAGCGCGACGAATCTCAACTACGTCGTCTACTCGGGGTCCGGGGTGAAGGGCACGATGAGCACGTGCGCCACGCGGTGGGATTCGCCCGCGACGGCGTCGGTGCATCGTTTTTTCTGGTCTGCTTCCGCCGTGAGCTTCCAGAGCTTTGACACGACGTCCATCAATTCGAAGTCGGTGCCGTATCGCGCGTGGACTTTCGTGCCAAGCGGCGCCTTTACGATCTCGAGCGGGCGCTGGCCATTGCACTTGAACCTGTGGCTGTATGGGGGCAAGGCGCCCACCAACGGTCAACCGGTGGAGGTCGTGATCCGGCGCGTGACCCACAGCAGTGCCACCACCGCCACGACGATTCCATCCACCAGCTGCCCCTGAGTCCGCGAGAAGGTGACCGCATGCCACGACTCTTTGATCCCCTGACCCTGCGCGGAGTGACGCTGCGCAACCGCATCGGCATGTCGCCGATGTGCCAGTACTCGGCCACTGGCGGCCAGGCCAACAACTGGCACCTCGTGCATTGCGGAAGCCGCGCGGTGGGCGGCGTCGGACTCGTGATGGTGGAGGCGACGGCGGTCACGCCACAGGGGAGGATATCACCGCACGACCTGGGCCTGTGGAATGACGCCCAGGTGGAGCCGCTGGCGCGCATCGTGCGCTTTGCGGACGAACACGGCGCGGTGACCGGCGTGCAGCTGGCACATGCGGGGCGCAAGGCCTCGACGCGCCGTCCGTGGGAGGGAGGCACCGCGGCGCCGGTGGAAGAGGGGGGCTGGGAAGACGTGGTGGCGCCCAGCGCGGTGCCGTATGCAGACGGGCACGTCGTGCCCCAGGCGCTCGATCGCGCGGGCATCGCGGACATCGTGCGCGTCTTCACCGACGCCGCGCGTCGCGCGCGGGCCGCCGGCATGCGCGTCATCGAACTGCACGCCGCGCATGGCTACCTGCTGCACCAGTTCCTGTCGCCGCTGAGCAACCACCGCACTGACGAATACGGCGGAGCGTTTGAGAACCGCATCCGGTTGGTGCGCGAGGTGACACAGGCGGTTCGCACCGTCTGGCCGGAGAAGCTGCCGCTTTTCGTGCGCCTCTCGGCGACCGACTGGACGGAGGGCGGATGGGATGTGCCGCAGACCGTCGAGCTGTCGCGTCTGCTGAAGGAGGATGGCGTCGACCTGATTGACTGCTCGTCGGGCGGCAACGTGTCGGGGGCGCGGGTGCCGATTGGCCCCGGGTACATGGTGCCCTTCGCGGAGCAGGTGCGGCGGGAGGCGGGCATCGCGACGGCGGCAGTGGGGCTGATCACCGAGGCCGCGCAGGCCGACGAGATCATCCAGTCCGAACGCGCCGACCTCGTGCTGCTCGCGCGCGAATTGCTGCGCGACCCGCACTGGCCGCTCCACGCGGCCCAGCAGCTCGGGCACGATGAACCGTGGCCGGCGCAATACCTGCGCGCCGCACCAAAAGGCGCGATGCCTGTGAAGAAGGGAGTGTAACGCACGATGACCAGACACTCGTGGACGCTTGCCGTTGTACTGCTCGCGCTGGCGACGACACCGGCGGATTCCCGCGCACAACGAGCGCTGCTGCCGATTGACATGGCACATTCTGCCGACGCCGGCTGGCTTGCGAAGCCGGTGCTTGCCCGACGCGTGCTCGACGACATCGCTGATTCAACGACGTGGCGCTTCACCGGAACGGGGTCGATCACCTTCCCGGCGGCGGCGCACGACGGCATGCGGTTCCTGCGGGTGGACATGCGGATGTTCCGAGACCAGCCGGCGCCGACGCGGAACGGGTTGTCGTCGGTGAACCTCCAGCGTGCGGTGCCCAGCGAGGACTGGCGGGCCTACAACCGGCTGTCCATCTGGATGCGCGCAGACGTGGCAGGCTTTCCGATGTTGCCGCTGCAACTCGTGATGCGGAACGCGGGGGCGGAGCGCGTGCCCGACCGGTACAATCGCGAGGGGATTCACTTTGTTACGCTCACCGGCAACGCATGGCAGCAGATCGTGTGGGAGATCGAGCCGCTGGCGCGCGATCGCGTGACGATGCTGGAGATCGGCTACTGGGTGAACAAGATGCTGGCGGCGCCGGGCGACCGGGTGGGGTTCGAGATCGGCCGCGTGGAGCTCCAGCGGGTGGAGCCCGACCAGCACACGGGCTGGAACCTCGCCGCCGGCAAGGTGGCTTTCAGTCACACCGGATACCAGAGCGGCTTCTCGAAGAGCGCGGTGGTGAATATCCCAGGAGCGAGCGAGTTCGAGCTGCTTCGCGTCAGCAGTGGAGCCGATCCGGCGATGGTGCTGCGCAAGCCGGTGCAGCTCGAGCGCACCCGGTTGGGTGAGTTCGCGCGAATGGACTTCTCCGAGATCAACACACCGGGCGCCTATGCCATCCGGACGGGCGGCACGACCACACGCCCGTTCCGCATCGGCGCCGACGCCTGGGATCAGTCCATCTGGGCAACGCTCAACTACTTCTACGGCGAGCGGTGTGGATATGCGGTGCCGGGATCGCACGGCGTGGATCATCTGGACTGGTTTGCGACGCATGGCGACCAGCGCATCACGATGGCGGGAGGATGGCACGACGCCGGCGACCTCTCGCAAGGGGTGATCAACACCGGCGAGGCGACCTACGCGATGTTCGCGCTGGCGGAGCGCCTCGCGGCGCGCGGCGGCGACACCGCGCTGGTCACGCGGCTCATCGAGGAGGCGACGTGGGGGCTCGACTGGGTGCTGCGCGTGCGCTTCGACGGCGGCTACCGCATGGCCTTCGCGAGCCACAACCTGTGGACCGACAACATCACGGGCACCGCGGACGATCGGTTGCGTGAGGCGAGGAACAACCCGAACGCCAATTACATCGCTGCCGCCGCCGAGGCGATTGCGTATCAGGTGCTGAGGCAGCGCGATCCGGAGCGCGCCGCGCGCAGCCTGCGGACCGCGGAAGAGGACTGGCGGTACGCCATTGCCGGCGTCGAGGGACCCTCGACGTGGCACACGCCGGCCTTCGCGGCCACGCAGCTCGAACTCGCGGGCATCGGCGCGACGGCATCGCTGGAGTTGTACCGTGCCACGCGGAAGCAGTTGTATGCCGACAAGGCGGTGGATCTCGCGCGCATCATCATGTCGTCACAACAGAAGCAGCCCGTGGGACGCGCGTTCCCTCTGGCGGGCTTCTTCTATACGGGGCCCGGGCGCGACACCCTGTTCCATCAGTTCCACCGCGGCAATGACCAGGCGCCGATCGTGGCCCTCGGGCAGTTGGTGGAGATGCTCCCGGCGCACCCCGACTGGATGCGCTGGTACTCGACGCTCGTGCTCTACGCGGAATACCAGAAGGCGAGCGCGGCCGTGACCGCGCCGTACGACGTGCTGCCGGCCTACGTGTATCGCGACAGCGACACGTGTGAGGTGCCCGATGCGGGGGCGCTCCACCAGGCCACGCGGGAATCGTACCGGGCGCAGGTGCGGTCGGGGATGGCGATGGGCGAGGGGTGGTACCTGCGGACCCTCCCGGTCTGGTTTGCGCGCCGCGGCAACTACGGCATCCTGCTGTCGCAGGCGAAGGCCCTGGCCGCGACGGCACGGTTGCGCGGCGACAGCGCTGCCGTGGATCTCGCACACCGGCAGGCGCAGTGGATCATCGGCCGCAATCCGTTTGCGCAGAGCACGATGTACGGCGTGGGCTATGACTGGGCGCAGCAGTACAGCGTCTCGTCCGGCGACTTCGTGGGTTCGCTCCCGGTGGGCATGCAGAGCCGCGGCGACAGCGACCTTCCCTACTGGCCGTCGCAGAACACCTACGTGTACAAGGAAGTCTGGGTGCATCCGTCCGCCCGCTGGCTCTGGCTCATGGCCGACCTGAAAGGTCCGTTCGCCGAGTCGCCTGAGCCGGCGTTCGAATGGCGGATGAATGCCACGCGCGCCACCAACGGCGACGTGACGATCCGGGTCACGGCGACGGGGCGCGGTGCGCATCGCTTCGAGTTGCGCGGCGAGAACCTGACCGTCGCACAGGCGACGAAGCGGATCACCCTTCAGCCGGGGCGCGCGGCGACGATCGAGTGGACGGCGCGCCCGCAGCGGGATGACGCGGCGTGGGTTGCGGCGGTGATCGCGGACGGCAATACCGGCAGGCCGCGCGATGTGCACGGCCTGCCGGTACTCCGCTAGGTCGGCACGGGGTCAGGAGCCCCGCGCCGGCGTGCATTCCTACCGACGACGGCGCGGGTACGCGACGCGGTGACTGCCGCCGATGATGATCGGAAAGGCCACGCGCACGCCGGAGTAATACGGACGAACCCCGAACGAGCCGTAGATGCCGAAGGCCCACGGATCATAGAACGGGTACGGCGGGCCCCACGCCGTGTAGATATTCGTGACGTGCCGGGGCTCCTTGGTCTGCACGTCGGGCGCCGCCACCGACACCTGCGCATTGCCCACGACATCCTTGCAGGAGCGCTTTTCCTTGACGGCCTGCGCGATGAGCCGGCCGTCCATCCACAGTTCCATGGCCGCCTTGGACGGCGAGGCAAGCTCCACGGACTCGCGGGCGTTCAGCGTGATGCGGGTGTGTTCGGTGCCCTTTTCAAGGCCATACTCAAGGTCGATCGGCTTGGTGCCGTCGTTGCGGATCATGAAACGATCGTCGCAGACATAGCCGAATGTCACCTGGGCGGCATCGGCGATGGGTGTGCGCGCGACCTCGGTGATCTGCGCGCGCAATGGTGATGCGGCAAGCGTGGCGCCGACCGCAAGGCCGAGCGCCGTGAGAGCGGACATCCGAAGGTTCTTCATGGTACGGTCTCCGGGAGGGTAAGCCCGGCGGGCGGCCGATGCCGCGTGTCGCGTGGGCCTTGTTCCATCGTACCCACCCTGTTGCACCGGGTTCCACGGCCGGCACAGGGGCGCCGCCGCCTCGAAAGTCCGGGCGGCAGCGCCTGCCGGTTCGTCAGGGCGCCGGCGCCGCGCCGACGTTCTTTCCGTCGACGTAGAAGTTCACGTCCAGCTTGAAATCAGCCGGGTTGGGTAGGGCGAAGCGCGAAGTCTTCCACTGTTCGGTGGGGTAGACCCAGTCGTACGTGTCACCGGCCAGGCGCACCTTGAGGGGCATGTTGAACCCCGGGACGACGTTCGCCCAGCGGTACCGCACCGTCGCGCCTTCCACGGCGTACTCGAGGACGGGGATCTTGGTCGTGGTCAGGTACTGTTCGAAGATCTTCGACAGGTCCTTGCCGGACTCCCTGATCATGTAGTCCTGGATCTGGCTGCCCAGCACCGTCTGGTGCCAGAACGTCTTGTTGAGGCCGCGCAGGATGTTGCGCCACTTGGCGTCGTCTTCCACGATCTGACGGATCATGTGCAGCATCGTACCGCCCTTCGGATACATGTCGCCGGATCCGGAGGCGTTGACGCCGCGGTTGGGCGGCACGATGGGCCGGTCGTTGCGGATGCCGCGCCGCACGCCCACCGCGTACTCGGCTCCCGCCTGCTTGCCGAACAGGCACTCGGTGTAGAGCGCCTCGGAGTAGTTGGCGAAGCTCTCGTGCACCCACATGTCGGCGTGGTCCTTGAACGTGATGTTGTTCGCGAACCACTCGTGCGCGCTCTCGTGCACGATGATGAAGTCCCACTTCATGCCGTACCCGGTGCCCGACGCATCGCGGCCGCGGTAGCCGTTGGCGAAGCCATTGCCATAGGTCACCGCCGTCTGGTGCTCCATGCCGTTGTTGGAGACCTCGATGAGCTTGAAGCCGTCCTCATACCAGGGGTACGGGCCGAACCAATTCTCGAAGCATGCCATCATCGGACGCGCCTGCGCCCACTGCTTCTTCGCGGCGTCGACGTGATAGGCGAGCGGCCAGAAGTCCATGGTCAGCGTGCCGCGCTCGCCCTGATACAGTTCCGTGTAGTGCTCGTACTTCCCGATCGCCACGTTGATGGCGTAGTTGTTGATGGGATTCACCGAGAACCACTCGTACGTGGTCGTCCCGTTGCCGTTGTTGCGGATGCTGCGCAGACGGCCGTTGCCGACGCTGACCAGCGGGTCAGGCACCGTGGTCGCGATGCGCATGCTGTCCGGTTCGTCGGCCTCGGTGTCCTTATTCGGCCACCAGATGCTCGCGCCGATGCCCTCGTCGGTGGAGACGATCCACGGATTGCCGAGACTGTCGGTGCCCCAGGTGAAGCCGCCGTCCCACGGCGGCCGCTTGGCCGGCTGCGGCTTGCCGTGATAGTGGACCGTCAGCTGTTTGCTCGCCCCCGCGCGCTGCGGCGATGCGAGCGTGACGAAGAAGGCATAGCCGTCACGTCGGAACTTCAGCGCCTTGCCGTCCTGCACCATGCTGTCCACCACCAGCGGCACCTGCAGGTCCACCTGCAGCACCTGCGCGGGCTTGAGCACGCGATAGGTGATGCCGTTGTACCCCTTGATGGAGCTGTCGCGCGGGCTGATGGCGACGTGCAGGTCGTAGAAGGTGACGTCCCACCACGCGCGCTGCGGCGTGTCAAACGAACCGCGCAGCGTATCGGCGCGGGTGTATGCGCGAGCGCCCTGGGCGTGCACCGGCTGCCAGGCGGCAGCGGCAAGGATGGCGAGCAGGGCGAGACGGTTCTTCATGGATCGTTCTCCGGAACGGGCGAGGCGGCAAAGGGCCGCCCCTGAATCTGCGCGGGCGCCCCCGTGGAATCCAACGGTCCCGCGTACCGGAACGTTCGGACAACAGGCTGGCACTCGCACCAGCCATGCCACAGAATCCAAGGGGCTAATGGCAGCCCGCCCCCCGTCTCCCTCCTCACTGGCGGAGCATTCGTCATGAAACCGATTGCGTTCACCCTCAACGGGGTCGCGCGCACCGTGACCGTCGACGAGACCAGGGACCTGCTCTGGGTCCTGCGCGACGACCTCGGCTACACCGGCACCAAGTTCGGCTGCGGTGCGTCGTTCTGCGGCGCGTGCACGGTGCTGCTGGACGGCAAGGAAGTCCGCTCCTGCGTGACGCCGATGAGCCGGGTGGCAGGCCGAAAGGTCGTGACCGTCGAGGGGCTGGCGCAGGGCGACAAGCTGAGCCCGGTGCAGGAGGCCTTCGTGGAGCACGTCGGCTTCCAGTGCGGATTCTGCACCAGCGGCATGGTGATCGGCGCCACGGCGCTGCTGGAAGCGAATCCCAAGCCGACCCGCGCGCAGATCATCCAGGGACTCGAACGGCATCTCTGCCGCTGCGGCGCGCACCTGCGCGTCGTGGACGCGGTGGAGTCGGCGGCCAGGAAGATGGCGGGAGGTGCCAAGTGATCCGCCAGGACGAAGAGATGATCGTCCCCGAAGGGTGGGGATTTGTGGAGACCATCGACCGCCGCGACTTCCTTAAGCTGACGAGCACGGGCCTGCTCGTGGCGTTCTCGGTGAAGCCGGCCGACGGCGCGCTGCGCCCCGTCTGGAACTTCGCCGAACAGCAACGGACGCCACCGGACTTCAACGCGTTCCTGCACATCGGCGCGAACGGCCGCGTGACGCTGTTCGTGGGGAAGATCGAGATGGGGCAGGGGATCATCACGGGACTGCCGCAGATCGCCGCCGAGCAGCTCAACGTGCCGCTCGAGCGGGTGGACTGCGTGATGGGCGACACCGACCTCTGCCCGTTCGACAACGGCACCTTTGGTTCGCTGAGTGTGTGGCGGCTCGGGCCGGTGCTGCACGCGGCCGCGGCCGAGGCGCGCGCCGTGCTCGTGCAGATGGCGAGCGAGAAGCTGGGCGTTCCCGTTGCCGATCTGACGGTGAAGGACGGCGTCGTGGTCAGCAAGAGCGACACAAGCAAGGCGGTGTCGTACGGCGAACTGGCCGGCGGCAAGAAAATCGAACGCCGCTACGAGGGGCAGGCCGCACTCGACAAGGTCAGCGAGTACGCGATCATCGGGAAGTCGTATCCGCGTCCCGATGCCCGGGCCAAGGTGACCGGCAAGGCGCTGTACGCCGGCGACATGGTGCCCAAGGGCGCGCTCCACGCGCGCATCGTGCGGCCGCCGGCGCACGGCGCGAAGCTCGCGTCCGTGGACACCAGCGCCGCGGAAAAGGTGCCAGGCGTCCGGGTCGTGAAGGACGGCGACTTCGTGGCCGTGCTGCACGCGCATCGCGACGAAGCCGACGCGGCGCTGAAGCTGGTCAAGGCGACGTTCACGCCATCGCCTAGCACGCTGGACCACGAGAAGATCTTCGCGCACCTCGAATCGGTCGCGGTGGAACGGCGGCAGATGGAAGCGGCCGGTGATGTCGCTGCGGGTGAGAAGGGTGCCGCACAGGTGATCAGCGCGAAGTACCGGAAGGGATACGTGGCGCACTCGCCGATGGAAACGCACTCCGCCGTGGCGTCGGTCGCCGCGGACGGCAAGGTGACGGTGTGGGCGGGAACGCAGACACCGTTCCCGCTGCAGACGCAGGTCGCGCGCGCCCTGAAGCTCGCACCCGAAAAGGTGCGCATCATCACGCCGTTCGTCGGTGGCGGGTTTGGCGGCAAGAGCGCCAGCCAGCAGGCCATCGAAGCGGCGCGGCTGGCGGTTGCCACCGGCACGCCGGTGCGCGTCGTCTGGAGCCGAGAAGAGGAGTTCTTCTTCGACACCTTCGACCCCGCGGCGGTGATCAGCATCCGCGCCGGGCTGGATAGCGCGAAGCGCATCGTGTCGTGGGACAACGACATCATCGGGTCCGGGGGACGCGGGGCGGCGATGTTCTACGCCGTGCCCAATCACCGGACCATGACAAAGGGGAGCTGGGGCGGCAATCAGCAGGGCATGCATCCGTTTGCCGTGGGCCCGTGGAGGGCGCCGGGGGCCAACGCCAACGTCTGGGCCCGCGAGTCGCACATCGACACCCTGGCCGCCGCGGCGGGAATGGACCCCGTGGAGTTCCGGCTGCTCAACCTGAAGAACCCGCGCATGCAGCGCGTGCTCGAAGTGTGCGCCAAGAAGTTCGGCTGGACGCCCAAGCCCGGTCCCAGCAAGCGCGGCTTCGGCGTGGCGCTCGGCGAGGATGCAGGCACCTATGTGGTGAACATGGCCGAGGTGAAGGTGGACGCCGCCACCGGGGCCATCCGCGTTGTGCGCGTGGTCTGCGCGCAGGACATGGGCGTCGTGGTGAACCCCGAAGGCGCCACGCAGCAGATGGAAGGGTGCATCATGATGGGGCTCGGCTACGTGCTCGCCGAGGAAGTGCGGTTCAGGAACGGCGAAGTGCTCGACCGGAACTACGGGAGTTACAGCCTGCCGAAGTTCTCGTGGATGCCGAAGATCGAGACCGTCATCCTCGACTCGCCTGACCTGCCGTCGCAGGGGGGCGGCGAGCCGGCGATCGTGGGGATGGGCGCGGTCATCGCCAACGCGGTGTTCGACGCCACCGGCGTGCGGATCACGCAGCTGCCCATGACGCCGGCGCGGGTGAAGGCGGCGCTGGGGAGCAGGGGATGACGACGAAGTTCAACTGGAGGTTCGATTGCTGAAGGGCGAGTTGCGTGGCGGGGTGGCACTACTGGCCGCGGGCATCCTGCTCGCCGGGTGCCAACGGCAGCACTTCACTGAAGCACCGGCAGGGCAGGCGGCGTCCAGCGACAGCGCGATGGTCGTCTCGGCGTCTCCGTATGCAACGCGCGTCGGGGCGAACATCCTGCGGCGCGGCGGCAATGCCGTGGACGCCGCGGTGGGCGTGGCCTTCGCGCTGACGGTCACCTACCCGACGGCCGGGAACATCGGCGGCGGTGGCCTGATGCTGGCGCGCGTGAACGGCGAGACCGTCGCGCTAGACTTCCGCGAACGCGCGCCGCTGGCCGCGACGCGTGACATGTACCTGGACGACAAAGGGGAACCAACGGAACGCAGCGTCACGGGGGCGCTGGCCGTCGGCGTGCCGGGCAGCGTGGCGGGGCTGTACGCCGCGCACCAGAAGTTCGGGGTGTTGCCGTGGCGCGATGTCGTGCAACCGGCCATCGCTCTCGCCGCGAACGGATTCACGGCCGACTCGGCCCTCGTCGAAGATATCGACGACAACGTCGCACGGTTCTCGCCTGCGTCCGCAGCGCTGTACGCACCGAATGGCGTGCCGGTGGCGGTCGGCGCGCGCTTCAAGAACCCGGACCTCGCGCGCACGCTGAGCCTGATCAGGGATCAGGGAGCACGTGGATTCTATGAAGGCGAGACGGCCGAGAAGTTCGTCGCGGAGATGCAGCGCGGCGGCGGCATCATCTCGCTCGAGGACCTGAAACAGTACGAAGCGAAGTGGCGCACGCCCGTGGCGTTCTCGTATCGGGGGCACGAGGTGCTGACGATGCCGCCGGTCTCGTCAGGCGGCCTGACGTTCGCCCTGATTGCGAATATCCTCAGCGGATTCGACCTGCGCGCGATGGGGGCGCACTCCACCGACGCCATCCATGTGATAGCCGAGGCCGAGCGCGCGGCCTTTGCACGCCGCAACACGCTGCTGGCCGATCCGGATTTCGTTTCCATACCGAGTGCAGCGTTCCTCTCGCCCGACACGGCCGCAGCGATTCGCGCGCGCCTCTCGATGACGAGGCGGGCCAAGGACCTCGTGCCGCCGGATCCTGTGCGCGGACAGCACACGACGCACTTCTCGGTGGTGGACGGCATGGGGAATGCCGTGGCGCTGACGACAACGCTGAACACCGGCTTTGGTTCGGCGGTGACGGTGACCGGCGGGGGTTTCCTGCTCAACAACGAGATGGACGACTTCACCGTGAAGCCCGGCGCCCTGAACCAGATGGGGCTCAGGCAGGGTGAAGCGAACGCGATCGTCCCCGGCAAGCGCATGCTCTCGAGCATGACGCCGACCATCGTGCTCGACAGCACAGGGGCGACCTTCCTCGTCTTGGGCGCATCCGGCGGCGCCCGCATCATCACCGCCGTGGCGCAGGTCGTGTCGAACGTCGTGGACTTCCGCATGCCGCTCGATGCCGCGCTCAAGGCGCCGCGCTTTCACGCGCAGGACTATCCGGAGCGGATCGACCTCACGGTGCCGGGCATTGCCGATTCCGTGGTGAAGGCGCTGGAGGCGCGCGGTCACACGATCCGGACGCGAACGGGCGGGATGGGCTTCGGCTGGGTGCAGGCGATCATGCGCGTCAGGGGCCAGTGGCACGGGGTGTCGGAACCCGCGGGGCACGGACTCTCAGCCGGGTACTAGGCCGGCGTCGTCAGCGCGCGCGCATCGCCCGCGTCAGCGCCCGGTCGAGTGCGTTGGCAAAGGCCTGCGTGTCGCGCGCGCTGAACGCGGCGTGCCCCCCGGTCTCGACGCCGGCGCTGCGCAGGCCGTCCATGAAGTTGCGGACCGACAGGCGCTCGCCGATGCTCTCGGCGGTGTAGACCTCGCCGCGCGGGTCGATGACGGCCACGCCTTTGGGGACGAGGAGCGCGGCGAGCGGGATGTCGGCCGTCACGGCCACGTCACCCGACTCGGCGTGTTCGGCGATGTAGCGATCGGCCTCGTCTGGGCCGGCGTCTACGCGCACCGAGGAAAGGCGTGCGTACCCCGCGGGGAGCTGCACGCGCTGGTTCGCGACGAGTACGGTGTCGAGCTTCAGGCGGTCGGAGGCGCGAAAACAGACCTGCTTGACCGCCAGGGGCGTGGCGTCGGCGTCAATCCACAGCTTCATGCGGCGAAAGATAGCGCGTGGCGACCGAACGCCGGCGCTTCCCGCTGGCGCGAGGTGGTCGCCGAGGCAATCGTTCGGCATCATGGACACGCCGCCGGAACGCCCCCACCGCACCCCTGACCCGCTGCACGGCGTCACCCTCGAGCGCATGCTGAACGAGATGGTCAGCGAGCTCGGCTGGGAACGCATGGGGCGCCGCGTGCGCATTGCCTGCTTCACGAGCGACCCCAGCGTTCAGTCGAGCCTCAAGTTCCTGCGTCGCACGCCGTGGGCACGGGCCAAGGTCGAGCGGATGTACCTCGACCTGCTGAAGGCGCGCGCGCTCAGCGATACGGGGCGCTGACACGAACCCTCCTGCCGCCCGCGAGTTAGAGTCTGCGGCATCCGCTTGGTAGGCGCCAATTGGCATCCCTGTCGCGATGTCGTCAGATTGTGACCAACGTCCCCCCCGGCCCCCCTCATGCTCGCACGCACGCTCTGCTGTGCGCAGATCCTCCTGCTGTGCGCGTCCGTCCAGGCGACGCCGCTGGCCGCGCAGCGCGCGACGGCCCAGTCCCACGTGGTGAAGGGCGTCCTCTACGACTCCGTCGCGCAGGCCCCGCTCATCGGGGCAGAGGTGCACCTGGCGCTGCGTGAGGGCGCGGGGACGCCCTTCACGGCGCGCACCGACGTCGAAGGCCGCTTCTCGCTGGGGGGAGTTCCCTCGGGCAAGTACGTACTGGGCTTCTATCACGAAGCGCTCGAACTGCTCGGGCTCGACGCGCCGGTGCAGGGCGTCGACCTCGATGCCGACTCCGTGGTCCGCATGGACATGAGCATCCCGTCCGCGGGGGTGGTGCGCGCCCTTCGCTGCCGCGATTCAGCGGGCGAGGCCAGTGATCACGCCCTACTCGCCGGTTTCGTGCGCACGGCGCGCGGCCGGCAGCCGGTCCCCGGCGCGACCGTGACGGTCACGTGGAGCGTCACGGCGATGACCTCCGGCATGATGCACACCGAACCGGGGCGCACCACCGACACCGTGTCGGTGGGAGGCACGTTCAGCACCTGCGATGTCCCGTCCGGCGTCGTGCTGTCCGTTGCCGTGCGCGCGCCCGGCTACCGCGAACTCACCGGCCCGCTGACGATCCCGGAATCGGGTGCGTTGCGTCAGGACGTCTGGCTCGTGGACACGCTTACCACGACCGGGACGGCTGAGGTGCGCGGTCGGGTGCTGCACGAACGGGGGCAGCCGGTCGTAAGCGGCCGCGCGCGCATCGCCGCGCTTGGCCGCGAGGTGCCGATCACCGACGGTGCCTTTTCCATGTTGGATGTCCCGTTCGGGACCTGGGTGATGGAACTCCGGGCAATCGGCATGGAACCGCGCTCGATGCTCGTGCACGCCACCTCGCGACGCAACTCGACACTGCTGGTGCGGGTCAGCGACCAGGCGCAGCGGCTGGATGCCGTGACCATCACCGGGCGCGCCGACGTCGTGATGCAGGTGCTCGATGCCGTCATGGCCCGAAGCCGCTCGGCGAGCGGATCGATCTTCCTGCCGGGAAGCCCGTACCTGCGACTGGCGACGCGCGTGACCGACCTGCTGGTCAATGCGCGCGGCTTCCGGCGGCTGGGGCCGTCCGAGGTGGAGGCGCGCACGACCAATACCGGCGCGCGGTGCCGGAATATCGGGGTCTACGTGAATGGCGTGCGCGCCGTCGAGGGGGTCGTGGCGCTCGACGCCAACACACGCCCCGACCGCGTCCTCGCCGTGGAGGCGTATCCCGACGTGATGTCGGCGCCGTTCGAGTGGCGCAGCGCCGATGGCGTCTGCGCGGTGGTCGCACTCTGGACGCGGCCCTAGGGCACGCGCTCCCAAGGCGCGCGGCCCGGTGCGACATTAGAATCAAGCATCGCCGCGCCATGGTGACGCGGCCTCATCGGATTCGAAATCATGCGCACCCTCCGGGCCCTGCTTCTGGCGGTCGTCGCGGCCGCCGCCCTTCCCGCCCAGTCATCCGTCACACCGGGTCGCTTCGACCTCGGCAAGATGTGGACGTTCGAATACGCGCCGGCGGAGTACTTCTCCACGACGTACGGCTTCAAGGCCGACTCGGCGTGGTTTGCGCGGGCCCGCCTGGCCGCGCTGCGCATTCCGGGCTGCTCGGCGGCGTTCGTGTCACCGAACGGCCTGATCATCACCAACCACCACTGCGTGCGCGGCTCGGTGAACGCGATCAGCCGTCCGGGCGAGTACCTGCTGGACTCGGGATTCGTCGCGGCGACGCTCGCCGACGAGCGGCGCCTGCCGAACATGGTGGCCGACCAACTGCTGGCGGCGATCGACATCTCGGACGAGGTGAACAAGGCGGGTGACGCAGCGGCCGAAGGGGATGCGCGCGACGCGGCACGGCGTGCGGCCACCACGGCGGCACAGGCGCGGCTTCGGGCGCAGTATGCGACGCCGGGCGATTCGGTCTGGGTGCAGGTGGTCGGGCTGTACAACGGCGCGCGGTCGTCGGCGTACGTCTTCAAGCGCTACACCGACATCCGGCTGGTGGTCGCGGCCGAGCTCGGCGTGGCCAACCTCGGCGGCGACTGGGACAACTTCACGTTCCCGCGCTACGCGCTCGACTTCGCGGTGATGCGCGCCTACGGCGCCGACGGCAAGCCGGTGTCGAGCCCGGCGTACTTTGCGTGGGGCGGCGAGAGCGGCACGAAGCCGGGCGACGTGGTGTTCGTGATCGGCAACCCCGGGGCGACGCGCCGGCTGACGACGATCAGCCAGCTCGAGTACCAGCGCGACGTGGCGCTGCCGTTCACCGAGCACTTCCTCTCCTCGCATCTCGCGGCGCTGAAGGCGTTCCGCGATGGGAGCACGAACGAGCGCGAACGCTCCGCCGCGATGGTGACGATGCTCGGCCTCTCGAACAGCTGGAAGCCGATTGGCGGCCGGCTCGAGGGACTGCGCGACGCGAACATCATGGGACGGCGCTCCGCCATCGAACGCGGGCTCATTGACGCGATCCAGGCCAAGCCGGAGCTGAAGGCGCGGTACGGCAAGCTGTTCGACCGGATGGCGGAACTGCAGCGGCAGCGCGTGAAGTCGCGCACCGCACTCACCGCGTTCGGGCAGCTCGTCAGTCCCGTGGCGAGCAGCACCACACTGCAGGCGGCCTACCTGGCGTGGCGCGTGCAGCACGGCCCGGCCGACTCGGTGGCCGGCTTCCGCCAGCGCCTCGCCCGGGTGCGGCCGCAGGCGCGGGATCTCGAGCGCCGCTATCTCGCGCTGTCGCTCGAGGACATCGCCACGTCGTACGGCGCCAACCACGAGTTTGCACGCGCGGCGCTGGGTGGCAAGACGCCGCAGGACGCGGCGGATGCGATGCTGGCGGCGACCGCGGTGAATGACACGGCCGGCGCCCGTCGCGCCGCGGCAGGCGAACTCGCCGCGGACCCGGCAATGGTGTTCATCAACACGATCATGCCGAGCGTGCTCGCGTTCGAAGCCGAGCAGGCGCGCATCAACGTGGAAGAGGCGGCGCTCTCGGCGCAGATCGGCCGCGCCCGCTTTGAGCTCTTCGGGCCGGCGATCCCGCCCGACGGATCGTCGTCGCCGCGCATCGCCGACGGCGTGGTGCAGGGCTACGAGTACAACGGCACGCTGGCCGCGCCGTTCACGACGTTCTACGGCGTGTACGACAGGAACCGCAGCCACGGGCAGGCGAGCGACTGGGAGCTGCCGAATCGCTGGCGCGTGCCGCCGATGGGGCTCGACCTGGGCACGCCGCTCAACTTCGTCTCCACGGCCGACAGCTACGGCGGCAACTCGGGATCGCCGGCGGTGACCAAGGACCTGCGGATCGTGGGGCTCAACTTCGACCGCAACATCAACGCGCTGGTGCGCGACTACATCTATCTCCCGGAGCGCGGGCGCAACGTGATGGTGGATGTGCGCGCCATCCAGGAGGCGCTGGCGTACGTCTATCGCGCCGACCGTGTGGTGCGGGAACTCACGGCCGGGCGGATGTAGGCTCAACCAACGGTGCCGAGATGGAACGAGCAACGATCTGCTTTCTGGGGTTGATGGCGGCGTGCATGGCCGCCTGTGGTAGCGACAGCGTCCTCGGGCCAGATTCGCTGCCGCCCAATAGCGAAATCGCAGTGGATCTCCACACGGACAATGTGCAGTATCGCATTGGCGGGTCTGCCCGACTGACGATGGTGAACAGGAGCTCGGACACCGTTGCGCTGGGCGCGTGCAACGATGTCCTCGAACGCCTAGGGTGGGTCACGTGGGAGGAGATTCCGCCGAGGGAGATCGCGTGCCTCGCTGTCGCGATCGTTCTCACGCCCGGCGATTCGGTTACGCTGCCGCTCGACCTGAGGCTGGCAACCGCGCAGGGCAGGTATCGCGTACGGCGTCACTTCTCGGTGGCGCGAGACGGCGTCTCAGAGACGATGTATCGCCGCAGCAACGTATTCACGATGCTCCGGTGAACTGCTGCGGGGTCGATTGGCGCCCAGGGTGAGCGCGGCTGATGTCACGCGCCATTGCGACGACGACGGTTTCTCAGGACGCACGGGCGTCGAAGATCACCGTATGCGTGCGCGAACCCTGGGCGCCGAAGACGAGCGATTGCTCGATGTCGGCGGTCTTCGAGGGGCCGCTCAGGAACCAGCTGCACGCCGAGTCGACAGGCATCAGGCGCATTGCCTCGTGCATGGTCGGCACGATGGCGCTGAACGGCACGATCAGCACCAGGTGCTCGGCGCGCACGATATCATTGCGTGCGTTGAGATCCGCCGCATCCACGTAGACCGCGGCATTCTCTGCGACCGCGAAGCGCCCTCGCAGTACCATGGCCTCTCGCCGCGCGGCGCCCAACAGTTCGGCGAGCAGTGACTCCAGCGGCTGGCCCTCGGCGCGAATCACCCCGTGCCCACCGACCTCGGTAAGCACGCGGAGGAACTCATCGTGCAGGCCGGACACACGGTCGACGAGCCTCGTGGGGACCTGCGCCGGAGGTGCCGGCGGCACGGCGGCAGACCGAATGGCCGCGAGGATATCGGCACGCGCGCTCATGAGCGCCTTTCCTCACGTCGCGCCCACTCGCGGAATGTCTCGCCGGCGATGACCGGCAGCGCGCGGCCGGGACGCGCCCAAGGATTCCAGCGGCCGGAGAGCCACGATGTCGGCACGAACCGTTGCACGCGCCGCGCCCAGCGTGCCGCCCGTTCGAAACGCGCGAGGCGCGCCATCACCCAGCCGAGGAGCGGGAAGATCGTCGAGTACCCGCGCGGCAACGCGCCCGCTGCGGCGCTACGAGCACGCCAGGCAAGCAGCTGCGCCGGAATGTCGATGCGCACCGGACAGACATCGCCGCACGAGCCGCACAGCGTGGACGCGAACGGGAGCTCGTGATGCGCATCGAGATCAACGGCCGGCGCGAGGATCGCGCCGATCGGCCCCTGGATCACATGTCCGTAGCTGTAACCACCGCTGCGCCGGTAGACGGGACAGGTGTTCAGGCAGGCGCCGCAGCGAATACAGTGCAGCGCCGTCCGCATCGCCTCGTCGGCGAGCCGCCGGGTGCGACCATTGTCCACGAGCACCACATGCATGGCGGCGCCCGGTCGCGGCGACGTGACGTGCGTCGTGTATGCGGTCACCGGCTGTCCGGTGCCGCTGCGCGCGAGCAGGCGGAGCAGGACGCCGAGGTCGTCGCGCGTGGCGACGATCTTCTCGATGCCGACGCAGGCGATGTGGATGGGCGCCGAGTGCATGCCGAGATCGGCGTTGCCCTCGTTGGTGCACACCACCACGCCGCCGGTCTCGGCGACAATGGCATTGGCGCCCGTGATGCCGGCGCCGGCGTGCATCATGGCATCACGCAGATGATCGCGGGCCGCGGCGGCGAGGGCGTCGGGTGAAGTCTCACCGGCCGGCGTGCCCATCGTGCGATGGAAGAGCGCGCCGATCTCCTCGCGCTTCCAGTGAATGGCCGGGATGACGATGTGCGAGGGCGGTTCCTTGGCGAGCTGCACGATGCGTTCGCCGAGGTCGGTGTCCACCACCTCGATGCCGCGCGCTTCGAGGAACGGGTTCAGCCCGCACTCCTCGGTGAGCATGGACTTGCTCTTCGAGACGCGGGTGACACCGGCGGTGTGCAGGATGCCGAGGACGATGGCGTTGTGTTCGGCGGCGTCGCGCGCCCAGTGCACGACGACCCCGTTGGCGGTGGCCCGACGCTCGAACTTCTCGAGCAGGTCGGCCAACCGGCTCATCGCGTGCGCCTTGAGCGCCGAACCGGCGAGTCGCAGCGACTCCCAATCGGGGAGCGCCGTGCCGCGATCGCGTTTCTGCCGCATGAACCACAGCGACCGGTCGTGCCACGCGGCGCGCTCGGCGTCCACCAGGAAGCCTGCCGCCGACTGCGCGTGACCGCGATGCACGCCGCCCGTTCCGCTCATCGCGTGGCCTCTGCGAGCAGCTCGGCGATGTGCATCGTGCGCAGCGTGCTGCCCTGATGCGTCGCCACGGCGTCGAGGTGCAGCAGGCACGAAGGATCGCTGCTCACCAGCACCTCGGCGTCGTGAGCGGCGACGTCGGCAAGTTTGTCGCGCCCCATGCTCACGGACACGTCGGGTTCACGGACGGCGAACGAGCCGCCGAAGCCGCAGCACTCGTCGGGGCGGTTGAGCGGAACGAGCGTGAGGCCGTCGAGACCGGTGAGCAGGGTGTGCATCGGCCCGGACACGGCTTCGTGCAGCTCCGAGGAGCCGCCGAGCCGAAGGCCGCGCTGGGCATGACAGCCCAGATGCATAGCGACGCGATGAGGAAAACGGCCGGCGAGCGTGGGCCGGGCCAGCGGACCGGCGATGAACTCGCACAGTTCGAACGTCACGCTGGCGGCGTGCTTCGCCTGCGCCCCGCCGAGGAAAGCGGGCAGGTGGTGCCGCACGTGGTGCGTGCAGCTGCCGGAGGGCATGACGATGGCGTCGAACGGCGCCGAGGCGCGCGCCCAGTTGTCGGCAGCCGCGCGCGCGGCGGTCACAACGCCGGCGTTGAACATCGGCTGCCCGCAGCACGGGGCGTCGAAGGCGAGGCTCACGTCGCAGCCCAACCGGCGGAGCAGCGTGAGCGTGGCCCGCGCCGCCTGCGGGCGGAGCTGGTCTACATAGCAGGGGACGGCGAGCGCGACGCGCATATTCGCCTCAAAGGTAGCGCGGACGGCGTGTGCTCGCCCCGCCGCTTGAGGTGAGGCGATGCGACGAACGCCATCGAACGCGCGGCATTTTCTTGACGGTGCCTCTCCCGCGCACGACAATAAGGCCGTCCGGTTTTCCGAGTGCGGGCCGGCCACCGCGCCCGTCGCCCTTATGCGTGACCTCTCCGGAGCGTCCCCAATCCCATGACGCAGAGTATCCAGCTCGGCCTCGTCGACTGGTTCATCCTTCTCCTCTACTTCGCGTTCGTGGTGGGGATCGGTGCCGCGCTGAAGCGCGGCATGAAGAGCTCCAACGACTTCTTCATGTCCGGACGCAATGTCCCGGCGTGGATTGCGGGTCTCGCCTTCCTCAGCGCCAACCTCGGCGCGCAGGAAGTGATGGGAATGGCCGCGTCCGGCGCGAAATACGGCATGATGACGTCCCACTTCTATTGGGTGGGCGCGGTGCCGGCGATGGTCTTCGTCGGCGTCTTCATGATGCCGTTCTACTACGGCTCGAAGGCCCGCAGCGTCCCGGAGTACCTGAAGCTGCGGTACGACGAGAAGACGCGGACATTCAACGCGTTCAGCTTCGCCACGATGACCGTCTTCTCGAGCGGCATCTCGATGTACGCCATGGCGAAGCTGCTCAACCTGCTCCTCGGCTGGCACTTCGACGTCGCCCTCTGGGCGAGTGCCGCCATCGTGCTCGCCTACATCTTCCTTGGCGGGCTCACCTCGGCCATCTACAACGAGGTGATGCAGTTCTTCCTGATCGTGCTCGGCT
>CAYQCP010000012.1:0-73863 GCA_964416005.1 uncultured Gemmatimonas sp.
TGCCCGCCAAGTCGAGCGGCACCTCGCCGAGCGGCGTGCGAAAGAGTTCCGCGTCAGGGAGCGCAAGACCGCGCACGTAGGCGTAGTGCGCCGGGCCGAGCAGCACCACCCGGCGAATGCGACCGCGCAAGGAGGCCAGCTGCGCATAGGCGCTTGCCGCAATGGGGCCCGAGTAGATGTAGCCCGCGTGCGGCACGATCAGCGCCTTGGGCGGTCTGGTGAGCGTGACGCCTTCGGGATGCGCCAGCAGCTCGATGAGCGTCTGCTCGAGTTCCGTGGAGTTGTTCGGATAGAACATCCCCGCCACGGCGGCACGTCGAACGGTCTTCATGGTTCGTGACATCGACTATTGGCCAACGGCCCGGCCGGCACGGCGCGGCGGAAAGGCAGTCGCGGCAACGCCAGCCGTATTCTCACGGTATCGCGGGTCCGCAGCAATCGCCATAGGGAAGGCGATGACACGGCACCGCGCGGACCGACTACGCCCTGAACACCTCCAACGCCAGCTCCACCTTCCCGAACGGCGCCGAGACCTGCACGCCCTGCACGACCGGCCGCACGCGCTCCAGCATCTCGCGCGCGATGGCGATGCCCTCGGCCACGGCGTGGTCCTTCGACTTCTCGTTCGCGCGGCGCATGCGGTCAATGATCGCCGGCGGAACCGTGACGCCGGGCACTTCGTTGGCCAGGAACTCGGCGTTGCGCACCGACACGAGCGGCCAGATGCCCGCCACCACCGGGATGTGCGCACCGGCAATGCGGGCCACGAATGACTCGAGCTGCGCCGTGTCGAACACGGGTTGCGTCACGGCGAACTCGGCGCCCGCCTCCACTTTCCACGCGAAGCGCTTGAGTTCGTGCTCGACGTCGATGGCCACCGGGTTCACGCCGACGCCGACGACATACCGCGTCGGCGCACCGATGCTGTTGCCGCCCGGATCCATGCCGTGATTGAGCCGGCTGACGAGGTTGGTGAGGCCGATCGCGTCAATGTCGAACACCGCGGTGGCGTCGGGATACGGACCCATCTTGGGCGGATCGCCGGTGACGAGCAGCACGTTGTGCAGCCCGAGCGCCGAGGCGCCGAGCAGGTCGGAGAGCATGCCGAGCAGGTTGCGGTCGCGGCACGCGTAGTGCGTCACCGTCTCGATGCCGCACGCCTGCTGGATGAGCACGCTGGTGGCGATGGCGCTCATGCGGCTCTGCGCGCGCGGACCGTCGGGCACGTTGACGGCGTCCACGCCAGCTTCCTTCAGCTTGCGCACCTCGGCCAGCATCTTCGACGGTTCCACCCCGCGTGGCGGCACGATCTCCACACTCGTCACGAAGTCACCGGCGGCGAGCTTGCGTCCCCACGATGAGCGCTCCCCGAGCGGCACGGCGGGCACCGCGTGCGATTCATGATGCGCGGCGACGCGCGACAGCCGCCCACCCCCCGCCGACTGCTCGACGGTCGCATGGCGCGGCACCAGCGGACGCACGCCATCCACCATGGCGCGAATGTGCTCGGGCGTGGTGCCGCAGCATCCGCCGACGAGGCGCACGCCGGCCTGGATGAGGTTGCGCGCATAGCTCGCCATGTACTCCGGGCTCGCCATGTACATGGCGCGCCCGCCGACCTCGCGCGGCATGCCGGCGTTGGGCATCGCCGACAGCTTCTTCGTCGTGACGGGCACCATACGCTCGATCGCCTCGAGGATGGTTTGCGGTCCCACCGAGCAGTTGAGCCCGATGATGTCGGCGCCGGTCTCATCGAGCGTCTCCGCGGCTTCCTCCGGCGGCACGCCGAACGACGTGACGCCGTCGGGGCCAACCGTTACCTGCGCGATGACCGGCAGCGACGGGTCCACGGCGCGGGCCGCCCTCACCGCCTGCGCAATCTCCTCGAGGTCGCTGAACGTCTCGAGGATGAAGCAGTCCACGCCCCCGTCCCTGAGGGCGCGCATCTGCTCGGCAAAGAGCTCCTGCGCTTCCTCGCGCGACGTCGGGCCGTAGGGCTCGATGCGCACGCCCAGCGGTCCCACGGCGCCGGCGACCAGCGCGTTGTCGCCTGCCGCCTCGCGCGCCAGCGTCGCTGCGGCGAGGTTGAACTCGCGCACGTGCGCCTCGAGGCCATAGTGCTGCAGCTTGGGCCGGTTGGCGCCGAACGAGTTGGTCTCGAGCAGCTCGGCGCCGGCGCGCACGTAGTCGGCGTGGATGCCGCGCACCAGGTCGGGCTGGCGCACGTTCAGCTCGTCGTAGCACTGGTTGATGAAGACGCCCTTGGCATAGAGCATCGTCCCCATCGCGCCGTCGGCGATCACCACCTGCGCCGGGTCGAGCAGGCGCTGCCGCAGTTCGTCACGCGTCGCGCTCATGAGGCCTCCGCCGCGGTGCGCACGGCATAGTACTTGCACTCCGGGTGGTGCAGCACGATGGCCGCCGTGCTCTGCTCGGGGACGAGCTGGAACGCCTCGGTCAGCGTCATGCCGAGCGAGGCCTCGACGGGAAGGAGCTTGAAGACCTGTGCATGATCGTCGAGGTCGGGACAGGCGCCGTAGCCCCACGAGTAGCGCTTGCCGCGCTCCCCGTCGAGCGCCAGCTCGCGGCGGATGCGCGCGTGCATCCACTGCGCCACTGCCTCGGCGGTTTCCACGGCGAGCCCGTGCACGAGGAACGCCTCGCTGTACTCGCCCGCCTGCTGCAGGGCGTCGAAGCGCGCCGATGCGGCGTTGCCCACGGTCACCACCTGCAGGGCAATGACGTCCACGGCGTCGCTGGCGACGGGGCGCACGTAGTCGGCCAGGCAGAGCCGCTCGCGCCCCGCCTGACGCGGGAACTCGAAGCGCGCGATCTCGCGGAGCGCGGCCCCGTCACTTTCGTACGCGGCGGGATCGTAGACGATGATGGCATTGCCGTCGCTCTGGACGGGGAAGTAGCCGTACACGGCCTGCGGCTGCAGCCAGCCGTCGTGCAGCGCCTCGGCCTCGAGCCGCCGCCGTGCCGGTTCGAACTCGTCGCGCACGATGTGGTCGTAGGCCGGGCCGGAGCCGCGGCCGCCCCACTGCAGCCGATAGAGTTCATCGAGGTCGAGCAGCGCAAAGACCTCGGCGAGCGGGATGTCGTGCAGCACGCGCGCGCCAAAGAACGGGGCGCGCGGCACGGAAACGTCGGTGCGCACGTCGGAGCGGGCGCCGCCGCTCTCGCCCGCCCGGATGTCCTTGCCGACGCCCGTGTTGAGGAAGACGTCGTTGCGCGCGTCGTCCATGAGCTGCTGCGTGAAGGACTCGCGCGTGGCCGGGTCCTGCAGCCGGTCGATCGTCTCGAGCCCCTCGAACGCGTCCTTGCAGTAGAAGACACCGGGGGCGTAGGCACGCTCGCCCTCCACGAACATCGCCCGCCGCCCGAAGCGGCGGTTGATGGCGGCGCCGCCGATGAGCACCGGCAGCTGCAGCCCGCGGCGGTCGAGCTCCTGCACGCACAGCGGCATCTGCTTGGACGTGCTCACGAGCAGGGCGCTGAGGCCGATGGCGTCGGCCTTCAGTTCCACGGCCTTGTCCACGATGGTGTTCACCGGCACCTGTTTGCCGAGGTCGTGCACCGTGTAGCCGTTGTTGGCGAGGATCGTGTTCACCAGCGACTTGCCGATGTCGTGCACGTCGCCGTACACGGTGGCGAGAACAACTGTCCCCTTGGTGTACCCTTCCTGCCGTTCGAGGAACTGCTCGAGGTACTTAACGGCCCGCTTCATCACCTCGGCGCTCTGCAGGACGAACGGCAGGATCAGCTCGCCGGATCCGAACTTGTCGCCGACCTCCTTCATGGCGGGAAGGAGCACTTCGTTGAGCACGCGCACCGGCTGTGCACGCACGCCGGCCGCATCGAGTGCGTCCTCGATCCTCTCCTTCTTGCGGTGCACCACCATCCAGTGCACGCGCTGCGCGGGCGTCATCCCCGCAGTCGGGTCGGCCTTCTCTCCCGTCTCCCGTCTCCCGTCTCCCGTCTGCTGGTACCGCTCGATCAGCCGCTGCAACGCATCCGGCGACTTATTGAAGATGAGATCGTCCGCCAGCGCCCGCTCCGCCGCCGGAATCTCCGCGTACGGCGTGATGTGCGCCGGGTTCACGATGGCGGCGTCGAGCCCTGCCTGCACGCAATGGTGCAGGAAGACGGAGTTCAGCACGCCGCGCGCCTCGGGGTCGAGGCCGAACGAGACGTTGCTCACGCCGAGGATGGTGAGGACGCCGGGAAGCTCCCGCTTGATGGCGCGGATGCCGTCGATCGTCTCGTGCGCCGAGTCGATCCACTCCGCGTCGCCGGTGGCGAGCGTGAAGGTGAGCGCGTCGAAGACCAGGTCGTCCGCCGACATGCCGTACTCGCCGATTACGATGTCGTGGATCTTGCGGGCCACCTCGAGCTTCCGCGCGGCGGTCTTGGCCATCCCCTGTTCGTCGATGGTCAGCGCGACGAGGGCGGCGCCGTGCTTCTTGGCGATCGGGACGACGGCCTCGATGCGCTTGCGCCCGTTCTCCATGTTGATGGAGTTCACGAGCGCGCGGCCGGGAACGTGCTCGAGGGCGCGCGCGATGACGTCGGGTTCGGTGGAGTCGATCATCAGCGGCGTCTCCACCGACTGCGACAGCAGGCGCACGACCTGCTCCATCTGGTCGGCCTCGTCACCACGCTCGGTGACGGCCACGCAGACGTCGAGCACGTGCGCGCCGCCGTCCACCTGCTCGCGCGCCACCTCGAGGATGCCCTCGTAGTCCTCGGCGAGCAGCAGGCGCTTGACCTTGCGCGAGCCCTGCGCGTTGACGCGCTCGCCGACGAGGAGCGGGGCCGGGTCCTGGTGCAGCGTGATGGCGCGCATCGCCGACGAGACGCGCGGGACGGCGCGGGCGCGGGGCACGAAAGGCGCCGTCACGGCGGACGCAGCGGACGCCGCTGTTCCACGCACCGCGCGCACCACCGCCTCGAGGTGCGCCGGCGTCGTGCCGCAGCAGCCGCCAACGATGCGCACGCCGAACTGCTGCACGAACTCGCGCAGCGCCTCGGCCATCGGCGCCGGCTCGAGCGGGTAGACCGCGTCGCCGGTGCCGGTGTTGAGCGGGAGGCCCGCGTTGGGGATGCAGCTGATTGGGCGCGTAGCGTGCTCGGTGAGCCAGCGCACCGGCTCGCGCATGTGCTCCGGCCCGGTGGAGCAGTTGAGCCCGATGACGTGCACCGGGAGCGCCTCGAGCGTCGTCATCGCGCTGGCGATATCGGTGCCGAGCAGCATGCGGCCGCTCGTGTCGAGCGTCACCTGCGTCTGCACCGGAAGCCGGCGGCCGATCCCCGCGAAGAGCTGCTCGAAGCCGGCGATGGCCGCCTTGACCTCGAGAATGTCCTGCGACGTCTCGACGAGGAGCACGTCCACGCCGCCTTCGACGAGGTACTTCGCCTGCAGGTAGTACTGCTCGGCGAGCGCGGCGAAGGTGATGGCCGAGAGCGCGGGATCGCTGGAACTCGGCAGCATCCCCGTGGGCCCAATGGAGCCCGCGACGAAGCGCGGCTGGGCAGGAGTCGCGAACTTGTCGCATGCGGCGCGCGCCACACGCGCCGCCGCGATGTTGATGTCGCGCGCCTTCTCCTCGAGCCCCCACTCGCCGAGCCGGCGCGGCGTGCTCTGGAACGTGCAGGTCTCCACGACGTCACAGCCGACGGCGAGGAACGACTCGTGGATCGCCTGGATGACGTCCGGGCGCGTGAGCACCAGGTGGTCGTTGCACCCCTCCAGCGACCCGCCGCCGAAGTCGTCGGCGGTCAGGTGGAAGCGCTGGATGCTCGTCCCCATCGCACCGTCGAATACGAGGACGCGCTCGCCGAGGGCGGACAGATACGATGAGTCGAACTGCGGAGGGGTGTGGGGCAAGAGTGCAGGGGCTTGGTGAAGAGTGAAGAGTGGAGAGTGGAGAAAGGAGGGAGGAGAGAAGAAAAACGCCCTCGGCGACGGGGCGCCCAGGGCTGGCGCTTTAGCGAAGGATTAACGTGGCCGCAATTTGCCGAAAATCGCCACGAGGGTCAGTTGTCTCTCTAATGATCAATGGGACGCGCGCCGAAGGCAAGCGGCGCCGGCCATTGGACCTAGAGTGATGGCCGCGACTCCGGCGGCGTCGGTGTGGCGGCGTTGCGTCCCGTGCGCTGCGCGCGGGCGGCCACATGCGCCGTCAGCGCCGTGAGCCGCGCGCGTTCAAGCGGCAGGCGAAGCTCGGCGAGCACTGTACGGCGCACGGGGCCGGGCAGGGGCGAGGCGGGATCGCCAAAGACGACGAGGGCGCCGCCGGGAGCAAGCCCGAGAGCGCGCGCGTCGGCGTCGGTCACCAGCAGCGTTCGGTCGACGACCGCAACCAGCGGCGGCGCCGCCGCGGCAATGAACGACGCCTCGTCAATCGAGGCGGCCGTCAGGACCTGATGGCCGGCGGCGGCGAGCGTCTGGGCAATGCCTTCGAGGAGCGCCGCGTCGGCGCCGACAAGCAGGAGATCGGCCACGGTCAGTCGGTGGGGTGGCGGGGAGACATCGTCATCGGGTAAGCAGCCGCGCGGTCGCGGCGGAAGCGTCAATGCCATCAACATCCACGAGCTTCTGGCGTGCGGAGAGCCCGGCGGCGATGCGCACGGCACGGCGGGGCACGCCGAGCGCGTCGGCGATCACCGCGATGACGTCGTCATTGGCGGCGCCGTCCACGGGCGGGGCCTGCACACGCACGCGCAGGGCGTCGCCGTGCGTGCCGTCGATCCCCGGCTTCTTCGCGCGCGGCTGCACGTGCACGGCAAAGCGCACGCCCGCCTCGCGCGCGGTCACGGAGAAGGCCATCACGCGAGCCGCATGAGGAATCCCTGCACGAGGCCCAGCAGGAGGTATGCGACGACCGGCGTGATGTCGACCATCATCACCAGCGGGATGAACCCGCGGAGCGGATGGAGCATCCACTCGGTGAGCGCGTACGACCAGCGCACGTACCACGCGAACGGCGAGGGCCGCACCCACGAGAGGATCACGCGCACGATGAGCGCGAAGCGCAGCACCTCGAACGTCCATGACACGGCGAGGCGGTAGACGCCGGCCATCCCGAAGCCGAGCATGCCGGCGGCGATCGCCACCTGGTCGCGCACGAACTGGAGCACCTCGATGGCGATGATGCCGGCGAGCACGACCGCCACGAGCGTCCACCACGGTGCCATGGCCGGGTTGCCGCCGGAGCGCAGGAGGCGGCGCTCCACGGGGGCGATGAGCGGCCGGATGGTCGTGCGCAGGAAGCCGGCGAACGCGCCGAACGGGTTGATGCGGCGCGTGCGCACCATCCAATCGAGCACGCAGAAGAGTGCGACGGCCAGTGCGAAGCCGAAGAAGGCCCCGCGCAGTGCGGCGATGAGGTTGTCGAGGCCGAATAGCAGCGCGCTCACGCATAAAATTTGCGTGAGCGCGACGCGATCAACAAGCCACCGTCAGACCTTGCGCGTCGGCGCGAAGACCAGTCGCAGCACCCTGGGCAGCGCGCGCAGGCGGTCGGTCAGCGAGGAACCATGCGCTGCGCGCAGGAAGGCGTCGATCTCGGCGCGATGCGCAGGCCCGTACCCGAACCACCACGGCTGGCGCCACGCCTGGAACCAGTCCGCGGCAATCGCCTTCGTGCGCACGCATTCCTGCAGGCCGAGGTCGCCGTGCACCTTGCCCAGCCCGCTCGCCTTGAAGCCGCCGTGCGGCACGTCGCTGATGCCGGCGGAGGTGCAGGCATCGTTGATGAGCACGGAGCCGGCGTGCAGGCGCTGCGCGACGGCGACGCCCCGCGTGACGTCGCTGGTCCAGACGCTTGCCGACAACCCCTGCGACGTGTCGTTGGCGCGCGCGATGGCCTCGTCCACGTCGCGCACCTTCGTCACGGGCAGGAGCGGCCCGAACGTCTCCTCCGTCATCACGCGGCTGTCGGCGGCCACGTCGGTGAGGATGGTCGGCGGGAAGTAGCAGTCGCCGGCCGGCGTGTCGAGTCGCAGCGCCTCGTGCGCGCCGCGGGCCATCGCGTCCGCGTGCTGGGCGGCAATCGTGGCGCGCTGCTCAGGGCGGATCATCGGTCCGACGTCCGTGGCATCGTCGGTGCCGGGCCCCACCTTCAACTGCGCGACGGCGGCGGTGAGCAGGCGGAGGAACTCGTCGTGCACACTCGCTTCTACGAAGACGCGCTTGGCGGCCACGCAGGTCTGTCCCGCGTTGGAGAAGCGCGCCCAGGCGATGCCGCTCGCGGCATGGGCGAGGTTGGCGTCGGCGAGGACGATCGCCGGGTCGCTGCCGCCGAGCTCGAGCGCACAGGGGATCAACCGCCGGGCGCACGCCATGGCGACCTTGCGTCCCGTCGCTTCGGAGCCCGTGAAGAAGACCTTGTCCACCTCTTCGCAGAGCGCGGCGCCGGTGGGCCCGGCGCCGTGGACCACCTGATAGATGTCGGGTGGCACGCCCGCGTCATGCAGGCACTCTTTCACCAACTCGGCGATGCCCGGCGTCCACTCGCTTGGCTTGTTCACCACGGCGTTGCCGCAGAGCAGGGCGGGGAGCGCCGAGCTGAGCGGCAGGAACATCGGGTAGTTCCAGGGGGAGATCACGCCGACGACGCCGTACGGTTCCTTGACGAGCGTCACGCGCTTGCGCCAGGCGGCGAGCATGGAGCTGCGACGCCACCGGGCGCGAAGAAAGCGCGGCGCGGCCGAGACGAAATGATCGGCCAGTCCCAGTGTCACGCCCACGTCGACACCGAGCGCCTCGCCCACCGGCTTGCCGTTCTCGCGAGCGACGATGACTGCGGCCTCCTCGCGGCGCGCCAGCAGCTTCTGCGTGAAGATGCGGATCGCCTCGGCGCGCATGAGGGCCGGGCGATGCGCCCAGTCCGTCTGGGCGGCGCGCGCCCGCGCGACGGCGGCGCGCACCGTCTGCTCATCCGCCACGGGGTAGCGCCTCCAGACCTCACCCGTCGCGGGATCCCGGGACTCCGGCAAGCGGCCGGCAGGAGTGGCAGTACCGGCGGGGGCGTCGGCGGTGAGACTGGTCACGAACGATTCCGGGGCGAGAGGTGTCTGAGAGAATGTCACCGCGGCCGAAAGGCCGCCAGCGTGTAATGAATGTGACGCCGGGCAGTGCCCGCGGGTATCTGAAAGTGCGGTGGTTCGCGAGCATCTGCGGATGAACGCGACTGCCGGTGAATGTGCAAGCTGTTGTTGTGTAATGGGTTAATGAGTTCTTTCTGCGTCTGTTGTGTGGCGTCATCCGACCGGGTGAAGCTGCCGGCCGGACTGGCATCTCGAAGCGGAGTGTGATGGCATCGCGGTCACGGCGGACGGAGGCGGTAGCGAGGGAACAGGTGCCCGGGGTATTGTGGGCTATCCAACCCGCAGAGCCGATCTCCGTGCGACCGAGTACCGACATCGATCCCGCCATCCCGTTGCGTGCGCGCGACGGGGACGTGGAGGCGTTCGCTGAACTCGTGGAGTTCTTCCACGTGCGATGCCTGCGGTATGCGCGGTACATGCTGGGCGAGGAAGAGGATGCGGAGGAAGCGGTCCAGGACACGTTCGTGCGCGTCTACGACCATCTGGGGCAGTTCCGCCCGGACGCGCGGTTTGAGCCCTGGCTCTTTCGGATCCTCGCCAATCGATGCCGGACGGTGCGCGAGCGGCGCCGGCGACGGGAGTCGCTGGTGACCACCGGCGAGCTCCCCGCGGTGGCGGCAGAGGCAGAAGGGATGTCGCAGGACTTGCTGGAAGAGGTGGAGGCGGCGCTCGAGGAGCTGCCCGCCGAGCAGCGGGAAGCCTTCCTGCTGCGGCACGTGGAGGACCTGTCGTACGAGGACATGGCGGTCATTACCGGGGTGCGGCTGTCCGCGCTCCGCATGCGAGTGAAGCGCGCCTGCGACACGCTGCGCACCCGGCTGAAGGAGGAGAGGTAACGTGTACGACGCACCTGACGAACTCATTGATCGCGCGGCCGCAGCGCTTCGGCGCCGGCACGCGCCGAATCCGCGGCTGGTGTCGCGGATCGTGGCGTTGGTCGAGGGACGGCCGCGCCGCTGGTGGCGCGCCGTGACCTGGCCGTCCGCGCCGTTCTCGCTGTCGGCCACCGCGACGCTGGCGGCGGCCGGGCTGCTGCTTGGGTTCCTGTCGCGTGGAGCCACGGACCCCGCGGGGCGCGACCAGCCGGTCGCCGCCCAGCCGGGGGCGCAGGCCATTCCGCTGATTCCCGCGGCACGCGCCGCGGGCGAAGTGGTGCCCGTGCCGGTGCAGTTCACGCTCCGCGACGTGCGGGCGTCGCAGGTCTCGCTGGTGGGTGACTTCAACGGATGGTCGCAGACGGCAACACCGCTCGAGCCGGGCACCGAGCCGGGCACCTGGAGCGTCACGGTTCCGCTGTCGGCGGGCCGGCACGTCTACGCATTCGTTGTCAATGGCAAATGGATGACCGATCCGCGGGCGCAGACGGCGCCTGATCTGGACTTCGGCCGTGCAAACTCCGTACTTATCGTGCAGGCACCGTGATGACACTTCGCCGATTGTTCCTCATTTCGCTTGCGTCGGGTACCGCCGCCACCGGGGTACACGCGCAGGTGGCTCGCCTTGACGCCTCCGCCGACCTCGGGCTTCGCCGCGCCGTGGAACGCGAGGTGGTGGCCGCGCGCGCCATCGGGCTCCCCGAGGGCCTGCTGATTGCGAAGGCCAACGAGGGGATCGCCAAGCGGGCAACGCCGAAGCGCATCACGGACGCCGTCGCCGCCCTTGGAAAGCGGCTGCAGGTTGCGCGCGACCAGCTCGCGCCCAATCCGAGCGAGGACGAGATTGCTGCCGGCGCCGACGCGCTCTACGTCGGTGTCCCTGCGCCCATCTTGAAGAAGATGCGCGCGGCCTGGCCCCACCGGTCGCTGGCCCTCCCCCTTGGCGTGCTCACGGAGCTCGTGGCCAAGGGACTGCCGGCCGACCGCGCCGCCCAGACGGTCACTGACCTGATGAAGCGTGGGGCCACCAACGTGCAGCTGTACGCGCTCGCGCAGTCGGTCCAAGGCGACGTCGCCGCCGGCTGGGCGCCGGAAGCTGCACTGGATCTTCGCGCCCGCGGGGTGATGTCGCTCCTGCCACCTGCCCCCGCCGCGTCCGCGTTCACCAGTCCGCGGAGGCCGTGACGCCCATGCGATGAGGGGTCCCGCCGCCGCTTGCTTGTTGATCGTCGCCCTGAATGGTGCGGCGGCGCAGGCCCCTGATGAGATTCGCGTGGAAGCTGGCGCCGCCTCGGTGCGGCAGGCGGGCAATCGGTCGCGCACCGCCGCCCTGATGGGCGTCACGTGGCGCCGTATCAACGAGCGGTTCGTCACCACCGCCAGCGGCACGGTGACCGCGGCGCGTGACTCCATCGACACCGCGCAGGGCCTGCTGGCCATGCGCTACCAGTTCGCCAAGCGACCCAACTGGCGCGTCGAGTCGGGCGTCGCGGGCGCCGTCTTCGGGCTCAAGACGCTCACCGGCGGCGGCAACGGCGCCGCCTTTACGCGGGTGCAGCGCGCCCGCGGGATGAACGGAGTCTGGGCGGGCGCTGCCACAAGCGTCACGAACCGGACGGGCGACAACTTCCGGTCGTCCGCTTACGACGTGGGCGCATGGGGTGAGTACAAGCGGACATCAGGAACGATCGCGGCGGTGCGGACACGGTCGCTCGACACCGACCTGCTCTCGGCGAGCAGCCTGCCGTCCCGGCGTCCCTTCGGCGCGTACGTGGTGCGGGACGCGACGGTCACGGTCCAGCAGACCTTTTCCGCCTTCGATGTCGCGGCCATCGGCACGATCCGCTCCGGCGAGGGCGTGACGACCAAGGTCAACGATCGCGCCTTCCAGCTCGCCGCCGCCTTCTACCTGTCGCCCGTCGTGGCCCTCACGGTGTCGGGCGGCCGCCAGCTCGCCGACCCGCTGCGCGCGCTCCCAGACGCGAAGTTCCTCTCGGCCTCCGTGCGGGTGCTGTTTCTGCGGCGGGATCCCGCGGTGCTCCAGATCGACAAGTACGGCGCCATCGCGATGACGCGGCAGGATCCCGATGGCGGGGCGACCATGACCATCCGCGTGCTGGCGAGCTCCTCGGCGCGCGTGGAGGCCTACGGGTCGTTCAGCGGCTGGCAGCCCGTGCCCATGCAGTGGGTGCTCGACGCGTGGGAGCTGCAGGTGCACCTGCCGCCGGGGCCGCAGCGGGTCGCCGTGCGCGTGAACGGAAGCCAGTGGCGCGCGCCGGCGAACCTGACGAAGGTGACGGACGAGTTCGGGGGGGAGGCGGGGCTCGTCGTGGTGCCGTAGGGGCAGACGGGAGACGGGAGACGGGAGACGGGAGACGGGAGACGGCGGACGGTCGATGTCGCTTGGCTGGCGCATCACGCGTTGCGACGCATATTAGGCCCACGTCTGCCGTCCACCGTCCACCGTCCACCGTCTGCCTCTATGGAACGCCGCCAATTCCTGAGCGGTCTCGCTGCCGCTGGTGTCACGCTCCCTGCGTTTCGCGCGAACGCCATGGAGCAGCTGTTCAAGGCGAACGTCCTGGCGGGCGACCGCGCCCCCGCCGCGCTGGCCGACGACGAACTGTACTGGGCGCAGATTCAGCGCGCATTCGACGCTGACCGGACGATGATCAACCTCAATAACGGGGGGATCTCGCCGACGCCGAGTCATGTGCTCGAGCAGATGATCCGCGACCTGAAGTTCACGAACGAACTGCCGGTGGAGCACATGTGGCGGGTGCTCGAACCGCGGATGGAGAGCACGCGGCGCGATCTCGCGCGCGACTTCGGGTGCGACCCGGAGGAGATGGCCGTCGTGCGCAACGCGTCCGAGGCGCTGGAGGTCATGATCTTCGGCATCGACCTCAAACGCGGCGATGAGGTCCTACTGACGAACCAGAACTACCCGCGCATGATCACGTCGTGGCAGCAGCGCGTGGCGCGCGAGGGGATCGTGCTCAAGCAGATCTCCTTCAAGGTGCCGCCGCCGAGCGACGAGTACATCGTGGAGCAGTTCCGCAAGGCGATCACGCCGCGCACGAAGGTCATCGAGGTCACGCACATCACCAACCTCACCGGCCAGATCCTGCCGGTGCGCGAGATCGTGCAGATGGCGCGGCCGCTCGGCATCGAGGTCTTCGTGGACGGGGCGCACGCGTTCAACCACTTCCCGTTCTCGCGCGACCAGCTCGACGTCGACTACTACGGCACGTCGCTGCACAAGTGGACGCACGCCCCGATCGGCACCGGTTTCCTGTACGTGCGCAAGGCCAAGATCCCGCAGCTCTGGTCGCTGATGGGCTCCACCGAGGGGAATCGCGCCAACATCCGGAAGTACGAGGAGATCGGCACGCACCCGCAGGCGAACTTCAACGCCGTGTCCGCGGCGCTCGCCTTCAGCCGGGGCATCGGCGCGGACCGCAAGATCGCGCGACTGCGCTATCTCCGGGACCGCTGGGCCAAGCGCCTGCTCGCCTCGAGCGACCGCGTGAAGGTGCTGACGCCGCTCGACAGCGACCGTGCCGGCGCCATCTGCCTGTTCAGCGTGGACGGCATCGATCCGGGCAAGCTGGGCGGCTGGCTGCTCGACAAGCACAAGATTGTCACGACCCCCATTGGCCATCCCGAATTCAGCGGCATCCGCATCACGCCCAGCGTGTACACGAGCGTGGACGAGATCGACACGTTCGGCGACGCGGTGCTGAAGGCGATTGCCAAGGGGATCGCATGACGGGCAGACGGCAAACGGCAGAGGGCAGACGGCGGACGGCAGACGGCGGACGGCCGGTGAAGGCGCGTGCGAAGAAGGCGGCGGTGAAGAAACCCGTGAAGAAGAAGGCCGCACCCAGGAAGGCCACAGCCACGAAGGCACCGCCCAAGAAGGCACCGCCCAAGAAGGCACCGCCCAAGAAGGCACCGCCCAGGCCGGCGGCCAAGACGTCGGCGGCCAAGCGGCCGCCTGCGAAGAAGTCCGCGGTGAAGAAGCCCGCGGCACGGAAGCCTGCGGTGCAGCCGCGCGAGGCCGTGCCGCCGTCACAGTTCTCCACGCCCGAAGGAGGACCGTGGGGGAAGTGCTTCCTCCCGCGTTCCAATGGCGAAAAGCGCTATTGGCTGGTGAAGTCGGAGCCCGAGACGTTCGGGTGGAGCGACCTGGTGCGCGCGCCGAACCAGACGACGCACTGGGATGGCGTGCGCAACCATGCCGCGCGGAACTTCCTGCGCGGCGGCATGCGGCACGGCGACCTGGTCTTCTTCTATCACTCGACCACCGAGCCGTCGGCGATCGTCGGCATCTGTGAAGTGCAGCGTGAGGCGTATCCCGATCACACTGCGCTCGACCCGGCGCATCCGGGCTACGATCCGGAATCGTCGCCCGCGAAGCCGACCTGGTTCATGGTGGACCTGCGCGCGGTTGAGCCGCTGCCGACGCCAGTCACCTTGGCGATGATCAAGAAGGCCAGGGCGCTCGCGCAGATGGCGCTGCTGCGGATCGGGCGGCTCTCGGTGACGCCGGTAACGCCGGCGGAGTGGCAGGCGATTCTCGCGCTGTCGCGTGCGTAGCCTCGTCGCGGGACTCGCGCTGGCCGCGGCGGCGCATGCCGGGGCGGCGCGTTCGTCAGTGGCGCAGCAGTCCGCGCCTCCGCCGCCATCTGTGCGACCGGGCGCAGCGCGCGAGTCGCCGCCTTCGACGGCGCGCCCGTGGATGAATGCGGCGCTCCCCGTGTCGCGTCGCGCCGAACTGCTGCTGCGCGCGATGACGCCCGAGGAGAAGTTCCGGCAGCTGTACATGGCGCCGGGCGATCCAACCGGCGACAGCGCGACCTGGGCCAAGGGGGCGTTTGGCGTGCAGCTGCTCGCGGCACGCGAGCTGCCGGAGGATGCCAACGGGCGCGACGACGCCCCACGGCCTGCCGCACGACTGGCGAATGCCGCGCAGCGCTTCTTCGTCGAACGCACGCGACTTGGCGTGCCGGCCATCCTGTTCGAGGAGGGAGTGCACGGCCTCCTCCAGGATGGGGCTACGATCTTCCCACAGGCCATCGGATTGGCGGCGACGTGGGACACGGCGCTGGTCGGCCGCGTGGCGGTCGAGATTGCGCGCGAGTCGCGCGAGCGCGGCGTGCGCCAGCTGCTGTCGCCAGTCATCAACCTCGCGCGCGATCCGCGCTGGGGTCGCGTCGAAGAGACATACGGCGAGGACGCGTGGCTCAGCACGGCCATGGGCGTGGCCTACACGCGCGCGCTTGAGCGCGCCGGCGTGGTGGCAACGCCCAAGCATTTCGTGGCGAACCACGGAGATGGCGGGCGCGACAGCTATCCAGTGGCGACGGACGCGGCGACGCTTGAGGATCTGTACTTCCCGCCGTTTCGCGCGGCGATCCAGGAGGGCGGTGCGCGCTCCGTGATGTCGTCGTACAACAGCGTGAATGGCGTGCCGGCATCGATGCACCGCGACCTGCTGACGCGCACGCTGCGCGAGGCGTGGCGGTTCAGCGGCGTGGTGATCTCCGACGCGAGCGCGGTGGGCGGCGCGCGCGTGCTGCACCACACGGCGAAGGACTATCCGGAGTCCGCGGCGCAGGCCGTGCGCGCCGGGCTCGACGTCATCTTCCAGGGCGGCGCAGGCGACGCGCCGCTCTTCTGGCCGGCATTTCGCGACAACCTTGTGCCGCGTGCCGCGGTCGACACCGCAGTGGCGCGCGTCCTGCGACTGAAGTTCGCGCTGGGGTTGTTCGAGCAGCCATACGCGGATACCGTGACCGTCCGCAGCAGAGCGCGCCGGAACGAAGCGCACGCGCTCGCCGTCGATGCGGCGGAGCGTTCAATCGTGCTGCTCCGCAATGAACGCGGCACCCTGCCGCTCAAGGCGGGGGCGAGAGACCTCGCCGTCATCGGCGAGGAGGCAGTCTCCCTGCCGTTCGGCGGCTACAGCGCGCGGGCCCGTCGCCCGGTGTCGCTCGTGGACGAACTCCGCGCGCGCATGGCGGGTCGCGGCACGGTGCGCCACGCCCCGGGTCCGGGGCGTGACGCCACTGCGTGGCGCGTGGTCAGCGCGACAGCCCTCTCTCACGATTCCGCAGGCGGACGCGCGCCCGGTCTGCGAGCGGAGTATTTCGATGGTCCCGACCTGCAGGGCAGCCCGGCGGCGATGCGCACGGATGGGTCGCTGGACTTCCAGTGGACGTTCAACCGTCCGACGCGCGGACTCGGCAGCGACTGGTACTCCGTGCGTTGGACGGGGTTCGTGGACGTGCCGGCCGCTGGTGCGCTCCTCGCCGTCGAGGGCGACGACGGCTATCGCCTGTTCATCGGCGACTCGCTCGTCATCGACGCGTGGCGCAAGGTCTCGTTCGGACGGCGTGCCCTCGCGTCGACGCTGACGCCCGGGCGTCACCCCGCGCGGCTGGAGTACCGACAGACCACCGGCACGGGACGCGTGCGCCTGCTCTGGACGGCTGGTGCCGCCGACTCGAGCGAGGCGCGCATTGCGCAGGCGGTCGAAATTGCGCGCGGCGCCGACGCCGCGGTGATCACCGTCGGCGTCACCGAGGGCGAATTCCAGGACCGCGCGTCGCTTCGCCTGCCCGGGCGGCAAGAGGAGTTGATCGAGCGCGTCGCCGCCACCGGCACGCCGGTGGTGGTGTTGGTCTTCGCTGGCGGGGCCGTGATCGCCTCTCCATGGCTGGAGCGCGTCGGCGCGCTGCTGCAGGCGTTCTATCCGGGGGAGGGGGGCGCCGAGGCGCTGGCGCGCGTGCTCCTCGGCGACGCCAATCCCGGGGCACGCCTTCCGTACACGGTGCCGCGGAGCGAGGGGCAGCTGCCGCTGGTCTACGACCACCTCCCCACCGGGCGCGGTGACGACTACGTCGACCTCACTGGGCAGCCGCTCTTTCCGTTTGGATACGGGCTGTCGTACACCTCGTTTTCCTATCGAGACCTGACCCTGTCGCACCGCGAGGCCCGGGACGGCGAGACGGTGCAGGTGCGATTCACCGTGCGAAACGACGGGCAGCGTGTCGGCGACGAAGTCGCGCAACTCTATGTCCGTCACGTCACATCCGCGACGGCGCAGCCGGTGCTGGCGCTGCGCGGCTTCGCGCGCGTGACGCTGGAGGCGGGAGAGGAGCGCACCGTGGAGCTGTCCCTGCCCGCGCGCCTGCTCGCGACGAGGGATGCCCGCGGCGCGAAGGCCGTGAGGGGCGGTGAGGTCATTCTCTATGTCGGCGCGTCGTCGCGCGACATCCGACTGAGGGGAAGTCTGCAAACGCGGGGAGCGCCGAGATGAGACGCGATCACAAAGGCGGGCCGGTGTCGCGGCGCGACTTCACGCTGCTTCTGACCAGCGCGGCGGCTATTGCCGTCGGGGCGCGACCGCTCGCTGCCAGGACGATGGGTGCGGCGCCACGCGCGGCGACGCGGCAAGCGCGCCTCGATCGCCCCCGGCCGACCGCCGCCCAGCTCGCCTGGCAGCGCGACGAGTTCGCGCTCTTCCTGCACTTCGGCGTCAACACGTTCACCGACCGCGAGTGGGGCGACGGCAAGGAAGACCCGAGGATCTTCAATCCCGCCGCGCTCGACGCGCGGCAGTGGGCGCGCGTGGCGCGGGAGGCCGGCGCGCGCGCCGTCATCCTGACCGCCAAGCACCACGACGGGTTCTGCCTCTGGCCCACCCGGACCACCGCGCACTCGGTGGCCTCGAGCCCGTGGCGCGGCGGCGGCGGTGACGTCGTGCGCGAATGCGTCGACGCGGCGCGCGCCGAGGGACTGCGCGTTGGACTCTACTGCTCGCCGTGGGACCGCAACGCCGCGGTCTACGGCGATTCGCCGCGCTACAACGACATGTTCATCGCGCAGCTCACGGAGCTGCTGACGCAGTATGGTGAGATCGCCGAGGTCTGGTTCGATGGCGCCAACGGCGAGGGGCCGAACGGCAAGAAGCAGGTCTACGACTGGCCGCGCACCTGGGCCACGGTGCGCCGGCTCCAGCCGAACGCGGTGATGTTCTCCGATGCCGGACCCGACGTCCGATGGATCGGCAACGAGATCGGATCAGCCGGCGACCCGAACTGGTCCACCGTGGATCCGTCCATCGTCACCGCCCCCGGCGTGGACGGCCCCGAGATCATCCGCTCGCTGCAGCACGGCGACCGCGATGGAACCGTCTGGCGTCCGGGCGAGACCGACGTCTCCATCCGGCCGGGGTGGTTCTACCACCCGTCGGAGGATGCCAAGGTGAAGTCGGTCGATGCGCTGATGCGCATCTGGTTCTCGTCGGTCGGGCGCAACAGCAAGCTCCTGCTCAACGTCCCGCCGAATCGCGACGGACTCATCGCCGACGCCGACGTGCGGCGGCTGCGCGAATTCCGCGACGCGCGCGACGCGCTCTTCGCGCGAGAGGTGCCGGCGCTCGACTGGACGTGGCGCGCCACGACGGGCGGGCGCCTCGAAGGGGTGGCGTCGCTGCCGTCTCCGACGCCGCTCGGCGTCATCCGGCTCGCCGAGCGCATTGAGGACGGCCAGCAGGTGGCCCGCTATCGCGTGGATGGCCACACCGGCGGCGACTGGCGCATGCTCGCCGAAGGCCAGACCATTGGCTATTGCAAGCTCGACCGGGTCGATCAGGCAGTGCGGGTCGAGCGACTTCGTGTCACAATTGACGAGTTCGTCGAATCGGTCGCTCCGGTGCGGGTCCGCGCCTTCGCGGCCGCGCCATAGCCGTCCAGCATCAGCGCCCCCCAGCGCGTAGCACCGGTGACGGCAGCTCCTCGCCGGCCACGGTGATCACCCCGACTCGGGTTCCCGCTATGACCTTGCGTTCCATCAGTTTCTTCGCGGCCGCCTTCGTGCTGGCCGCCGCACCCACCGCCGCCCAGCGCGGCGCCCCGCGCTCCGAGGGTCCGTCGGGCCCGCCCAAGGTGCTCGTCGTGCCTGGCGTGCGCTCCGGCACGAGCGCGTTCCCTCTGACCAACTACGAGCAGGTGAAGCCGGTGGTCGCCGGCCAGATGGACTTCAAGCACTACCACACCAGCATCGAGATCGAGGAGTGGATGCGGAAGTGGGCCAAGGACCATCCGGACTTCGTGGAACTGTACACGGTCGGCAAGACGTTCGGCGGCCGCGACATCTGGCAGCTGACGCTCACCAACAAGAAGTCGGGCAAGGACACCGACAAGCCGGCCGCGTTCTTCGAGGGCGGACGCCACTCGGGCGAGATCACCGCCACCGAGAGCGCGTTCTACCTGGCCTGGTACCTCATCGAGAACTACGGCAAGGACGCGGACGTCACCGCGCTGCTCAACACGCGGGCCATCTACATCCGTCCGATGAACAACCCGGATGGCAGCGACATGTATCGCCTGACGGCGCAGGCCAATCGCAGCACCGTGCGGCCGTACGACGACGACGGCGACGGACTGCTCGATGAGGATCCGCCCGAAGACCTCGACGGCGATGGGTTCATCCGGCAGCTGCGCAAGTACGTGGGCGCGGGGAAGGGTGACGCGGTGATCGACTCGCTGGACAAGCAGGGCCGGCTGATGCGCCGCGTCGGCGCCGGGAAGGGCGACTACCTCCTGCTCCCAGAGGGCGTGGACAACGATGGCGACGGCCGCGTGAACGAGGACGGCATTGGCGGCCTCGACCTGCACCGCAATTACCCGGAGAACTGGCGCCCGATGCGTGAGGCCACCGGACGCGGCTGGACGCAAGGCGGCGCGGGCGAATATCCGCTCTCCGAGCCGGAAACGCGGGCCGTGGTCCTGTTCCTCATGTCGCACCCCAACGTCGGCGTCGCCAACTCGATGGACACGGCCGTGCCGATGATGCTGCGCGCCCCGTCCACGTGCGAAGAGAAGGAGTGCCTGTATCCGTCGGACCTCAAGCTCTACCAGCACTTTGATTCGGTGGGCATTGCCAAGACGGGCTACCCGTGGGCCGGCGACGTCTATCGCACGTACAACACCCGCGTGCCCATCAATCCGTTCACCGGCGATTCGGCGCGTCCGTCGCCGCTCTTCGGCCACGGGCCGGACTTCGGCTACTTCCAGTACGGCGTCATCTGGTACGGGGACGAGCTCTGGAATGGCGGGCGCGAGAAGGACTACAACAAGGACGGGCGCATCGACGAGTACGAGGTGCTGCGGTTCTGCGACGAGGACTACGGCGGCAAGTGCTTCAAGCCGTGGACGAAGTTCAACGCCGGCGGCACGCTCGGCGAGGTCGAGGCCGGCGGCTACAACCCGAAGTTCTGGTCACAGAACGCGCCGCCCGAATGGCTCGAGAAGTGGGCGCGCAACCAGGCGATGTTCAACCTCTACCTCGCGATGTCGCTCCCGCACGTCGAGATCGTAGGCGTGACGTCGGCGCCCGTGAAGCTCGCCAAGAGTGCCAAGGTCGCAGCGGATTCCGCGACGCATGAGGTGAAGGTGACGCTCCGCAACAACGGGCGGCTGCCGACCGCGCTGGAGATGGCCAAGCGCGTCAAGATCGTGCGTCCCGACATGCTCACGCTCCGCGGCGAGGCTCCCGGCACGAGCATCATCGGCCGTGTCCCCGACTTCTGGGTCAACGGCAGCGAGACGAAGGTCGTCACGCTGCGCGTGAAGGCGGGTCCGACGGAGGCGGCGAAGAAGCTGACCGTCCGATACCTGAGCACGCGGGGCGGCGTGGCGGAGATGGCGCACCAGATCGCGCCCTAGTTCGGGACAGGCACGAGAACTACAACTGCTTGCCGCGGATTACGCGGATTCGGAACGGATGACACGGATACAGCACTCACCCCGCGACGATGGCCGTCGCGGGGTGCGCTGCGTTTGCATGGTGAGTGTGGATCGATCGGCCGGCACCCGGGTACGAAACGTGCCCCCTCGACGTCCCCACGATCATAGGACGGGAGTGCGCATGCAGAGAACGTTGGCCGCCATCGCCGCTGCGATGCTGCTCGTCACCACGCCAGCGGGCGCGCAGGCAGGCATGTTCTTCGGCGCACACGCGACGGGTGCGTCGTTCACCAACCAGCGCGAGCGGCAGAACGGCGGTCCCGTCGAGTTCGGGTCCGGGTATGGCATGCACGCGGGAATGTGGTTCAGCCGCACCTTTGGTGTGCTCGTGATCCGCGACAAGTCAATCCGAGGCGTCAAGACGGAAGACGTTGATCTCGGCCAATGGGATTTCCTCGGGCGGCTGTCCTACATCGAGGCGGGGCCGGCGAAGGCGTACCTGACGGCGGGGCTGTCCAAGCGCGTGTCGACGTCAGCCGATGATGACGACGTGGGCGATTTTCTCTTCTACGGCATGGAGCCGACGGCGGGAGTCACTGGCCAGCTGGCAGTGACATCGCGGATTGCCGTGGACGCCGGCGTGCTGTGGACCCTTGTCAGCTACACCGATGATCGCGGACACACCGCGTCGCACCTCAACCGGCTGGCGGTCGGCGTCAGCTATTACCTCTTCGGCGGCAAGAGGGCCAACGGCGGCGAGCGCTAGCGCGGGGCGCGACGCCACCGCCCCGCGAGCGGTGGTGCGTGATGCACGTGCGGAGGACGCAGCACCCCTTCATCATTGAACCGCTCGGCCCTATCGGGAGGCCGCCCGCGGGTCAGCCCGCCGCCATCCAGACCATCGATTCGTGCATGATGTCCGCCGGCAGCACGTGCGCTCCGTTGAACTCGCGGTATTCGACGTGATAGCCCTGCTTGCGGAGCTCATTGACGATCACCCGGGCGTTGGGTCCGATCGGGAAGATGGGGTCCAGATAGCCGTGGGAGACGAAGATGTCGGGTTCGCCGCGGTGCTTCGTGTCAATGAGCGCGCCGGGTGTCCAGGCCACGACCTGGTTGAACAGGTCGCCATTGGAGAGTCCCACCGCCAGGGACATCGTGGCGCCGTCGGAGAAGCCAGCCATTGCCACGCGTTGCGCGTCGATCCGGTAGCGCGCAAACGTGTCGGTCAGGGCATTGTCGATGAAAATGACGTCCGGGCCGAACGTCCCGCCGGCGAAATCCCACGTCTGCTTGCGCGAGTCCACCGCGAGGAGCACGTGGCCCGTCTGGTCGGCTTCGGCGATGAACGGCGTGATGAAATCCGCCGCGTTGCCGCCGGCTCCGTGGAGAAGCAGGACCAGCGGGGCGGGCGTCGCGGCATTGTACGAGGCCGGTACGTAGACGGATCCATCGATGCTGCCACCGAGCCCAAGGCGCCGAAGGCCGAGCGGGCCGGCGCTCGTCGGTGTCCCGGGGCGTGAACCGAGACGCGTGCTCCCCTCGAACTTGATATCGGTGATGCCGGGAATCGCGCACGCCGCGAGCGCACCCGCCGCGCTCGACGCGGCGACTGAGAGAAATGTCCGTCGGCTCAGAAAGAAGGGCGAATCGGGTGCCATTGGCATGCGTGGCTCGGGGAGCGAGAGTGGCGGGGGACCACGGGAGGTTCAACCTGAAGCTTCCATACGCGACCTACCCGGCGCCAGTGTCGCGCGTCACCTCTACCCCTAGCCGGCGCCGTGGTTGCTCGCGAATCTTGAGGACGACCACCCCGTGCGCGGCCTCTGCTGCGCGGACCCCAGCCACGACTCCGATGCCCCGATTCCGTCTCTCGTGGATTGCCGCCGGGCTCTGCCTGGCCAGCGCCCTGCCAGCGCAGACGCGCATGCTCCGTTCGCCGTCGGTGAGCGCCAAGCACATCGCCTTCGCCTATGCGCAGAACATCTGGGTCGTGGAGCGTGCCGGTGGCGTGGCCCGGCGGCTCACCTCCTTCCAGGGCGAGACGCAGAATCCCAAGCTCTCGCCCGATGGCGCCCTGGTTGCCTTCAGCGCCGAGTACGGCGGCAACACGGACGTGTATGTGGTGCCGGTGGAGGGCGGAACGCCGAGGCGGCTCACCTGGAACTCCTCGCCGGATCTCGTCCAGGGATGGACGCCGGACGGCAAGGCCGTGCTCTTCGCGTCCACCCGCGAGACATTCGGGCCGTCGGCCGCGCCGAAGTTCTTCACGGCGCCGCTGGATGGCGGGCCGGAAACCTATCTCAACATCTATCGCGGCTATCAGGGGCGCATCTCCCCGGACGGCAAGCGCATCGCCTACCGCATGAACCCCAGCTGGGACGAGGAGCGCCGCAACTATCGCGGCGGCCAGAACCGCCCCATCTGGATTGCCGATCTCAAGACGCTCGACGTGGAGACGCCGCCGTGGACCGACTCCAAGGACGTGGAGCCGGCCTGGCTCGGCGACGTGGTCTACTTCATCTCCGATCGCGATGGCGTGGCAAACGTCTGGTCGTACGACACCAAGGCGAAGAGACTCGCGCAGGCGACGGACTTCGCCGATTTTGACGTGAAGACGCTGGACGCGGCCGCGGGGGTGGTGGTCTTCGAGCAGGCGGGATTCATCAACGAGCTCGATCCGCGGACGGGGAAGCATCACCGCGTCAACATCTCGGCGACGGGCGACTTCCCGTGGATGATGGCCGGATGGAAGGACGTGAGCGCGCGCATCGGCAACATGGCGCTCAGTCCCACCGGCAAGCGCGCCGCCGTCGAGGCGCGCGGCGAGGTGTTCACGATTCCCGCCGAGAAGGGCGACGTGCGCAACGTCGCGCCGTCGAGCGGTTCGGCGGAGCGCGACCCGGCGTGGAGCCCGGACGGCAAGTCCCTCTCGTACTTCAGCGACCGGAGCGGCGAGTACAAGCTGTACATCGAGGCGGCCGACGGCCTCACGCCACCGCGCGAGATCACGCTGCCGAACCACAAGCACTATTACACGCCCGCCTGGTCCCCTGACGGCAGGCGGATCCTCTACACCGACACCGACCTCAAGCTGTGGGTGCTCGACGTGGCGAGCGGGCAGGCCAAGGTGATGGGTGCGGATCCATGGATGGTGCCCGCGCGCACGATGAATCCCGTGTGGAGCCCCGACTCGAAGTGGATCGCGTACGTGCGGCACCTCAACTCGCTCTACAAGCAGATCGTGGCCGTGAACGTGGAGACGGGTGCGTCGAAGCCGGTGACGGACGGCCTCTCCGACGCCTCGTGGCCGGCGTGGGACGCGAGCGGCAAGTATCTCTGGTTCCTCGCGAGCACCGACTTCGGGCTGAAGTCGCAATGGCTCGACATGACCAACTATCCGTTCGAAACGACGTACGGGCTGTACTTCGCCATTCTCGCCAAGGGCGAGCCGACGCCGCTGCTGCCGGAGAGCGATGAGGAGACGGGGGCGCCGGCTGCGATGGCGCGTCCCGCGCGCAGCGGCGATGCCCCCGCGGCCGAAGGAGCGCCGGCAGCCCCTGCTGCCGCACCCGCCGCGGCGCGGCCTGCCGTCACCGTCACCATCGACTTCGACGGTCTCGCGTCGCGCATCATCAGCGTTCCCGGGGTCGCCACGCGCGGCTACACCAAGCTGCACGCGGGGGTCGCGGGCACCGTGTTCCTCAGCGAAGCCGTGCCGGCGTCGGGAACGGGTGCGGCGGGTGGTGGACAGACGCTGCATCGCTACCAGCTGCGCGATCGCCGCGCCGTGGTCTTCCTGACCGGCATCGCCGACTTCGACGTCAGCCAGGACGGGCGCAAGCTGCTGTATCGCAGCGGCGGCGGCTTCGGCGGCGGTCCGCCGGGAGCGGGCGGCGCGGCGGGTCCCTCGCTGTTCATCGTGGACGCCACCGGCGGTCCGCCGCAGGCCGGGAGCGGCCGCATCAATGCGTCGCTCCGTGCCTGGATCGACCCGAAGCTCGAGTTCCAGCAGATCTTCAACGAAGGATGGCGGAACCAGCGCGACTACCTGTACGTGCCCAACATGCACGGCACGGACTGGCCGCGGATGCGCACGATGTACGGCGCGCTGCTCCCGCACGTCAACCACCGCAGCGACCTCAACTATCTGCTCGACCAGATGGGCGCCGAGATCGCGATTGGCCACTCGTACGTGCGTGGCGGTGACATGCCGGCGGTACCGTCGAACACCGGCGGCCAGCTGGGCGCCGACTTCACGATCGACCAGGGGCGCTACCGCATCACGCGCATCTACGACAACGAGAGCTGGAACACCGAGCTGCGCGCGCCGCTCGCCGTGCCGGGCGTGGAGGTGCGCGTGGGCGACTACGTGATCGCGGTCAACGGCGAGGAGCTGCGCGCGCCGGACAATCTCTACCGCCTGCTGGACGGCACGGCCGGACGGCAGACCGTGCTGACCGTCAACGACAAACCCTCGGCTGACGGCGCCCGCCGCGTCACGGTGATTCCGGTGGCAAGCGATCAGGGGCTGCGGTCGCGTGCATGGGTGGAGCACAATCGCCGCACGGTGGATTCGCTGTCGAATGGCAAGCTGGCCTATGTACACCTGCCCAACACCGGTCAGCCGGGGTACACGAGCTTCAACCGCTACTATTTCGCGCAGCAGGACAAGCAGGGCGCGGTGATTGACGAGCGCTTCAATGGCGGCGGGTCCGCGGCCGACTACATCATCGACGTGCTGCAGCGCGATTTCGACGGCTACTTCAACAACGTGGCCGGCGACCGCGTGCCCTTCACGAGTCCCGGGGCTGGCATCTGGGGGCCGAAGGTGATGATCATCAACGAGCAGGCCGGCTCAGGCGGCGATCTCATGCCGTGGATGTTCAAGCATCGCAAGATCGGCCCGCTGGTCGGCAAGCGGACGTGGGGCGGGCTGGTGCACACGGCCGACACGCCGGGCTTCATTGACGGCGGGTCGATGATCGCGCCACGCGGCGGCTTCTTCCGGCGCGACAATCAGTGGGATTCGGAGAACGTCGGCACGGCCCCCGACATCGACGTCGAGAACTGGCCCAAGGACGTGGCGGCCGGTCGCGATCCGCAGCTCGAGCGCGCCGTGCAGGAGGCCATGCGCCTACTTGCCGAAAAGCCGGTTCAGCGCGCTCTCAAGGAACCGCCTGCACCGACGTGGGGGAAGCGCATCAAACCAATGCCGTAGGGGCAGAGAGACAACAGAGAGACAACAGAGAAACAACAGAGAGACAACAGAGGTCCGGGGCGTCGGCTCCAGACCTCTGTTGTCTTTCTGTTGTTTCTCTGTTGTTTCTCTGTTGTTTCTCTATTGAAACAGCATCCACGCACCACTACTCAGCCCGATGGCGATGATGGCTCTCCGCACCCACTGCTGACCCACGCGCTGCGCGAAGTGGGCGCCGATCGTGCCGCCGGCGGCCGCGCCGAGGGCCATCGTCAGAGCGATCGGCCAGTTTACGATGCCGCTCACCGCGAAGATCAGCACGGCGACGATGTTGATGTTCAGGCCGCCCCAGTTCTTGAGCCCGTTCATCGTGTGGATGTTCGTGAGCCCCATCATGCCGAGTGCAGCAAGCATCAGGATGCCCGCGCCGGCGCCGAAGTAGCCGCCGTACACCGCGACGAAAAACTGGTAGATGAGGAATCCGCCGTGCGGCGGCGCGAGTTCCGCACCATCCGGCACGGCACGCGCGTGCCCCACGACCCAGCGCATCACGGGCCCCTGCACGATGAAGAGCAGGGTGGCGCCCCAGATCAGCCACGGAACGCTGTCAGCGAATTTCCGCTCCGGTGTCCAGAGAAGGAGGACGGCCCCGGTGATCCCGCCCATCAGGCTGGGCAGGGCCCAGCGGACGGTCCAGGCCCGCGCCCCGCGCAAGGCGTCGCGGTAGCCCCAGAAGCTGGTGAGCGTCCCCGGCCAGAGGGCAACCGTGCTGGTGGCGTTGGCGATGAGCGGCGGCACCCCGAGCCCAATGAGGGCCGGAAAGGTGAGCAGGGTGCCGCCGCCGGCGATGGCGTTGACCGCGCCGCCCCCCGCCGCCGCGAGGGCGACGAGCGCCAGGCGCATGGGCGCGAGGTCTGGGACGTCAGCAGGATTGAGGATGGCCATGTCGGGTAAGTTGCGCCTCCGCCCAGCGCATATTTCAAGTAACGTTTCTGCCGTGCGCGCCGTTCACAATAGGGCATCGCACGCCAACGCAGTAGCTTTATGGATCACACGCGATGCTCGCGCTAGCGTTCGTGCATGTGTTCGCCGGAACGGGTGCCTACCCGCTCCCCTACCACTGACCGAGTCCGCACTACCGCGCGTACGCGTGCCGGCGCGGACTCCTCTTCTCGGGTTCTGGAAGACGACCATGTCTGGTTCGACCGATGCGGCCAAGGGGCCGCCCGCTGGAGACCATCTCGAGATCAAGGACTCGCGCACCGGCAAGGTGTACTACGCCCCGATCACGGATGAGACGATTCGCACCGCCGACCTGAAGCAGATCAAGGTCAAGCCCGAGGACTTCGGGATCATGGGCTACGATCCGGCGTTCATGAACACCGCGTCGTGCCGGTCGGCGATCACCTTCATCGATGGCGACAAGGGCATCCTGCGCTATCGCGGCTACCCCATCGAACAGCTGGCGGAGAAGGCGTCATTCCTCGAGGTGGCGTGGCTGCTGCGCCACGGCGAGCTGCCGACGCAGAAGGAGTACGACAAGTGGGTGGCAGACATCACGTACCACACCTACGTGCACGAGAACATCAAGCAGTTCCTCACCGGGTTCCGCTATGACGCGCACCCGATGTCGATGTTGGCCGCCGGCGTGTCGGCGTTGTCGTCGTTCTATCCCACTGCGAAGTCGATCCATGACCCCGTGGAGCGCGACATCGCCTTCGTGCGCCTGCTGGCGAAGATGCCCACCATCGCGGCGTTCGCGTATCGCCACGTGAAGGGGCTTCCGCTCGTCTACCCCGACAACTCGCTGCCGTACGCCGAGAACTTCCTCTCGATGATCGCGCGCATGTCGGAGTCCAAGTACGAGGCCAACCCGGTCTTTGCCCGCGCCATCGACGTGCTCTTCATCCTGCACGCCGACCACGAGCAGAACTGCTCGACCAACGCCGTGCGCGCCGTGGGGTCGTCGCACGTCGATCCGTACTCGGCCGTCTCGGCCGGCATCAACGCGCTCTACGGCCCGCTGCACGGCGGCGCCAATGAGGCGGTGCTGCGCATGCTCGAGGAGATCGGTCACCCGAACAACATCCCAGCGTTCATCGAGAGCGTGAAGAGCGGCAAGGGCGAGCACAAGCTCATGGGCTTCGGCCACCGCGTCTACAAGAACTACGATCCGCGCGCCAAGATCGTGAAGGGGCTGTGCGACCAGGTGCTCGCGATCACCGGCATGGGCAAGGATATGGAGATCGCCGTCGAGCTCGAACGCATCGCGCTCAGCGACGAGTACTTCATCAAGCGGAAGCTCTACCCGAACGTGGACTTCTACACGGGCCTGATCTATCGCGCCCTGCACTTCCCGACCGACTACTTCACCGTGCTGTTCGCCATCGCGCGCACGGCGGGGTGGATGTCTCAGTGGGAGGAGCTGCTGCTCGACAAGGAGCAGAAGATCGCCCGGCCGCGGCAGATCTACACCGGCTACGGCGAGCGGCCCTACAAGTCGACGCTCGATTACACGCACCGCATCACGAAGTAAGACGGAGGATTTGGACTCAGGATCCCGATCCCGGATACCGATTCCTGATTCCGATTGACGATTGGGGGCGCCGAGTGCTCGGCGCCCCCAGTCGCTTGTCGTGATCCTGAATCGGAGTCCTTTATCGCAATCCTGCGTCCATATCCTCAGTCGTCTGCGACTTGCACATCCCCCGCACGGGGCACCTCCCGCAGTGCTTCACCCGCGCCGTGCACACCAGCGCGCCAAGCTCCATGAGGGCCTGGTTGTGGGTCCAGCCGGCGCGCCCGGTGCGCGGGAGCACCGCCTCGGCAATCACCCAGAGTCGCGCGAGGTCGCGGGCGCGCCTTGGGCGGAGCGACGGCGCGAAGCATCGCGACAGCACGCGCGCCACGTTGGTGTCCACGAGGGCGGCGCGCCGCTCATACGCAAAGCTCGCCACCGCGCCGGCAGTGTACGCGCCCACGCCCGGCAGGGCCCGCAGCTCCTCCGGAGCGGCGGGAAGCGCGCCGCCGTAAACGGCCGCCTCTTCACGCACCACGCGGCGCGCCAGCTTGTGCAGGTTGCGGGCGCGCGCGTAGTACCCGAGGCCGCGCCACTGCGCCAGCACCTGTGCCTCGCGCGCCGAGGCGAGCGAGGCGAGGTCGGGGAACCGGGTGAGAAAGCGCTCGTAGAAGTCGAGCACACGCGAGACCTGCGTCTGCTGGAGCATCAGCTCGGAGACGAGAATCCGGTACGCGTCGCGCGTGTGGCGCCACGGCAGGTCGCGCCCATGGCGGCGATACCAGGCGCGGAGGCGGCGCGAAAACTCGCGGGCCACCTCCGGCGCCGGCGACACCGCCGCGGCGCGCGGCGCGCGGCGGGCGGCCTTCGGCGGCGTGACAGGCCGTGGCTTCGATCGGGGGGCGTGCATGCGCTGGAAAGCTATCAGGCGGGCTGCGCCTGTCCCACCCGGCCTTCGGCGTTAGCTTGAAGAGTCCGCGGCGCGGTCCAGGCCCCTCCGCCTTTCCACACCCTGCACCCACTCCCGTCCCCCTCCTCATGTTGAAGGGTGTCTCGCCGCTCCTCGTCTTCGAGGTCATCGCCGTCGTGCTCGCCGCGCTGTCGGCGATGATCACGGCCGCCAAGAAGAACCTCGACGTCGTGGGGACGTACTCGCTTGCCGTGATCACCGCCTTCGGCGGCGGCACCATCCGCGACGTCCTGCTCGACCGGCGTCCGTTCTTCTGGGTGAGCCGCTGGGAGTACCTGATCATCATCTTTGCGCTGTGCATCCCGTTTGTGTACAGCAAGCGCGTCCACGATTTCTCGCGTCGGCTCGTGGCCCGCGGCGAGTTGGTGGATGCGCTGGGGCTCGGCTTCTTCAGCGTCGTCGGCGTCACCATGGCGCTCGACCTGCGCCTGCCATCGGCCGTGGCCGTCCTGATGGGCGTGGTCACGGCCACGGGCGGCGGCATCATGCGCGACCTGCTCGTCATTGAAATTCCGGTCGTCTTCCGCCATGGCACGACGCTCTATTCGACCTCTGCCTTCGCTGGCGCCGTGGTCTTCATCCTGCTCGAGAAGCTCCACAGTCCGCTCGCGGTCATCGCGTCGGTCAGCGTGGCGGTCGGGTCGCGCCTCTACAGCGTCTGGAGCGGCACGACGCTGCCGCGTCCGCACTGGATGGCCACGGGGGCGCATCGCATCCCTACCGGGGAGCACAAGTCGCGCAAGGATGGCGACAAGCCGACGAAGAACGGCACGTAGCCGGTCGGGACGGGGCAAGCGGACGGACCCCTTCGGCAGACCCGCCCTGACCTCTCCCGAGGCGCCTACTTCGGGCTCCAGGTCGGCGCGGCCGACAGCAGTCCGCCGTGCACGATCAACTCGCGGGCGAGCAGCAGGCCGAATCCGAGGCTCAGCGCGCCCGCGGCGAGTCGAATGCCGACGTGCATCCGGGCCACGCGCTCGCTCGCGTACATCGCCGGCGCCGCGATGATCACCGTCACCAGCATCATGCCGGCGATGGTCCCGACGCCGAAGACGATGAGGTAGGCGAATGCCCACAGCGTCTGCGGAATGGCCGCCAGCACGAGGATGGCCACGGCGGCCGAGCCGGCGAGTCCGTGCACCGTGCCGATGATCAACGGACGCCGATGGTCGAACTCGTGCGTATGGCCGTGCGGCGTCACCGGCGCGCCGCCGCGCAGGTTGCTGAAGCCGAGGAAGATCAGCATGATCGCCACCCCGAACTCGAGCATCAGCCCGACGCGCGGCGGGATGACGACGCGAAAGGCGATGAGCGCGCCGCCGACGGTGAGGACGGTGATGGAATGCCCAATGCCCCAGAGCGCGCCGATCCACGCGGCACGCCGCAGGGTCCGTTCCCGCGCCACGATGGCCGTGATGGCGACGACGTGGTCGGCATCGGTGGCGTGCCGCAGCCCGAGCAGGAAGCCGAGGACGGCGGCGGAGAGCGCGGAAAGCATGTGCGAAGTGTACGGCCGTGGGAAACGCGCTTCAAGCGCGGACCCGCCGGGCCGCGGCCGCTCTGTCATTCGCCGCGCCCGGTTGCGATCTTTGCCTGATGTCCGTGCGCACGTCGCTCAACCCGTTCCGGGTGCTCTCGCATTCCCCGAACTTCCGGGTCTTCTTCGCCGGGCAGACGACGTCGCTCATCGGCACGTGGATGCAGCAGGTGGCGCAGGGGTGGCTGGCGCTGCAGCTCTCCAATGACGCCTTCCTCGTCGGCGTGGTCGCCGCCGCCGGCACCCTGCCCATCCTGGTGCTCTCGCTTCCCGGCGGACTGATCGCCGACCGCTTTCGCCGGCTCCGCATCGTCGCCATCGCCCAGGCGCTGATGCTCGTCGAGGCCGCGCTGCTCTGGTGGTTCACGTGGTCGGGGCACATGACCATCGGCTGGCTCATCGCCCTCGCGCTGCTCGGCGGCATCATCGCCGCGTTCGAGATTCCGGCGCGGCAGTCGCTCTTCATCGAGATGGTGGGCAAGGACCACGTCATCGACGCGATCGCGCTCAACTCCAGCGGCTTCAACTTCGCGCGCATCGCCGGACCGTCGCTCGCCGCCATCGTCATCGCCCGCTACGGCATTGCGTGGTGCTTTGGCATCAACGCCCTGTCCTATCTTGCGGTGCTCGCCAGCCTCGCGCTGATCCGCCTGCCCAAGCTGCCGGTGGCCCCGGCCGGCCGTGCGCTGCACGCCCTGGGCGAGGCGATCACGCACGTGCGCACGCACCGGCTGTCCGCCGTGCTCATGCAGGTGACCACGATCTTCTCGCTGCTCGGCATTCCGGTGCTCACCCTCATGCCGGTGCTCGCGCGCGACGTGCTGGGGCTGGGCGCTGGCGGCTACGGGGCGCTGATGACGTGCGTCGGAGCAGGTGCGATGCTCGGCGCACTCTGGCTGGCAGCGACCGGGCGGCGCCTTCGCCGCCACCGCGCTCTCGCGACCTCCTCCCTGGCGTTTCCGCTGCTGCTGGTGCTCGTCAGCCTGTCGCGCACGCAAGTCCTCACCGGCACCCTGCTCTTTGCCGTCGGCATCTGCATGGTCGTGCAGAGCGCCGTGATCAACGGCATGCTGCAGTCGGATGCCCCGGACGCGCTGCGTGGACGCGTCGTCTCGATCTTCGTGGCCGTCTACATCGGCACCAACCCCATCGGGTCGACGGTGAGCGGGCTGATCGCGCGCGAATGGGGCGTCGCGTGGGCCATCGGCGGCATGGCCGCCCTGATGGGCGTGTACGCCCTCTGGGCGTTCCGCAGTCATCCCGAGCTGCGGAGCGCGTCCTGACGCGCTTGACCTTCAGTCGGTGCGTTATCCCCGCGCCTGAGGTCAGATCGGCGCCGCGCGGCGGCCGGGCCCACGAAACGTCGATAGCTCGGCCTCGGTCCGAAGTTCAGCAGCAGACCGACAGGAAGTCCGGATGCGCGCAGGTAATTGATGACTTGTGCCTCGTGCGGTGCGACGATGTGCTCGGCCGCCTTTACCTCGATGAGCACCTGCCGATCCACGACGAGGTCGGCGCGAAACTCACCGACGACCAACCCTTCGAATTGAACACTCAGTGCCACCTCCCGCTCAACGTGGCGCCCGGACCTGTCGAGTGCATTCCCCAATGCCCGGTGATAAACGGATTCGAGGAACCCGGAGCCGAGCTGATTGAAGACGTAGTAGAACGCCCCGATGATGACGCGCGTCGTTTCGAAGAGATGGAGGTCCGATTCAGCCATCGTGCCATCCGTTAAGTCGACAGCGCGTACGCTGTCGGTACGGGAGGCGATTCATGCCACCGTATGCCCGCAGGGAGGCCCATTTCACTGCCACTGCATACCACGGAACTCACGGAACCTCGGGGATGCGCACGGATCCGGCCAATGGGAGTTCCATAAGGCCGGATCCGTGGTGTTCCTCTGGTTTCCGTGTCATCCGTGGTATGCGGGAGTGCTCTCCGACATACCGATGTCGCGCTACCTCACCCCGCCGGCGCGATCTCCACCAGGTTGTCGTAGAAGACGGGCCCGCCGCCCATGTCGGTGGTGCGCTGCGACGTGGTCTCGTTGGCGTTGTGGCGGTCGCTCGTCAGCTTGCCCCACCAGACGCTCGGCGCCCACGCCACGCCAGGGCGCACGCTCTCCGACACGCGCGCCACGGCGGAGAACGCCCCGCGGTCATTGAAGACCACGACGGAGGCGCCTTCGAGGATCTCCCGAGGCCCCGCATCGGACGGGTGGAGCGTCACCTCGGGTTCGGCGTCGCGCCGCAGCGAGGCGATGTTCACGAACGTCGAGTTCAGGAACTGATGCCGCGGTGACGAGATGAGCGTGATCGGAAAGCGCGCCGCGAGGTCGGGCACGGCCTCGGGATATTCATGCGGCGGGGTGAAGTCCGGCAGCGGATCGAGTCCCATGGACTCCATGCGCGCCGAGTAGAACTCGCACTTGCCGCTCGGCGTCGGAAAGCCGCCCTCGGCGTACGGCAGGTAGGGCGTCGGCACGTTGAGACGCACCCAGCCGTGCTGCATCAGGGCGTCGTAGGTGACGGTCGCCATCTTCGGGTCGGTCGTCTGCAGCGCCTGACGGATCAGTGCGTCGTCATCAGACGCGAACGGCTCGCCCGGCAGTCCCGTGTGCGCGGCCAGCTCGCGGAAGATCTGCGTGTTGGGCTTGCACTCGCCGAGCGGCGCGATGGCGGGGCGGTTGAGCGTGGCGTAGTGGTGCCCGTACGCCAGGTGCACGTCCCAATGTTCGAGCTGTGTCGTGGCCGGGAGCACGTAGTCGGCGTAGTCCGCCGTGTCCGTCTGGAAGTGCTCGAGCACGACGGTGAAGAGATCGTCGCGTCGCAGCCCGGTGAGCACCCGGTTGCGATCGGGCGCCACGGCGGCGGGATTGGAGTTGTAGACAACGAGGGCCTGCACCGGCGGCCCGCCGACGCCCGCGTCGCGGCGGGTGAGCGCATCACCCAGGCGGATCATGTTAATCGTACGAACGTCCGGCGACAGTTCCGGGCGCTCCAGCGCCGTGGTGTTGTACTTGAAGTTGGCGCTGGTGGAGAGCTGCACGCCGCCGCCGGGGCGCCGCCAGTGTCCCGTGACGGCCGGCAGGCAGGCGATCGTGCGAACGGCCATGGCGCCGCCGCCGTGCCGCTGGAGCCCGTAGTTGACGCGCAGGAAGGCGGCCTTGGCGCGGCCGTACTCGCGCGCCAGCGCCACGAGGCGCTCGGCGTCGAGGCCCGTCAGTGACGCGACCCGCTCCGGGGGATACTCCTGCGCGCGCACCCGCAGCTGCTCGACGCCAACCGTGAAGCGCGCGATGTACTCGTCGTCCTGCAGTCCGTCGGCGAAGATCACGTGCATCATGCCGAGCGCCAGCGCCGCGTCGGTGCCCGGCCGGATGGGGATCCACTCATCGCACTGGTCGGCGGTGCGCGTGCGCAGGGGATCGATGCACAGCACGCGCGCGCCCTGCTCCCGCGCCTGGCGAACGAATGGCCACAGGTGCGGGTTGGACGTGAGCGTGTTCGTTCCCCACAGCAGCACGAGATCGCTCGCCGGAATCCCCTCGGCGTCGGCGCCGATGTTCGCGCCGACGGTCATGCGCATGCCCCACGCGCCGGCCGTGCTGCAGATGGTGCGGTCGAGCTTCGACGCACCGAGCGCATGGAAGAAACGGCGGTCCATCGACTGCCCCTGCAGCATGCCCATCGTGCCGCAGTACGAGTACGGCAGGATGGCCTGCGCGCCGTGCGGCCCGTCGGCAATGGCGCGCAGCCGTGTGCCGATGTCGTGCAGCGCCTCATGCCAGCTGACGCGCTGGAACTCGCCGCGTCCCTTCTTCCCGACGCGCTTCAGCGGATGCAGGAGTCGCTCGGGGTGATAGGTGCGCTCGAGGTAGCGGTTAACCTTGGCGCAGAGGAAGCCGGAGGTGAACGGATGGTCCGGATCGCCCTGCACGCGGATGGCGCGGCCGTCCTCCACGGTCGTGATCATCGCACAGGTGTCGGGGCAGTCGTGCGGGCAGGCGCCCCGGACGGTCTGGACGGCGGAATCGGCCACGGCGGATGGTCTGGAGGGCGGAGGGGGGGCGGGCGTCCCGGCGGCGAGGGGGGAGCGTTCAAGATAGGCTCTCTCCGGGCCCCCGGGCAGGCCCGCATCAGGGGGGTTGGTGCAACTAGTTGCGTGGTAGGCAGTTAGATCGTATCTTACATTGCTAGACTTTGGTACGATTCGGTGCGTGACGGGACCGCGCATTGAATCGCACTGAAGGCGGAATGAGACGCATCGATTGGCATCGGCATGTGCCCCTGCAGGTTGTGCATGCCATGTGTCTTGACGGGGTGTCCTTGTTCCGTAAATTCAGCGCGTTCGAGCACTGCGTACCAAGGCGCAGTCTCGCGCTGTGCCTTAAGTGTCCCCACTGTGGAGAATATCTCAATGAAGCGCATTGCCCTCGTCGCTGCTGTGCTCGTGCTCGCCGCCTGCGCCAAGAAGGAAGAGGCTCCGGCCGCCGCTCCCGCTGCTGATTCCGCTGCCGCTGCGGCTCCTGCTGCTGATTCGACGAAGCCGGCGGACTCGACCGCTGCCATGCCGGCCGCCGACACGACCAAGAAGCCGTAATCACGGTTTCCGGTTTGTAGCACGCGGGCGCGACGAAAGTCGCGCCCGCGTGTTTTTTTCGTGCTGGCCTGCCCGCGTCAGCGCGCCGCGCACTCCCTGAATGCCTCGACGACCGCCGCACGGACGTCGACGGTGCTTGTCCAGCCGAGGTCGATGCGCGCGCGCGCGCTCGAGAAGGGGTTGTGCTGTAGCAGGAAATCCAGCGAGTGCGCGGAAAGCAGCGGCGAGCCCGGGACGCGCAGCGCCCGCAGCGCCGCGCCGAGGCCGCCCATCGCTCCCTGCACCATCGCGCCGCGAATCGGCAGCCAGCGTGCGCGCACGCCGAGTCCCTCCTGCGCGGCGTCGTAGAACTCACGCACGGAGAGCGGCGCATCGTTCGTGACGTTGTAGGCCCGCCCGCCCGCGATCTCGCTGGTGACGGCCCGCACGGCCACCTCGGCGACGCTTCGTGCGTGTACGATGGAGAGCACCGCGCGGCCGTTGCCGATGCGCGGCACGACCGGCAAGCGCAGCACCGCGGCGACGCGCGGTACGAACTGGCGGTCTCGCGGCCCGTAGATCACGCACGGGCGCACCGCACTCGCCCAGACGCGCCCCGCGCGATGCGCGTCCATCACCAACGCCTCCGATTCACGCTTGGAGCGTGCGTACCACCACTGCGCGGGGATGGGCAGCAGCGGCTGCAACTCCTGCAGTCCAGCGCCGCGCGCCAGCGCGAAGCGGCCGTCGGGTCCATAGACGGCCACCGAGCTCAGTTGCAGCAGGCGCGCACCGGCGCGCGCAGCGGCGTCCACCGCGTTGGCGGTGCCGTCGATGTTCGGCGCGCGATACGCCTCCCAACCGCCGCGCGGCGTGATGGCGGCGGCGCAGTGAAAGACCGCCTGCACGCCCTCCGCCGCCCGACGAAAGGCGTCGGCGTCCTGCGTGTCGCCGTCGGTCAGCTCCACACCGTGCGCCGTGAGCCAGCCGGCCGTGCGGCGATCACGCACCAGGGCCCGGACGCTCCAGCCCTCGCGCAGCAGGTGCTCGGCGATATGCGAGCCGACGAGGCCGCTCGCGCCGGTGATTAGCGCGAGGCTCACGCGGGGAAGGGGAGCGCGACGACCGTGGCCGGTACGTCGCCGCCGGCCGTGCGCACCGTCACGACGGTGCCGGGCTCGACCGCGCGGCGCAACATCGCGAGGGCGATGGCGCCCAGCCGCGGCGAGACCGCGCGCGAGCGGACATCGCCGACGTCGGCATCGCCGGAGAACACGCGCGCCTCGCCGTCCGGAGGTGACGCGAGCAGCAGGCCGCGCAGGAGCCGGTTGACGTGACCGCGGAAGTGCACGCGGGCCACGACCTCCTGTCCCGTGTAGCACCCCTTCGTGTACGACACGGCGTCGAGCAGGTCGAGTCCGGCTTCGTGCAGCAGGGTGTCGTCGGTCATGTCCAGGCCCCACGCCGGGCGACCCGCCTCGATGCGAAGCACCTCGAGCGCCGCGGGCGAGGCGGGGGCCGCCCCGGACGCGATGAGCGCCTCGCGCAGTGCCGGCGCGTCGGCCGGGCCGACGAAGCAGTCGAATCCCTCGACGCCGTAGTCGTCCGCCCGTGCGACCAGCACGGACGTCGCATGGAATGGCACGTCGCAATGCGCAAATGGGGCGAGCAAGTCGATGGTGGCCGGTGAGCAGCCGAGGGCATGAGCGAGCACTTGCCGCGCATGCGGGCCGGCGACCCCGACACAGGTCAGCGTGGCGCCGACGTCCACATAGCGCGCGAGCCGCGGATTCACGTACTTGCGCACCATCGCCTGGAAGCCCGCCGCCGCTGTGGCCGGCACGTCCACGAGGAAACTGTCGGCGGCGCGCTGGAAGATGCGCACGTCGGCGAGGACCTTCCCCTTCGCCGTGAGCGCCGCCGCGTACTGTCCGTGACCGGGCTGCAGCGCAAGGACGTCGCTGGTGCACAGCCCGTTCAGCGTGGCCGCTGCCTGCGCGCCGGTGAAGGTCATGCGCAGGCGCTCCGACCGGTCCACGAGGCCCGCGTCGGTGCGCAGCTGCTCGTAGTCCGGGCGTGTTGGTGCGAGCACGAGGTCGGTCATGCAGATCCTCCGCGTATCAGCGACCGCATCTCATCGAAGGACAGACCGGCGAGCGTGGGGAAGAACGCGTCCGCCTCCATCGCGTGGTGCAGCGGGAGCGGGCCCACCGCCACCGTGCGCACGCCGGCGGCGCGTGCCGAGCGAATGCCGGGGCGCGCATCCTCGAAGGCGATCGCGTCGCCAAGCACCACCGGCGCCGTGCGCGAGAGCTTCTCGAGGGCCAGCGTGTACGGCGCCGGCGACGGCTTGCCGGCCGCTTTGTCGTCGGCAGTCACGACGCAGGTGAATGTGTCGGCGAGGCCGGCCAGTGTGAGCACGAAATCCACGTCGCGGCGCGACGCCCGCGTGACGAGTGCGAGCCGTGCCTGCGTGCGCAGCGCCTGCACGAGCGCGAGCCCGCCGGGCTGCATCAGCAGCCCGCGGCTGATGCGCTGGCTGAAGCCACGCTCGGCGCGCAGGCGCACGACCTCGGCGGCAACCGGATCGTCCGGTGCGCCCAGCGCCTGTCGTGCCGCGGCAACGGCGGCTTCCACCGGCAGGCCGAGGCAGTGCTCGGTCCACGTGTCGTCGTCGAGGGCAAGCCCGTCCACGAGCAGCGCCTCGCGCAGCGCGGCGACGCGGTGCGGCGTCGTCTCGGCGAGGATGCCTTCGAACTCGAGCAGGACGAGCTGCATCTACCGCTCCAGCCGGGCGTAGCTCTCGTCCAGCAGCTCGATCGGGTGGCGCGCCACGGCGCCGCGTCCCTCGCGCACCAGTCCGGCGCCGATCTGCATGAGGCATCCCGGATTGCCGGTGGCGACCACCGGCGCGCCCGTGGCCGAGATGCACCGCATCTTCGCCGCGAGCACGCGCTCCGAGACGTTGGGTTCAATGAGGTTGAAGATCCCGGCGCTGCCGCAGCATTGCTCGCGGTCGTCGAGCGGCGTGTGCTCGAGGCCGGGGATGGCGGCCAGCACCTGCAGGGGCGGCGCCGTCATTTTCTGCGCGTGCTCCAGGTGGCAGGGCGCGTCGTAGGTGATGCGGCGTGGCAGCGGCGCGCCGGGAATCGGCCCGGCGGCGGCGAGCAGTTCACTCGCGTCGCGCACGCGCGTGCTGAATGCCGCGGCGCGCGCGCGCCAGTCCGGGTCGTCGGCGAGGAGCTGCCCGTACTCCTTCATCATCGCGCCGCAGCCCGCCGAGTTGACGGCGACAAAAGTCGCGCCGCTCGCCTCGAACGCGGCGATGTTCGCGCGCGCGAGGTCGCGTGCGGTCGCCGCGTCGCCGGCGTGCACGTGCAGCGCGCCGCAGCACTGCTGCCCGGGGGCGCTGCACAGCGAGTAGCCGTTGGCGGCGAGCACGCGCTCGGTGGCGCGGTTCACCTCGGTGAAGAGTCCTTCCATCACGCAGCCGTCGAGCGTCGCAACCGTGCCGCGGGTGCGCGCCGCACGCGGGGTCCACGGCACTGCCGCTTCGCGTGCGGTGGACGCGAGCATGGCGAAGGGGAAGCCGAGTGCGCCCGGCAGGCGGGCCAGCTCGGCGGCGATGCCCGTGTCGCGCGCCATGCGGCCGAACCAGAGCCCCACGCGCAGCACGGCCGGACGCGCGAACGCCCAGAGGATGATGCGTGCCACGAGTGGCAGCGGCCGGATGGCGGCGAGTTGCTCGCGCGCCGCCTCCAGCAGGTGGCCGTACGGCACGCCGCTCGGACAAGCCGACTCGCAGCCGCGACATCCAAGGCAGCGGCTCAGGTGCGTGGCGACGTCGGCGTCGTCGATGGAGACGCGTCCCTCGACGACGGCGCGCATGAGGACGAGTCGCCCGCGGGGCGAGTCGTTCTCGTCCTCGAGGGCGAGGTACGTGGGACAGGCTTGCAGGCAGAAGCCGCAGTGCACGCAGCTGTCGAGCCCGGCGCGGGCATGGTCGAGCGGTGTGACGGCGGCGCTCATCCCATGATCCCCGGATTCAGGATGCGTGCCGGGTCAAACGCGCGTCGCACGCCGGCGTTGAGCGCGCGCACCTCGGCCGACGACGGGATGCGCGGCGCGCGCTGCGTCCTGCTCGCGCGCAGCTGCGTCCACGTCGCGTCGTCCACGCGGCGCGCATCGCCCGCCGCGGTCACTTCGCTGCGTGCGGCGGCCACCACGGCGGCATTGCCCGCGATGCGCACGAGCAAGCCGGCCGGCGACGCGGAATCGAGCAGTCCGGCGGTGGCCACCTCGCAGGCGATCGGCGGAGTCCTGCCGCGCCGCAGCGCCTCCTGTGCGCGCGCCGCGGCCGCGGCATCAAGCGGGACGAACCACGTCTCGTCCACGGCTGGTCGCGCACGAAGCCGCAGGCTGATGCGCGTGATGGCGGCGAGCGAACCCCACGAGCCGGTCATCAGCCGCACCAGGTCGAAGCCGGCGACATTCTTGACCACCTTGCCGCCGGGGCGCAGCACCTTGCCCGTGCCATCCACGCACTCGAGGCCGAGCACCAGGTCGCGGGGCAGGCCGAGGACGAGCGCACACGGTCCCGGCGTGGCGGTGGCGATGGTCGCGCCAACCGAGCCCCCATCGACGCCCCACGGCGAGAGCGGGCACCACTGATTGTGCGCGGCGGTCGCCGTGTCGAGTTCCGCGATGGTCGTGGCGGCGCCGACCGTGATGGTGAGGTCGCCGGGCTCGTACTCGACGACGCCGCTGAATGCGTCGAGGTGGAGCGGCTCGGCGTCGCGCGCGACCGGCGATCCGCCGTCGAGCCAGGTGCCGCGGCCGATGAGGCGGAGCGGGCGGGGCTTCGCCGCTGATTCTCCAATCACCGCGGCCAGGTCGTTGACGGTCGCTGGGCGGAGCGTCACGTGCCAGACTCCGCGGCGATCGTCGCGGCCGTGACTCCATCTGCCGTCTGCCGTCCGCCGTCTGCCGTCAGTTTCCCCGGCCTCCGCTCTCTGCAGTACCGAACCGGCACCACCTTCCCCGGATTCGCGCGCCGCTCCGGATCAAAGACGTCGCGCAACCGGCACATCCCGTCGAGCGTGTCGGGCGTGAACAGCGCATCCATATAAGGCAGCTTGTCGAGTCCCACGCCATGCTCACCCGTGATCGTGCCGCCGGCGTCGATGCAGGCCTGCATGATCTGGCGCATCGCCACGTGCACCCGCGCCGATTCATCGCGGTCGTTTGCGTTGTACGGGATGTTCGGGTGCAGGTTGCCGTCGCCGGCGTGGAACACGTTGCACACCTGCACGCCGTTGGCGGCGCCGATGTCGGCGATTCGCGCGAGCAGCGATGGCAGCTTGGTGCGCGGCACCACGGCGTCCTGCACCACGAGGTGCGGCGCGATGCGCCCCATCGCACCGAACGCCTTCTTGCGCCCCTGCCAGAGCTTGGCGCGGGCGGCGGGTTCGGTGGCGATGCGCACGTCGCGCGCGCCGTGCGCGCGGCAGATGCGATCGACGCCCTGCACATCCTCATCGAGTCCGACGGCCGCCCCGTCCACTTCCACGAGCAGCACGGCTGCGGCATCCGTGGGGTACCCGGCGGCGTAGATGCTCGCTTCCACCGCGCCCACCGTCGCCTGGTCCATCATCTCGAGTGCGGCGGGGAGAATGCCGGCCGCGATGATCGCCGAGACGGTCTGCGCGGCATCGTCGATGCTCGAGAAGTCGGCGAGCAGCGTGACGATGCGCTCGGGGTTCGGTGTCAGCTTCACGGTGAGTTCAAGAGCGACCCCGAAGCATCCCTCGCTTCCCACGAACGCGCCGAGGAGATCGTAGCCGCCATCGTCGCCGTCGAGCTCCATCACCGAACCATCGGGGAGCGCGACCCTTGCCGCGACCACGTGGTTCAGCGTGACGCCGTACTTGAGGCAGTGCGGCCCGCCGGCGTTCTCGGCGAGATTTCCGCCGAGCGTGCAGGCCGTCTGGCTCGAGGGATCGGGCGCGTAGTGCAGGCCATGCCGCGTGGCCGCCTTGGTCAGCGTGACATTCACGACGCCCGGCTCGACGCGCGCCACGCGGCGCACGGGGTCGATGTCAATGATGCGCTTGAGGCGCTGCAGGCCGAGCAGCACGGCGCCGTCGGCGAGCGCACCGCCGCTCAGTCCGGTGCCGGCGCCGCGCGGCACGAACGGAATGCCCTGACGCGCGAGCTCGCGCACGACGGCGAGCGCTTCATCTGCGGAGGCCGGGAAGACGGCGAGTGACGGCGTGCGATGGTAGCCAGGCAGCCCGTCGGACTCGTACACGAGCAGCTCCGCCGCGCGCTCGAGCACGTGAGCGTCGCCGACGATGGCGCGAAGGGCAGCTGCGAGGGACACGCTCAATAATCTATCGCCGAGGAGCCCAAGTCCATTGCTGGACTCGGGCTCTTCGGTGTCGCCGACCTTGAACCGGGAAGGTGCGGCGCTTTAGCTCACGTTGGCCCAGAAGCCGGCCAGCGACCGCCCCTCGGGCGACGCCCGCAGCTTCTCGAATGCGCGTTCGCGAATCTGCCGGATGCGCTCGCGGGTCACTCCCATCAGCGCGCCGATCTTCTCCAGCGTCATCGCCTCGGCGCCTTCGTCGAGTCCGTAATACAGGTTGAGGATCTTGCGTTCGCGCGGCGTCAGGTAGCGCGTGAACACGCGCACGATCGTCTCGCGCATCAGCTTGTAGTCGGTGACTTCCTCAATCTCGGCGCCGTCGGCGCCGGAGAAACGCTCACCGAGCGTGCAGGCTTCCCGATCACTGCGATCCACCGGGGCGTCGAGGGAGAGCTCGGTGGCCGACATCTGCTTGGAGGCGCGCACCTGCTCGGGAGTCTCCTCGAGGAGGCGGCCGATCTCGTTGTCGGTCGGATCGCGCCGCAGCACCTGCGCGAGGACCGTCTCGGCGCGCGACAGCCGGATGAGCTGGGAGTTCTGGTTGAGCGGGATGCGCACGGAGCGTGTCTGCTCGGCGAGCGCCTTGAGCACGGCCTGGCGCACCCACCACACCGCATACGAGATGAACTTGACGCCCTGGTCCGGATCGAACTTGCGGACCGCCTTGAGCAGTCCCTCGTTGCCGATGGCGACGAGCTCGGAGAGGTCGAGCCCATGGCCCTGGTACTTCTTTACATACGAGATGACGAACCGGAGGTTCGCCGTCACCAGCCGCTCTGCCGCGGCTTCGTCCCCTTTCTGTGCCAACCGCGCGAGGCGCCGCTCTTCGGCAGCGTCTGAGATCAGGGGGAGCTTTTGAATGTCCTGCAGGTACTGGTCAAACGCGGTGGAGGGAGACGAACGGAAAAAACCCTTGGCCTTTTGCTCCGTCTGCTGCATTACGCACCCCGTACGACTTTGGGCGTGGAACGGGCGGTACCGCGGCGCCCGTTGGAATCAGCTTGCAGGGACGGTCAGCATAGAATTGAGTACAAGCATCGGTCAACAGCCAAATTTCGTGCCACGTCTTTCAGGTGCATCTTTCAACACCGTAAGTCGTTATTGTACAATATGTTACTGGCAGTTCAGAAAATGTGATACGAGGCAGCGCGCGTGCCGTCATCGCCGGCGACGCTGACCAAATTCTGGCCGGATCGTGCACTACCTCGTCGCCGCGATTGCCTCGCGCACCAGCGACTCGTCTACCGCGAGCGCGTACCGGCCCCCGCCGGCGTTCATTTCGCCTAGCCGCATGGGAAGCGCGTACTCTGCGATACCGGCGCGCGCTTTCTTGTCGCCGCGCGTCAGCGTCACGATGGCGTCCGCGCCGAACACCGACGGGATGCACACCGGCAGACCGACGGACATGCACACGCCGCGGATCTCATCGGCGAGTCCGGGCAGCGTCCATCCGGCGAGCTCCCCGAGGCGCGCCTCCACGATCATGCCGATCGCGACCGCCTCGCCGTGCAGCATCTCGTAGTCGCTCAGGTGCTCGATGGCGTGGCCAATGGTGTGGCCGAAATTCAGGATGCGTCGACGTCCGCCCTCGCGTTCATCGCCGGCGACGACCTGCACCTTCACGGCGACGCTGCCAAGCACGAGGCGCCCTGCCACATCGTCGGCGATGTCACCGGTGAGCAGCGCGGCGCCGTGGGCGGCGATCCAGTGAAAGTACGCCTCGTCCGCGATGACGCCGTGCTTGATGGCCTCGGCCAGCCCCGCGCGGCGGTGACCGGCGGGCAGCGTGCGCAGCGCGAGCGGATCGATGAGCACCAGGGCCGGCTGGTGGAAGGCGCCGACGAGGTTCTTGCCGTACCGCGTGTCGACGCCAGTCTTGCCGCCGATGGCGGCGTCGATCATCGCGACGAGCGAGGTCGGGACCTGCACCACCGGCACGCCCCGCAGGTAGGTGGCGGCCACGAAGCCGGCGAGATCGCCGCACACGCCGCCGCCGATGGCCACGACGACGGTGTCGCGCCCCATCTGCCGTTCGAGGAGCTCATCGCTGAGCGCGGCCCACTGGGCGCGGACCTTGCTTGACTCACCCGCAGGAAAGGTGAGAAGGTCGGCGCCGAGTGCCGCCGCGATGGGGGCCGCGTGGAGCGGAGCCACGTTGTCGTCGGCAATCACAACCGGCCGGCAGCCGGGCGCAGCCTCGCGCACCAGCGCTGCCGCATCGGCCAGCGCCCCGGCGCGCACGACAATGCGCGCGCCGTGCAGCGAGAACTCGCTCGCCGACCCTCCCGTGCCTGTGCCCGCCGTCCCTACCATGTCACCTCGCCGGCGCCGGCGCGGCGGTTGGCCACGCGCGCGAGCACGAAGAGCAGGTCGGAGAGGCGGTTCAGGTAGACGATCACCACCTGCGGCACCTCGACGTCGCGCTGCAGCCGCACCACCGCGCGCTCGGCGCGGCGACAGACCGTGCGCGCGACGTGCAGCGCCGCCGCCTTGGGCGTGCCTCCCGGCATGATGAACGCCTTGAGCGGCTCCAGCTCCGATTCGCCGTCGTCGATGGAGCGCTCCATCTGGGCGATCCGTTCGTCGGAGATGCGGGCCTTGGCGAGCTGCTCGTGCATCTTCTCGAGGTCGGGCGTGGCGAGGAGCGCGCCGATGGCGAACAGGTCGCGCTGGATCGGGGCGAGGACCTCGTCGATGCGCGGCATCATCTCGATGGAGCGCGCCTGTCCGAGGATGGCGTTCAACTCGTCGATGTCGCCGTACGCCTCGACGCGCGGGTGGTCCTTGCTGACGCGTCCGCCGCCGAAGAGGCCGGTGTCGCCTTCATCGCCGGTGCGGGTGTAGATCTTGAGGGTCATGTCGGAAAGATAGCGCTTCGGGAACGCGCCACCACAAACGCGCTGGGCTGCCCCCCGTGGGGACCGTCCGCCCGCGGCGTGGGGTGCTGGCGCGTCGCGCTCGACTTGGTACCTTCCCCGGATGCTTCGTTCGCATCTGGCGGTGCGCGCACTCCATTGCGCGGTATTGGTCGTCACGCTGGGGTGTGCGCGTGACACGGTGGCGCCCGAGGGGGCATCGGGCGTTGCGTTGCGCGCCGCCGCCGTTCACGCCGACGCGGGGCCTGCGCCACTCGACGGCGGCATGGCGACGCTTGAGGACTTCGCGCTGGGAGCCATTCATGGCCAGCAGGACTGGCAGTCCACGGGTGGGGTGGGCAGCGGGGCGCCGTCCGGCTCGTTCTGCGCCGTGTACGACCACGCGATCGCGGATTACCCGGCCGTGGTGCCGCCCGGCCTTCGCGACCCCGCCTTCGGCCAACGCAGCCTGCGCATTTCAAACGCCGTCACGTCCGGGTGCTACTCGGACCAGACGTTCTCGCAGCGCGCGGCCGACGTGGCGGGAGAGCTGGGTGCATCTTCGCGCAGCCGGGATGGTCTCACCGACTTCGCACTCGCGGGCGCCGATCTGCGGAACCACCTGGAGATCGCGTGGAGCATCCAGTCGGCGCGACCGGACGCGTGGCAGCCTGGGCTCGAACTCGCGGCCAGCCCGGCGCGCGGCGACGGCCACCGGATGAGCTGGATACAGGTTGCCGACTGGATGGACGGCCTTGCCGTCGTGTTCGCTGAGCGGTCCGATCCCGCCGCACCGGCGCGATTCGTGCAAACCGTCGTGGCGCGCGGTCTGCACCGCCAGCGCGCGCACGTCATCCGGCTGAGCCTGGACTTCGTCGATGGCCCGGCCAACGATGTGGTGCGCGTCTACGTGGACGGCGCGCTCCGGCATACCGGCACGAGCTGGGAGACGTATTACAACTCCGACGCGAACGGACGGTCGAACTTCGGCGGCGCCACGCCGGCGGTGAATCGCGTGATGTTCCGCACCGGCAGTGACAGTCATCGGGGCGTGCCCGGCGACCCCGCGCCTGCAACGCTCGGGCGCGGCTTCCTGATTGATGGAGTGTACGTTGCGGCGTTTTCGGTGCCGACGTCGGCGGCTTCCTGCCGCGACAGCGGCTGGCGCGACCTCCGCGACGAGACGGGGCGTCCCTTCAGGAATCAGGGAGACTGCGTAAGCCGGGTGCACCGCGCGCGCGGCAATCGGTGACGCCGTCGGTGCCCGTCGCTCACGCGCCACGCCACCCCGCGCCGGCCGTCAGCTGAGCCCGAGCAGCCGCCGCACGAGCGACGGCCGGCTGCGTTCGCCCGATGCCGTCCGGCCGCTGGCCCCCGACGTCGGCGCCTGCTCCGTGGGCGGGCTGTAGCTGTCTGGGAAGAGCTCGGCCAGATGCGCCTGCAGGCGCTCGGGCGAGCCCGGCTCGCGATGCAGCACGCAGAACTGGTCGAGCACGCGCCCGAAGTCGGCGGCGCTCGGGCGCCGATCCGGTGCCTTGCTGAGCGCGACGCGAAACAGCCCGGCGAGCGCCGGATCGATATCGGGGATGTACCGGGCCACGTCGGGGATCGGCGCCACGACGACCTCATCGATGGCGGCGTTGGTCTCGTCCTCGGTGAAGAGCGGTCGGAGGGCGAAGAGCTCGAAGAGGACAATGCCCATGGTGAACACGTCGCTGCGCCAGTCCACCTGCCCGCCGAGGATCTGCTCGGGGCTCATGTAGTGCTTCTTGCCCATCATGAGCGGGCGCTGCGCGGCGGGGTCGGCCATGGTCTTCGCCTTGGCGATGCCGAAGTCGCCGAGCTTCACGTGGCCATCCCAGGTGAGGAGGACGTTGCCGGGCGAGACGTCGCGGTGGACGATGTCGAGGCGACGTCCCCTGCGGTCCACGAAGTTGTGCGCGAAGTCGAGGGCGCGGCAGACGCGGCTGGCGATGTAGGCGGCGAGGGCGGGGCTCATGGGCCGCCCGAGCTGCCGGTGGCGGTCGATGAGGGCGCGCAGCGTGACGCCCTTGATGAACTCCATGGCGATGAAGAACTCGGCGTCCATCTGCCCGAGCTGGTAGATCTGCACGATGTTGCCGTGCACCAAGTCGGCCGAGAGCTTGGCTTCGTCGATGAAGAGCTGCAGCCACTCCGGCTGCCGCGCGTAGCGGTCGTGGATGATCTTGAGCGCGATCTGCTTGGTGAAGCCGGCCGGCCCGAGCTGCTCCGCCTCGTACACCGTGGCCATGCCGCCCCGTGCCACCTGACGGAGGATGCGGAATTGGCCCGCGTACTCGAAGAGGCGACCGTCGTTGTCCATAGGGAGGGTGCGGGGGAGGGGGGCGGAGTGCGGAGGTTTGGTGCGGAGGGACGCGTGGCGGAACGAGAAACGGGGCGCGGGTTGTTTCGGGGGAGGTGCGGCGCGACTTTTCACGAATGCGGCATGAACTGCGGGACCTTACGATCATCGGCGCCGGCCCGACAGGGCTGTTCGCGCTCTTCTACGCTGGCATGCGGGGGGCCACGGCGCAAATCGTGGATGCGCTCGACCAGCCCGGCGGCCAGCTGGCGGCGCTGTATCCGGAGAAGCTGATCTTCGACGTTGCCGGCTTTCCCGAGGTGCTCGCCAAGGACCTTGTGCACGCACTCGTGCAGCAGTCGTCGCGCTTCGGGCACCCGATCCACTGCGGGCAAGTGGTGACGGGTCTCGAGACCGAGGCGGACCACTTCGTGCTGCGCACGGCGACGGACGAGTTCCCCACGCACTCCATCCTCATTGCGGCGGGTATCGGCGCCTTCTCGCCGCGACGGCTGCCGCAGGCCTGCGCGGCGCCGTGGTACGGCAAGGGCATTGAGGAGCATGTGCTCGATCCGGCGCGCTTTGCCGGCCAGCATGTGGTGATCATCGGTGGCGGCGACAGTGCATTCGACTGGGCGCACCAGCTGCAGGGGCGCGCGGCGTCAGTGACGCTGGTGCACCGCAGCGACCGCTTCCGCGCGCACCACGCGACCGTGGAGGCGGTGCGCGCCGACGTCGCCGCCGGGCGCACGGCGATGCACACGTTCCACGAACTGCACGACATCCACGCCGTGGACGGCCGCATCCACGAGCTGGAACTGCGCGACGTGAAGACGAAGACGACGATCCGCGTGCGCTGCGACGTGGTGCTGCCGATGCTCGGCTTCGTGAGCGACCTTGGCGCGCTGACGACGTGGGGGCTGACCCTCGAGAAGGATGAGATCATCGTCAACTCGCAGATGGAGGCCGGCCGCCCCGGGATCTACGCGGCGGGCGACGTCGTGACGCATCCCGGGAAGCTGAAGCTCATCGCCACTGGCTTCTCCGAGGCGGCCATCGCGGTGAACCAGGCCGTGCATTTCGTGTACCCGGAGAAGAAAGTCTATCCGGGGCATTCGTCGAATCTTGCGGTATTCGGGCAGAAGGACGATTGAGGATTTGGACCTAGGATTGCGATTCAGGACTCCGAATCCAGACTGCGATTGGCGATGGGGGCGTGCTTGCACGCCCCCGTCGTTTTCTTCCCGGAGCGGGGCGGCATTGCCTTGATCGCAGTCAGCAGTTGACGGCGAATCTGGACGAGCAAGTCGCGATACTCGGCGCGTGGCGGCCAGGGTGTTTCGCCGAGAGCATCGATCCAGGCGAGCGCCTCGCGGGTCGATCCCAGCGCGTAGGTGTAGAACCGGAGGCGGTCGGCGTTCGCTCCTCGCGAGTATCCTTCGGAGATATTCGCCGCGATCGATGCAACGGCCCGCACGAACTGGTGCGCTACGTGGAAGGAGACCCTGGACCCGAGCCGCGCGACGTCAGTGTGGCATCGGGCGCCGAGGTAGGTGGCCATGCGGAACATCCGGGTACGCCAGATCGGGTCACCCGTGTATGACTCGGGCGGGGAGGCCTCGTACGAGGCGAAGGACAGGGATGGGAGCGTCATGCCTGATCGTAGGCCACCCGTGGGTCTTGGGCGTCACCAATCGGCTGCCGCGACGGTCTTTTCATCGCCAATCGCACTCCGAATTCGCCATCCTGAATCGCAATCCTGGGTCCAAATCCTAATTTGGTTGTTGACAACTATTAGAGCAGGTACAGAAATTTCTTCGGTGCGCCGCCTCCTTTTCGCTTTCCTGCTCCCAGCTGCCCTGCACGCGCAGGACATTGTCTGCGACAAGGGCGACACCGAGGTGTCACGACTCGAGTTCACGGGCAACCACTCGTTCCCGTCATCGGTGCTGTCCAACGGCATCGCCACGACGGCCTCCACGTGGGCGCGCCGGCGCCTCAGGGTCTTCGGTACGCGCTACTGCCTCGACCCGCGAGAGTTTCCCCGCGACGTCATTCGCCTCATCCTGTTCTACCGCAGCCACGGCTTTCTTGCCGCGAGCGTGGACACGGTGGTCACGCGCCTGAGCTCGTCGCAGGTCGCGGTGCGGTTCGTCATCACCGAGGACTACCCGACGCGGGTGCGCTCGCTCGACATCACGGGCCTCGAGGACGTGCCGACGCGCGCGGCCGTCGCGCGCGCGCTGCCGCTGCGCGTGGACAGCCCATTCGACCGCGCGGCGCTCGCCGCCTCGCGCGACACGCTGGCGATGCGCCTGCGGAACAGCGGCTACCCGGACGCCGGGGTGCTGGTTAACTACGAGACGGATGCCGACCGGCGCGCCGCCTCCGTGACCTTCGTGGCCATCCCCGGCGCGCGCTCGCGCATCGGCGCGGTGCAGGTGCAGGTGCGCCCGTTCCGCGAGAAGGCGGTGGTCGACACCGCGGTCGTCCGGCGCCTCACCGGCCTCTCGGATGGCGCCTGGTACCGGCAGCGCGACCTCGAACGCGCCAAGCGCGCGCTCTACAGTTCGCAGCTCTTCTCGGCGGTGAGCATCGAGCCCGACACGGGCGGCTCGCGTGTCGACTCCCTCGTTCGGGTGGACGTGCGGGTGGCCGAGGGCGCGATGCAGAGCGCGCGCGTCGGCGGCGGCTGGGGCACCATCGACTGCTTCCGCACGTACGCCGACTACTCGCACATGAACGTGGGCCGTCGCGCCACCCGCGTGGACCTCCGCGGCCGCGTCTCGAAGATCGGTGTCGGGCACCCGCTCGACGGCCTCGAGTCGCTCTGTTCCGGCGAAGCGCGGCGCGACGCCTTCGGCGCCGACCTGAACTATTCCGCGGGCATCACCATCACGCCGCCGATGTCGGCGCGCGCCGCGGTGCAGCCGTCGCTCACGCTCTTCAGCGAGCGCCGCTCCGAGTACAACGCCTACCTGCGCACGACGCCCATCGGCGGCGCGCTCTCGCTCGCGCGCAGCGCGGGGCGGCGCTCGCAGAACGCGTCGTACACGCTGGAGTACGGTGATACCGAGTCGTCGCCCGCCTTCCTCTGCGCCGTCTTCAACGCGTGTGCTGCCGCCGACCAGGACGCGCTGCTGCGCCGGCAGCGCCTCGCCGTGCTGGGGATGTCGTTTCTCGATGAGAAGACCGACAGCCCGACGAACCCGAACCGCGGCACCGTGCTGCGCGGCGAGGTGCGCCACGCGTCGAATGCGGTGGGCTCCGACCGCCGGCTGCAGTTCACGCGGCTCACGCTCGACGGCGCGGCGTACCTGCCGCTCGGCACCGACATCGTGCTCGCGGCGCGGCTGCGCATTGGCGCAGTGCTCGGCCCGACGCTGCAGACGACGGCGGGCGATGCCTACGTGCCGGTGCAGGAGCGCCTGTACGCGGGCGGTGCCACGACGGTGCGCGGCTTCCGGCAGAATGAACTGGGACCGGTGGTGTACAACACGTCCGCGTACGACACGGTGCAGGCGGACGGCACGCCCGGGGGCGACCCGTCCGATCCGTCGCAGGAGGTGTACTTCCGCGCCAACCCGGCCACGGCCAGCGCGCGCACGATCCCGACCGGCGGCAATGCAATGCTCGTCGCCAATCTCGAGGCGCGCGTGCGCAGCCCGGTGCTGGCCGACTACCTGCAGCTTGCGTTCTTCGCCGATGCCGGCCGCGTGTGGAACCGCGGCGCCGCGACGTCACTGAACCTCAAGTCGGTGCAGTGGACGCCGGGGATCGGCGCGCGGGTGCGCACGCTGGTGGGGCTGATTCGCGTGGACATCGGCTACAACCCGTACCAGCGCGCGGCCGGCTCCGCCTACTTCGACACGCCGGTGTCGGCCGGCGGACAGCTCTACTGCGTGAGCCCCGGCAATACGCTGCGCGTCACGGCGAGCGCATCCGGGGCGGTCGGCCCGAGCGTGTTGCAGCAGGCGACAGGCAGGTGCCCGGCCACGTTTGCGCCATCCCGCGAACGCAGCTTCTTCCGGCGGCTGGTGCCGCAGATCTCCATCGGGCAGGCGTTCTAGCATGGGCCGCCGCCGCTACGTCGCCCTGGCGAGCGCCATCGCGATCCTGCTTATGGGATCGGCGCTCGCGGTCGCGCTTGGCGCACTGACGCGGTCGGCGGGCGGGCGCGAGTGGATCCGCGCCCAGGTGGAGCGGACGCTGACCAGCGCGACGCGCGGCAAGATCCACGTCGGCGCGCTGAGCGGCGGCTTTCTCACCGGCATCACGATCGATTCGCTCGAATTCCGCGAGCCGAACGACTCGCTCTTCCTGGCGACGGGTCCGGTGCGCGTGACGTACGATCCGCGTGACATCATGGACGGCGTGATCGCCCTGCGGTCGCTCGACGTGCAGCGCCCCTTCGTGCGCCTGCAGCGGCGCAACAACGAGTGGAATTACCGGTCCATCTTCCCGGCGGGCGCACCGCGCACCGGGCCGCGCCGCGGATTCGGCAGCCGCGTTGCCGTGGCCAACGTGCGCATTCGTGGCGGTGACATGCGCGTGGGGCTGCCGTGGTCGCCGGCAGATTCGCTGCGCGGCGCGCGGCGCGACAGCGCCATCGCCGTGGCGCTGGCCGACGCGGCCGGCGGGGTGCGCCGCATCGGGCCCAACGAGTACGAGAAAGAGTGGAAGTGGAGCGGGATCGCGATGCAGCTCGCACACGCCACGGTGGCGGATCCCGACACGAGCGGCCAGCGCTTTGAGGTCGCGCGCCTCGACATGGAGGAGCGCTACCCGCCGCTGAACCTCCGCAACGTCCGCGGCGCCATCTGGCGGCGCGGCGACTCGCTCTGGATCGACCTGCCGCGCTTCGAGCTGCCGGGTTCCTCGGGGCGGGCGAGCGGCAAGGTGTGGTGGGGCAACGGCCTTCCCACGCGCTACGACGTCCGCATTCGCGGCGACTCGGTCTCCCTGGCCGACGTGGCGTGGGTCTGGGACGGCCTGCCGAGCACGGGCGGCGGACGCATGGACCTGCACATCAGGAACGAGCGCAACCTGAGCGTCATGGACTATGTGGTCGAGAACATGGACCTGCGCACCATGAACTCGCGCCTGCGCGGCCGCATGACCTTCGGTGTCGGCGCGCCGGTGCTGATCGTGAAGGACGTGCAGCTTGAGACGCTGCCGATCGACTTCCGGCTGATCGAGCAGTTCAGCGGCGAGCCCCTGCCGATGCCGTGGCGCGGCGCGATGACCGCCACCGTGCGTGCCCGTGGCGGCCCGGTGAACCGCTGGCGGCTGGACGAGGGCCGTTTCACGTTCGCCGACGCCAACGTGCCAGGCGCCGTCACGCGCGGAACGATGCGCGGCGAGCTCGACATCCTCTTTCCCGAGTTCACGGCCTTCCGCGGCGTGACGCTGGACCTCGAGCAGCTCGACCTGCGCACGCTGCAGGCGCTCGACACCGCCTTCGTGCGGCTCAACGGCATCGTGGCGGGCACTGCCGTGCTCGACTCGACATGGCTCGATGTGCGCCTCCGCGACGCCGACTTCACGCACCGCGACGGCGACGCGCCCGTGTCGCGCTTCAAGGGGTCGGGGCGCGTGACGACGGGTGACGTGGACATGACGTACGATCTGTCGCTTGCGGCGCTGCCGCTCTCGCTCTCGGCGATCGCGAAATCGTATCCCGGGCTGCCGCTGCGCGGCGAGTTCAGCGGGCCGCTGCGCGTCAAGGGAAAGACCGACAACCTCACCGTGGTCGCTGACCTGGTGGGCGATGCGGGGCGGCTGGAGGCGGACGGCACCTTCGACGTCCAGTATCCTGGATATCGTGCCACGGCGCGTGGCGGCGTGACTGGCCTGAACCTGCGCTCGTTCCTCGGATCGGCCGACGCGCCGATGACCAGCCTCGCCATGCGCTGGTCGTCTGACGTGGAGGGCGACTCGCTTGCCGACCTCCGCGGCCACGTGTCGGCGCGCCTCGACCGCTCGCTCGTGGACAGCGTGCGCGTGTACGGCGGCGACGCACAGCTGCGGTTTCTCGCCGGGACGATGGTCGTCGACTCCGCGTATCTGGAAAGCGCGGCCTTCACCGCGCACGCACGCGGACGCCTGGCGCTCGCGCTGGGTCGTGTCGGCGACTCTGTCGTGTTCCGCGTCGCGCTCGATTCGCTCGGCGGCTTCCGGCGCGCCCTCGCCCGCGTCGAAGGCGCCTCGGTCGCTGACCAGGCGGCCGAGCAGCTGGCGGCCAGTGACACCTCTGCGCTCGAGGGCGTGGTGCGCATCATGGGCGCGGTGGGCGGCGCCTGGCCGGCCCTTCGCATCAACGCGTCGACGCGCGGCACCGACCTGCGGGTGGGCGCCACCAGCGTACATGATCTCGACGCCTCGGTGGACCTCACGCTCCCGGTCGACTCGATTCGAGGTACCATCCGGAGCCGACTTGAAGGCGTGACGGCAGGAGGCGTCCGTCTCAATACCCTGACGGCCGATGTGGACCTGCCGGCGGCGCGTCGAGCGATGGCCGACCTGAAGGCCGAGTTTGCCAACGGCCCCGACGCCAGCGCGCGCGCCGACCTGGCGTGGTCGCGGGACACCACCGAGGTGCGACTCGATCGCCTGCGCGTCACGACCTCCGCCAACGACTGGGCGCTGCTCGCACCGTCTCGCATCCAGCGCGACTCGTCGGGATGGCGCGTCGATTCGCTCGTCCTCGTCGGCCGCGCGGCCGGCCGGCTCTCGCTGCGCGGCGCGTTCCCCGACCGCGGCGAGGTGGCGGCGCGCTTCGCCGGCACCGACCTGCCGCTCGCCGATTTCGGCGAGCTCATGCAGGCGGCCGCGCCAATGCGGGGCAGCCTGAACCTGGCGGCGACGGTGACCGGCACGCGCAATGCGCCGCGGATGACGCTCGATGCCGCGTTGCGCGATGCCGAGGTGGCCGGTGTGAACATCGAGCACGCCACGGCCACTGGGCGCTACTCGTCGCGGGTGCTCGACGCGTCGCTGCGCACGCTGCGCGGCGACGTCACCGCGCTGCAGATGGACGCGGCAATCCCGGTGGACCTCGCGCTGCGCTCCGTCCCCAGCCGACTGCTGCAGGACGCGCCGCTGCGCGCCCGCCTGCGCTCCGACTCGGTGGGCGTCGCGATGTTCGAGACACTCACGAAGGAGGTGACGCTGGCGCGGGGCACGCTGTCGCTGGACGTGAATGTCGGCGGCACGCTGCGCACCCCGACGGCGACCGGCTCGCTGCGCGTCAGCGATGGCGGCTTCGACCTGCCGTCGCTCGGCACCGTCTGGCGCGACGTGAACGTGGACGTCGGCTTCCTCGGCGACTCCGTCGCGGTGCGGCAGTTCGCGGCGCGCAGCGGCGACGTGCGCGGCAATCGCGCCTCGCTGACCGGCTGGCTGGGACTGCGCGACCTGAAGGACCCGCGCTTCGACCTGCACCTCAACACGCAGGACTTCAACGTCATACGCAAGGCGCGCGTGGCCGACCTCGACCTCACCGGCAACCTGCGCCTCGCCGGTGCGCTGAGCGGCTCCACGCTGACCGGCGCCATGACGGTGGATCGCGGGACCGTCTACATCCCGGACATCTTCACCAAGGATCTCATCTCGCTCGACGACCTCGACATGATTGACACCGCGGCGCTGGCCGACCACGGCATCCTGCCGCGGACGCCGTCGCGCCTGGTGGAGAACCTCTACGTGCGTGACGTGCCCCTCACCATGGGCCGCGACGTCACGCTGCACTCGAGCGAAGCCAACATCACGCTGGGCGGCCGGGTAAACGTCACGGCGGCCCGCGTGCAGCGCGGACGCGCCGCCGGGCGCTATCAACTCGCGCTCACCGGCAACCTGCAGACCGTGCGCGGCTCGTACCGCCTCAACGCCGGCCCCGTCCAGCGCACCTTCGATGTGGAGGGCGGCGAAGTGCGATTCCGCGGCGATCCGGATCCCAATCTTGCCGAGATGGAGATTCGCGCGCTGCACACCGTGCGCACCTTCTCGCAGAACTCGGCGCGCCAGGACGTGCGCGTGCGCGTGCACATCGGCGGCACGCTCGGCTCTCCCAGGGCCGACTTCTCGTCACCCGACTCGGCCCGCGTCACCGACTCCGATATCCTGAGCTACCTCATCACCGGCGGGCCGAGCAACGAGATCCTCGGCGGGAACTTCAACTCCACCGCCGCGCGCGTCGTTCTCTCGTCCGTGGGCAGCGTCATCGGCAGCAAGGTGCCCTCGGGCATCTGCACCGACGCGCAGCTCACGACCGCCGGCCTCGATCAATACACGGGACGCCTTGGCGACGTGGGCAGCATTGTGAGCGGCTCGCGCTTCAACTGCGCGAAGCAGCTCACCGAGCGGTTCTTCGTGCGTCTCGACGCCGGGCTCTGCAGCATCGGTCAGCTGCTCGGGCAGGGCGGGTCGTTCGATCCGCTCACGCTCACCGAGGCCATGGGCCTGAAGCTGGACTACCGGTTCAACTACGGCGTCTCGGCCTCCGCCGGTCTGGATCCCTCCACCAGCGCCGCGCTCTGCACGCGCGATGCGGTGGTGCGCGGGTTCGTGCCGACGCCGCGTCAGTACGGCTTCGACCTCTTCCGGTCGTGGCAGTTCTGACCACTCGCACGGCGCTGCTGGTGAATCCCGTGGCCCGCCGGGCGGCTGGCGTCGAGGCGGCCGTGGTGCAGGCCTTCGCCTCCGGTGGCGTCGCGCCGACCGTGGAGCATACGCACGCGCCCGGCGACGGCGTTCGAGCGGCGCGCGCACTCGCTGCGTCGCACGACCGGCTGTTCGTGCTCGGCGGCGACGGCACAGTCATGGAGGCGGCGACGGGACTGGCCGAGGCGGGCTCGGCGATGCCCATCGGAATCCTGCCCGCTGGCACCGGCAACCAGCTGGCGCGCGCCCTCGCCATCTCGCTCGCCCCCCCGCGAGCCGTCGCGCAGCTGCTGGCTGGCACGGAGCGCCGCATCGACACTGGCATCCTGAACGGACGCCGCCGGGTCGGCATCGGCGCCGGCCTCGGACTCGACGCCGCGATGATCGCGGGTGCCCGAGGCGCGCTCAAGCGGCATCTGGGACCGGCTTCGTACGTGGTCAGCGGCACGGCGGCCGCGCTGCGGCCCCGCCGCTTCGCGTTGCGCGCCGACGTGGACGGGCGCGTGATGGAACGGGAATGCACGGTGGCGATGGTGCTCAACCTCGGGCACATCTTCAACGGCCTGCTCGAGCTTGCGCCGGGCGCTTCGCTGGTGGACGGACTGCTCGACCTGGTGATCGTAGACACTCGCCACCTTGCGGACGCGCTCAGCTTCTCGGTCACCGAGATGCTCCTGCGCCGCCGTCACGCCGACCCCCGCTGGACCTTTGCCCGCGGGCGCACCATCTGCGTCGAGACCTTGGACAGCAGCATTCCGGCGCAGGTAGACGGTGACCTGATTGACGACAGGCGGTTGTCGCTTGAGGTTGCGCCGCTCGCCGCGCGCCTGATCGTCCCGGCTGGGTCCAAAATCATATAGTAGCAGGGGCTTGCCCCCGTGCGGGCCAATGGCAGCGGCGCACCGGGGCTGGTTTCGCCGCGGAACGATTGCCCCTACCCACGGCGACACAATTGCTGTATGGATTATGGACAGCGAGGGCCTGCTGTCTGTTCTTGTGTCACCGTCCAGAACCCACCGTGGCTGATCCTGTCTCCACTCATCTCACAGGCGTCGCGTCGCTTGAAGCTCGGATGCGCGGAATCCTCCGTGACCTTCCGCGCGAGCATGCGGCGCTGCTTGAGGCGTTGCTGCAGGAGCGTGATCGGCAGGTGGCTGCCGCGGAGCGCCGTGCGGAGCGGGTGCAGCGGCTGCATGAGGCGGCGTCCTCGTTCCTGCGGTCACTGGAGCGCGACGAACTCGAGATAGAGGTGGCGAACCAACTGCTGCGCGTCATCCAGGCGGATGGCGTAGTGGTCGCCAGGCCGCCGGCTGCGCCGGGCGAGGCGCCCGTGGCGACGGTCCATGTCACGCCGACAGGCGAGGCGCCGCTGGACGGAGCGGACCAAGTGTCGGCGGCGTTCGCCGAGGTAATCCGCACCGGTCGACCGGGGCGCATGAGCGGTCGGAGCGAGGGTCCCGCCGCGCTGATGGCCGTTCCCATCATGCAGGGCTTCCGGCTTGTCGGCCTGATTGGCGCCTACGCGCGTGATGCGAGCGTCTTTGGCGATGAGGAACTGGACGCCACGCAGACGCTGGCGGCGCATGCGTCGACGGCGCTCGTGAACTCTGCCTTGTACGCGCAGAGCGAGCGCGAACGCCGGCAGAGCGGTGCGCTGGCCTCGCTGGCCCAGGCGCTCGGCTCGGCCACGCGCCTGCCCGACGTGCTGCGGCTGGCGCTGCGCCACGCCACGGCGCTCTTCGGTGTCGAGGGTGCGGACATCGCGATGCGACGCGACGGCTACCTGCAGATCGTATCGGCGGAGGGCGTCACGCAGACGTTGCAGGGGATGTTCCTGCCGATGGAAGGCTCGGTCTCCGGGCGCGCCGCGCGCGAGGGGCGCGTGATCATCGTCAACGACGTCGCCACCGAGCCGGACGTCTTCGAACCCACGCGCCGCCTCGCCGCGGTGCGCCGGAGCGTCATGGCGCCGCTGATGTCGGGCGGGCGGGCGGTGGGCGTGCTGAGCCTCGTCAACCGTGAACAGCCGTTCAACGCCGAGGACGCACGCATGCTGCAGCAGTTCGCGTCGCAGGTGGCGGTGGCGATCGTGAACGCACGCCTGTACGAGGAGGCGGCCGAGGCGCAGCGCGAGATCAGCGCCGCCTTCGAGGCGATCGGCGACGGCATCGTGGTGCTCGACGCCGAGGCGCGCATCGTGCGCCACAACGCGCGCTTCCTGGAGATCGCGGGTCTTCCGGACGCCGAGGGGGCGCGTGGCCGCGACTTCTACGACGCGGTGCTGCACGAGCCGCGCGAGCTGGCAGAGACCACGGCGGTCGGCAGCGCGATCCTTGGCCAGCAGGTGGCGCGGGAGCAGCTGCGATCGGCCTGGAACGACTGCGTGCTCGAAGTGCTCGCAGCGCCGCATCCGGGGACGGGCGGCGCGGTCGTCTCGGTCAACGACATGACCGAGCTGCACCGGCTCGCCGAACAACACCGGCTCGTGGTGGACAATGCGACCGACGCGATCCTCATCACGTCCACGGAAGGCGTGGTGCAGTTCGCCAATCCGGCGGCCCACCGGCTCTTTGGCCCGGAGACCGAACTCGACGGGGCGCGCATCGCGGGCGTGGTGCCGGCGAGCGAGGCCACGGTCTGGGCGGAGGCCATCGCGCGGTCGCGGCGCGGCGAATCCGCACGGCTCGACGGGTCGGTGGTGCAGGCGGGGGGCGAGCGCCGGCAGGTGTCGGTGCGGCTCGCGCCGATGGTGGACGAGCAGCGCGTGAGCCGACTGGTCATCGCGCTTCGCGACGTGACCGACGAGGCGCAGGCGCGCGACGACGTCATCGTGGCCAACGCGCGCTACCGCGATCTCGTCGAGATGGCCGCCGACGCCATCCTCACGCTGGACACGAAGGGGCAGTTCACGTCGGTGAACCGGGCCACGGAGCACCTCACCGGGCTGGAACCCGCGGCCATCATCGGCCGCACCTTCCAGGCGATGCTCGAGCCGTCTGAGTCGGCCGCGACGGAAGCGGCATTTGCCGACGCATTGGCGGGACAGCTGCGGACCGTGGAGTTCCACTACGTGCGCGCGGACGGGCAGCGGCGGCTCTTTGCAGCCTCGGTCTCACCCATGCGGCGTGCCGGGGTCGTGGTGGGCGTACTGGCCATCGCCCGCGACGTCACTGATGAGCGCGAGAAGGCGGCGGCGCTGCTTTATGCGGAGGCGAAGTACACGCGCCTCGTCGAGTCGGCGGAAGACGCCATCGCTTGCGTGGACGAGGAGGGCAACCTCACCGCCGTGAACCGCGCGCTGGAGCGGGTGTCGGGCAAGTCGCGCGAGGAGATGCTCGGCCGGCCGTTCGTGGAGATTCTCGACGAGGCGGAGTGGCCGGCGATGTGGCAGGCCTTCGTGTCGGCGCTGGCCGGCGAGCGCGAACGCCGCACCATCCGCTTCACGCGTCCGGGCGGTGTGCGCGGCTATGCCACGCTCGTGTCGGCTCCGATCCTCGAGGGCGGGCGGGTCACCGGCGTGCTCGCGATCGCCCGCGACGTCACCGACGAGCGGCTGCTGCTCGAGCAGGCCATCCGGCAGGACCGCATGGTGGCGATGGGCGAACTCGTCGGCGGCGTGGCCCATGAGGTCAACTCGCCACTGACCAGCATCCTCGCGTATGCGCAGGTGCTCGAGCGCGGCATCGGCGGCGAGGATGCCGCCAAGGCGCTGGAGACCATCACGCGCGAGGCCAAGCGCGCCTCGCGCATCGTGGGCAAGCTGCTCGCGTTCGGCCGGCAGGGACAGCCCGAGCGCATCCCGAGCGACGTCAACCAGGCGCTGCGCGACACCATCGACCTGCGCCGCTACGCGCTGCGCATGCAGGAGATCAAGCTGTCGGTCTCGCTGATGCCGGATCCGCCGCTCGTCCTTGCCGATCCGTTCCAGCTGCAGCAGGTCTTCATCAACCTGCTTTCCAACGCCGAGCAGGCGGTGTCACGCCAGCCCGGCGACCGGCTGATCACGGTGACGACCGAGGTGCGCGGCGAGCTGTTCGTCGTGACGATCAGCGACAATGGGCCAGGCATCGCCCCCGAGGCGCTGCCGCACATCTTCAATCCGTTCTTCACCACCAAGCCGCGCGGAGCAGGGACCGGCCTCGGCCTGTCCATCTCCGACGGCATCGTTCGCGAACATCGGGGCGTGCTGCGGGCCAAGTCGGAACCTGGCCACGGCGCGACCTTCGAAGTCGAGTTGCCGCTCACCCCCGTCACCTGACCGATGGCCAGCATCCTCATTATCGACGACGAAGTCGCCATTGCCGCCGCGTTCGCCATGTTCTTCCGCCACGATGGCCAGCATGTGGTGACCGAAGCGCACACCGGCAACGACGGCGTGGACGCCTATTGGCGCCTGCGGCCCGACCTCGTGCTCCTCGACGTCCGCCTGCCGGACATCACCGGGTTCGACGTGCTCGCGAAGATTCGCGAGGACGACCCTGTCGTGATCATGGTGACCGCCTACGGTGACGTCCCGATGGCGGTGGACGCCCTGCACAAGGGGGCGGAGAACTTCCTGACGAAGCCGGTCGACCTCAGCCACCTGGCGGCCGCCGCAGATCGCGCGCTCGAGAAGTCGCACCTGCGGCGCATGAACCGGTACCTGCTCGACAAGCAGGTGTCGACGTCGCGCGTGCTCGTGGGGTCGTCGCCGGCGATGCGCGAGCTTGCGCAGCAGGTCAGCGTGCTGGCGCAGAGCGACCGCACCACCGGGCTGCTCACGGGCGAGCGCGGGTCGGGCAAGGGACGCGTGGCCGAGCTCATCCACCAGCAGAGCCCGCGGTCCGCGGGGCCGTTTGTCGAGGTGAACTGCGCCGCGCTGACGTCGGAGTCGCTCGACATCGAGCTCTTCGGTGAGGAGGGTGCGGCGGGCAAGCCGGCCAAGCGCGGCCTCTTCGAGGTCGCGGACGGCGGCACGCTGTTCCTCGACGAGATCGGCGACCTCGCGCCGCAGCTGCAGCCCAAGCTGCTGCGCGCGCTGGAGGGGCGTGGGTTCCGCCGCCACGGCGGCACGATGGAGATCGTTCCCAACGCGCGCGTGATCGCGGCGACGAGCCGGGACCTTGCCGAGGAAGTCGCGGCCGGCCGCTTCCGCGAAGACCTGTTCTACCGCCTGTCGGTCATGCCCATTCGCCTCCTGCCGCTGCGCGAGCGCACCCGCGAGGACGTCCTCGAGCTCATCAGCCAGGTGATGAGCGACCTCGCGGCGACGCTCCCCGACGCGCCGACGACGCTGGCCGAAGAGGCGCTCGACGCCGTGCTGCGCTACGGCTGGCCGGGAAACATCCGCGAACTGCGCAACACGCTGGAACGGGCGATGCTGCTGGCGCGCGGCACGGGGCGCATCGAAGCGCGCCATCTGGCGCGCGAGATCACGTCGGCCAGCGGCGCCGACGTCGCGCACCACGCGCCGCGCACGCTCGCCGACGTGGAGAAGGCGCACATCGACCGGACACTCAAGGTCCACCAGTTCAACCGCACGCACGCGGCGAAGGAACTGGGGATCGCCCGTGCGACGCTGATCAAGAAGATCAAGGAATACAACCTCGCCGACCGCCCGCGCGGTCGCGCCTAACCGGAACCGAGCGATGAGCGAGCGTGACGCGATGGTCTGCCGCGCCTGCGGGCGCGAGGAGCGCGCCTCGGAGGGGTATCCCTGCCAGGAGTGCGGCACCTTCATCTGCAACATGTGCGAACTGAAGGGCGTGGTGCGGTGCCGCGAGTGCGCGGCCAAGGGACCGCCGCGCGCCGGCGATCCGGTGCCGGCCAACCCGTGAGCGACGGAACCGGCGGCGCCGACCTGCGCCGCTTCGGCATCGCCGTCGGGCACGCCACGGACGCGGCGGGCGCGACCGGTTGCACCGTCGTCCGCGGCATAACCCACCCGCTGCGCGGCGCCTGCGCCGTCTTCGGACGTGCGACGGGCACCCGCGAACTCGCGCTGCTCGAGCCGGGGCACCTCGTGGATCGCGTGGACGCGGTGCTCGTGACGGGCGGATCGGCGTACGGATTGGCCGCCGCTGACGGCGTAATGCGCTGGATGGAGGAGCGGGAGCGTGGCTTTCCTGCCGGCGGTGGGGTGGTGCCCATCGTTCCCGCCGCGGTGCTCTTCGATCTTCAGCCTCTCGGGCGCTTCGATGCGCGTCCGACACCGCAGATGGGCTACGACGCCTGCGATGGTGCCACGGCGCAGGGTGTGGACGAGGGGAGCGTCGGCGCCGGGACCGGGCTGACCGTTGGCAAGGTGCTTGGCCCCGGCGCGTGCATGAAGGGCGGCCTGGGCATCGCCGTGGTTGACGCGGGTGATGCGGCGGTCTGTGCCATCGTCGCGGCGAACGCGTTCGGCGATGTCTGCGACGCCGAGGGGCGCGTGCTCGCCGGCGCGCGCCTCGATGGCGGCTTCGCAGGAACAGAGCGCGTGCTCGCCGCGCGCGGGCTCGCCGGCGCCTTCGGCGGTGCGCACAACACGACCATTGCGGTGGTCGTGGTTGACGGCGTACTCGACAAGCTGGCGCTGCAGGGCGTGGCGCACGCCGCCGGCGCGGCGTTGCACCGGCGCGTGCGCCCGGCGGGATCGCTGGTGGACGGCGATGTGATCTTTGCGCTTGCACCGCTCACGGGCGCGCCGACCGACCCGGTGCGCGCCGAGATGCTCGCGGTCGCCGCGCTCGAGCAGGCCATCGAACGCGCCGTGCGCACCGCGGTGGGCCGCGACGGCGTGCCCGGCCTGGCCGACTAGGAGACGAGCCCGCCCATTGCCATCGGCGCCACCGTGCCGCCGACGTGCACATGCAGGCCGACCTCGGCCTCGACTTCGGCGTCCAGTTCGACGCGCATGACGTGCACGCCCGCCTCCGCGATGGGGAGGTCGATGGCCGCGATCACCGGGATGTCCACTTCGATCGCGCCGGGTGGCGGTGCATGCACCTCGACCTCGCCGCTCGACGACCAGATCTCGTCGCCGCCGGGGCCAACCCACGTGAGCGACAGCGCGTGGGTTCCGGCGTCGTCGGGGCTGGCCTTGAGGCGCACGACGAGCGTCGCGCGCGGATGGACGGCCGGAACGCTCGCGACGTGCAGGGCGTCGAAGACGCCGAGCACGTTGAGCTTTCCTTCCTGCGAGAGATTGGCGGCGTCGGCGAAGAGGGCAAAGGAGCAATACATGACAGGGAAGTTACGGCGCAGTCCGCGTGTCGGCGAGGCGTGAGCGCAGCGGTCAGTTCCACTGCATACCACGGATTTCACGGAGGAGGGGGATGAGCACGGATACTGCGAACGGCCGTGCCGCGGAATACACGGAGAACGGCGCGGATGAACACGGATCCTGCCTTGAGGGACCCCTCCAAGCAGGATCCGTGTTCATCCACTTTCTACCGTGTAATCCGTGGTATGCCGTGCGCGGTGTTTCCGCCCTGACGCAGACCATCCCCGCGCGCCTCCTGGAACGATGCCGCAGGCCGCCGCGCCTCGATTAGCTTATTTCTGATGCTCCCCATGCGTATTCTCGCCCCGGGCCTCGTGGCGGTGCTGCTGGCCGCGTGCGCCGCGCCGGCGCCGCGCCATGGCGTGGCGATCGAGCCGGCGCTGCCGCGGCCGTCGTTCACGCTCACCGACACGCGCGGCGCGCCGTTCGAGTTCGGCCGGGAAACGCGCGGCCTGCTGACGTTTCTCTTCTTCGGCTACACCAACTGCCCCGACGTCTGTCCGGTGCACGTGGCCAACGTGGCGGCCGTGCTGCACAAGCTGCCGTTCGAGGACCAGCGCAAGGCGCGGTTTGTCTTCGTGACCGCCGACCCGGCGCGCGATTCGCTGCCTCGGCTGCGCCAGTGGCTTGACCAGTTCGACGCCTCGTTCGTCGGCCTGCGCGGCGACGAGGCGGAGATCGCGCGCATCATGAGTGCGGTGGGCATGCCGCCGGCGATCCGCGGCGCGGTGGGCGCCGACGGCCGCTACGAGGTGGGGCATCCCGCCGCCGTGCTCGTCTTCACCGCCGATGACTCGGCGCACGTCCTGTATCCCTTCGGCACGCGGCAGCTGGACTGGGCGGAGGACATTCCCCGCCTGCTGCGTGTGCGCCCGCAGACGGAGAACTGACGATGCAGTGGTGGTGTTCGGCATCCGGCACACCGTGGACGTGGGCGCCGCAGTACTATCCCGGCGTCTGGCTGATGGTGGCCGTGCTCGCGGTGGCGTTTCACGCGCTCTCGCGGCGCGCCCGCGCACAGGGTGAGGGGCGCGGGGCGTACTGGGGCGGCTGGATTGCCGTGGGACTCGTCTGGCAGGTGCTGGACTGGCCGATCGGCCCCCTTGCCGCGGGCTATCTCTCCAGCGCGCACGCCCTCCAGTTCGTGGTGCTCGCCCTCGTGGCACCGCCGCTGCTGCTTCGTGCGACGCGGCGTCCGCTTGCCTCGGCCGTCCCCTCCTCGGGTCGCGCGCGCACCCTGGCCCTGCTGCTCACGCAGCCGATCGTCGCCGCCGTGATCTTCAACCTCGTCGCCATCGCGACGCACGTGCCGGCCGTCGTGGACACCTTGATGCCCACGCAGCTGGGGGCGTTCACCATCGACCTGCTCTGGCTTGTCAGCGGGCTGGTGCTCTGGTGGCCGATCATCGTGGAGGCGCCGTCCCGGCCGTGGTTCAGCGCGCCTGTCCGCATGCTCTACCTGTTCCTCGGCACGCTGGTGCACACCGGCATCGCGATGGTCATGCTCGTTCGTGACTTCCCGATGTATGGCATCTACGAGCTGGCGCCGCCGTGGCCGGCGTGGACGCCGCTCGAAGACCAGCACCTGGCGGGCGGCGTCATGGAACTCGCCGGTGCCGCAGTCGTCTTCGGCATCATCACGGTGATCTTCTTCCGCTGGAGCGGGGGCGTAGAAGGGGACAACGCACCGCCGGCCCCGCCGCGGGATTAGTTTTCCCGGATGTCCCCGCCCGCCGTCCACGCCGACCACCCGCAGCACCGGGTCTGGGTTACCGACCTGCTGCTGCTGTTCATGGCGACCATCTGGGGCGTGAACTTCTCGGTGGTCAAGTTCGGCATGCGGTATGTGGAGCCACTGGCGTTCAATGCGATCCGTGTCGTGATCGCCGGGGCCGCGCTCCTCGCGATCGCGCGCATGCAGCGGCTTGAGCTCCCGCCGCGCCGCCAGCTCTGGGCCCTGCTGGGCCTCGGCGTGCTCGGCAACGGCGTATATCAGGCGCTCTTCATCGAGGGAATCTCGCGCACCCGCGCCGGCAACGCCTCGCTCGTGATGGCGGCAACGCCGGTGCTGATCGCCGTGCTCGGGCGGCTGCGCGGTGTGGAGAAGCTGCATGCGCGGGGGTACATCGGCATCGCGCTCTCCGTCGCCGGCATTGGCATCGTCATGAGCGGCACGGCCTCGGCGCGCATCGGCGACGCGTCGTTGACGGGAGATGGGCTCATCCTGCTCGCGTCGCTGACGTGGGCCATCTACACCGTGCTGCTCAAGCCCTACACGCACCACGTGGACGGCGTGCAGGTGTCGGCGCTCACGATGATCGGCGGCGCCATCCCCCTCTGCCTGCTCGCGGTGCCGTCGGTCGGACGCACCGCGTGGACCGAACTGCCGCTCTCCGCCTGGGGCTCCATCTTTTACGGCAGCATGTTCGCGCTCGTCATCGCATACCTGATCTGGTACCGCGGCATCAAGCTGATTGGCCCGACGCGCACATCGATGTACAGCAACCTCCAGCCCATCATCGCCGTGCTCGTGGCGTGGGTGGCGCTGGGCGAGGTGCCGACGGCGGCGCAGGGGGCCGGCGCCGCGGCCGTGATGGCGGGCCTCCTGCTGACCCGCTCATGATTCGTGTTGTCCTCTTCGACATCGACGGCACGCTGCTCGCCAGTGGCGGCGTGGGGCGCCGCGCCATGGAAGCGGCACTGCTCACGCACTTCGGCACGATCGGCCCCACGCACTACCGGTATGATGGCAAGACGGACCGGCAGATCGTGCGTGAGTCGATGCGCCACGCGGGATTCAGCGACGCAGACATCGATGCGCGAATGGAACCGCTGCTGGCCGAATACCTGGCGCGCCTCGAGCAGACCATCACGGCCGAGATGTCGGGGGTGCGCGTGCACGCCGGCGTGCCGGCCTTGCTCGATGCCCTGCAGGCGCGCGACGACGTGCTGCTGGGGCTCCTGACTGGCAACATTGCGCCCGGCGCCGCGCTCAAGCTGCGCGCGGCGGGGCTCGCACCGGAGCGCTTTCGCGTGGGCGCCTTCGGGTCGGATCATGAGCATCGCCCGGAGCTGCCGGCCATCGCGCAACGCCGCGCCGCCGAGCTGCTGGGATGCGACGTTGAGGGGAGCACCGTGGTCATCATCGGCGACACCCCGGCCGACGTGGAGTGCGGGCGCGGCATCGGCGCCCGCGCCGTGGCAGTGGCCACGGGGCACTTCACCACCACGGACCTCGCGGCGTACGAACCACATGCCGTGTTCGAGGACTTCACGGACGTCGGCGCGGCCGTGCGGGCCATTTGCGATGCGTGAAGTCGAGCTGAAGGGCGTCATCGCGGACCCCGTGGCGCTGCGCGAGCGGCTCCTCGCGGCGGGGGCGCGCGAAGTCTATCGCGGGCTGCTCCTTGATGCCAGGTACGACCTCCCCTCCCGCGAGCTGCTCGCCAAGGACCATGTGCTGCGGCTGCGCGTCTACGAAGACGCGGCTGGCCGCCGCGCCGTGCTCGACTGGAAGGGACCGACCGGCTACGACACGGGTTACAAGGTGCGCGAGGAGATCTCCACGCCGTGCGGCGACGGTGTCGCCATGGCCGAGCTCCTCGCCCGGATGGGCTACATGGTGATCCGCGAGATCGACCGCGAGATTGAGCAGTTCGAGGTGCAGGGAACAACGTGCAGGGTGGAACGGTATCCGCGAATGGACGTGCTCCTTGAGATCGAGGGCGAGCCGGAGGCAATCGAGGCGGTCATCACCCTCGTGGGAATGACGCGCGCCGAATTCACGAGCGAACGCCTGCCGGAGTTCATCCTGCGGTTCGAGGCGCGCACCGGCGAACGGGCCGCGATCTGCCGCCGCGAGCTCACGGGCGAGTACCGCTACAGCACCTTCGACGCCTGACGCCGTGACCGACCGCGCCCCCGAGTTCACGCTCCCCGAACTCACGCGCCCGCTGCGCGCGCTTGGCGCCGCGCGCTGGCTTCGCGACGCCGACCATGCGCGCTTCCTCACGCCGCTCCTGTCGGCGCGCCGCAGCGCGTCGCGCGTGCGCACCACCGAGGGGCACGTGGCCGCCTTCCAGGCGGAGCGGCTGCGGCGCGCGCTCACCGAGGCAGTGGAGCAGATGGCGGCGGCGCGCCATCCACGCTCGGCGCCGGAACGCCGCGCCTTCGCCGCACGCGTCACGGATGCCGGTGCGGCGGTGTGGACGGCGCTCGGCGCGCTGGACGCCAGTGGCGTCGCGCTGACGGCGGCCGGCACCGAAGTACGCGCCGCCGCGTGGACGGACTGGGTGGCGGCGCTGCAGCGACTCTTCCTTGCCGCGGATGCGTGGTGGATGGCGATCGTCGAGCTCCGCGACGGGGTGCGCGCGCGCGGCAGCGGTGTGGTGGCGCGGACTATCGGTGCCGTGTTGCTGCTCGTGCTCGCGCCCGCCGTGCTCTCCGCGCAGCAGCACCTTACGTACCGGGTGACGGGACTCACCCCGTCGGCCCTGCAGGCGTCCGGGTTCGACGTCGTGGGCACCGAGGGAGCGACGGCGCTGGTGGTCGCCGAGCCGGTGGAGCTGGCGCGCCTGCAGGCGCTGGGCGTGCAGACGCAGCTTGTCACGGCCGTCGGCACCGACCGCCGTCGCGTCATGCAACTGGCGGCCGTGGGCACGGCCACCGTGGTGTACCGTCCCTACGACGATCCGCAGCGCGGCATTCGCGCGTGGGTCGACTCGCTCGCGGCGGCGAACCCCCGCGTCAGCGTCGACACGGTGGGTCGTTCGCACGAGGGGCGTCCGATACTCGCCGTGAAGATCGGACCGCGCGGCGACGCGTCGTCCCGGCCGAACGTGCTCTTCGTCGCCACGCACCATGCACGCGAGTGGGCGGCCACCGAGATGTCCCTGCGGCTGATTCGACGGCTCGCGACCGGGACTGATGCGCGCACCGACTCGCTCGTGAACCAGCGCGACATCTGGGTGGTGCCGGTCGTGAACCCCGACGGCTACGAGTTCACGTTCACGACGGACCGGCTCTGGCGCAAGAACCGGCGCCCCATGTCAGGCGGCGCCATTGGCGTGGACCTCAACCGCAATCACACCACCAACTGGGGCCTCGACAATGCCGGGTCGTCACCGACGCCGACGTCCGAGGTCTACCGCGGACCGGGGCCCGCCTCGGAACCAGAAGTGGCCGCGCTGCAGGCCTTCCACGCGCTCCATCCGCCGGTCGTCTCGATCTCCTATCACACCTTCGCCGGGCTGCTGCTCTTTCCTCCCGGCTCGCGCTACGGCGTGCTGGCTGCCGACCTCGACGCCTACCGTGTGCTCGCCGGCACCAACGTGCGTCCCTCCGCCATGGATCGGCTGCCGGGCTCGGCACGCACCTTCTACTCGCCGTCCACGGCTTGGATGCTCTATCCGACGAACGGCGAATACACCGACTGGGCGAGCGCGACCTACGGCACGATCAGCATCAACCCCGAACTGACGAGCGGTTACGGGCCGAGCGGCTACTACGGCTTCGAGTTCCCGGACGACGAGGCGCTGCTGCAGCAGCTGTTCACGGACAACCTTCCCTTTGCGCTCGACGCCATCGAGATGGCGCGCGATCCGGCGGGTTATCGCAGTCCGAGCACGGGGCTGCGCGCCGACCGCTGGGTGCTGGAAAGCGGCACGCAACCGCTGCGTGTTCGCGGACCGGCAGCGCTGGTCGCGAGTGCCACGCTCACGGCGGCGGGCCAGCCCGTCAGCGTCGGCGTCGACTCGGCGTCGGGCGGCAAGTACGCGCGCCGGCTCGTCTCGCAGGGATCGGCCGCCTTCCGGCCGGCGACGATCACCGTCGCGTCCGGCGCTGAGCGCATGACCTGGACGCTGCTGAAGGCCGCGGGCGCCGAACCGGGCGACACGACGTGGATGCTCACGGGCTTCGCCCTCGACTCCGCCCAGCGATACGCCGGGCGCGCCGCGTACCGCGGCACCGGCCCCAGCGAGATGCGCTCGACGGCGTTCGCCATGCCGCAGGGGCTCGATACGCTGAGCCTGACCTTCTGGACACGCTACAGCGGTGACGGCTTCAAGGAGACGCCGTTCGGCCTGGTGCGCCTCTCCGTGGACAGCGGACGCACCTGGGACACCGTGATGCGGCTTTCGGGCGGCGCGGTGACGTGGTACCCCGAGGACGTGCGCGTGGGCGGCGTGCGGGGCAAGTCGGTGATGCTGTCGTTCCTGTCGTCCAACATGCCGTGGTGGCTGGACGAAATCGCCGTCTACGCCAATGGGACGCCCGCAGTCGCAGGCGGCGGCGATCCGCCGGTGCGCCTGCTCCCGTCGGCGAATCCGGTGCGCGGCAATTCGGTGACCTTCACGTGGCCATTCGCGCCACGGAGCGGCCGCTTGGCCGTCTACGACTTCAGCGGTCGCCTCGTGTGGAAGCACGACGTGCCGAGTGGCGCGGAGGACGTGACGTGGGATCTGGACGCCGGCCAGGTCCCCAATGGCGCCTATCTCGTGCTTGCCGAGAGCGGGGCTTCGCGTGCACGCTTGAGGCTCTTCGTCGCGCGGGAGGCGCCGTGATCGTCGGCGTGGGGTTCGACCTGGTGGACATTGACCGCGTGGAGCGCCTGCTGCACGGCAAGGGCGATCGCGCGCTGGCGCGCCTCTTCCTGGAGCGCGAGGTGTCCTACGCCACCGCTCGCGCGCGGCCGGCCATGCACCTCGCGGCCCGCCTCGCGGCGAAGGAAGCGGCGTTCAAGGCGCTCGCCGGCAGCGAGAGCGCCCGGCTGATCGGATGGAAGGACATCGAGGTCGTCTCGCGGCCGGGGCACGCGCCGGAACTGGTGCTCCACGGTCGCGCACAGCAGCGCGCCGACGTGCTGGGCGTGCGCCGCCACTGGCTGACGCTCTCCCACACGGACACGACCGCAGGGGCCGTCGTGGTGCTGGAGGCGGAGTAGCAGTCTGGGTCACTGATGCCACGAAGGTCGAAGAGCGCGAAGGGCCGCGAAGCGTGACGTGGGGGAAACCAGCGGGCAGTTCCCCAGTCAGTTCCTTCGCGGCCCTTCGCGCTCTTCGCCCTTCGCGGTGGTCGTTACGCCCTGCTGCGCGCGTAAATGCCCGGCTTGCCGTCGCCGACGTCGCGGCGCGCCTGCATCCAGAGCAGACCGCCCACCGCGAAGGCCAGCGCGATCGTCTGGGCCAGCGTCAGCGGGCCCATGAACCGGTCATCCTTGGCGCGGAAGAACTCCACCACGAACCGCTCCAGTCCCGCGAGCACGCAGTACAGGCCGAACAGCCACCCCTCGGCGTGCTTGTGGTCGCGCACCCTCCAGAGGATCCAGAACATGAGCAGGCCCATCGCCACTTCGTAGAGCTGCGTCGGATGCACGGAGACGACCTCGAGCGGCGGACGCCCGGCAAGTTCCTTGACGCCGAACTGCTCCACGAGGTTCTGCACCGTGGACGGGGGATAGCCGTTGGGGAACGCGACGGCCCATCGCGAATCCCACGGGCGCCCGTAGTCGTCGCCGACGGCCCAGCATCCCGTGCGCCCGATCGCGTAGGCAGCGGCAAGGCCTGCGGCCGACACGTCGCTGATGCGCGTGAACGTCTGCCCGCGCCAGCGAATGATGGCGGCCGTTGCGAGAATCCCGCCGATGAGCCCGCCCCAGAAGACGAAGCCTGCGGTGTGCAGGAGTGCGCGTGGATCCTGGTACAGGATGGCGTAATAGATCTTGGCGCCAACCAGGCCGCCAAGCACGGCGCCGACGAGCACGTCGCCCATGATCTCGGAGGCGTGCCCCCGCCGGTCCAATTCCACCTGGCCGATGTACTGCGCCACCAGAAAGGCGAGCAGCATGGCGAGGCCGAAGCCGGTGAGCGTCAGCGGTCCGACATGCAGCTCGAACGGCTGGACGACGATGTAGTCGGGCGTCATGCGGGGAAGATAGCGGCGGGAGGTGCCGTTGCGCGACCTACTTCTTCCGGCGCGTCTTCTGGTACATCGCGACGTAGGTCGCCATGGGCACGCGGCTGATCACCCGGCCGACGACGTCGAGGGCGAGGTCGTCGAGCGACTTGAATCGCAGGCACGACTTCCCCATGTCGAGCTTGAGGCCGGCCGCCTTGTACCCCGCCTTCAACTCCGCCAGCAGATTCGGGTCGCCATACGGCCCCATCAGGTAGAGCGCCGTGTGGTGCTTCTGCGCGGCCAGCGCCGCGTAGCACAGCGGCTCCCCGTTGTAGGTCTCCGGCAGCACCGACAGCGGGACCGTCCAGCAGATCATGCCGTAGCCCATCGATTCCTTGTAGCCCTTCGGCATCGCGCGCTTCACGGCCGCGCGCACCTTCGTCATGACGGCACGACGTTCAGGTGGCAGCGAGGCCAGGTACTTGGCAACGGTAGGGGCGGCGGACTGGACCATGTCTCAGCTCCCAGGTTGAGGGACGGCGCGGCCGACGATGATCGAGATATTGTCGCTGCCGCCCCCGTCGAGGGCGTCCTGCAGCAGCGCCTCGCACGCCTGCCGCGACGACGTCATCGTTCGCAGGCGCTCGGCGATCTGGTCGTCGGAAACGTGCTTGGGCAGGCCGTCGCTGCACAGCAGGTGCACGTGGTGCCAGTCGTTCTCGATAGCGGTGACCACGGGCGACGCCTCGGGTCCGCCGATGGCGCTCGACAGGACGTGCTTCCAGCGGTCGTGGCCCGGGTCGGAGCGCCGGATGACACCGGCGGCGATGAGCTCCTCCGCGACGGTCTGGTCGCGAGACACCTGGTGCAGCTTTCCGTGGCGCAGGGTGTAGTACCGGCTGTCGCCGACCTGCAGGATGTAGGCCCGCGGCCAGACGCCGATGAACGCGGTGAGCGTGGTTGCCATGCCGGTGCGCTCGTCAGCGGTGGTGCGCTGCGTCAGCTTGGCGTGCACACGCATGGCGCCTTCCTGCAGCACGTGCGTGAACTCGGCGTCGTCATTCGGGTCGGCCGTGTAGTAGCAGTGGACCGATCGGGTGATGTAGGCCGTGATGCCGTCCAGCGCGAACCGACTGGCTTCCTCACCTCCGGCGCTTCCGCCCACGCCATCGGCGACCATCGCGAGGAAGGCGAGGCGATCGGTGTCGCTCGCGCTGATGCTCTCGGGCGGAATGCTCGTCTGGTGGATGGCGAGGTGCTTGTGCAGCGACGCAATCAGGAAGTGGTCCTGGTTCTGGGTGCGCACCTTGCCCACGTGGGTGACGCCGAACACGTCGAGTTCGGTGTCCCGCGGCTTCCGTGGAATGCCGCCGGACGCGCTTTCCTGGATGTGCACCATCGAACCCTCCGGGGGGACATGACGCGCGTGGCACGTCGGATAATACGGTTGGGGAGCCGCTCCCGGCCAGCAGGCCGGTGCGGCGCGTGGCACGCTGAGGTGCGCCGGCGGCCCGGCTACTCGGCCGGCTCGGCGCAACGGCCCCAGATGGCGACGTCCTCGGGGGCGCCCCATCTGTAGAAGTGGCCACGCAGCGTCCCTTCGTGGTGCATTCCCGCCTTGGCCATCACCCGTCCCGAGGCGGGGTTGCGCACAAAGTGATAGGCGTAAATGCGATGGAGCGAGAGGCGGCCAAAGCCGAACGCGAGCATCGCACGCACCGCCTCCGTCGCGTACCCGCGTCCCCAGTATGGCACGCCGATCCAGTAGCCGAGTTCGGCGCGCCGTTGCGGCAACTCGATGCGCAGTGAGATGGCACCGACCAACCCCTCCTCCGCCTCGGTAATGGCGAGGGTCGCGCTCTCGTGGCGCGTCCATGACCCTTCGTGCGTGGCGATCCACGATTCGGCCATCCCATCCAGATACGGATGCGGGATGGCGAGCGTCGTGTCGGCCACCTCGCGGCTTCCTGCCAGGCGCTGTACCACCGCGGCGTCGCTGAGCAGGAAGGGGCGCAGGAGCAGCCGTTCGGTGGTCAGCGTCGGAAGCTTGCGCATCAGTGCGGACGGGCTGGCAGTGCGTCCCAGATCCGCAGCGTCGTCACCATTCGCGCGTTGCGCGTACCGTGTCCGTCCGTGGGGACGATGACGTGAAACGGCGCTTCCCGCTCCGTCAGGGCGGCGCCGTCGCGCGCATACGCGATGAAGGCGCGCGTCGGGCCGATCTTCGGCTCGAGTTCGGCCGCCGAGAAGAGCGCAACATACCCATCGCTCGCGAGCAGCGCGATGACCCAGCCGGTACGCCCGATGCGCAGGGAGTCGAGCGGAGCGCCGCCGGCGATCATCACGTCCAGCAGGCGAACGGCACGGAAACGCACAAGGCTCGAGTCCTTCTGGACGAGGTGGATGAGCGTGTCGCTCGGGAGTCGCCGCAGCGCCTGAACCGAGAGCATGACTGGTGCGCGGTTCTCGTATTCGACGCGCAGCGCCGGCTCCTGCGCCGCGAGCGTAGGGCCGGTGGCAAGGGAAGTGGCGACGGCGAGCCGGAGTAACGGTCTGACTGACATGGTAGGATGCCTGGTTGAGGGAGGTAGCTGTTGCGCGTAGCGGTCAGGAGTTGTCCAACAGGGCTCTGGCACGCGCCAGGTCGGGTGACGGGACGTACAAGGTTACGCCTCCGACAGCAGGGCCGAGAAAACCGGCGCCGAACATGCCGCCCTGCATGGCCTTCACCAGGACCGGAATATCCTCGGCCGCGAGCCGCTCGCGCGTCATATCCGCGTCGAATCCGTTCGCGAACTCCGCGAGCACGACGAAGTGGGGGTCAACGTGGGACACTAGGGCGTCCTCCAGGGGCGGGTTGTGCCGCGCGGGCGCGGCGGGCGCGGCGGGCGCGGCGGGCG
>CAYQCP010000013.1:0-66861 GCA_964416005.1 uncultured Gemmatimonas sp.
GCATGAAGCAGACGGAGCAGGATCCGTGGATGGTGCTGCCGCTCAAGTACCCGGTGGGCACGCGCATCAACGGCAAGGTCCGCAACCTGACCTCGTTCGGCGCCTTCGTCGAGATCGAGCCGGGCATCGACGGCCTCATCCACATCTCGGACATGTCGTGGACCAAGCGCGTCCAGCACCCGTCGGAAGTGGTCAAGAAGGGTGACGCGGTGGACGTGGTGATCCTCAACATCGACAGCGACAACAAGCGCATCTCGCTCGGCCTCAAGCAGGCCGAGGAGGATCCGTGGCTCAAGATCGGCGAGACCTACACGGTCGGCACCGAGCTCAAGGGCCACGTGGTGCGCCTGATGGAGAAGGGCGTGGTCGTGGATGTCGGCAACGATATCGAGGGCTTCGTGCCGATCTCGCAGCTCAACCTCACCGGCAAGGCGATCCAGAGCCCCGCGGAAATCGCGTGGGAGAAGATGGCGCTCGACCTGCGCGTGCTCGAGGTCGATCCGATCCATCGCCGCATCGTGCTGTCCGTGACGAACATTCCGGAAGGGCAGGAGCGCCCGGCCGAGCCGTCCAAGGTGCACACCGAGGAAGGCGACGCGATTCCGGAGGTTCCGGCGGATCTGTCGGCGGTCATTGAGGAGATCGACGAGGCCTGACCGCCTGGCTTGACGACGCGCCCCCTCCGGCTTGCCGGAGGGGGCGCGTCGTTTGGGTGCAGGGTTCAGGGAGCAGCGTGTGGTGCGGGGTGCGGTGGACTGGGTGTCTTCTTCAATCCACCCTGCCTCCGCCCCCCGCACCACACCCTGTTCCCCGCACCCTGCACCTCGGGAACCCGCCCTTCCGTGTGGCACGTCGTTTATGTAGCCTCCGCGCCATGCCACGCCGCATCGCTGTCCTCGTCCTGCTGACTGCCTGCTACCAGCCCGCCCGCCTCGTCGATCCCACGCGCTTCGCCCCGCCGACCGCCGCGGGCGTCAACGCCGCCGATCCGTCCCTCGCCGGTCCATGGGCGGTGCGCCGACTCTACTATGGCAGCGGCACCGACAAGCGCCGCGCCGTCTATCGCGATTCGGTCACACTGCGCACCGGCGTGGTCAACGGCACGCCTTTCATCCGGGGCGCCGATCCGAAGCTCCTGAAGGCGCGCTGGAAGTACTGGGGCTTCGACGCCAAGCGACTCCCGGTGAACGGCCGCGTCTGGTATCCCGAGGGGCCCAGGCCGTTTCCGCTCGTGCTCATCGTGCACGGCAACCACCGCATGACGGAGTTCTCCGATCCGGGCTACGCCTATCTCGGCGAGCTACTCGCGAGCCGCGGCTACCTCATGGCCTCGGTGGACGAGAACTTCCTCAATGGCAACCTGCGCGGGGAGAATGACGCGCGCGGCTGGATGCTGCTCCAGCACCTCGTGGCGTGGCGCCGCTTCAACGCCGACAGCACGTCTCCGCTGTTCCGGAAGGTGGACCTGTCGCGCATCGCGCTCATGGGCCACTCGCGCGGCGGCGAGGCGGTGGCGGTGGCGGCGGCCTTCAACAAGCTGCCGCGCTACCCGGACGACGCCCGCGTGACGTTCGACTTCGGTTTCGACATTCGCACGCTCGTCGCCATCGCGCCGGTGGACGGTCAGTATCGCCCGGCTGACCAGGGGACGCCGCTCACCGACATCAACTATCTGGTGCTGCACGGCGCGCACGACTCGGACGTGTCCACGTTCATGGGCCAGCGGCAATTCCAGCGCATCCGCTTCTCGGGGCAGGGCGCGTGGCGCAAGTCGGCGATCTACATCTACCGGGCGAACCACGGGCAGTTCAACACCGTGTGGGGCTCGAGCGACGTGGGGCCGGAACTTGGCCTCCTGCTGGCCAAGAAGAACCTGCTGAGCGGCGAGGAGCAGCGACGGGCGGGGAAGGTCTTCATCAGCGCCTTCCTCGACCTGACGCTGCGCGACACCCGCGCCTACGAGCCGCTCTTCCGGGACGCACGCAACGGCGGCGCCTGGCTGCCGCACACGATCTACCTCACGCGCTACGAGGATCCGAGCGCGCGGCGGCTCGCAGCGTTCGAGGAGGACGTGGACGTCACGACAGGCACCGCGCCCGGCGTGCGCATCGACGGCGCGCGCCTCGCCACGTGGCGCGAGCTGGCGCTCAGCATGCGCTCGCGCGGGGGTTCCTCGTACGAGAACCACGTCGTACGCGTGGGGTGGACGAAGCCGCGCGCCGGTGAGACGCCGGCCGCGTACGGCCTGCGATGGTCCGACTCCGTGGCGACGGCGCTCGGCGTTGATGCGCGCAGCAGCCTGGTTTTTGAGGTGCAAGGCGAGTCGGAGAAGCCGAGAGCGCTCGCGGCGGCCGATACCGCGCCGGGCAAGGGTGCGATGCCGCGTGCGCCGCGCCTCGCGTGGCTGCCGAAGTGGCTGCGCCGCGGCGGCGCCGACTCCGCGACGAGTGCTGCGCCGGACAGCGCGAAGAAAGCAACGCCCACATCCGACTCGACGTCGGCCGACAGGGCCGCCGCCAAGGCCAAGGACAAGGCGAAGGCGAGGGCCGCCAAGGACTCGGTGACTGCGCTCGACTTCCGCATCGAACTCGAGACGGCGAGCGGCGCCAAGGCGTCAGTCGCCCTGTCCGAGATCGCGCCGCTGCCGCCACCGCTCACCATTCGCCTCTACAAGTGGGCGCGCGTCGAGCGGAAGTACGGTGCCGGCTCACGTGACTACGACCAGGTGCCCACCCGCTATGCGGTGCCGCTCGCCCAGCTCGCGCGGGCGATGCCGGGCTTCGACGCCACGAAGGTGCGCGCCGTGCGGTTTGTCTTTGACCGCACGGAGTCTGGGAGTGTGCTGATCGACGGGATCGGGTTCGAGAAGGTCCCATAGCCCGAGGTGCGGGGGGCAGGGAACAGGGTGTGGTGCGGGGGAAAGGGACAGGGTGGGTTTCGTCCTGCATGAAATCCACCCTGCCCCCGCACTCCGCACCACACCCTGTTCCCTGCACCCTGCACCAGCGCGGTGGCGCCGACCTTTCGGTCGGCGCCACCGCGCGTTTGCTTTATCGCATGAGCATGCGCGATAAACTCGACCTCCTCGAGCGCCGGCGCGCCGAGGCGGAACTCGGCGGCGGCGCCCAGCGCCTCAAGGCCCAGCACGACAAGGGGAAGCTGTCGGCGCGCGAGCGCCTCGACCTCCTGCTCGACGATGGGTCGTTCGTCGAACTCGACCGGTTCGTGGAGCACCGGTCGCACGATTTCGGCCTCGATGAGCAGCACTACTATGGCGACGGCGTCGTTACGGGCTCCGGCCGCATCGACGGTCGCCTCGTCTACGTCTTCTCGCAGGACTTCACCATCTATGGCGGCTCGCTGAGCGAGGCGGTCGCCGAGAAGATCTGCAAGGTGATGGACCTCGCGATGCGCAACGGCGCCCCCGTGATCGGGCTCAACGACTCGGGCGGCGCGCGCATCCAGGAGGGCGTGGTCTCGCTGGGCGGGTACGCGGAGATCTTCCTCCGCAACACGCTCGCCTCGGGCGTGGTCCCGCAGATCTCGGCCATCCTCGGGCCGTGCGCCGGCGGCGCCGTCTACTCGCCCGCCATCACCGACTTCGTGTTCATGACGCGCCAGACGAGCTACATGTTCGTGACCGGCCCGAACGTCGTGAAGACGGTGACGCACGAGGACGTGACGATGGAGACGCTCGGCGGAGCCGACACGCACGGCGCCACCTCCGGCGTGTCGCACTTCACGTGCGACAGCGAGCTGGCCACGCTGCACGGCATTCGCGACCTGCTCCGTTTCCTGCCGTCGAACAACGTGGAGCCGCCGCCGCGCGGCGGGTCGGCGGACCCGCGCGACCGCCGCGACGAGGCGCTGCTCGACATCGTGCCGGACCATCCGCACAAGCCGTACGACATGCATGACGTGCTGCGGCGCGTGGTGGACGACGGCGAGTTCCTCGAGGTGCACCGGGACTTCGCCGGCAACATCCTGTGCGGCTTCGCGCATCTTGGCGGCTTCTCGGTGGGGATCGTCGCCAACCAGCCAGCGGTGCTGGCCGGCGTGCTCGACATCAACGCCAGCACGAAGGCGGCGCGGTTCATCCGCTTCTGCGATGCGTTCAACATTCCCATCGTGACGTTCGAGGACGTGCCGGGATTCCTCCCCGGCGTGGCGCAGGAGCACGGCGGCATCATCCGGCACGGCGCCAAGCTGCTGTACGCGTACTGCGAGGCCACCGTCCCCAAGCTCACGGTGATCACGCGCAAGGCGTACGGCGGGGCGTACGACGTGATGAGCTCCAAGCACATCCGCGGCGACTTCAACGTGGCGTGGCCGACGGCCGAGATCGCCGTGATGGGACCGAAGGGGGCGGTGGAGATCCTGTTCAAGAAGGAGATCGCCGAGAGCGACGATCCGGCGAAGGCGATGGAGCAGCGCGTCGCCGAGTACACGGAGAAGTTCGCCAACCCGTACGTCGCGGCGAGCCGCGGCTACGTGGATGACATCATCGACCCGCGCGACACCCGCCTGCGCCTGATCGACGCGCTGGAGACGCTGCAGGGCAAGCGCGACCGCAACCCGGCCAGGAAGCACGGGAACATCCCGCTGTGAAGAAGGTGCTGATTGCCAATCGCGGCGAGATTGCGCTGCGGATCGTCCGCGCCTGTCGCGAGCTGGGCCTGCAGTCCGTGGCGGTGTATTCCGACGCCGATGCGCGCGCGCCGCACGTGCGCGAGGCCGACGAAGCGGTGCGGCTGGGGCCGCCGCCCTCCAGTGAGAGCTACCTGCGCGGCGACCTGATCATCGAGGCGGCGCAGCGGGTGGGCGCCGACGCCATCCACCCGGGGTACGGCTTTCTCTCGGAACGGGAGTGGTTTGCGCGCGCCGTGCGCGACGCGGGGCTCATCTGGGTGGGACCGCCGGCCGAGGCGATTGCGGCGATGGGCTCCAAGACGGCGGCGCGCACGCTGGCGCTCGCGCACGACGTCCCGGTCGTGCCCGGCACCACGGAGGCGCTCCGCGACGCGGCGGAGGCGACGGAGATCGCCGCGCGCTTCGGCTATCCCGTGCTGCTCAAGGCGGCGGCCGGCGGCGGCGGCAAGGGAATGCGCGTCGTACGCGAGGCGTCGGCCCTCGCGTCGTCGCTCGAAGCGGCGCGCCGCGAGGCCCAGAACGCGTTCGGCGACGACGCCGTGTACGTGGAGAAGTACATCGACGGTCCGCGGCACGTGGAAATCCAGGTGCTGGCCGACGCCCACGGGCGGTGCATCTCGCTGGGCGAACGCGAGTGCTCGGTGCAGCGGCGGCACCAGAAGATGATCGAGGAGGCGCCGAGCGTCGCGGTCAACGCCGCGCTGCGGAAGGCGATGGGAGCGGCGGCCGTGCGCGTGGCAAAGGCCGCCGGCTATGTGAACGCCGGCACGTGCGAGTTCCTGCTCGCACCGGACGGGCAGTTCTACTTCCTCGAGATGAACACCCGCATCCAGGTGGAGCACCCGGTCACGGAGCTCGTCACCGGCATTGATCTCGTGCAGTGGCAGCTGCGCATCGCCGCCGGCGAGCGCCTGCCGTTCACGTCGAACATCGACCCGCGCGGCTGGGCGATGGAGTGCCGCATCACGAGCGAGGACGCGGCGAACCGCTTTCTTCCGAGCGCCGGGCGCGTGTCGTACCTCCGCCTGCCGGGCGGACCGGGGGTGCGCTGGGACGGCGGCGTCGGCGTGGGGAGCGAGGTCAGCCTGTTCTACGACGCGATGCTGGCCAAGCTCATCGTCTGGGCGCCGACGCGCGCCGAGGCGATCGCACGCATGCAGCGGGCGCTGGATGAGCTGACCATCGACGGACTGGAGACCTCCCGCGAGTTTCACCTGCGGGTGATGGAGGACGAGGAGTTCCGCCGCGGCGCGATCGACATCCAGTGGCTCGAGCGGCGGTTGGAGTCGCTGGTGGGCGCGCCGGCGCCGCGCGAACTGATGGAAGCGGCGGCCATCGCCGCGGCCCTCCTCGCCGAGCGCGATCGCCTGCGGCGCGCGCCCCGCACCGCGCGACCGGGCGCAGTCGACGCCGGGCGCGACGCGCTTCCGGAACATCAGCCCTGGGCGCGGCTCGCGCGGCAGCAGGGCCTGCGCGGCGAGTGACTTCCGACGTCGCGACCCTCGACATCACGTCCATCGCCGCCGGCGGTGACGGCGTGGCGCGGCACGAGGGGATGGTGGTCTTTGTGCCGCGCACGGCGCCCGGCGACCGCGTGCGCGCGCGACTGCGGGCCAAGGGGCGCTTCGCGCGCGGCGCAGTGCTCTCGGTGGAACAGCCGGGACCGGGGCGCGTGGCGCCCGAGTGTCCGCACTATGAGCGCGACCGGTGCGGTGGGTGCCAGCTGCAGCACCTGACGCTCGAGGCGCAGCGCGCCGCCAAGGCGCAGATGGTGCAGGATGCCCTCGCGCGGATCGGCAAGCGCGCGGTCGCCCTGCCGGTGGTGCAGGGTGCCGGGCTGCCGTGGCGATACCGGCGCAAGCTCACGCTCGCGTTGCGGCGCGTGGGGGATGCGTGGCGGGCGGGGCTGCACCGGGCGGGCGCCCCCGATGAGGTGTTCGCACTCGACGACTGCCTGATCGCCGATGCGCGCATCGTGGCGGCATTCCACGAGGTGCTGGCGCACGGTGCACATCTGCTGCCGCACGTGTCGTCGCTGCGCGCGTCGGTCCGTCGCGACGCCGACGATCTGCTGCTGGTCGTGGAAGGCGCGATGCAATGGCCGGAGGGCAAGGCGTTCGCGGCCGCGTGCCCCTCGCTGTCGGCGACCTGGTGGGTGAACGACGACGGCCGCCGCCGTCTCCTGCTGGACCGCCGCGCGCGGCGGGACGCGGGCGCGTCGTTCGTGCAGGTGAATGCGGAGGTCGCGGCCGCGCTCGCCTCGCGCGTCGAGGCGCTCGTCATGGCGCACGCGCCGGCGACGGTGATAGATGCATACGCCGGCACCGGTGACGTGGCCGCCGCGCTCGCGCGGCGCGGCGTCGAGGTGGCGGCCATCGAGCTCGACGCCGACGCGAGCGTGGTGAGCGCCTCGCGCCTCGCCGCGCCGTCGCGCGCAATTGCCGCGAAGGTCGAAGACGTGCTCGCTGGGCTGCTCCCCGCCGATGTGGTGGTGCTGAACCCGCCGCGTGTCGGTGTGGATGCCGGCGTCACCGACGCCCTCGCGGGCTGCCTGCCCCGTCCGCGCGCGATCATCTACGTGAGCTGTGATCCCGCCACGCTCTCCCGTGACGTGCTGCGGCTCCCGGGATGGCGCGTGGCGTCGTTAGACTGTTACGACATGTTTCCGCAGACAGCGCACGTGGAAACGGTGTGCGAATTGGTGCCGGAGGACGCGTGAAGTACATCGTCGACATCGGCGGCGAACGACTGGAGGTGGAGCTCGACGGCGAGACCGCACGGGTGAGCGGCGTGGCGCACGCCGTGCACCTCTCCGACGTGGAGGGCACGCCGGTGCATCTCGTGGGCATCGGGAGCCGCGTGCACCGCGTCGTGGCGCGGCGCCACGCCGAGCGCGGCCGCTACACGCTGCGCCTCGACGGCTGGCGCCTCGAGGCGGAGGCGCTCGATGCGCGCATGCGTGCCATCCGAGACCTCACCGCGGCGCAGGACGCGCACGCGGGCCCGCTGCCGGTGACGGCGCCGATGCCCGGCATGATCGTGCGAGTGCACGTCCAGCCGGGGGACACCGTATCACAAGGACAGGGCGTGGTGAGCATGGAGGCCATGAAGATGGAAAACGAATTGCGCGCGCCGACGTCCGGCACGGTGAAGGCCGTGCTCGTGCAGCCCGGTCAGGCGGTGGAGCGCGGCGCCGTGCTGGTGGAGCTGGCATGACGCGCCGCGCGCTGACGGTCACGGCACTCACCGGGTTGATGGTCCTCGCGCAGTCCTGCGCCTCGTCGCCGCCCCTCCGCATGCGTCGTGCGCTCGACGCGTCGATGGAGCGCGTGCTGCGCACGGAGTCGTATCTCCGGAGCGTCGCCGGCATTTCGAGCCAGCCGGCGCGTCTCACGCGCGGCGACGGGTTCATCTACATCTCCGATGTCGCGCCGATCCTGCGGTATCTCGCCGACGTGCGCGATACGACGCGGTTCCGCGCGCTGCGGGGATTCGCGACCGACAAGCTGATGCGCCGCGGTCCCGCCGGATTCGAGGTGGCCCGGCGCTTCCGCGAGGGCGGCGCGTTCGAGGGCGCCACCCCGTACGGCTACCTCTGGACCACGCAGGCGCTGGCGGAGGGGTGGCGGCTGCTGGGCGACACCGCGTCGGCGTCAGTGCTGGCGCAGTTGGCGCCGTCCAGCGTCGGGGCGGGGCAGAACCCGTCCATCATGTACCAACTCTCCGTCCAGTGCGGTGATGCGTCGGAGGTCGTCAAGACCGATCCGGCGGCGGCGCGCGCCGTCCTCGCGCGGGCGAAGCAGTTCATCGGCACCCAGCGGGCCGCCGAGAAGCAGGCATCCGTGCGCTCTACCGCGGTCGAGGGGGAGGTGGACCTGCTCTCATGCCTGACCCGGCTGGGGCTTGCCCTCGAGGACCCTGACGTCACGGTCTGGTACCTGGACCACCTCCTGGACCACCTCGAGCCGATGCTGGTGCATTCGGGACGCCCCGACCTGGGGACTTCGTCCGATATCCTCCTGACGTTGCGGCGGGTGAGGGAGGCGGGGCCGGAGTATTCGCGATAGGGGGTGGAACGGGGAGGGGGTAGAGGCGCGGGGACGGGGAACGAGAGGTGGAACGGGGAGGGAGGTCGCTGGCGCGCCCAGGACCTCCCTCTTCGTTCCCCTCCTTCTCGTTCCACCCCTCCTCGCCCCTCGCCAAGCCTCTACCCCCTCCTCGTTCCGTCGGCCGTAGCCCTTTCGCTCACCCCCAAACCCTTGACCCACCCTAAGTCGTTGCCTAGCTTACATGTCTGTCCGAAAACAGCCCTTCGCGGCGGCCGAGACCCGGGTTGCATTCCGCACCGGTGAGGCGAAGACCCACGCAGTCGAGCACTGCCCACCCGTTAGAGATGAAGACTTTCAGCGCAAAACCCCAGGACATCGAACACCACTGGTACGTGGTTGACGCCAGCGGGATGGTCCTGGGACGGCTTGCCACCGAGGTCGCACGGATCATCCGTGGCAAGCACAAGCCGATGTTCACGCCGCACATGGACACCGGCGATTTCGTCATCGTGATCAATGCCTCGAAGGTGAAGGTCACGGGCCGCAAGGCGGAGCAGAAGCAGTACTTCCGCCACACCGGCTACATGGGCCACGAGCTGTACACGCCGTTCGCGACGATGCTCGCCAAGCACCCGGAGCGCGTCATCGAGAAGGCCGTGCACGGCATGCTGCCGAAGAACGCCCTCGGCCGCGGCAAGCTCCGTCTCAAGCTGCGCGTGTATGCGGGCGCCGATCACCCGCACGCCGCCCAGCAGCCCACCCCACTCACCTTCCCGTCGCTCGAGGCGAAGTAAGCAATGGCCGACCAGACCATTCATACCATCGGCCGTCGCAAGGAAGCGGTGTGCCGTCTGTACCTGAAGCCCGGCTCGGGCAAGTGGAGTGTCAACGGGCGCACGCTCGGCGACTACTTCCCGCGTCCCGTGCTCGTCTCCGCGATCCAGCAGCCGTTCACGGCGACCGACACGCTCGGCCGCTTTGACGTGCAGGCCAACATCGACGGCGGCGGCGTCACCGGCCAGGCCGGCGCGCTGCGCCTCGCCGTGGCGCGCGCCCTCGTGATCGTGGACGAGTTGCACCGTCGCAAGCTGCGCGACCTGGGCCTGCTCACGCGCGATGCGCGTGCGGTGGAGCGCAAGAAGCCCGGCCGCCCGAAGGCGCGCAAGCGGTTCCAGTTCTCGAAGCGCTAACGCGCTTCAAGACGAGAGACGGGGGACGGAAGACGGGAGTCTTCGCCCTCGCGACGACGCCCTTCCGTCTCCCGTCCTCCGTCTTCCGTCAGTTTCCATCATCCCTCACCTCGAGGGAGCCCATCAGTGGTCCGGCTCGCCGGTCTGTATGGGCGCTGAACTCGAGGGACGACTCAACCAGTTCAAGGAAGAAGCACACACATGGCTCAGCCCACGCTCGACGATCTGCTCAAGGCCGGTGTCCACTTCGGGCACCAGACGCGCCGCTGGAATCCCAAGATGCGCCGCTTCATCTTCGCGGAACGCAACGGGATCCATATCATCGACCTGCAGAAGACGCTTCGGCAGATCGAACTCGCCCAGAAGCTGGCCCGCGAAGTCGTGCTGCGCGGCGACCAGGTGCTGTACGTCTGCACCAAGCGCCAGCTCGCCGCCATCGTGACGCAGGAAGCCGAGCGCGCGGGTGCGCTCTCGGTGACCGAGCGCTGGCTCGGCGGCCTGCTCACCAACTTCTCCACCGTCAAGAAGCAGATCCGCCGGCTCAAGGAGCTCGAGGCGGGCGCTGAGGCGGGCGGCGGGTTCGAGAACTACACCAAGAAGGAGCAGCTGATGCTCACGCGTCAGAAGGACAAGCTCCTCAAGAACCTGTCGGGCATCAAGAACATGGGACGCCTGCCGGGGCTGCTGTTCGTCGTGGATGCGAAGAAGGAGCGCATCGCGGTGGACGAGGCCAAGAAGCTCGGCATCCCGATCATCGCCATCTGCGACACGAACTCCGATCCGGACCTCATCGCGGTGCCGATTGCCGGCAACGATGACGCCATCCGCTCGGTGGAGCTGCTCACGGCCACGGTGACGGACGCGATCATCGAGGCGCGCCGGGAGGCGCCGGTGCGCGAGGAAGTGGAGGAGGGGCAGTCGTACACCTACTCCTCGGACCGCGGCGCCGAGCCCCAGGACCGTGACCGCAACCGGCGCGGCCAGGGTGGCGGCGGCGAGCGTGGCGGCGACCGCCCGCGTCGCCGGCGCGCCAAGCCGGACGCCATTGCGGCCCGGCTCAAGGGCGACGCCCCGGAAGCGGCGGACAAGCCCGCCGAGACGCCGGACCAGCCGAGCGCGTAAGCGCGCGGGCGTGGTCCTCACGCCGACCAGCGCGTATTTTCCCGACGCCGCCGGCCGCAAGAGCCGGCGGCGTCTTCACACCGACTGAACTACCGAGAATGCATATGGCTGCGATCACCGCGAAGGACGTTGCCGAGCTCCGGGCCCGCACCGGCGCCGGCATGATGGACTGCAAGAAGGCCCTCGAGGAGGCGGGCGGCGCGATGGACGCCGCCGTCGACATCCTCCGCAAGAAGGGCATCGCCAAGGCCGAGAAACGCGCCGACCGCGCCGCCTCCGAAGGCCAGATCGTGACGTGGGTGGCGCCGGATCACTCGGCGGCCGCCATGATCGAGATCAACTCGGAGACCGACTTCGTGGGGCGCAATGACGAGTTCATTGCCACGGCGAAGACGATGTGCGAGCAGGTGTCGAAGGATGCGAGCGTGGACGGCGTCGTGAAGGTGGGCGCCGACGGCGCGTACCTCGCCACGCCCTGGTACGCCGACGCGTCGCGCACGGTGGGCGAGGTCGTGAAGGCCGCCTCGGCCAAGACGGGCGAGAACGTCGTGCTCAAGGGCATCGCGCGCTTCACGGCGAAGGCGGGCGGCACGGTGGGCTTCTACCTGCACTTCAACGGCAAGGTGGGCGTTCTGGTCGAGGTCGCCGGCATCACCGGCGAGGCCGGCGCCACGCTGGCCAACACGATTGCCGAGCACGTGGCGGCGGGCGTGCCGGCCACGGCGATCGCAGTGGACCGCGCCGGCGTGGACCCGGCGGTCGTGAAGCGCGAGCGCGACATCTTCGTGGAGCAGGCCATCGCCAGCGGCAAGCCGCCGGCCATCGCCGAGAAGATGGTGGACGGGCGCATCAACAAGTTCTTCGGCGAGATCGTGCTGACCGAGCAGCCGTGGGTGCGCGAGGACAGCAAGACGATCGGCCAGATCATCAAGGAAGCCGGCGCCGGCGCCTCGGTGGTGCGCTTCGCCCGCTTCAAGATGGGCGAGGGCTGACCTCATGACGTCGGCGCTCAAGTACCCGCGCATCCTGCTCAAGCTCTCCGGCGAGGCGCTCGCCGGAGAGAAGGGCTTCGGGTTCGACTTCGACGCCATCACGCGCTTTTCGCACCAGATCCGCACCATCCACGGGATGGGAGCGCAGGTGGCGGTGGTGATCGGCGGCGGCAACATCGTGCGCGGCTCGCAGATCTCGCGCATGGGCATGGATCGCGTGAGCGCCGACTACATGGGCATGCTGGGGACGGTCATCAACGCGCTGGCGCTGCAGGACGTGCTGGAGCGCGACGGGCTCGACACGCGCGTGATGACCGCCATCCGCATGGAAGAGCTGGCGGAGCCGTTCATCCGGCGGCGCGCGATGCGGCACCTGGAGAAGGGGCGCTGCGTCGTCTTTGCCGGGGGGACGGGGAACCCGTACTTTTCCACGGACACGGCGGCGGTGCTGCGGGCCATCCAGATGAAGGCCGACGTGATCATCAAGGCCACCAGCGTTGACGGCATCTACTCGGCCGATCCCAAGAAGGTGCCGGAGGCCACGCGGTACGATCGCATCAGCTACCGTGACGTGATGCTCGAGGAACTCGGCGTAATGGATCAGACGGCGATCACGCTCTGCAAGGAGAATGCGCTGCCGCTGATCGTGCTCAACATCAACACTCCGGATGCCGTGGCCGATGCGATCCGCGGCAAGCCGGTGGGGACCCTGGTTTCATGACCGACATTCCGAACATCCTGAAAGAGTGCCGTGCCTCGATGGAGAAGGGGATCGAGGCGGTGAAGCGCGAGTTCACTTCCGTGCGCTCGGGCAAGGCGGCGCCGAGCATGCTCGACGCGGTGAAGGTCGAGGCCTACGGCGCGCTGGTCTCGCTCAACCAGGTGGCGAGCGTCAACGCCCCGGAGCCGCGCGCGCTGATCGTGACGCCGTTCGACAAGGGGCAGATCCGCGCCGTCGAGAAGGCGATCCGCGAATCAGGACTCGGCTTCGATCCGGCGATCCAGGGGACGTTCATCCGCGTCCCCCTGCCGGCCATGAACGAGCAGCGCCGCAAGGAGCTGGCGAAGATGGTGCACAAGTACGCGGAGGACGGCCACATCGCCATCCGCCACGCGCGCACCCACGCCCGCGACCTGCTCAAGAAGCTGGACGGCGTCTCCGAGGATGACGTGAAGCACGCGGAGAAGGAGCTGCAGAAGCTGCACGACGACTACATCCACAAGGTCGACGCGCTGGGCAAGGCGAAAGAAGCCGAGATCATGGAGGTCTGAGCGCCTTGGGCGCCGCCGACGATCTCCTCGCCCGGGTGAACGAGCACGGCGCGATTCCGCGCCATGTGGCGATCATCATGGATGGCAACGGCCGCTGGGCGCGCGAGCGCATGCTGCCGAGGCCCATCGGCCATCGCCATGGCATGAAGTCGGTGCGCGAGGTGGTGGAGGCGTCCATCGCCGCCGGCGTCGAGGTGCTCTCGCTGTTCGCGTTCTCGCAGGAGAACTGGCAGCGGCCGGCGGGCGAGGTGTCGGCGCTGATGTCGCTGCTCGAGGAGTACATCCAGAAGGAAGCCCGCGAGCTCGACGAGCAGGGCGTGCGCGTGGTCTTCCTCGGCGACCTCGACCGGCTCCCCCCGGTGCAGCGCGGCGCGGTGGATCGCGTGATGGCGCTGACCGCGCACAACGCCAAGCTGGTCCTCAACCTCTTCATCTCGTATGGGTCGCGCGCCGAGCTCGTTCGCGCGGCCCGCCTGATCGCCGAGGACGTGGCGGCCGGGCGCCTGACGCCCGAGCAAGTGGACGAGGAGGCGGTCTCGAACCGGCTGTTCACCGCCGGCTGCCCCGATCCCGACCTCCTGATTCGCACCTCCGGCGAGATGCGCATCTCGAACTTCCTGCTCTGGCAGCTGGCGTACACTGAGCTCGTCATCTCGCCGGTGCTGTGGCCCGACTTCGGGCGGGCCGAGCTGTACGAGGCGATCCTCGATTACCAGAGCCGCGAGCGCCGCTTCGGCCGCGTCTCGGCGTAGCTGAGACTCCCGTGACCGAGTTCCCGAAGCGGCTGCTCGTCGCGATCGTGCTCATCCCGATCGTGCTCGGGTGCGTCTGGGCCGGCGGCCCGGCGCTGGTGACGCTGCTCTCCCTGGCGTCGGGGCTCGCGTCGTGGGAGTTCTACCGGTTGGCCGAAGTGCGCGGGGCGCGGCCGCTCGGTGGCGTGGGCATCGCACTGAGCGTGCTCATCCCCGTCGTCGTTCACGCGCGTTTCCTGGGCCTCTGGGTGCCGCCGGTGAGTGTGGTGGCGCTGCTGGTGCCGCTGCTGCTCACCGTGGCGCTGTTCGCGCGGGGGAGCGATGGCGGGCCGATGGCGGCGGTGGGCATCACGCTGGCCGGCATTGTGTACACAGGCGGCATGCTCAGCTTCGCCTACGCCCTGCGCTACCACGAGTTCGTGGTGGACGCGCGCGGCGGACTGGCGCTCGTGCTGCTCCCCGTGGTCGTGACCTGGCTCAACGACACGGGCGCGTACCTCGCGGGACGCGCCTTCGGGCGCGCCAAGCTCATGCCCAGCGTGAGTCCGGGGAAGACGTGGGCCGGCGCGTACGGGGCGGTCGTGGCGAGCGTGCTCACCACGTGGGTGCTCGCGGCGTACGTGCTGCCGCCGATGGCGCACCTCACGCTGCGCCCGATGGGCATCGTGGTCGTGGGCGTGGGGCTCAGCCTCGCCGCGCAGGTGGGCGACCTCGCCGAGTCGATGTTCAAGCGCGAGGCGGGCGTGAAGGACAGCTCGCACCTCATCCCGGGGCACGGCGGCGTGCTCGACCGCGTGGACTCGCTGCTGTTCACGCTCCCGGTCGGGTACGTGCTCCTCGGCAGCTTCCTCGTCTACCGGCCCTGATGACACCGCAGGGTGTCGCCCTCCTCGGCTCGACCGGAAGCATCGGCACCACGGCGCTGCGCGTGCTCGACCGGCACCGCGACCGGTTCGCGGTGCGTGCGCTGACGGCGCACGCCAATGCGGCGCTGCTGCGCCGGCAGGTGGAGGCCTGGACGCCGACCTTCGTCGCGCTCGTGGAGGGTGACGGTGATGCGCCCGCCTCGTGGCTCCGCGGCGCGGGCGCGCTCGTCGAGGCCGCCACGCGTCCCGATGTGTCCGTCGTGCTCAACGCCATCGTTGGCGCGGCGGGGCTCGATGCGACGCTGGCCGCGCTCGGCGCGGGCAAGCGCGTGGCGCTGGCCAACAAGGAGTCGCTCGTGGTCGGCGGTGCCCTCGTGGCCGAAGCAGCGCGCCGCGGCGGTGGCACCGTGGTCCCGGTCGACAGCGAACACTCCGCCATCTTGCAATGCCTCTCCGGACGCGACGCCTCCGAGGTACGCCGGCTCGTCATCACCGCGTCGGGCGGACCGTTCCGCGAATGGCCGGCCGAGCGGGTGCGCGCGGCGACGGTGCAGGACGCGCTGAACCACCCGACCTGGTCGATGGGGCGCAAGATCACCGTGGACAGCGCGACGCTGGCCAACAAGGCCCTCGAGGTGATCGAGGCGCACTTCCTCTTCGGACTGGGGTACGACCAGATCGAGGTGGTGGTGCATCCGCAGAGCATCGTGCATTCGATGGTGGAGTTCCGGGACGGCAGCGTGCTGGCGCAGCTGGGCGTGCCGTCCATGGAACTCCCTATCCTCTACGCGCTTTCACATCCCGAGCGCATTGAAGACGCGGGCATTCCGGCCTTCGACGCGGTGGCGGCGGGCCGGCTGACATTCGAGGCGGTGCGGCACGAGGCCTTTCCATGCCTCGGGCTCGGCATCGCAGCGGGGAAGGCGGGAGGAACTGCTCCGGCCGTCTTCAACGGCGCCAACGAGCAGGCCGTGGCGCTCTTTCTTGAGGGACGCGTGACCTTCGGCGCCATCGCCGAGGGTGTGGAGGAGGCGCTGGCGCGTCACGCCGGGTTGTCCGGCGGCGACCTGCCGTCGCTTTGGCACGCCGACGCGCAGGCGCGGCGAACCGTGAGGGAGAAGCTCGCATGATTGCATGGCTCGCACCGATCCTCGTGCTGGGCATCGTGATTTTCGTTCACGAGCTCGGCCACTTTCTCGCCGCCAAGTGGACCGGCGTCTACGCGCCGCGCTTCTCGCTGGGCTTCGGTCCCGCGCTCTGGAAGCGGCGTCGTGGCGAGACGGAGTATGTGCTGGCGGCGCTGCCGCTGGGCGGGTACGTGCGTATGGCCAGCCGTGAAGACGAGACGATGGCCGCGATCGAGGGCGGAACACCTGAAGGGAAGGGGCACGGGCACGGTGGGGTGCAGGGTGCAGATGCCGCTGAGCGCCCCGCCGACTGGGACGAGAACGCGATGGTTCCCTTTGGGCCCAAGCCGGTGCCGCCGGACCGCTGGTTCGAAAGCAAGCCGCTGTGGGCGCGCCTCGTGATCATGCTCGCGGGCGTGACGATGAACGTCGTGCTTACGCTCGTCGTGTCCACGGGAGTGTTCACCTACTACGGCCGCCCATACGTGCCGGCGGTGGTGGACTCGCTGGTGGCCGACATGCCGGCGCAGCGGGCCGGGTTGATGCCGGGCGACTCGATCGCGTCGATCAACGGCAAGGAGATTCGCGCCTGGAGCGACCTGCTGACGACGATCACGGCGTCGGCGGGGAAGGAGGTCACGCTCGGCGTCGTTCGCGTCGGGGCCCCCCTGAGCCTCACGATGACCCCGGTGGCGCAGGAGGGGATGGAGGCCGCAACCGGGAAGGCCGTCACGGTCGGCCGCGTCGGCGCCTATCCTAGGAACAAGGTGGAGCGCGACCGGATGGGGCTCGTCTCGGCGTCGGTGGCTGGCTGGCAGGCCACGTGGGCCATGGGGAGCTCGGTCGTGGGAGTGGTCGGCGGGCTCTTCCACGGGACGATAAGTGTCAAGAATTTGGGCGGCCCGGTGGCCATCGCGCGGACGTCGGTGGACGCGGCGCGTACGGGCATGGAGTCGCTATGGGCCCTTATCGCCTTTCTTAGCATCAACTTAGCCATCTTGAACCTGCTGCCGATCCCCATACTGGACGGTGGTCAGGTGGTGATGACGATTGCCGAGTCGATCAAGGGCTCCCCGTTCAGTATCCGGACACGCGAAAACGTGATGCGGGTGGGGCTGGCGGCGATCGTGGCGCTGTTTGCGGTCGTGATGTTCAACGATCTGGTGGCGCTCTTCAGATAGAGGATTTGGACTCAGGATCGCGATCGAGGATTACGATTGCGGATTGCGATTGGCGTTGGGGAAACCATCGCTAGTCGCGGCCCTAATTCGTGATCCTCAATCGAAATCCTGAGTCCATATCCTCAATCGTAGTTGAGGGACTTTACATCATAGGAATGTCAGGCTAACTTCCTCTGCTACAACGGAATTGGCCTAGTCACCGAAGTACGCAGAGATCACAGGAATGTCATTTGACAAGAAGCCGGCGGTCGTCAAGCACCGCCGCCACGAGACCGACACGGGCTCGTCGTACGTCCAGGTCGGCGTGATCACGGAACGGATCAACTATCTGACCGATCACTTCCGCGCCCACGCCAAGGACCACCACGGCCGCCGCGGGCTGCTGAAGCTCGTTGGCCGGCGCCGTCGGCTGCTTGATTACCTCAAGCGCACGGACGTTGACGGGTACCGGAAGCTCATCGCAGACCTGGGACTGCGTTACTAAGAACCACACAGCGCTTCTCGCGCGGGCGCATCATGGCGGCCCGCGCGTTTTGCGTTCTACCGAGAAACACCACACATGATGCATCGCATTGAGCGGACCTTTGCCGGCCGCCGCCTGGTCATCGAGACGGGGCGGATGGCCAAGCAGGCCGCGGGCTCGGCGCTCGTCACGTTCGGCGAGACCATGGTCCTCGCCGCCGTCACCGTGAGTGACAAGCGCAGCACGCTCCCGTTCTTCCCGCTGACCGTCGAGTACAAGGAAAAGACCTACGCCGCCGGCAAGATCCCGGGCGGCTTCATCAAGCGCGAAGGGCGCCCGCGCGACGAGGAAATCCTCTCGTGCCGCATCATCGACCGGTCCATCCGGCCGCTCTTCCCCGAGGGCTTCCAGAACGAGGTCCAGGTCTTCATCTACGTCATCTCCGCCGACCAGGAGAATGACGCCGACGTGCTCGGCCTGCTGGCCACGTCGTTCGCGCTCAGCGCCTCGCGCATCCCGTGGGCCGGCCCGATCGCCGGCGTCCGCGTCGGCCGCGTCGAGGACAAGTGGGTGCTGAACCCGACGTTCCAGGCGCTCGAGTTCTCCGACATGGACCTCGTGGTCGCCGGCTCGCAGGACTCGATCATGATGGTCGAGGGCGGCGCGCTCGAGATCAGCGAAGAGGACGTGATCGAGGGGCTGGGCATCGCGCAGCGCGGCATCAAGGAGCTCATCGCGATGCAGGAAGAGCTGCTCGCGAAGATCACCGTCGAGAAGATGGCGTGGACGAAGGCCGAGACGCCGGACGACGTGCTAAAGACGGTCACGAAGGCCGCCAAGGCGAAGATCGAGGCCGCGATCAACCAGAAGGAGAAGCACACGCGCATCCAGGCCGTCGAGGCCGTGAAGGACGCGGTCAAGGAAGAGCTGGCGGCGACGCTCGAGCCCGAAAAGGTGCCGTTCATCAGCGCCGTGCTCGGCGACCTCGAGTACAACGCGCTGCGCGATCAGGTGCTGTCGACGGGCCTCCGCGTCGACGGCCGCAAGCCGAACGAGGTGCGCCCGATCAGCATCGACACCAGCGTGCTCCCGCGCGCCCACGGCTCGGCGCTCTTCACGCGCGGCCAGACGCAGGCCCTCGTGGCGGCGACGCTCGGCACGGGCAACGACGTGCAGCGCATGGACAGCATCGACACGGCCAAGGAAACCACCAAGGCCTTCATGCTGCACTACAACTTCCCGCCGTTCTCCACGGGTGAAGTGCGCCCGATGCGCGGCACGAGCCGCCGCGAGATCGGCCATGGCAACCTCGCCGAGCGCGCCATCCAGGGCGTGCTTCCCGATTTCGCCGACTTCCCGTACACCATCCGCATCGTGTCGGACGTGCTCGAGTCGAACGGCTCGTCGTCCATGGCGACGGTCTGCGGCGGCTCGCTCTCGTGCTTCGACGCGGGCATCCCGCTCAAGGGCGCGGTGGCCGGCGTGGCGATGGGGCTGATCAAGGAAGGGAAGAAGTACGCCATCCTCACCGACATCCTCGGCACCGAGGACCACCTCGGCGACATGGACTTCAAGGTCGCGGGGACGAAGGACGGCATCACGTCGATCCAGATGGACATCAAGATCCAGGGGCTCGACCTAAAGATCATGGGCGAGGCGCTGGCGCAGGCGAAGCTGGGCCGCCTGCACATCCTCGGCGAGATGGACAAGGCGCTGGACACGCCGCGCGCCGAGCTGAGCAAGTGGGCGCCGCGCATCGTGACCATGCACATCAACCCCGAGAAGATCGGCGACCTGATCGGCCCGAAGGGCAAGACGATCCGCGGCATCCAGGAGGAGACGGGTGCCGAGCTGACGGTGGACGACACCGGGCTGGTCACGATCGCCGCCGTCGGCGGCGAGGCGATGGAGCGCGCGCGCCAGATGGTGGCGGCGATCACCGCCGAGCCGGAAGTCGGCCTGACCTACCAGGGCACCGTGAAGAGCGTGACGGCATTCGGCGCCTTCATCGAGATCATGCCCGGGACCGAGGCGCTGTTGCACGTCTCCGAGATGCGCCACACGCGCGTCGAGAAGCCGGAGGACGTGGTGAAGAAGGGCGAGGTGGTGACGGTGAAGCTGGTGGAGCGCGACGAGCGCGGCCGCCTGCGCCTCTCCATGAAGGCCCTGATTCCGAAGCCGGGCGCCGGCGAGGCCGGCGCGGCGCCGGCTCCGACGGTGGCGCCGGAGGGCGATGCCTACGCCACGACCGAAGGCGCGCCGGTGGCGCAGCCGGCGGCGGAGGGCGAGGAGCGCCACGAGCGTCCGCGGCGTGACGGCGGCGATCGCGGCGGCCGTGGCGGCCGTGGCGGGCGCGGACCCCGCAAGTAGTCATGACGCACTCCCCCGTCCCTGAGTCGGGGGTGCAGCGCACCGTGCTGCCCAATGGACTGACCGTGCTCTCGGAGTTCTATCCGGGAGTACGGTCAGTTGCCTTGGGGGCCTGGGTGCGCGCGGCATCGGTGCACGAGCCGCGTGAGGTAATGGGCGTGTCGCACCTGCTCGAGCACCTCGTCTTCAAGGGCACCGAGCGCCGCAACGCGCACCAGTTGGCCCTCTCCCTGGAGTCGCTGGGCGGGTCGCTGGACGCCTACACGTCGCGTGAGCACACGTCGTTTCAGGCGCGGGTGCTGGACGAGCACCTGCCGCAGGCGGCGGACGTGATGTTCGACCTCATGTTCCGCCCGCTGCTGCGCGCCGAGGACCTGCGGCTCGAGCGCAAGGTCGTGCTGGAGGAGATCTCCATGGTGGAGGACACCCCGGACGATCTCGTCTTCGAGATGCACAACGAGGCGCTGTGGGGCACGCACCCGATGGGGTACACGATCCTCGGGACGCGCGAGACGGTGGCCAACATGAAGCTGGAGGACCTGCGGGCGCTGCATGCGCGGGCCTACCATCCACCGCATGTCGTGGTGTCGGCCGCCGGCAACGTGACGCACGAGCACCTGCTTGCCGTGCTGGCGGAGGCCGGATGGGCCGACCTGCCGCGCGGCGATGACACGCCGATGGTGGAGGTGGCCGCCGTTCCGCTTGCCCCGTCGATGCGCCACGTGGACCGCGACGGCGCGCAGTGCCATGTCGTGCTCGGCTCCGCGACGGTGCCGCACCGCGACGAACGGCGCTACGCACTCATGCTGGTGGACACGCTGCTCGGGGGCGGGATGAGCTCGCGGCTCTTTCAGCGCGTGCGCGAGGAACTGGGGCTCGCCTACAGCGTCTACACGTTCCAGAGCTTCCACTCGCTGGCGGGCGCCCACGGCGTGTACGTGGGGACGGCGCCGGAGACGCGTGCCGACGCGCTGGCCGCCGTGCAGGCGGAACTGCACCGGGTGTCGGAGTCCGGCATCACGGAGCAGGAGCTCGCGCAGGGGCGCCAGCAGCTCAAGGGGCAGATCACGCTGGGCCTGGAGAGCCCGTCGGCGCGGATGTACCGCCTGGCATCGGTGGAGCTCTACCACGAGCCGTTCCGCCCGCTCGACGAGGTGCTGCGGCGCGTGGACGCCATCGACGTGGATGCGGCGCGCGCGGCGTGCGCGGAGTTCTTCCGGCCGGAGCGGCAGACGGTGGTTTCGTTGGGGCCGAAGGGCTGAGGGTGGGGACGGCAGACGGGAGACGGGAGACGGGAGACGGGAGATGGGAGACGGTGGAGGGTGGACGGTGGAGGGTGGACGGTGGACGGTGGACGGTGGACGGTGGACGGTGGACGGTGAACGGTGAACGGTGAACGGTGAACGGTGGACGGTGAACGGTGGACAACGAATCGCAGCGTCCGGCACCGCGCCGCACCGATTGGTCAACGGGGATTTGCCTGACTCCGTTTAGGGGAAAAGCGAGTGCCCGCGCGCCTCGAAAATGTGGTAAAATTTAGGTGCTGTTTTTCCCTGACCATTCAACTCGCGATCATACCATGCGCATCGGCATCCCGAAGGAAATCAAGACGAACGAAAACCGCGTCTCTTGCGTCCCCGCTGGGGTCGAGGCGCTCGTGTCGGCCGGTCATTCCGTGTTCGTCGAGAAGTCGGCGGGCGAGGGCAGCGGCTTCAGCGACGAGCAGTACGTTGCCGTCGGCGCCAAGATCCTCAAGACCGCGGACGAGGTGTGGAAGGAAGCGGAGATGATCATCAAGGTGAAGGAGCCCATCGCCGTGGAGTGGCCGCGGATGCGCAAGGGGCAGACGATCTTCACCTATTTCCACTTCGCCGCCGACGAGCAGCTGACGAAGGCGCACATTGACTCGGGCGCGACGTGCATCGCGTACGAGACGGTGGAGCTGGCCAACGGTGACCTTCCGTTGCTGATCCCGATGTCGGAGGTGGCCGGGCGCATGGCGACGCAGGAAGGCGCCAAGTACCTCGAGAAGCTCTACGGCGGGCTCGGCCTGCTGCTGGGCGGCGTTCCGGGCGTGCCGCCCGCACACGTGGTGGTGCTGGGCGGCGGCATCGTGGGCATCAACGCGGCGAAGATGGCCGCCGGCATGGGCGCCAAGGTCACGATCCTCGACCTGTCGCTCCCGCGCCTCCGCTACCTGAGCGACGTGATGCCGGCGAACGTGACGCTGATCCACAGCAACCGCCACAACATCCTGGAGCAGATCGCGACGGCCGACCTCGTGGTCGGCGGCGTGCTGATCCCGGGCGCCAAGGCGCCGAAGCTGATCCGCAAGGAAGACCTGAAGCTCATGAAGAAGGGCTCGGTCATCGTGGACGTCGCCATCGACCAGGGCGGCTGCGTGGAGACGATCCATGCGACCACGCACGAGAACCCGGTCTACGTGGTGGACGACGTGATCCACTACGGCGTGGCCAACATGCCGGGCGGCGTGCCCCGCACCTCGACGCTGGCGCTGACCAACGCGACGCTCCCGTACGCGCTGACGCTGGCGAACAAGGGCTGGAAGAAGGCCTGCAACGAAGACAAGGCGCTGCTGATGGGCCTGAACGTCATCGCCGGCAAGGTGACGTACAAGGGCGTGGCCGAGGCTTTCGGCATGGAGTATGTGGCTCCCGAGAGCTTCCTCTAAGAGAGACAACAGAGAAACAACAGAGAGACAACAGAGAGACAACAGAGGGTCCGGTGCTTGGCACCGGGCCCTCTGGCTTTGGGCCGGGGGACGTGGTTGGAGGAGTCCCGGCGGCCGCTGGGTGCCGGCACCATGCGGCGCGCCTGCCGGCACGCCCGCCGCCTGGGGGCCTCCCCAACCGGGACGCGCGCCCGGCAGGACCGCTCGCTCTGTTGTCTCTCTGTTGTTTCTCTGTTGTCTCTCTGTTGTCTCTCTGTTGTCTCTCTACTTGTCGCTCCCTCGGCCGCCGCCTAACTTTCCTCCCGTTCGCCGCCCGCCCTCAATAGTAGTCCGCCCCCAGCCGATCGCGCCTCGCCGCGGTCGCGCGTGAGTGTCCATGCGCTGGAATCTTCCGTTCTTCAAGTCCGGATCCCTGTTTCCCGCGAACGCGATCGCCGTTGACCTCGGAACGGCGAACACGCTCGTCTACGTGAAGGGCGAGGGCATCGTGCTCAACGAGCCGTCGGTCGTCGCGATGGATCGCGAGACGAAGAAGATCAAGGGCGTGGGCCTCGAGGCGAAGCGCATGCTCGGCCGCACGCCGGAAGGCATCATCGCGGTGCGCCCGATGAAGGACGGCGTGATCGCCGACTTCGAAGTCACCGAGAAGATGCTGCGCTACTTCCTCGAGCTGATCATCGAGAAGCACGTCTTTCGCGTGAAGCCGCGCGTCATCGTCTGCGTGCCGTCGGGGATCACCGAGGTGGAGAAGCGCGCGGTGCGCGACTCGGCGCTCGGCGCCGGCGCGAAGGAAGTGTTCATGGTGGCCGAGCCGATGGCGGCGGCGATCGGCGTGGGGCTCCCGGTGGAGACGCCGACGGGCAACATGGTGATCGACATCGGCGGCGGCACGACGGAGATTGCGGTCATCGCGCTGAGCGGCATCGTGAGCGACACGTCCATCCGCACCGGCGGCGACGAGATGGACACGAGCATCGTGCAGTTCATGCGCTCGTCGTACAACCTGCTGATCGGCGAGCCGACGGCGGAGATGATCAAGATCCAGATCGGCTCGGCGGCGCCGATGGGCGAGGAGCGCGAGATGGAAGTGAAGGGCCGCGACCTCGTGAGCGGCATCCCGAAGACGGTGCGCGTGCACAGCTCGGAGGTGCGCGACGCGATGCAGCAGCCGATCCAGCAGATCGTGGATGCCGTGCGCCGCGCGCTCGAGATCACGCCGCCGGAGCTTGCCAGCGACATCGTGGACCGCGGCATCGTCATGACCGGCGGCGGTGCGCTGATCCGCGGCCTCGACGTGCTGCTGACGCAGGAGACGGGGCTCCCGATCCACGTTGACGAGGATCCGCTGACGTGCGTGGTGCGCGGCACGGGCCGTATCCTCGACGACGAAGAGAAGTACTGGTCGGTTCTCTCCACCTAGCGCACGGTGCCGCGACCGGCACGCACATCCTCCCGCGTGGACCAGGCGATGCTCATCGCCTGCGTGCTGCTCTCGTTGGTGGCGCTCGTCCTGCCGTCGCCCATCCGCTCGTCGGTCGCCGGCGCGCTGCGCGGCACGGTGGTGGTGCCGCTGGCGTCGCTGCAGGAGCGCGCCGAGGTGTCGCGCCGCGCCGTGCTGGCCTACGACGCCTCCGTGCGCGTGGCCGACAGCATCCGCCTGCAGGCGGGCCAGGCCGACGTGGCCGCGGCGGAGAATGAGCGCCTGCGGCGCCTGCTCGGCCTCGGCGCCGCGCTCAAGTGGGGCTTTGTCCCCGCGGAGGCGCTGCACGGACGCGGCCTCGGCGACGACTACACGATGACGCTCACGGTGGGACGCAACGAAGGCGTCGAACCCTTCAGCGCCGTGGTCGCTCCCGACGGACTGGTGGGGATGATCGAGACGGTGGATGCGCGGTCCTCGGTGGCGATCGTCTGGCCGCATCCCGACTTTCGCGTGAGCGCGATGTCGGCCGACGGCACGGCGTTCGGCATCGTGTATCCGCACCTCGGAACGGGGGCGACGCGCTTCCTGCTCGAGCTGCGCGGCGTGGCCTTCCGCAATGCGCTGCGACCCGGCACGCTGATCGTGAGCGCCGGCCTCGGCGGCGTCTACCCGCGCGGCATCCCGGTGGGCACGGTGCTGTCGGAGATCAGGACCGCCGAAGGGTGGGCGCGCAACTACCTGCTGCGCCCGGCCGTAAGACCCGCGGACGCCACCGCCGCGATGGTGGTCCAGCCGAGGCGCGCCAAGGAGGGCGTGTCGGCGGCGTGGCAGCACGCCGTGGACAGCGCGCTGCGCATGGTGGTGTCGGCGGGTGACTCGCTGGCGCAGCGTCGCGCCGACTCGCTGGCGACGGCCGAGCGGCAGCGGCTGGACTCGCTGCAGGCGCTCCGTCCGCGCCCCGACTCAGGAGAGGCGGCATCCCGGCCGGCCCCCGCGCCGGGCGGCGCTGGAGGCGCGGTGACGGCACCGGCGAAGCCGCCGGTCAAGCCGACGATCGTTCCGCCCGCGACGCGGGGATCGACACCATGAACTTCGCGCGCGGCTTCTGGTTCACGCTGGTTTTCCTGACACTCGTCGTGCTGCATTACACGCTGCGGCCGGTGCTCGACTGGCGTGCCTCCATCGACTTCCTCGCCATCGCCGTGCTGCTCGTGGCGGTGCGGGCCCGCCCCGGCGTGGCGACGATTGTCGGCTTCGCGGTGGGAATCACGTCGGACGCGATGATGCCCAGCGCCTTCGGCGCCGGGGCGCTGGCGTTCAGCGTGGTGGCGTACACGGCGTCCTCGCTCAAGGCGGCGTTCTTCGCCGACAACATCGCGTTGAACGCGGTCTTCGTCTTCCTCGGCAAGTGGGTGGGTGACCTCGTCTTCCTTGCCGCCGAGCACCGGCTGGGCGGGAGCGAGTTCCTCGCGCAGGCGCTGCTCTGGTCGCCGCTGGCGGCCGCGGTGACGGCCGTGGTAGGCCTGGGCGTGCTCGTCGTGCTGCGACCTGTCGTCGGGACGCCGCGAGGATGAGCTTCCATCCGAACGAGATGCAGCGCCGCGCGCGGCTTGCCTCCGCGCTGCTCTTCCTCGCGTTCGTGTTCCTCGTCGGCTCGTTCTTCCGCACGCAGGTGCTGCAGCACGCGCAGTACGTGCTGCAGTCCGAGGAGAACCGCCTGCGCGAGGTGCCGCTGCCGGCGCCGCGTGGCGTGATCTACGACCGCCGCGGACAGATCATCGCCGAGAACCTGCCGGGGTACTCGGTGTCGCTGCTCGCGCCCGGTGTGGACTCGCTGCGCGCCGCGCTGCGACGGCTGGCGGGGACGATCCCGATGTCGCCAGAGCAGATCAACCAGGCCATCCGCCGGTTCCGGCGCGCGCCCAACCGGCCGGCGGTGATCTTCCCGGATGCTTCGTTCGATGTCGTGTCGGTGCTCGAGGAGCACCGCGTGGAGTTTCCGGGCCTCATCATCCAGAGTGCGCCCAAGCGCTACTATCCCGACGGTCCGGCGATGGCGGCCTTCATCGGCTACACAGGCGAGGTCAACGAGGCCGAGCTCGGCAGCGCCAACTTCCGCGGGTACAAGGCCGGCCAGCAGGTGGGGAAGGACGGGCTCGAGCGGCAGTACGAGCACCTGCTGCGCGGGCGTGAGGGGACGCGATTCGTCGAAGTGGATGCGCGCGGGCGCGTGGTGCGCGAGGCCGGGGCGCGCCAGGACCTGCTTCCCGAGGCGGCGCCGCCGCTGTATACGAACATCGACCTCGACCTGCAGAAGTTCGTCGTGGCGCTGTTCGGAGACTCGCTGATCGGCGGCGTGGTGGCGATGGAGCCCAAGACGGGTGCCGTGCTGGCGCTGCACTCGGCGCCGACGTTCGATCCCAATCGCTTCATCGGCGGCATCCCGGCCGACTACTGGCGCGCGCTGAACGAGGACAACCGACGGCCGCTCTACAACAAGGCCATCAAGGGCGCCTACGCGCCGGGCTCCATCTGGAAGCTCGCCACCGCCGTGATGGCCATCCAGTCCGGCATCGTATCGCTCGACGACCGGATGCCCGTGGCGTGCACCGGCGGCTACCAGTACGGCAACCGGCGCTTCAAGTGCTGGGACAAGAAGGGGCACGGCTACACTGATCTCGCGCAGGCGATCGCGGTATCGTGCGACGTCTACTTCTATCAGCTGGGACTCAAGATCGGGCTGTCGCGGCTCGTCGCCGGCGGCGTGGAACTCGGCGCACGGGAACGTTCCGGGATCGACCTGCCGTCAGAGACGCGGTCGTCGTTCCCCACCGCGCCGGCGACGGACTACTATAACCGCCGGTTCGGCGCACGCGGGTGGAGCAATGCCGTCTCGCTCAATCTCGCCATTGGCCAGGGCGAGAATGCGCAGACGGTTGTGAACATGGCGCGCTTCTACACCGCGCTCGCCACCGACGGCTACGCGGCGCAGCCGCGCATCGTGCGGGGCGAGGCCCAGCGCGTGCAGGTGTTTCGACTGAACGACGAGCAGCTGGACGGCGTCAAGCAGGCATTGGCGGGCGTGGTGCAGCATGGCACCGCGGCTGCGTCGCAGATCCGCGGCGTCATGCTCGCGGGAAAGACCGGGACGGCGCAGAATGCGCACGATCCGCTGCGCGACCACGCCTGGTTCGTGGGCTTCGCCCCGGCCAACGACGCCAAGATCGTCGTGGCGGTGATGCTGGAGTTTGGACTCCACGGCTCGCGTGCGGCGCGCATCGCCTCCAAGATCATCGAGCACTACCTCGGCGTGCAGACGACCCAGGTGATCAGCACGGAGGGGGAGTGAACTTGGCGCGCCGCCGCATCGCCGACCCGACGCTGGTGGGGCTCGCCATGGCGCTGTCCCTCTTTGGCATCGCGATGGTGTACAGCGCCGGCCAGACCGACGTCCCGACGGTCGTGGCGAAGCTGTACCGTCAGCAAATCGCCTGGTTCATCCTCGGGCTCGGGGCCGCCTATGCGGTGAGCCGCGCGTCGGTGCGCTTTCTCGACTGGGTAACCACGCCGGCATACGCCGTGTCGATCGTGCTGCTCTTCCTGCTCCTGTTCATCGGCGCCGGCGCCGGCACTGCGGCGAGCACCAAGAGCTGGCTGGCTATCGGCGGCGTGCGGCTGGGACAGCCATCGGAACTCGCGAAGATCGCCGTGATCCTCATGCTCGCGCGCATCCTCGCGTCGCGAAAGGTGGCGCCGCGGTCGCTGATGGACCTGTGGCAACCGGCGCTCGCCGTGGCGATCCCGTGGGTCCTGATCATGCGGCAGCCCGATCTCGGCACCGGCATCGTCTTCGTGGGGATCTTCTTCGCGATGCTCTTCTGGGCCGGGGCGTCGTGGCAGCTGCTGGTGCTCGTGGCCAGCCCCGTCGTGAGCCTCATCCTCGCCTTCAGCACCGGACTGTGGGGGGCGTGGTTCCTCGTGCTGATCGCACTCGTGCTCTGGTACCGTCCGTACCTCGTGGAAGGGGTCGCGGTCGTGCTGGCGAACGTCGTCACGGGCGTGGTGGCGCCGGTGCTCTGGGACCAGCTGAATCCGTATCAGCAGAAGCGACTGCTCGTCTTCCTCGACCCCACGACCGACCCGCAGGCGTCGGGTTACCACGTCATCCAGTCGCAGGTGGCCATCGGATCCGGCGGTTGGCTGGGGAAGGGCTACACCCTCGGCAGCCAGAAGCGACTGGCCTTCCTGCCGGCGCAGCACACCGACTTCATCTTCCCGGTGGTGGGCGAGGAACTTGGCTTCATCGGCGTGACCATCGCCCTGAGCCTGTTCCTCTTTCTCCTATTGCGCTCCGTGCGCATCGCGGCCCGCTCCGCCGACCCGTTCCCCAGCCTCGTCGCCTTCGGCCTCGCCTCCGCCTGGTTCGTGCACATCCTAGTCAACGTGGGGATGACGCTGAACCTCATGCCCATCACGGGCATCCCGCTGCCGTTCTTCAGCTATGGCGGCTCGTTCATGCTGGTCTGCTGGATTGCGGTGGGGATACTCGTTCGGATCTCGGGCGAGGGGAGAGGGCCGTCGGATATGCTGGTGATCTGAGGGCGGGGGGACGAGGGCGGAGTGCGGGGGTGTAGGCGGGGGGACGAGGGCGGAGTGCGGGGGTGTAGGCGGGGGGACGAGGGCGGAGTGCGGGGGTGTAGGCGGGGGGACGAGTGTAGTGAGGCGTGCGGAGGGACGTCGTGGTGTCCGCTCGACTCGTGCCTCCTCTCTCCACTCGTCCCACCGTGCCAAACCGCCGCACGCCGACCTCGTCTCCCCGCACCAGACGCCCGCACTCCTCGTCTGTAAGTCCTTGCCCCCTCGTGTGATCCGTATCACATTTGGTGTCTATGGCTTGGTTCCGAAAGGAGAAGAAGGTCCGCGAACCGAGACGTGAACGGCTGGAGATTCCGCCGGACGTCTGGGAGAAATGCGAGGCCTGTGGGCATACGGACATCCGGGAGAAACTCGTCCGGAACTGGCACGTGTGTCCGTCATGCGACTTCCACCGTCGCATGCGGGCGCATGAGTATGCCGCGCTCCTGCTGGACGAGGGGTCGATTGAAGAGACCGAAGTCGATCTCCGGTCCACCGACCCGCTCCAGTTCCCGGACTATCCGGCGCGCCTCAAGAAGGCTCTTGGCACAGCCGGGGACACGGACGCCATTCTGACGGCGACGGGCACGATGGAGAAGATGCCCGTCAACCTCGGCGTGATGGATTTCGCCTTCATGGGCGGCTCCATGGGCTCCGTGGTGGGGGAGAAGATCGCACGCCTCGCGCAGCGCTCCCTGGAGAAGAAGTTCCCGCTCATCATCGTGTCGGCCTCGGGCGGGGCCCGCATGCAGGAGGGCGTGCTCTCCCTGATGCAGATGGCCAAGACGTCGGCGGTGCTGTCGCAGCTGCACGACCGGGCCATTCCGTACGTCTCGATCCTGACCAATCCGACCACCGGCGGCGTCAGCGCCTCGTTTGCCATGCTGGGCGATGCGATCCTCGCCGAGCCGGGCGCCGTGATCGGGTTTGCGGGGCCGCGCGTCATCCGCCAGACGCTGGGACAGGACCTTCCCGAGGGGTTCCAGACCGCTGAGTTCCTTCTCGACCGCGGCATGGTGGACCATGTGTCGCACCGCCACCAGTTGAAGCAGACGGTGGGACGACTCCTGCGGCACATGAGCCTTAAGCCAGTGGCGTCCGGGTGGGACACGGCCTGAAGACGTACCACGATGCGCTCGACTTCCTGTACGGGCGCACGACCGGAAAATGGAAGCTGGGCCTTGAACGGGTGCAGGCACTCCTGCACGCGCTCGGCGATCCGCACCTGACCCTGCGTGCCCTGCACGTGGCCGGCACCAACGGCAAAGGCAGCGTCTGCGCCACGCTCGACGCCGTGCTGCGCGAACGCGGGCTGCGCGTGGCCCGCTACACGTCGCCCCACCTCGTGGACTTTCCCGAGCGGTTCCTGATGGACGGCGCGCCGGTGGCGAGCGAGCGGATCGTGTCGTGGGTGGAGCAGTGGACGCCCGAGGTGGAGCGGCTGGGCGCGACGTTCTTCGAGGCGACCACGGCGATGGCGTTCCAGTTCTTCAACGAGGACCGCGCCGACGTGGCGGTGATCGAGACCGGCCTCGGCGGGCGGCTCGACGCGACCAACGTCCTGCGCCCGCTCGTTGCCGGCGTCACGAACATCCAGATCGACCACGTGGAGTACCTCGGTGCGACGCGCGAGGAGATCGCCTTCGAGAAGGCGGGGATCTTCAAGGAGGGCGTGCCGGCCGTGGTGGGGGAGCCGGAACTCGGCATCCGCGACCTGCTGGTGTCGCACGCCAAGGCGCACGGCGCCACGCCCATTCGCACCGTATTCGGCGAGTCGGCCATTGAGGACGTTGCGGTGACCGCCGAAGGGACCCGGTTCAACCTGCGGCGCGAGAATGACGTGCGGATGGTGCGCACGCCGCTGATTGGACGCCACCAGGCGTCCAATGCGGCCGTGGCGCTCGCCATGCTCGAGGAACTGCCCGACGACCTCCGGCCCGGCGCGGCCGCCGTGGAAGCCGGGATGCGCCGCGTGAGCCTGCCGGGGCGGTTCCAGCGGGTCGGGAAGCACGTTTTCGACGTCGCGCACAACCCGGACGGCTCACGCACCCTGGCCCAGACGCTCGCCGAGACCCGCATGCCCCGGCCCATTGCCGTGGTTTTCAGCGTGCTTAGCGACAAGGACTGGGCGTCGATGATGGCGGCGCTCGCCCCCCACGTGGACCTGTTCGTGCTGACGAACTCGCCGACCGCGCCGGCGAGCCGCGCCTGGCACGTCGCGGACGTGATGGCGCACGCCCGGGTCCATGGATGGGCGGCCGAGGTGGTGCGCGATTTCGACCGGGCGCTCGTCCGGGCGGCCGACGAGGGGGCCACGGTGGTCGTTACCGGCAGCTTCCACACGGTAGGAGATGCGATGACGCGGTTGCAGGTATCGCCCACCGCCGGGTAATTTCAATGAATGCAACCGAAAGGCCCACTTCCCGGCTTTCGCGACTTCTACCCTGAAGATCTCGCGCGCCGCACGGCGATTTTTCGTGCCTGGCGCGCCGTCGCGCGCCGGTACTCGTTCGTGGAGTACGACGGACCCCCGCTCGAGCCCCTCGAACTGTATACGGCGAAGAGCGGCGACGAGATCGTCGGCCAGCTGTACAGCTTTGAGGACAAGGGCGGACGCGCGGTATCGCTGCGTCCCGAGATGACGCCAACCTTCGCCCGGATGGTGGCGGCGCGGGCCAACGCGTTGCCCAAGCCGGTCCGGTGGTTCTCGCTGCCGCAGTTGTTCCGCTACGAGCGCGCCCAGCGCGGTCGCCTGCGCGAGCATTTCCAGCTGAACGTGGACATCGTCGGGGAGCCGAGCGAGCTGGCCGACGCCGAGTTGCTGTGCGTGGCCATCGACATCATGCGCGAGTTGGGCCTCGGGCCCCTCGGCGTGCGGGCGCGCGTGAGCGACCGGCGCCTGCTCAACGCGCTGCTCGCGGCGATTGGCGTTGCGGAGGGACAGCTCGGGGCCGTGTACGGCGTGCTCGACAAGATCGATCGCCAGCCGCACGAAATCTCTCGCGAGAAACTTGAGGCGGTGGGGCTGGTGCCGAACCAGGTCGAGCGCGTCATGGCGTTGCCGGACATCTCGTCGATGGAGGACCTCGAACGCGACTTCGGGCACGTGGAGGCGGCGAAGCCCGCCATCGCGCAGTTCGGCCGGTACCTCGGGCACCTGCATGCGCTCGGCGTCGAGGCGTGGGTGGACGTGGACCTCTCGATCGTGCGCGGGCTGGCGTACTACACCGGCACGGTCTTCGAGCTGTTCGATGCGCGCGGCGAGCTGCGCGCCATCTGCGGCGGTGGCCGCTACGACAACCTCCTGGGCCAGCTTGGCGGCGTGGACCTGCCGGCGCTCGGCTTCGGCATGGGAGACGTGGTGCTGGGCGAATTGCTGAAGGAACACGGCCTGTTCGACGACGGGCTGGCCGATGGTCCCGACTTCTGGGTGGTGAGCAGCGAGCACAACGAACCGGCGACGGTGCTGCGCGCCGCGGCGGCGCTGCGACGCATGGGTTACGCCGCCGAGTACGTGCTCAACGAGGAGAAGCTGCGCACGCAGAAGTCGTCCGCGCAGATCAAGTCGGCCGAACGCGCCGGTGCGGCGTGGCTGATGGTGCTGCGGGACGACGCGCGAGCCGAGGTGCGTCCGCTGTCGCGGGCGCCGGGCGCGGTGGCGCGAGAGGGCGCCGAGATTGTGCTGCATGACTTGCTGGATCCCGAGCGCGGATTCGCCGCGCTCGCCGAGGCGGGGGTTCCCGCCCCGCGTGAAGACTGACCCCAGGACGATGGCTGACGACAAGAAGCTGACCACCCGCGCCGAAGACTTCAGCGCGTGGTACAACGAACTGGTGCTGCGTGCCGAGCTGGCCGACTACTCGCCCGTCAAGGGATCGATGGTCATCCGGCCCAACGGCTACGGCATCTGGGAACGCATGCAACGCGCCCTGGACGACAGGTTCAAGGCGACGGGACACCAGAACGCGTACTTCCCGCTGCTGATTCCTGAGAGCTTCATGAAGAAGGAGGCGCAGCACGTCGAGGGCTTTGCCCCCGAGTGCGCGGTCGTGACGCATGGCGGCGGCAAGGAGCTCGAGGAGCCGCTGTTCATCCGTCCGACGTCCGAGACGATCATCTACCACATGTTCGCCAAGTGGACGCAGTCGTACCGCGACCTGCCGATCCTCATCAACCAGTGGGCGAACGTGGTGCGGTGGGAGATGCGCACGCGGCTGTTCCTGCGCACGCTCGAGTTCCTGTGGCAGGAAGGACACACCGCGCACACGACGCATGACGAGGCCGAGGAAGAGGCGCGGCGCATGCTGGGCGTCTATCGCACGTTCATGGAGCAGTGGATGGCGATGCCCGTCATCACCGGGCTCAAGAGCGAGAGCGAGAAGTTCGCCGGCGCGCTGCGCACGTACTCGTGCGAGGCGATGATGCAGGACAACAAGGCCCTGCAGGCGGGCACCTCGCACAACCTCGGGCAGAACTTCGCCAAGGCGTTCGAGCTGCAGTTCCAGGACGAGAAGGGCGAGATGGCGTTCGCCTGGAACACGTCGTGGGGCGTGAGCACCCGCATGGTGGGCGGGCTGGTGATGACGCACGGCGACGACAACGGCCTCTGTACGCCCCCGCGCCTGGCGCCGATCGAGATCGTCATCGTCCCCATCTGGAAGAACGACGACGAAAAGGCGCGCCTCACCGCGGCGGCGCTCAAGGTGAAGGCCGAGCTCACCGAGTGGACCGGGCGCGGCGCGACGGACCGCCTGCGAGTCCACGTGGACCTGCGCGACGGCATGCGCTCGGGCGCCAAGTACTACGAGTGGGAGCTGCGCGGCGTCCCGCTGCGCTTTGAGCTTGGCCCCAAGGACCTCGAGAAGCAGGCGGTTTTCGCGGCGCGCCGCGACACGCGCGCCAAGCAGTCGCTGCCCATGGACGGGCTGCCGGCGGCGGCCGCCGCGCTGCTCGAGCGCATCCAGAACGACATGCTACAGGCCGCGCTCGATCGCCGCGAGGCGAACAGCGTGCGCGGCAAGATCTCGTACGACGAGTTCAAGGCGCTGATGGACGGGAAGGGCGGGTTCGTCTTTGCCGGCTGGTGCGGGGACACGGCGTGCGAGGCCAAGGTCAAGGAGGAGACGAAAGCCACGATCCGGTGCATGCCGGACGCGGAGTTCAGGAGCCCGGAGGCGCCGGCGACCTGCCTGTGCTGCGGGCGTCCGTCCAAGGCCGAGGCTGTGTGGGCGCGCGCGTACTAGCGCAGCCGTACGAGCGTCGCGACGGGACTCTCTGGTGTGAGGGAGTCCCGCTGGAGGCGATCGCCGCCGCCGCGGGCACACCGGCGTACGTGTACAGCGCCAATGCGCTGCGCGAGCGCTATCGCGCGCTCGACGCGGCGCTCGCCGGCGTGCCGCACCGCATCCACTACTCACTGAAGGCGAACAGCAGCCGCGGGCTGCTCCAGGTGTTGCGCGCCGCGGGCTGCCGCGCCGACGTCGTCTCGGGGGGCGAGCTCATGCGCGCCCGCCGCGCCGGCTTCGCACCGGAGGACATCATCTTCGGCGGCGTCGGCAAGACGCGCGCCGAGATTCGCGCGGGCATCGAGGCCGGCGTGCTGCTCCTGAACGTGGAATCGGGCGCCGAACTGGAGATCGTGGAGGAGGAGGCCAAGGCGCTCGGCGTGCGCGCCCGCATCGCCTTCCGCGTGAACCCCGAGGTGCAGGTGGCCAACGCGCACGAGTTCATTGCCACCGGGTCGCGCGGCCACAAGTTCGGGATTCCGTGGGGCGACGTGCCGGCGGTGGCGGCGCGCGCGCTGGCGTCGCCGCACGTGGAGCTGGCGGGGCTCGACATGCACGTCGGGTCGCAGCTGACGTCGCTGGAACCCTACGAGGATGGCGTGGCGCGGCTGGCCCAGCTCGCGCGCGACTTGCAGCGAGAGGGGGCACCGCTCCGGTTCTTCGACGCCGGCGGCGGCCTTCCGGCGCGTTACGACGCCGAGGAGGCGCCCGACCTCGCCCGCTTTGCGGAGATCGTCGTCCCCGCGGCGGCGTCGCTCGGCCTCGAGCTGATTGTCGAGCCTGGCCGCTTCGTCGTTGCCGAGTCAGGAGCGCTCCTCACGCGCGTGCTGTACCGCAAGCCGAGCGGGGGCACCGACTTTGTCATCTGCGATGCGGGGATGTCGGAGTTGCTGCGGCCGTCGCACTACGACGCGTACCACGCCATCGAGGCGGTGCGGCCGCGCGGCGGCACGAGCACGGTGGACGTGGTGGGTCCGATCTGTGAAACCGGCGACTTCCTCGCGCGCGACCGCGCGATAGACGACGCGGCCCCCGGGGATTTGCTAGCGGTTCGCACCACCGGCGCGTACGGTTACGTGATGGCGCTGACGTACAACACCCGTCCGCGGGCTCCCGAGGTGCTGGTCGATGGAACGCGGTGGGCGGTGATCACGCGCCGCGAGACGCTGGATGACCTGGTCCGGCTTGAGGCCGAGACCCTTGAATGGACGGAGGGGTGATGCGCATTGGTCTCATCAGCGACACCCACGATCGCGTGCCCGCCATCGCGGCGCTGCTGCAGGAGTTCCAGGCGCGGGGCGTGGAGATGCTGCTGCATGCGGGCGATTACTGCTCGCCGTTTGCGCTGCAGCCGTTCCTGGACTATGCCGCGCCGATGGTGGGCGTGTTCGGTCGCAACGACGGCGACCGCGAGGGGCTGCGTGCCACGGCGGCGCAGGCGCTCGCCTGCGAACTGTTCGAGGCGCCGCACTCGACGCAGATCAACGAACATAAGATCCTGCTGGTGCACGACCTCGCCGACGTGTCGGAGCGATCCCTCGCGACACACACGCTCGTCGTGCACGGGCACGAGCACAAGCAGGAGATGAAGACGCGCGGGGAGACGCTCATCGTGAACCCCGGCGAGGCCTGCGGGTGGGTCCACGGCGCGCCCTGCGCCGCCATCATCGACCTCGACTCGAAGCACGTCGAGTTCGTCAAGCTCGACGGACCGGAGTGGAAGCACTCGTGAAGCGCATCCTGATCCTCGACTGCGGATCCCAGTTCACCCAGCTCATTGCCCGCCGCGTGCGCGAGGCGCACGTGTACTGCGAGATCCACCCGCCCACGCGCTCCCTCGCGTGGATCCGCGAGTGGAATCCCGCCGGCATCATCCTGTCGGGCGGGCCGAGCTCGGTCACCGACGAGGGGGCGCCGACGTTCGAGACGGGGATTCTCGACATCGCGCCGCTGCTCGGCGTCTGCTACGGGATGCAGTGGATCGCGCACGCCGAGGGCGGGGAGGTCGTCGCGGGCGGCGGCCGCGAGTACGGGCGCGCCGAGGTGCAGGTGGTGGAACCGGCCGGGCTGTTCGGCGGCTTCGAGGCCGGCGAGAAGGCGACGGTCTGGATGAGCCACGGGGATCACGTGGAGTCGGCGCCGCCCGGCTACGTGGTGACGGCGCGGAGCGACCGGGTGATCGCCGGCTTCCGCCACGAGCGCAAGCCGGTGCACGCGGTGCAGTTCCACTCGGAGGTCGCGCACACCGTGCGCGGCGCCGAGATCATCCAGAATTTCCTCTTCGGCGTCTGCGGCTGCACGCCCGACTGGACCCCGGGGCACTTCATCGACATCGAGGTGGCCAAGATCCGCGCCCTCGTCGGCGACAAGCACGTGATCTGCGGCTTGTCGGGCGGCGTCGATTCGTCGGTGGCCGCGGCGCTGGTGCACCGGGCGATCGGCGACCAACTCACCTGCATCTTCGTGGACACGGGCCTGCTGCGGCTCCACGAGCGGGAGCAGGTGGAGCGGCTGATGGGGCGCCACCTGGGCATCAAGCTCATCACGGTGCGGGCCGAGGAGCGCTTCTTGTCGGCCCTTTCCGGTGTCGAGGAGCCCGAACGGAAGCGCAAGATCATCGGGCACACGTTCATCGACGTGTTCGAGGACGCGGCCGCCGAGGCGGGGCAGGGTGCGGCCTTCCTCGTGCAGGGAACGCTCTACCCGGACGTCATCGAGTCGGTGAGCGCCAAGGGCGGACCGAGCGCCACGATCAAGACGCACCACAACGTGGGCGGACTGAAGCCCGACATGGCGTTCACCCTCATCGAGCCGCTCCGCGAACTGTTCAAGGATGAGGTGCGCAACGTCGGCCGCGAGCTCGGCCTTCCAGAGGAGATGGTGGGCCGGCATCCGTTCCCCGGCCCCGGGCTGGCGATTCGCGTGCTGGGCGCCGTGGACCAGCCGAGCCTGGATACCCTGCGGCAGGCCGACGCGATCTACCTCGAGGAGATCCGCGCGGCCGGGTTGTACGACACCATCTGGCAGGCCTTCGCCGTCTTCCTGCCCGTGCGCTCCGTTGGCGTCATGGGGGACGGACGCACGTACGAGAACGTCGTGGCGCTGCGTGCCGTGACCAGCACCGATGGCATGACCGCCGACTGGTTTGCGTTCCCATCCGACGTGCTCGGCCGCATGTCCAGCCGGATCATCAATGAAGTGCCGGGCGTGAACCGCGTCGTCTACGACATCAGCTCCAAGCCGCCCGCCACCATCGAGTGGGAATAGCAACGGGCGCCGCCCGGCGCCCGCGAACGCGAACGGCCCGTGCCGTCAGGCGTCGAAGAGCCGCCGCCGGCGCTTCTCCCAGTCGCTGAGCCACACGGCAAGCTCGGAGGCGGCCATGGGTGCGCCGATGAACCAGCCCTGCGCCAGTTCGCAGCCGCTGGACCGCAGCCAGACCCAGTCCGTGGAGTCCTCCACGCCCTCCGCCACCGTGCGCATGCCGAGCTGCCGCGCGAGGTCGATGCTCGAGCTCACGATGGCGCCGAGGACGGCGCTGCCTCCGGCACCGTGCACGAACGATCCGCTTACCTTCACGGCATTGAACGGGAGATCGCGCAGCTGTGCGAGCGACGACGAGCCGATGCCGAAGTTGTCGATGGCCATCGTGATGCGCCGCATGCGCAGCCGGCTGATGGCCGCGAGCGCGGTGTCCGGGTCCTGGGCGACGCGCTGCTCGCTGACTTCGAGCACGAGGTGGCTGGGCGGCAGGCCGCTGCGCGCGAGTTCGTCGAGCACGAAATCGGCGAAATCAGCGCGGGTCAGGTCACCCATCGACACGTTGACGGCGACGAAGACATCGAGCCCCTGATCGCGCCAGGCCCGGCCCTGCCGCACCGCGGCGCGGATCATGAGTGCGGTGACGTCGCGAATCAGGCCCCGCTCCTCGGCAACCGCGATGAACTGCCCAGGCATGACGAGCCCGTCACGGGGATGCTGCCAGCGCACGAGCGTCTCCGCGCCGGCGAGCGCGCCCGTCACGAGATTGACGATCGGCTGGAAGTGCGGCACCAGTTCGTTCTCGAGAATGGCGCGGGCGATCTGCTCGGCGGAATACTGCGTGGGCGGGGCCGGGGCGGCCGTCGGCTTCTGCCAGTGCTCGAGCACCGTCTTCAGCTCCGCGGGCAGCACCGGCTTGGTGATGGCGCCAAGAACCCTGATGTTCTGCGACGTGCCGAAGCGTGCCGCGCTCTCGATAAGGCGTTCATCCTCGCCGCTGACGAGCACCACGGCGGCGTCGATGCGCCGTTCGCTCAGCAGCTTGAGGAAGGCCACGCCGTCCACGCCGGGCATGTTGAGGTCGAGCAGGATGAGTCCAATGGCCTGATGCGGCGCGCCGAGCGCATGCAGCGCGGCCGCCGCGGAGTCGCACGCGATGAGGTCTGCGTACCCGAGCCCGTTCAGGGTGCGCGACAGCAGCTTCAGTTGCAGCGGATCGTCATCGAGCAGCAGGATCTCGGGCACGGGGCTTCCTGCGCAATCGCGGATCTCGGGCGCGCATGGACTGCAGGGCGGGGCGAACAATGGTGCGCAGCAGAGCTCGCGACTGCGCCCATTCGAGGGTAAACGATAGCCGAATTCGGGCCACTCCGCACCTCGCGCGGCGCGGCAGCGGCGCGTGCCGGGGAGGTCCCGCCACGCGGATGGCGCGCGCGTGTTATTCTGCGTGACTCCCATGTTCACGCCCACCTTTTCCTGGCCCACCCGCACCGAGCTGCGCGAGATGCTTGCCGTCGCCGCGCCGGTCGTGATTGTGCAGGTCGGCCTCCAGGTGATGGGGTTCGTGGACACGCTGATGGTCGGGCGGCTCTCCGCAGACGCGCTCGCGGGCGTGGCGTTGGGCAACTTCTATTTCTTCAACATCGCGATCTTCGGTATGGGCACGCTGATGGCGCTCGACCCGGTGGTCGCACAGGCCTTCGGGGCTGGGGACCTGGGCGGGGCGCGCCGTGGCATCCAGCGCGGCGTGCTGCTGGCGCTCGTCATCAGCGTGTTGGTCGGCGCGGCGTTCGCGTTCAGCGGTCCCGCCTTTGAGTTGCTGCGGCAGCCGCCGGCCGTGGTGCCAATCGCGCGCCGCTACGTGGAGATCAGCGCCGTCGGCCTCCCCGCCTTCTTCATTTTCGTGGTGCTGCGCCAGTCCCTTCAGGCGATGCTGGTCGTTCGACCCGTGCTGGTGGCCGTCGTTGCCGCCAACCTCGTGAACGTCTTCGCCAACTGGGTGTTGATCTTCGGCAATCTCGGAGCGCCGCCCATGGGCGTCGCGGGTTCGGCGTGGGCTACCGTCTTTGCGCGCTGGGTGATGTGCGCAACGCTGTTGGTGACGGGGTGGCCTGCGCTTCGACCGCACCTGACCGGGTCCTGGCGTGCGGCGACCGCCTTCGGGCCCCTGTGGGCCACCGTGCGCCTGGGGGCGCCAATCGGTTTCCAGTGGTTCTTCGAAGCCGGCGCCTTCGCCATGGCGACGCTCATGTTCGGATGGCTCGGCACCGTGCCGCTCGCTGGGCACGAGGTGGCGCTCAGCCTCGCCTCGCTCACGTTCATGGTTCCCGTCGGGTTCTCGGTGGCGGCCGCGGCCCTGGTGGGGCAAGCCGTGGGGCGCAGCGACATGCCCTCCGCGCGCCGCCACGCGGCGGGGGCCTGGGTGCTCGGAGTTGGGTTCATGGCGTTCAGCGGCCTGCTCATGCTCAGCTTCCCCTCCGCGATCGCGGCGTGGTTCACGCTGGACACGGCGGTCATTGCGGCCGCCGCGCCGCTCATCGCGATCGCCGGCGTCTTCCAGGTTTTCGACGGGACCCAGGCGGTGGCGAGCGGGCTCGCCCGCGGCACGGGTGACACGAAGGTGCCGATGTTCCTGCACCTCTTTGGATTCTGGGCGCTCGGGATCCCCCTCGCGGCGGTCCTTGGCTTCCGCACGCCGCTGGGCGGTGCTGGAATCTGGTGGGGGCTGACGCTCGGCCTCATCGTCGCCGCCGTGCTACAGGCCTGGCGTGTGCAACGCCGCCTGCGCCGGGACATCGCGCGCACCATCGTCGAACATCCGGCGGCGACGTCCCCCTGAGATGCAGGGCGGGCGATGCGCGTCGGCGCACCGCCCGTTGGCGATCGACCCCGCACGAAGCGGAGGCGTCGTACTCCATGCCTCGTCGCCGGGCCCGCGCCTGATCGGCGGGGGACGACGATCGCTAGATGCCCTTCTCCTCAAGCAGCTTCATGAACTGCGCCGGCTCGTCGAGCGCAAGCAGGCGGTCGGGCAAGTCGGGCTCCTTGGAGAACTGCGCGATCTTCCCCAGCACCGGCAGGTACTGGTTGGAGACCTCGAGCGGCGGCGCGACGATGAGGAAGAAGAAGTGCACCGGCTGGCCGTCCATCGCCTTGAAGTCGAGCCCTTCCTTCTTGCGTCCGAACGCCACCCGCAGCTTGCTGACCACGAGCGAGCGGCAATGAGGAATGGCGATGCCGCGCCCGATGCCGGTGGAGCCGAGGTTCTCCCGGCGCTTGAGCATCTTGAAGAGCATCTGCTCGTTCTTCTCGTCCAACGCGAGCAGGCCGATCAGTTCCTTGAGGACGTCGTCCTTGGTGGTGCCAGCCAGATTGAGCTGGACGGCATCTTCGGAAAAGAATTCTCGCAGTTCCATGCAGGACCCCGGAAACGCAGCAATTGACGGTAGTGAGGCGAAACTAACCTCCGTCGCAAGTGAAGTCAAATCATGTTGTTGCACGGACTTGGCCTTCCAATTAGGTTGATCGGGATGCCCCGTTTTCCCTTTCAGGTTTCCTCGGACGTCCCTGTCTTCCTGGCGCCGATGGCGGGAGTGTCGGAGTCCCCATTCCGACGCCTCTGCCGCCGCTTTGGTGCGGACGTGGTGGTCACCGAGTTCCTGTCCGCCGAGGGAATTCGGCGGGAGAACCAGGCGACCCTCGGAAAGCTGGCGTTCGGGGCCGATGAGCGGCCGATTGGCGTGCAGATCTTCGGCGCCGAGCCGGAGTCCATGGCCGATGCGTCGCGGCTGGTCACGGAGCTGTTTCAGCCCGACTACATCGATATCAACTTCGGCTGCCCGGTAAAGAAAGTGGTGCGGCGCAACGGCGGCTCGGGCTGCCTGCGCGACCTTGATCTCGTGCAGGCGATCATCCGCGCCGTGGCGGGGGCGACGCACCTGCCCGTGACGGTCAAGATCCGCAGCGGGTGGAACGAGGACATGCGCGACCCGGTGGGGATCGCGCTGCGTTGCCAGGACGCCGGCGCCCGCATGCTCGCGCTGCACGCCCGCAGCCGCACGCAGATGTACTCGGGGGCGGCGAATTGGGACGAGATCGCACGCGTCGTGGAGGCGCTCGAGATCCCGGTGCTCGGCAACGGCGACATCAAGACGTCGGCCGATGCGCTGCGCATGTGGCAGCACACGCGGTGCGCCGGCGTCATGATCGGCCGGGGCGCATTCGGCCAGCCGTGGATCTTCCGCGAGGCGCGCGCCTTGATCGATGGAACGGCGGTGCCCGCCGCGCCCGACGTGAAGGGGCGGTTCGACGCGGCGCTGGAGCATGCGCGCATGGTGCAGGAGTACGAGCACGATCCGGTGGGCGCCGCCCTCGAATTCCGCAAGCACCTCGGCTGGTACGTGCGCGGCCTGCCCAACTCGGCCTCCCTGCGCAAGCAGCTTCATGCCGTGAAGTCCTTCGACGAGGTGGAGGGGATCTTCCGCGATTACCTGGCCAGCGACTGGATGCACGATACGGCGGGCACAGGTACGAGCACAGGCACAGGCACGGGCACAGGCACAGGCACAGGCACAGGCACAGGCACGGGCACAGGCACTGAAGAGCCGTCCGAGCTCGTGGAGCCGGCCGCATGATGCGCGACCGCGTGCGCACCCTGCTTGGCGACGTAGCGGAGGGGCGTCGCACCGTGGAGGACGCGCTGGCGCAGCTCGACGCCGCCCCCGTGGAGGACCTCACGTTCGCGCAGATCGATCACCATCGCGCGCTGCGTCAGGGGTATCCCGAGGTGGTGTTCGGGGAAGGGAAGACACCGGAGCAGGCGCTGCAGATCTGTGCCCGCCTCGCCGCGCAGGGCGACGGCTTTCTCGTGACGCGGGCCGACGCTGCGATGCGCGAGGCGCTGTGCACCGCGCATCCGGCCGCCGAAGCGGACGAGCTGGGACGCACCGTGCTGCTGCGCCGCGCCGGAGCTGCGGCGCCCGCCGAGTCGGGGGCGCTGATCGTGACGGCGGGGACGGGCGACCTGCCAGTGGCGCAGGAGTGCATCGTGGCGCTCCGCGCGTTTGGGCATGCGTCGCGACGCGTGGCCGATGTTGGCGTGGCGGGAATTCACCGCGTCCTCGCCCAGCAGGACGCGCTGCGCGCCGCCCGCGTCGTGGTGGTGGTCGCCGGCATGGATGGCGCGCTGCCGTCGGTGGTGGGCGGGATGGTGCGCGTGCCCGTCATCGCCGTGCCGACGAGCGTCGGATACGGCGCGAGCTTCCGCGGGTTGTCGGCGCTCCTGACCATGCTCAACAGCTGCGCGGCCGGCGTGGTAGTGTGCAATATCGACAACGGCTTTGGGGCGGCGGTTGCCGCCTCGCGCATCCTCGAGCTGGGCGCGTAGCGCGTGAGCGGCGCGCTTGCGCTGGCGGTTGCCGCGGTCGGCGCGCTTGCCGGCTACCTGTTTGGCGCGCGCCGTCGCGCTGGCGATGCGCCGCCCACGCCCACGCCGTCCCCGGCCGCCCCGCCGCGACCAACGCTCAGCCCGGTGCAAGTGCTGCGCGGCGAGGACCTCGCGGGCCTCGCGGAGCGCGATGCCCGCGAACTCGCGGATGAACTGCGACCGTACCTCCTGGATGTCGCGCGGCAGCACGGCGCCGTGGAGGTGACACTGTGGAGGCACGCTGGAGGCGACCGGAATGCGCTGGACATCGTGGCGTGGTCCGGCGACGGAGCGCCCCCCGTCGCATCGTCGTGGGGAACGGTGCCGGAACGCGCGCTCGTCGCGTGGTCAGCGGCGGAGCAGATGGTGGGCTTCGAGCGCCGCGACGATGAGCCCCGCATCGCCATCTGCCCGGTGCGGTTCGCCTCGGGTGAAGCGGCGGGCGCCATCGTGCTCGCGGCGACGGACCGCTTCACGACGACGCGCGATTCGCTGCGCGACTGGCTGCCTCGGCACGCGGCGCAGGTGGGGCGCCTGGTGAGCCTGTTCGCCACGCGCAACGAAGTGGCGCGCCAGAGCCGCTTCACACGGGCCATGCTGCGCATCGCGCGCGACCTGCAGCGCGCGCACGAACCGGACGCGCTGGAGCGCGCGCTCTGCGACTACGCCATGGAAGTAACCGGGGGCGAGTTTGCGGTGCTGCTGCGCTGGGACGCGGCGCAGCGTACCGGGCGCGTGGCCGCCTATAGCGCGCAGGCCCCGTGGCCCATGCGGGACGGGACGGTCACGCCCGGTTCGGTGGCGGGCACCGCCTGCATCGAGGGGAGTGCCTCGTTCTGGGAGGACGCCCGCTTCCTCGCGGAGCGGGGCGGGCTGCTGCGTGACGACGATGGCGGCGTCGTAGCAGGTTCGATGGCGGTGCTGCCCTTGATGCGCGGCACCACGGCGATCGGCGCGATCGTGGTCGGCGCCACGCGGCTGGGCGTGCTGCGGGCGCTCGAGATTCGCAATGGAAGCGTGCTGTCGGCACTCGCGGTCAATGCGCTCGAGGCGTCGTGGGAGCTCGCCGAGACCAGTCGACGCTCGCGGACCGACGCGCTGACCGGGCTGTGGAATCGTCGCCACTTTGACGAGCAGCTGGAACGCGTGCTCAACGAGACCGACCGATTCGGGGGCTCCTCCGCGCTGGTGCTCTGCGACCTCGACTTCTTCAAGCGTGTAAACGACACGTACGGACACGATGCCGGAGACGCGGTGCTGCAACAGGTCGCGAGCGTCTTGCGCGACGGCGTGCGCACCGTGGACGTCTGCGCGCGGCTGGGTGGTGAGGAACTGGCGCTCATCCTGCCGCAGACGTCGATGGACGGAGCGATGGAGCTGGCGGAGCGTCTCCGGGAGGCCGTCGAGGCCGCCGCGGTGCCGCACGACGGCGTGACGATCCGCGTGACGGTCAGCATGGGGGTGGCGATCTACAGCGCCGGCAGTGACGGCAAGGGCACGCTGTTCAAGCGGGCGGACGAGAACCTGTACGCCGCGAAGCATCAGGGGCGGAATCGGGTCGTCGGGTGAACTGCCGACTGAGGAGATGGACTTAGGATTGCGATTGAGGAGCACGATTGAGGATCGCGACGGGCGACCTCATTGGGCTCAATCGACCGTCGTCATCCTAAGTCGTTGTCCTGAATCGCGATCCTGAGTCCATATGCTCAATCGCCGTGTACCCTGTTATATTTAGATGTCAGTTCAGGGGGCGACCTGGTTTCGATTGTGTAGGTGGCTTCATGGCTGCGTGCCGAGGTCCTCGGGTTCCTCGTAAAACCGCCTGGGAAACGTTACCTGCGAACAACAACTTCGCTCTTGCTGCGTAAAGCTTAGGCTTTACCCCAGCAGTGCCCGATGGTCAGCCCTCCCGGGGCGGGCCGCCGGGTATCGCAAATCCGGGATAGCGTGGCCGTACGTCCTCGGCGGCAGCGCGAAACTCTAGAGGGCTCATCCGTCGGTCGGGCGCTCACCACCCAGCCGCCGGAAACATCAATCGGTGAGCTACGCACGTAGACGCTGCGGATGATCCTGTGCAAGACGAGGGTTCGACTCCCTCCGCCTCCACTCCTTTGACTCGCGCCTAACCCTCGCTCGATGCGGCGGTTAGGCGCGGTTCGTTCGCGTGCTCCGTGACCCACCGCGACCACGGGCGCGACCAAGACGCTCCGTGAAGTGCTCCGGACGCACCACGTAGCGCCCGTAGTTCTTGTTCACCTGCGAGCCGTCCCGGTGCCCCAGTTGGTGCGCGACCGTCATCACGTCGTAGCCGAGCCGACTCAGCGCGTCCACCGCATAGCTGTGCCGCGCGTCGTGCACGTTGTAGCCTGCCGGAAGGCCGCAGGCCACGACGACCTCCGCATGCAACTTCCGGTGCCGCTTGTACGCCAGCTTCCAATGCGCCCCGTCCAGGTCGAAGAGCGGCGCCGCCGGGAGCTTGTCCTTGGCCCACGCCCACACGTGTGCCCACGCCCACGGTTCGAGCACGAGCACGCGGTCGCGCGCCCACTCTTTCGTGCCGGGGCAGCGCACGCGGCCCTTCGGATACTGATCGTCCGGCGGCAGCACGTCGCGTCGCGTGATGGCGAGCGCCGGCTGGAACTCGGCGCCGGAGTGGAACACCGCCTCCAGCGCGCGAAGCTGCGCGGTCGGAAACCGCGCGACCAGGCGTTGCATGTCCTCGAACGCGAGATAGGTCATCCGGGGCCGGTTCGGCGTCGGCGACACCACCAACTCGAGCGGGTTCGAGCGCAGCACGCGCATGATGCGCAGGTAGCGCACGAAGAGAGTCGCCGCCGAGTAGTAGCCGCGGCGCGTGGTGTTCGACCCGCGCACCTCCGAGAGCCACGTCGTCACCCGCGCCTCGGTGAAGGCACTCCGCAGGAAGGGCGTCTCCGGGCGTACGAGCGTCTCGATCCGGTACTTGATCTGGCTCAGGTAGATGATTGAGCGCGCACGCTGGCCCATCCACGCAAGGAAGCCAGGCACGTGCCCGCGCAGGTCCACGTCGTCGAGCTGCGCCCGCAGCACGTCCAGCGTGTCGGCGCGCCAATGGTCGTGCAGCCGGGAGACGGTCAACGTGTGCGCGGCGACGGCATCGAGGAGGTCCCACGCCTTCTTGCCGCGCGGGCCCAGTTCGCGGAGCATCTGCTCGATCTCGTCGCGCACCGCCACCAGGCGCGTGCCCGTGGTGCGTTTCACGTAGCGCCCCTGTGACGTGGGCACCTTGACGGCGAAGGTCTTGCGACCGGCGGCGAGAAAGGCAGTCATGCGCCTAACCTAGCACGAGACGGGCGCGGCCACATAGTGCACGGCGCGCGCGAGGGCGAGAGAGAGTTCGACGCACACCCCGCGTCCGACCACCTGGCCGGCGCGGTTGGCGACGCGAATCTTCCAGGACGAGCCACCCTGACGGCCACGCACCGACAGCGCGAAGCCGTGCAGCGTAGCGCGGTAGGTGACCATCGCGGGGTGCCGTCCCCTGGGGTCGGGAGCGTCGGTGCGCTTCCAGTCCAGCGCGAGGATGCGATTGCTCATTCTTCTCCCTCCTTGCCCAATCGGAGCGCACATTTCCTGTGCAACCTGAGCCATTGCAGGTAGGCGGCGTTCAGGTCTGGTGTCTGCAGCGAGCCTTTCTCTGCCTCGCCGTCGAACGTCGCACCGCACGCGCATTTCGCCGAGAGTTTCACGCCCCCTCCCTGTCGCTCGGTGCCGGACGAACTAGCCCGACTTCCTCGCCGGTTTGTTCGGCTACGTCGCGGCGCAAGTCGGCGCTCGTGACGCTGATGTCGTATTGCTTCGCGATCTCGCCAAGTTCGCCCGCCAGTGTCAGGGCGTTTCGCTCGGGGTGTTGCGCCTTGAGACGAGCCGCGATGGCGTACACCACGCGCCCGAGGTTTGCGTGGCGTTGCCAGTTCTCGGCCCACACGCAGAGCACGTGCAGCTCGTGCCAGTTGACGGAAACGGTCACTTGGTTGTCATCCCCGCATGGGACTCCCTTGCTTCCGCAGACAGGGCACCCATCGAGGCCGTCGAACGAGGCGATCCGTGCGCCGCAGTCCGTACAGAACCCTGAGTTACTCATCGTGCCTCCGTGGTGTCGCTCGGTGCCGGTGGGGCTGACATCGCAGCGTCTACCGCTTCACGCAGTGTGTTTCTGAGAATCTTCTGCGGGGTGCCATAGACGCGGAACGTGCGGTCGAACTCAGACGCCTCGATGCGCACCGTCCGGTCGCTCGCTTCGATCAAGTGCTTGTCCAGCCAATCCAGCCGTCGCGTGTCCGCGCTGGTCTGTCCCGACCCACGGAGGGCGGCGAGGATGCGGTCAACGCGAGGACGCACCTCTGCTTGGCGAATCCCGTCGAGCCACGCGATGTCTTCCGCCGTGACCGTCTGGCCCTGCGGGGAGGAGGGGCTAGCGGGCATTGGGGAACTCCTCGGGACGGCACCGTTTCGCCGCCGGAATGAGTTTCTTCCACGGGATGCGAACAGAGAAGGTGCCATGCGGCGTTTCGATCAGCACATCAATCCGCCCACGGTAATCGTAGAACCAGCCGCCCTTGAAGAACTGCGGGGCGAGGCTTGGGTTCGCCTTCGGTCGCGGCTTAGCCATTGTCTCTCGTCTCCGTTGTGGGGATCAGCGCCAGTAGGGCGGAACGGGCGGCGACGGATTCCTCACTCGGCCCCACCCCATCCGCCCCGTCATTCCAGCGACACAGGCCGTATCCGTCTACCCTCTCCTCAACTACGGCGCGGGTGGGCAGGAGGGGGGTGGCTTCATGCCGGAGAGTGCGACGGACTTCGCACGACGCCTCCCACAGTTCCACTTCTCCTCCGTGGCAGTCATCGCAATACGCTAGTTCGCCTTCACCAATCAGGCGCACGTTCTTATGCGTGGTGCGATTGTAGTTCTCGGCTAGTCGGCGCTCATCTCTCGTCGCCTCCCCCGCTGGCACGGCGTCCACCAACGTAGGTGCGATGGGTAGAGTGTAAAGCGGCTGTGCCCTTGACGGACAATCCCACTTCGGACAGCCGCCGGTCGTCAGCTCTGTTCCGCAAAACGCGCAGTATCTCATTTCGGTGTCTCCGGTCCAGAGGACGGGGTGGGGAGGGGCTCAGGCGCGTCGTCTTCGTCTGCCCACGTCCGGTATTCGGCGTTCATCTTCGCGCGTGCTTCGTCCGTGTCGAGTTTCGCCAAGCAGTCCCACGGACCTGACCGTTTCCACTCAGGGAACATCTCGTCGTACACGCTCTCCCAGAGCTGAGTCAGCACCCAGCTTCCACAGCAGAACGTCCTGCGGATTTCGACGCACACGAGGCACGTCTCGAACGTGCCGAAGTCGCCGTCCCACTTCCCAACGACCCGCTCATACCGCGCGCCAACAGGGATCACGTCGCGGCACTCACAACACTCATGCGCCTTCCGTGCCGTGACGACTTTCTCGGTGTAGAAATCGGTCCTGCCGTCAAACTCCATCGACAGGCACACGTCAGCGCATCCGCTCATAGCTTGCCCTCCTCCCTTCGCTGGCCGTCCAGCGCGGAGAGGATGCGCGAGAAGTGCATATGGGCCTCGTACTCAACCTGTGACCGCGCCTCGCCGGAGAGTTCGAGGATGCGCGCATACTTGGCGACGACTTCCCTCAACCACTCCACCGTTTCATCGCTCACGTCCCCGCGTACCGAGGGCGAGGGAGGGGAGGCGAGGGCGCTGCGCAGAATGTCGCGGTCGATGTAACTATGGTGGCTGTCAGGGTCGAGCATCGCCACGTTGCGCCGATCCACTTCCGCGTCGTAGGCGTCGGCGATCTGTTCCGCGTCCCCGCTCCCCTGCGGACGGGAGAGAGCGGCGGCATTATTCGCTCGCAGGTACGCGGCGCGGTACGCCTCCAAGTCGGGGCGCTCGTCCGAATACGCCTCGCAATACACGCACGTCCACCCTCGCGGAGTGGCACTTGCCCACCGATGCGTCATACCGTGAACGCACGCGCCTTCCCACAGTTCAACGAGGTCGCTCGGTGTCTCGCTCACGGGGCGCGGGGAGGGGGTGCCCGCGTAATCACTACACGGCTCCCCATCGTTGACGTGCGTGACCAGCACCGCCAAGCCGTGCGTCGGGCAGATATCGCCGGGCCTGTATTCACGCATCCTTCCTTCCCTCCGTGGTGGTGTCGGCGCGGACTTGCACCAACGCGATTAGTTGCTGGCATTGGGCGGCGTCGAACTTGCCGACGTGCGCCTCCTCTTCGGTCATCCCCATTGCTTTCTGCATCCAGCGGTACGCCTTGCCGCGCTTCATCCCGCCGGACTTCCAGAGCGAGTCGAGCGCCGCGTGCGCCTTGATGCGCCACTGCTTCACCTCGGCGGTCGCTGGTGTGCCGAGCGGCGAACCGTCAGGGTGCGCGCCGTGGATACCGTTGCACTCCGGCCAGCGGGAGCATCCCCAAAACTTGCGCGGGTCGCCATTCGGATACGTGTACTTCCGCGTCTCCCGCAGAGCCATCGGCGCACCGCACTCAGGGCAGATCACCGCATCAGCCATGACTCGGCTCCGTGGTGGTGTCGGGGGCCGCTGTACGGGCGGCGCGGTAGTCGGCGAGCATTGTTTCGAGGTACGTGGGATTGAACCAGCGCACGGCTCGTCCGAGTTCCGCGTCCTGCGCCAGCGCGTCACGGGAGGCACGGAGGGCTGTGAGTTCGGACTGGAGCTTCGCTCGCCTGACATCCAGCTTGGCACACGTCGAGACACATAGCGCCGCTTTCTCTGCCAGCGTCTTGCAGTCGTCCAACGCGATTGGATTGCCGAACGCAGCGGCAATCGCCGCGATCTCGTCCTGTGCGGTGGTGAGGGCGTCTTCCGTCAGCGTCAGTCGGCTCAGTGCGCACGGGCACACAAACCGCGTCACGTTCCCTTCGACGATTGGCGTGTCGAGAGGATGGAAGCAGCGGCTCCCGTGGCGGCGTACTGGATGCCCACAACTCGGGCACGTCGGCTCTGCGGGGGGCGCGTCAGGGTGCGTCATCGGGGAGACTCCAGCGACAGGCGCAACCGCCCGACGACGAGCACTAGGGCGACGAGCAGTACGCCGATCAGCAAGTAGTCGAGGAGGTCACGCATGACGCCGGTGCTGATTGGCGTGCGGGCAGTCGGCGAAATGCGAAATCCCGCTGCCGGGCTCTGTGGCCGTCGGCGCGAAGGCGCCATCGAACTCCACCGAGACGGGCATGCGCCGGTCGTGCGCGGTGACGATCCAGTACACCACCTGGTCGCACGAGCGGCATCGTGCCTCACGGGTGCCGGCGGGGATGGCGAAGAACTGCGGGGGCTTGGGGCTCATTCCAGTCGTCCTCCAAGCGCGATGCTGGCATTGGCCGTCATGACGGCCTCTCGCACCTTGCGCAGCGCTGCCGCGCGGTCGGCGCACGGCGGGCAGTTGGTGAGGATCGAGGCGGCGAGGATGTGCGCCGCGTCGCGAATCGCCTGGTACTTCTCGATCTGCTCAGGCGTCGGCGCGTGGTACTTGAACACGTGGTTGAGGTCCACGGGGTACACTCTTCGTTGAGGGGAACGCCATCCGCGCGCGCCGTCAGCGGCGTGGCGGCTTCGGCTGCGGTTTCGGTGGCTCGCGCCGCTTGGCGAGTAATCGCGCGATCCAGCGCATCCCTTGCACGAGGGCGGGGATGCTGATGCGGACCTCGGTCACGGCACGCTCCACACCGTCGGCTTGTGTTCGCCGGGTCCTGGCGCGGGCTTGGGCATCCGCGCGGGGTTGTTGTCGGCGATCCAGCCGAGCACTTGCTGCTCGTCCCATCGCACCATGCGCTTGCCGCGCCCGTTAGGCAGGAGCACGCGCGGCGCGTGCGACTCTCGCAGCCACGACGCGGAGACCCCGATGCGCGAGGCCATCGCGTCCGTCGTTAGGAAACGCGCCGACGACGCCGTGTTCGCGGCGTCGGGCGCGAGTTTCGCGACATCGGAGCGGCGCCAACGCAGGCGTCCGACGTGATCCTTCGCGAGCGCGCGCAGCTTCTTGTTGGCATAGACGGCGGTTGCGCTGATCTGGAGCATCGCGGCCACCTGCGTGGCGGTGAGCAGTTCATCAGTGGTCACGGACGGGAGTCCTCGGAAACGGGGCGCTCCGCCGACGAGCGGTCAAACGTGCGGAGCAGGGTGTCGCAGTCGAGAATGGCCTGGACCAGCATGGTCGCGGCCCGTTGGGGCTCGCGCTGCACGAGCGCGAGCGCGTCGAGGTCGCGCCGCCGTTCCTGCCGGCGGCGGACCTCCTTCACCGCGTACGCGGTCATGCTCAGGCTCCGGGGCGCAGCGCCGGGATGGCCTTCAGCGCCACGACTTCCGGCGCGGCTTCCCGGTACGCGACCCCGGCAGCGAAGGCGGATGCGGCCACGGCCACGGCATACGCCTCGATCCGCGCGCCGAGCTTTTCGAGCAGCACGGCTTCGTGATCCACCGCACCATCCGGGTCCAGTTTGGCATGCACGCGCACCAGCCCGCGCAGCTCGTTCCGGATGGCCGACGAGACTTCCTCGGTCGTGGCGAGCGGCAACTCGTCCTGATCGCTGAAGAGCGGCAGCATCCGGTCCTTGATCTGCGTGGCGTCGGCCTGGATGATCCGGGCCTCGCGCACGTATCCTTCCTCGTCGTTCTTCTTCGCCAGCTTGGTCAGATCGTCCGCCCGCCCGGCGAGAGCCACCCGCGCGATCTGGTAGTCGTGTGGAGTGTCGAAGCGGATGGCCGGCAGGATCGGTGCGGGTGCTGCTTCCGCTGCGAACGGGGATGTCCCGTCGAAGAACTGCTCTTTGTTTCCGGACATGGGCACCTTCGGGGTGAAAGGGATTACTCGCCGTCCGGCGCAGACGCCGACGGCTCAGGAGTCTTGGGAGTGCTGCGCCGACGCAGGGTCTCGGTCAGGCCGGCGGTGCCCTTCGCGGTCCCGTTGCCCTCCGGCGCAGCGGAGACCCGGCCCGTCTTCTGCGCAAGCGCCTCGTCGAACGTGGCCTCGCCGTCGCGGATGGCGGTGAACACCGCGCGGAGCATTTGGATCTCGGCGGGGGTGATGTTCTCGACGGGGTGCCCGATGAACTCCTCCACCTGGCTCGGCATCACGCCGAGCGAGTAGAAGGCATCGAGCAGCCGCTTGCGCGCCGCAGCGGGGTCCTCGGCGTCGGCCTTCTGCACCGTGTCCAGCGCGACCTCCTCGGCCTCTTCCTTGATGTCACTCGGGATGAGGGTCAGGATCACGTTGCGCCGGGCCTTGGAGACCAGCGCATTCTGCTTGTTGAGCAGGGCGTCGTCGTCCGCACGGATGATGTGCACCGGCAACCCGCGCGAGTTGGTGCGCGAACGGAGCACTTCGTCGCCCGGCTTCGTCCGGCTCCGTTCGACCGTCTTGGCCACGGTCACGTCGGTGTCGGCGTGCGCGTTCGTCTCGAGGTCCGTGGCGGTCACCTTCAGGATGCGCACGTCGTCACTGTCGAAGACGACGGTGGAGGAGACGACGATGTTGCCGAAGAGGCGCGCCGCTTCCTCGGCGAAGCGGATGGAGAGCCCTTCCACCCGGGCACCGCCGACCGGCTTCGAGTAGCGGGCCGTCTCGGCGAACCGCGGGCGGCGGCAGGCGTCGAGCAGGCGGCGGCGGAACAGGTGGATGTCCCGGGGGCGGTGCATCGCGACGATCGCGCGGGCTTCGACTTCGGCCTTGGCGCGCGCGGCGACCGACGCGGCGGACGTTTCTCCCTCGGCGGCGATCACGCCGGCAGAGGTCGGCATCGGGGGGCCGAGGTCGCGGCTCTCCTCGTCGATGCGGGTCACGGCAGTTCCAGTCATGAGCGAGTCCTGGTGAAGGTGGCGCGGAGCGCCCGAATGGCGCGGCGCAGAGACTTCGGGTGCTGCTTCAACACGGCCCGGATGCGGGCGAGGTCGCGTGCAACGGCGGTCATAGGGTGCCGACGACCTCCGGTGGAGCAAACGGCTGCGGCGGGTTCCGCGCGGCGTCCCACGTCTCGCGGGCGACGACCAGCGCCCGCAGGTGCTGGAGTTGTTCCGTGTAGCGTTCCGCGCGAGCGATCACGGTATCCACATACGCCACGGGCATCAGGGTCGCGTCGTGGCTCATGGGAATCGGCAACTCGTTCGCTACGTCGCGCGCCCGTTCGATCCGGTCGAGGAGGAGGCCGTAGAGACGTGCTTCTGCCTCGTCCGCCGGCAGGTGCTGCTCGGCCTGCCACGGAATGTTGACGAAGAACATCACCGCTCCCGTGCGGGGGTGACGACGAACCGCCGGACACCGGGCTTCGTCGTGGTGAACTGCGCGATCTTCTCGGTGGGCAGGTCCATCGAGGCGCACAGCGCCTTCCAGTCCGTCGTGGTGCTCCCCTTCGTGGCCTTCCACGACACCTTGCCGCACGGCGCGATGAGCCCGGCGCGGTCGCCGATCATCGCTTTCACGGCGACTTCGGCATCCTCGACCTCGGCCTCGAGCAGGTCGCGGCGGGACCGCAGTTCGATCAGAAGGTCCAGCGCACGCGCCTCGTCCAGCGTCGCCTCGGCCACGAGGTCCGTGTGCAGGGCGAACTTCTTCGCCAGGTACTCGGCGGCGCCCGGCCCCTGCAAGACCGGTTCCTGGCCGGACTCCACGAGCCGCCAAAACGCGGCGACCTCGGAGAGGATCGTGTCCTCGATCTCCGGCGTGCGCTCGATGGTGTAGCGCCGGAAGTCATCCCGCCCGATGAGCACGGCCACGTCGCACCGCGCCATCTGCCAGACGGCCATCTGCACGTGCACCTGCACGGCCACGTCCTGCGGGATCAGGTCGGTGCCCGCGTCGCCCCAGTCCGCGGCGGTACGGAAGTCGCGGCTCTTCAGCTCGACGAGGTGCGACTGGGCCGCGATGTCGCGCGGCCTCGCGATCCGGTCGGGTGTCGCGAACAGGAACGCGAGTTCCCGGTGGCGCCGCGTCTCGCCCTCGGAGAGCGCACAGCCGGTCTCGACGGCGTACTGATGCGCAATGAACGGTTCGATGAAGTGCCCGAACCGCGTCAGCATCGTCTCCGCCGAAGGCGCCGACTCCCCGCGCTTCTCGAGCCAGAGCTGGAACGGGGACTTGTACTTCGAGAGCCCGAGAATCGCCGGCACGTCGCTCGCGCCAAGCCCACGACGCCGCCACGCCAGCCACTCGGGGGTGTTGGGCGCCGGGATAGCCTCTCCGTGCCCCGGGACTGCCAGGACCGCTTCCGTCATACTCCCCTCCCCTGCGGAGCCCCGGAGTGTATACTTGGATCAGGCAGGGGGCTCCGTCCGTCTGCCTTCCCCAACCCCCGGGCGCCGGTCACACGGTCAGCCCGGGGGTTCTGCATCTGCGTCCCTGCCAAGATCTGCGTAGACGCAGAGTTTGTCAAGGGTTGAGAGTACGGGCCTCCGAACTGATACTCTCCCTGTTCGCGATATATCGCGACAACTGGCGCGAACGCCGGGGGCCTATTACTGTGCTTGAGGCCACGGACGATTGCGACAATGCTAGACAGGGAGGGTGTCTATGATGAAGCCGAAGAGCTTCACCGAACGGTTCCTGCTGTGCTACATGCAGCTTGGCCGACGGGAGGGCGCCGCGATCTCGTTCGAGGAGCTAACGCGGCGCATCAGCAAGCAGTACGGGCAGAAGATTGCCGGGACCACGGTCACGAGATGGCGCGACGGGACCGAACCGCAGCGCGATCACTGCGAAGCCGCCGCGCACGTGTTCGGTGTGGACCCGGGCTGGCTGATGTTCGGCGAAGACTCGAAGGCGCCAGCGCCGGCGTGGCTGGACGCGCCCGACAGCGCGCCGGCACGGCGGCGCTAGGCCGCGACCGGGCGGATGTAGCCGAGGATGTCGCGGCGCATTGGCGGGGCGATGTCCACCGCGATGCCGTTGTTCGTCGTGCCCGCGTAGGCCCGGTTCCCCTCACAGGTGAGCAGCAGGGGCACGGTCAGCACGACGAGCCCAATGTGGTGTGCGTCGCCGCGCACGCCGTAGAGGATGGCGTCGCCGGGCTCGGGGGCGTATCCCGCGGGCTCGAGGAAGGGCAGCCAGGCGTCGCAACTGGCGAAGTCGGCGGGCACTTTCGCGCCGCCGTCGATAAACCACGTGCCGACCGCTGCGCCGCACCACCAGCCCTTGCCAGCGACGATCAGGGACTCGGGGACGTGCGCGCGCCGTAGGTACGTATCCAGGCGACGGCCCCGGTTTGAGCCCAGGGGGTTCTCCACCATCAGCACGTCGCGACACGCGCGCTCGATGATGTGGCGCCGGAGCGGCGCCAGCGTGGCCGGCAGCTCGTCGAGGAGCGCCGGCCACGGCAGCGCGGGGCGAGCGACCAGCGTACTCACCGACGCCGCACCTTCTGCAGTACGGATTTCACCGCGGTCGCGAAGCGCACCGCCTCGTTGTCGAGCTTGTGGTCGCCGCAGGAATCCGACGGATAGACGACCGGAAATCCGGCCATCGTCGGTGCGTGCCGCCGGCAGCGCCCGGACGGGCCTTCCGCCTTCTGCACGTAGAACGCGCAGAACTTGCACGTGTGGGTCTCGCCGTGCGTCGGCCAGTTGTCGCGCAACATGGTCAGGCCCCCGGCGGGGACTTCTTCAGGAAGTGCATGAACATGGCCACGCCGGACCCGAGCATGACCTTCAGGACCTCCGGCGTGAACTGTCCGAGGCACGCGGCCACGTCGGTCGCGGTCACGTCGCACGTAATCGGCTGGCCGGCCAGCGACGACACCGCCGTCACGATGGCGGCGACGGCCACCACGAGACTGCGCTTCAACCACGGGTCGCGACTGTCGATCCACGCCGAGCCCTGCTTCAGCAGGCGCACCAGCAGGTACACGAGGGGACCGAGGACGAACGGTAGCGCCTGCTCGATCAGCTTCAGCTTGAGCCACATCATCGGGAACTCCGGTTCAGGGTGACCAGCAACTTCATGACCTCATCCATCCGATTGTTCAGCGCGCGCACATCCTCCTTCGTCGCGACCTCCTTCACCGCGGTCGCGGTCTCCTTCTGTGCGGCCTCCAGGGTGTCCACGCGGCTCCCGAGGGCGCCGTAGCGAATGAGGGCGGCGGCGGAGGCGAGGACCAGCGCCCAGGGCACCAGATTCCACCAGTGGGGACGTGAGGCCGAGTGGCCGTGATCCGGCATCGAACGGTCTCCAGCTACAGCATGGGCTTCGGCGTGGACGCCGAAGGCGAGCGGGGATGCTCTATGTTGCGTGGACGCAGGGTTTGGCGCAAGACGGTGCGCGCCGGGGCCTTCAAGGACTGCCGGTACCACGTATCCGCGAGGTGCAGCACCGCCTGCTCGTCGGGCGAGAGCGAGCGCCGGAAGCTGCCGCGTTCGTCCATCGGGATCGATCCGAGCGGCGCGGCGCGCTTGATGGCGCCGCGCACGTCGCCCTTGTCGCCGCCGAGTTCGAAGTAGCGCCGCAGCCACCGCTGCGCGGCCTCCTCGTCCCCCCACTGGCTCGCCTGACGGAAATAGAAGAGCGCCGACGTGCGGTCGGTGGGATCGCTCGTGCGTCCACCGCCGCGCCCGTGCGCATCGTTCCACTTCGCGGCCTTTTCGCGGATCATCCAGTACGCGGCCTCGCCGGGTACCGTGCGCTGCAGGAGCGTCCGGTCGAGCACGCTCAACGGGCCGCGCGACGGCGGCAGCGGCTTGCCCGCGACGCGATCGTACAGCCATTCGAGCGACAGGGTGCGCGCGACCGATTCCGCGCGGTCGCGGATGGGGCGCGTCCGGAACCCGAAGGAGGCGCCGGGCTCGAAGATCGTGGGGTAGGTGCTCCGACCCGTCGAAATCTCGAACAGGGTCTTGCTGACCGGCTCCCAGGCGTTCACGACGCGCTCGAGTGGCGCCTTCACCGCTTCCGCCGCCTTGTCGGCCAGCGAGGCGGTGCCGTGCACGAGATCCCGGATGTCCGCCGGATAATCGGAGAGTGCGACCCATTGCAGGGCGTCTGCGAACGCGCCCTGAATCGCGAGCGAGCGGATCGAGCCGTCCGCGCGCCGCCCGAGAATCAGGTGCAGTTCGCGCCCGTTGCGCCGCAACTCGTCGTCCTCATCCGGCCAGAAGAGACGGTTCCAGAGGGCGGCGAGCAGGAAGAAGACGTTGGCCCGGATCGCGAGCGACGCGCCTGCGGTGAGCGTCTTCGTGGCGACCGCACGCCCCACCTTGCCCGGCGCGCCCTCCTCGCGGGTGAGGTTCCGGAGCAATCGCACGTACCGGGGCGCGTTGATCTCCATCCACGAGTAGAACGGCGCGATATGCGTCCGCACCCACTGGCCGGCATGGCTGATGTTGCCGTAGTCGCCAATCAGTTCGCGCGCGAGCTTCGCCGCGCGGTCCTTCGCGTCGCTGATGACCTCGACCTCACGGGGCTTCGAGGCGCCATAGACCCGCCGTCCGTCGGCGATCTGCGCCTGGAAGTAGCGATAGCTCGCGAGGCGCAACACGTTCTCTCGCGTCGTCGTGAAGGCCCGCACCGCAGACCAGTACGTCTGCACGACGGATTGCGCGACGCTCGGCTCGTAGCTCGTGAGGTGACGGAAGGCGCCCACCTGATTGATGTCTGGCACCTCGGCGAGCGAGAACCCGCTATCGAGCACCTGCCGGCGGGTCGCGTCCAGCAACTCGGCGCGCAGGGCCGGGGACGCCGTGCCGCGCTGGATCGCAATCAGGTCCCGGAGCGCCTGCGGCGCGAACTGGAAGATGCGCGGGTCGTAGGCGAAGGCGATATCGGAATCGCCGACCAGGTTGTTGAGGTTGTACTTGGAGAACTTGGCGGGCGAGAGCAGGGTCCACTGCTTCCAACTCGCCTCCGCCTCGGTCCAGAGCGAGTCAATGCCGTCCGCTGCCGTGGCGGGCTGGAACTCGTCGAGCGTGGCGGCGAGTCCTTCCGGAATCACCCACTGTGCCTTCTTGCCGCCCATGACCAGCGCGTTCCGCACGTCGGTCGCCTGCAAGCTCTTGTCGCCGGCGAGCACGCGGTCCACGGCCTCCTCCGCCACCGTCGCCGCGCGATAGAAGACGTTGCCCTGTTCCGGCTGCCACAGGGCGTACCCGTCGGGCACGAGGTCTTCCCACGTGACGCGGTTCGCGCCGAGGACCTGGTCGATGAACCGTTCCCGGTCGCGAATGGCGGCGAAGATGCCGCGCGCCGCCTTGCCCGAGGGCGACTCGGCGTCCGCCTCGACGATGGCCGCGAGCATCGCGAAGAAATCCGGATGCGAGAACGTGAACGGCGGACGGTCCTTCTTCCGCATGCCGCCGACCTGATCGAGGTAGTCGCTATACTGCTCGCGCAGCGCGCGTACGACGTGGCGAAATCGCGGCAGGTCCGGCAGCGCGCCGTGTCGCAGCGCGTCGTAGAGCGCCGACGTGTGGCGCCCGAGGCGCATCCGGAACCGCTTGTACGGGTCCGCCGTCTCGGCATCGCTCTCGAAGCCGAGCGCCATCAGGGCCGAATCGTCGCCGCGACGCACGAGATCGGCCAGTCGCTGCGCCACGGCGAGGTCGTTCTGCGTCTTGGCCTGACGCACCAGACTGTCCTTGATGTTGTTCAGGCGCTCGATCTTCTGCTGCCCCTCGCGATAGGCGATCACGGACAACGCTTGCGCGACCCACTCGAACTCGGCCTCCTGATACGACGTGTTGAAGTCGCCGCCGCCGGTGCGCCCCTTCTGGAACCCCTTGCGGCGCACGCGCACGTCGCGGCTGCCGGTGCCGACGCCCCGCTGCTCCCGCGCCGCGACATACTGCATGACCTGCCGATGGTAGTAGCGAGGATCAGCCAGCACCTCGGCGGGCAACTCGTCCAGTTCCACCAGGCGCTTCGTGAGGGCACGGGCGAAGGTCGCGCGCCGGTCCAGCGCCTCGCGCACGGCAGCATCCGACTCCGCGCGGAACGTGAACCGCTGGCGGTCCTCCGCGATGGCCTCGCGGGAGGGATAGCCAAAGGGGAGCGGCTTCGGATACGTCCCGTCCTCGCGAGCCTCGCCGTACTTGCCTTCCTCGAGATCGCGCAGGAGGTCGTCGAGCACCAGCACGCGCGTCATCACATCCACCTGATCGGCGGAGAGCGGCCCGATGACCTCGCGCACCTTGTCCACCGCGGCGGCTTTCGCCCAGTGGCTCGCCCCTTCAAGCTGGCGCAGCACATCCACCGTCGCCGCAATCGCCGGCGACTCCGCGGTGTCGAGGTGCTGGAAGTGCCGCTGGAACTGCTCCTTCACACGGCGCAGCCGGTCGCGGAGCGTCTGTCGCTCGCCCGGTGGAATGCCGCGCGCCGCCATCCAGCGATCCTCCACCTCGCGCAGCGCCGCGGTCGTCTGCGGGGCGAACGTCCGCTTGGTCCCCGTGAACAACGCCTCGTAGGCCGTCTGGAGCCCGAGGAAGTTCAAGTGCGGGCCGAGGAGCGAGCCCGTCGCCGACTGCTCGTTGTCCGCCGTGGGCGGCACGTCCGGCGCCATCGGAACCTCGCGCTCGATGTACGGGAAGACGCCATCGGCGACCAGCGCCCACCACGCCTTGCTGTTTTCCGGCGCCATCGGGGCGAACTCCGTGCGCATGCCGCCGGTGCCTTCCGACGTGAGCCGGGTCACTTCTTCCAATCGTGCGCGCTTGTCGCGCAGCGCGTCCGCCTTCTCGAACGGGGCCTCGCGCAGGGCTTCGAGCTGCGGAATCTGGCCGCGCAGACGGTCGAGATCGTCGGTCAGGTTCGCCACCCGCGCGTCGATGGAGCGGGGCAGGGATTCCAACGATTGCACGAGCCCGAGCGGCCCGGCGTTCGTCGGGTCGAGGGCCGAGACGTAGAGTCCGTTGCCCTGCAACCCCATGCGCACACCGCCGCCCGGCTCAAACCGGACGACGATCGCGAACCCGCCGAGCTTGCCGACGTTGGTCCACTGGCCGCTGTTCCCCGAGGTCCGCGCCTTCTCCGCGATGGTCCGCAGCGAGCCGAGGACGGCCTCGCCCGCGGCCTTGCGCTCGGTGTAGGTCTTGCCGAGGATGCTGGCCGTGAACTTGTCGCCCTTCGTGTCCGTCACCTTGGCGCGGTCGGCTTCCGCCTCGGCGATCATCCGTTCGGTTTCCGGGATGGTCGTCGCGGTGAGCAGCGTCAACTTGCGCCGCAGCGCGTCCCGCTCCTCTTCTGCCGCGCGGGATGCCGCCTGCAACTCCGCGACCTCCTTCTCCAGCGCCACGCGCTCGAGCACGAGCGGGTTGCCCGACGCGAGCGCCTTCATCACCTCGAGGTCCTGCACGGAGCTATCGAGGTCTTCCATCTCGCGCGTGTTCGGGTCGCCCTTCATGACCGACACGATCATCTTCGCCTTGCGGGCCAGCATGTCCCACAGATTGGCCTCCATCGAACGCGCGGTCGCGTACCGATAGATCGCCACGCCGTCAATCAGCCCGTCGTTCCACAGGAGATTGCCCTGGCGGATCGCGCGTCCCTCGCGCTGTTCGAGGTCGGACGGACGCATCGAGCGCGGCGTGTCAATGTTGTGCAGGGCCACGACGCGGCGCTGCATGTTGGTCCCCGCGCCCATCTTGTCCGTGGAGCCCACGACGATGCGCACGGCGCCGGCGTTCACGTCGTTGAACAACTGCTGCTTCTGCGCCGCCGTCTTGGCGTCGTGGATGAACCGGATTTCCGCCGCCGGCACGCCCCGCGCGACGAGCCGAGCCTTCAGGTCGTCGTAGAGCGTATAGGCCGCGCGCTCCGCCACGGCGTCAAAGTCGTGCTCCGTCTCCGTCTCTTCCTGCTCCTCCGCCAGGTCGAGGTCGTCCACTTCCACCGGCGCGGCGTCCTTCCCGTGGCTCTGCGGCGTGCCAACATCGGCGAAGACCAGTTGCGTCCCGCGATGCGGCGTACTCGCCGTGTACTCCTGCATCAGGCGGTCCACCGCCGCGTCCAGCTTCGCGTTCTGTCCCTCGTCCACGTGCGGCGAGAGGAGGCGCAGCGCCGTGGCCGCGACGCGCCCCTCGGTGAAAATCTTCAGGATGTTGTCGCCGCCCTTCTCCGGCTTCTTCCCCTTGACCTGTTCGCCGCGCCGGATGAGCCAGCGCGTATACGCGAGCAGGCCAAGCGTGGGCTCCACCGTCACGTTGATGGGCTTCCCGCCGCGCATCGGCGGGCGGATGGACCGTTGGCCGGGCTGCGGCGTGAATACGTCCTCCTCGGTCGCCACGTCGGCGAACTCGCGGAAGAGGGCCGACAGCTCCGGCAGGTTCTTGAACGCCGCCGGACGCTCCTTCATGCGATAGCCGGAGCCATCCGGCGCCAACTCCGCCGCATTCACCATGCGCCCGAAGTTGGAGAACCATCCGTCAATCGTCTGGATGCCGAGCGCGCGCAGCCGGTCGGGGCCGAGATAGCGCTGCATCGTGAACATCTCCACCAGCGAGTTGCTGATGGGGGTGCCCGTGGCAAACACCACGCCGCGCCCGGGGCTGACCCGATGGAGGTACTGCGTCTTGTAGAAGAGGTCGAAGGCCCGATTCGAGGACGCGATGGGCAGTCCCCGCATCCGCGTGGGCGCCCACAGGTTCTTGAACAGGTGGGCCTCATCCACGAAGAGCTTATCGACGCCCGTCTCCTCGAACGTCAGGAAGTCGCGATCCTTGCCCTCGCCGGCCTCCAGGCGCTTGATCTTCTCGGCAAGCTTCTTCTTCGCGGCCTCCAACTGCTTGACGATCTGCCGGTCACTCCCGCGCTTGGATTCACGGATCTCCGACTCCAGTTCGTCGAGCTGCTGGTGCAGCATCTCGCGCTGGAACGCACCCGACATCGGGATCTTGCCGAAACTCGCGTGCGTCATCACGATGGCGTCGTAGGGATTCTGCGCCATCCGGGCCACGAAGAGCTTCCGCTTCGCCTTCTCGAAGTCGCGTTCGGTCGCGACGAGGATATTCGCCTGCGGATACAGTTGCAGGAACTCGCGCGAGAACTGCTCCAGCATGTGGTTGGGCACGACGTAGAGCGGCTTCCGGATGAGGCCGAGGCGGCGTTCTTCCATGCCCTGCGCGATCATCGTGAACGTCTTGCCGGCGCCGACCACGTGCGCGAGCAACTGATTCCCGCGCAGGATGCCGCGCCAGATGGCCGCGCGCTGCGTCGGCAGGAACTGGAACGCTCGCCCGTTGATGTGGCTGGCCGTCCCGTGCAGCGCGAGGTGGCTCCCGTCGTACGACGGCCAGACCAAGGCGTTGAAGCGGTCGTTGTAGAGCCGGAGGAGGCGGGCGCGTCGCGTCTCGTCCGCCCACAGCCATTTGGTAAAGGCGTCCTCCAGCTTCTTCTGCTTCTCCTGCGCCGCCAGCGTGTCTTCGAGGTTCAGAACCTTCTTCTCGTTCCCCTGGGCATCGGTGTAGGTGTCGAACACCTGCACCTTCCGCTGGCCGAGCGACTCGCGGAGAATCTCCACGCCGTCCTTGCGCGCCGTGCCGTACTCGAAGTCCACGGCGCCGGAGCTTCGCCGGCTCCAGCGGTCCACATCGAACGCCCACGTGCCCTGCGACGCCGAGTAGGACACCTTGGCATCCACCTGCAGCACGTCGGCGGCGAAGTCCTGCACGTCCGTGGCGGGCACCCAGGCGGCGCCGAGGGTGACGCTGATCTGCGAAGGGGTCAGGTCCTTCGGCTGGATGGCGTCGAGCGCCGTGACGTTCTCCCGGTACCGCGCGTCGGTGCGTGCGGCCTCCTCGGCCTCGGCCAGTTTCACACGGACGTTGCCGGAGAGGTACAGGTCGCGCGACTCCCACTCGCCGGTTGCCGGATTCTGGAAGATTTGGCCGCGCAACGCTTCGATCAGCGTGTCCTCCGACACATCCGCGAGTTGCGCCATGTACGGCAGGTCCACACGCCCCTTCTCGTTGAGCGAGACGGGCAGCGCCTGCGCGGGCGTCTCCACGCGCCCGATCTGCCGCGGCGCGTTGAGTTGCCGGGCCAGCAGAATGCCCGCCTTCGACACGGCATGCGGCACGCGCGGGTCCGCCGAGTGCTCGTAGTTCTCCAGCGCCGCCACGGCAGGCGCGAGCGGGTCGTCCTTGAACGCATCGAGATTGGGCGTCCGCACCTGAATGGAGACGAGCGGCGTGCCATCCTTCCGCGTCCGCCGAATCTCGGTGTGCTTCTCCAGGTTGATCGGCCCGTAGGTCTTGACGAAGCGGTCATAGTGCGCGTTCAACTCCTCGCGCAGCGCATCCACCGCTTCATCGGCGGCGCCGGTGATCTCCGCGTGCCGGAGTTGCGTCAGCACGTCGCGGAGTCCGATCAGCGCGGCGACCTTCTCGCGCTGCGTGCGCGGGATGCCCCCGTCCACGAGCACGCCGAGTTGGCGCTGGAGGATCGTGCCGTCCGCGCCGAGCACGAAGCCCCCTTCCTTCACGTCGTCGGGCGCGAGGATCGGTTCCCGCACGGTGTCGTCCGCTCCGGTCGGCGCGCGCGTGGCCAGCACATCACGCGGGAGCGCTTCGACGGCGCGGGCGAGACCGCGCGCGAGCGATTCGCCGCTCGTGGGCTCCAGCGTCGGCTCCTTCCCGCCGTACATCGTCCCCGTGAGGCGGAGCGCGCCGAGCATCATGTCGGGATGCGTGGCGAAGTACTCGTTGACCGCCACCGGCCCGTCCGGCGTGTCCACCTCGGCGAGCGTGAGCCACTTCGCGCCGCCTGGCACCGTGCCCGGCTCCCGCTTTTGGAGAAAGAGCACGTCCGTCGTGACATCGGTGCCCGCGTTCTGCTTGAAGGCGGTATTGGGAAGCCGGATGGCACCGAGCAGGTCGGCCTTCTCCGCGAGCAGCGCCCGCACGCGCCGCTCCTGCTTGTCCATCGTGTAGCGCGACGTGACGAAGGCCACGACGCCGCCCGGGCGCACGAGGTCGAGCGCCTTCACGAAGAAGTAGTCGTGGATGGACAGCTTGTGCTGGTTGTACCGCGGGTCGTGCAGGGTATAGTTGCCGAACGGGACGTTGCTCAGGGCCACGTCGAAGTAGTCATCCGGGAACGTCGCCGTCTCGAACCCCTGCACGCGCACGTCGGCGCGCGGGTAGAGGAGGCGCGCGATCCGGCCCGTGATGCCGTCGAGTTCGACCGCGGCGAACGTCGCGCGCACATCCCCCGGCGCGAGGCCAAGGAAGTGCCCGATCCCCGCCGAGGGTTCCAGCACGCGCCCCTGCGAGAACCCGAGGCGCTGGAGTCCGGCCCACAGGCCACGGATCACCGTGGGACTCGTATAGTGCGCGTTCAGCGTCGAGGCGCGCGCCGCCGCGTACTCGTCGGCGGTCAGGAGGTCCTTCAGTTCGTCGCGTTCGGCGGCGAGCTTCCCGGCACTCCGGCTGTCCTCGTCGAAGAGCTTGGAGAGGGCGCTGTCGCCCCACCCGACGTACTTGACGAGCGCGGCCTGTTCCTCGCGCGTCGCCTCGCGTCCTTCGGACTCGATCAGCTTCAGGACGCGGAGTGCGGTGAGGTTCTGCTGGAGCTTCGTCGCGGCCCCGCCGGCCCCGAGGGCGTCGGCGTCGGTGATCCGGTAGTTCTCGCCCGCAACGGTACGAGTGACTACGGCGCGGTCGGCGCGCTCGCTGGTGGGGTCGGCTGCAGGACGATCTCCCGCATGATCTGCGACTCGGCCATCATCCACGCGCTCCGCAGTGTCGCTTCGCGTTCCTCGTACGGCGTCTCCGCCGTCAGGAACTTCTGCGCGGGCCGCGTCAGGTCCTGAAACAGGTCCTCGGCCTGGGCGTTCACCTGCTCCAGGTACGTCTCCAGCTCCCCGGTCGCCCGCAACTGGCGCACGGTCGCCGGAAAGAACTGCTCCAGATGCCGCAGGTGCTTCCTGCCGAACCGGCCCGGTTCGCTCATCGCTGACCTCCTCCTGTGCAGTCTGTGCCGTTTCGGGCGCGGTGTCAACGGGCGCCGCATCGTCGGAGATCGGGATGGCCTTCACGCCACTGCGCGTCGGCACGATCCGTGCCTTGGTGAACGTGACCTGCGGCCCCGGCGTGCCGCTCGGCTGCGGTATGGCCAAGAGTTCGCGTGCCTTCGAGACCAGCGCCTTGCCCTTCAGGGTCGTCCACGCGGCGTCGGCGTCAGGCCTCCACCGGAAGAGGAGGCCCCGGGCCTCCGTCCACCCGGCATCCGTCACGCTCCCACTGGTTCCCAGCGCCTCCTGCACGAATGCGGAAACCTGCGCGTCAGTCGCGCCCTCCCGCAGCGCCGGGATGCGGTCGCGATGCCCCGACCGCTGCAACGCATCGAGCAGCGAACGGTCGAGGCTCCCCCTGTCCGTTGTTGCCGGCGTGGCATGGGTGGCCAGTGACGCGACGGCCCCCATGAAGGCGTCGTGTGCCGCCCCCGTCAGGGTCTCATCCGCGTGCGCCCGAGCCATCTCCTCGAAGTCACTCCACGGGGCGTCGCTCGCGCCGAACGACTCGGCGAACCGCTCCAGTTCATCCCGCGCGTCAAGTTCCGGCTGCGTGGGCGTGCGATCAGCCTGGACGCGAGAGGAAAGCTCCTCGCCGAGCACCTCCGCATCGGATACGTCGTCCGCATAGTCCTTGCGCAACGCGGGAGGCAGACGCGTCGGAGCGGGTTCCTCCTCGGCCTCCTCGAGGCGTCCGCCCGCCGCGTCGCGTTTCTCGCGGAACTGGCGCTCTGCCGCACGCGCTCCCTCGCGCTGATCCTCCGGCATGCGCTCGACCAGTCGGTCAGCGATGATGTCGTCGGCCAGATTGAAGAGCCGCAAGGCTTCCGCATCATCCGGGTTCTTTCGCTGACGCTCCCACAGGTTGTCGTGCAGTTCAGCCAACACGTTCGGCGCGAGCGTTTCCAAGTCCTCGCGCGTGAACTCCGCCGGATGCACCTTGCGCTCGAACGGTGAAGCCGGGGCCGGGGACTGCTCCGGACGCGAGGTCGCGGATGGGGCCGAAATGTCCAGTGCCTCTTCGATGTGCCCCAAGGACGGCGCTGCGTCCGGCGCGGCGAGCGCAGGAGCAGCCTCCGCCGCGCGCTGCGGTTGGGTCGGCGGTACACTCGGCGCGGGCGGCGCGGGCGCAGCAATCGCCTGCTCGATGGCGTCGAGCGTAGGAGACGACGGCGTGACTTCCGGCGCGGGGCGAGCAGGAGCCGCAGTCGCCGGAGGGGCAGGGGAGACCGTCTTGGTCGCCCGGCGCGGACGCGACAGCGCCTCGCCGCCGGCGCCAAGCGCGACGCCGCCCGCGGCTCCCGCTGCCGCCGCATCAACGACGGCGCCGAGGTCGAGGTGCGAGGTCCCCGTGGCCTGCGAGACGACGCCTTGCTGCACCAACTCCTGCAACCCTTCCGTGACGCCTTCCTGGAACCCGTCCTTCGCTGCCGCACGCAGGATGCGCGAGGCCAGCCCCTGCGCGACCTTCTTTCCCGCCTCCTTGCCGGCGAGGCGCGCGGCCACGTCCATCGGCGTGGCCACGTCCAGTGCCGCAATCGGGAGCGTCCCGAGTTGCGCTGCGGTCTCCCCCTCCGGCCCGGTCCCCCCCGCGTCCGTCTACGGCGCGACAAAAGCCGCCGTGGCCGCCATCACCGTCGCGCTGGCGGGCGAACTCGGTTCGCGCAAGATTCGCGTGAACTCGCTGAACCCCGGCATGGTGGAAACCGAAGGTTTGCACTCCGTCGGATTTGCGGATAGTGACTTCCGTAAGTCGATTGAAGCGACCACTCCGCTGGGCCGTATTGCGCAGCCGGACGACATCGCGAAGGCCGCCGTATTCTTCGCTTCCGACGACGCGGGCTGGGTGACCGGACAGACCCTCATTGCAGCCGGCGGCGCAAGGCAGTAATATCTTTAGCTACTAGCGATTTCCACCCAGTGAACTACGCACTCGGAGGCAGCAACCGCGTCGATGACGATGGAGCCGGCAACCGGCTGCGGAACTCGCCAGGCGGCGAACGGGTGATTGGGAGCCGGCCTTGAGACAGCAGGGCTAGCCAACGAGGCAACACAGACCTCGCCATTCACCCGTATCTCGCCGATCTTCCCTTCC
>CAYQCP010000014.1:0-66852 GCA_964416005.1 uncultured Gemmatimonas sp.
AAGACATCGCGCCACGCAGACATTCGCGTGGCGCGCGCAGTTCCCCCAAGAAGTTGTCATTGCAGTCCTCTGTGGCCCTCCGTGCTCCTCCGTGTCTCTGTGATGAAGAAACCCCTTCACCCCTTCCGTTCGATCATCGACGACGGAGCGGTGCCGGCGGTGCCGGCCGGGCCTGCGCACTGGCGCGGCGCCCCGCAATCGCAGAGAATCAGACGTCCCTTGCCGCCGGAAACCCATGCGCCGCCTCGCCACCCTCGCCCTCCTGTGCCTCCCCGTCACCCTCGCCGCGCAGCAGGGCGCGAGCGCCAAGCGCTGGTACAAGGGGAACACGCACACGCACACCATCAACAGCGATGGCGACTCCTCGCCCGATGACGTGGTGAAGTGGTACAAGGAGCACGGCTACCAGTTCCTCGTGCTCACCGACCACAACGTGCTGACGAGCGTCGAGGGGCTGAACGCACTGTACGGGCTCGACGACAAGTTCGTCGTCATCCGCGGCGAGGAGGTCACGGACCGGTTCGACAAGAAGCCGATCCACATCAACGGTCTCGACCCGTCGCGCAAGATCGAGCCGCAGGGCGGGGCGAGCGTGCTGGACGTCATCCAGCGCAATGTGGATGCGATTCGCGCTGCGAACGCGGTGCCGCACCTCAACCATCCGAACTTCGGGTGGGCCGTTTCGGTGGACGAGCTGAAGCAGGTCCGCAACACGAAGCTCTTCGAGATCTTCAACGGGCATCCGATGGTCAACAACCTCGGCGGCGGCGGCGTCGCCGGCCTCGAGGAGGCGTGGGACGCCATCCTGACCAGCGGCCTCACGCTCTACGGCATCGCCGTGGACGACGCGCATCACTTCAAGCGGCCGGGTGACCGCACGGCGTCGCTGCCGGGGCAGGGGTGGGTGGTGGTGCGCGCGGAGCGGCTCGAGGCGCGCACCCTGCTGGCGGCCCTCGAGCGCGGCGATTTCTATGCGAGCACCGGCGTGGAGCTGAGCGACTATCAGGCGACCGACAGGGCGATGACGCTGACCGTGAAGCCGAACACCTGGAGCAAGTACCGCATCCAGTTCATCGGCAACGGCGGCCGTGTGCTCCAGGAGTCGCTCGCGAGTCCCGCGACCTACACGTACAAGGGAGACGAAGGCTACGTGCGCGCGCGCGTCATCGAGTCCAATGGCCTGATGGCGTGGACGCAGCCGGTGCGCGTGACGCCCAACCGCTGATTGCGCCGCACGACGAAGCGCCCGCACCGGGGCGGTGCGGGCGCTTCGTCGTGCACGGCGCGAGCGGGTGCCGCTACGGCCACACCGTCGGTGACGGCATCGGCGACGCGAAGCACCCGCTGGGCCCAATGCCGCGCCAGAGCGTCGGCTGCAGCAGGTCGGACTGTGCCTCGGTGAGTGCGATGGCGCAGCCGCCGGGTGCGCCGGCGATGGCGATGATGCGCCGCATGAAGTAGCCGAACGGCGTCGCCTCCCGCCATTCCTGTCCGTCCCAGCGTCCGATCATCCCGTAGTCCGAGCCGATGTACACCTCCTTCGGTCCGCGGGCCCAGATGCCGATCTGGAACAGCGCCTGGAACGGCCCAGGCGATCGCGCCCGCAGGAACCCCGGATTGCCGCCGAGCTGCACGTCGCGCCACTGCGTGCCGTCGAAATGCACGACGACGCTGTCGCCGACCGCCCAGACATCGGACGCGCTGCTCCCCGAGAGGCGCACGAGCAACCGGCCCGTGGGACTCGACATCGTCGACCAGGACGTGCCGTTGAATCGCACGATCTTGCCGCCGGCGCCGACCGCGAAGATGTTGGACGCCGAGCTGCCCCAGATGCCGTACATGCCGGCGGCGGCGAGCTCGAGCGCACAGCCGCCACCCGACGCCTTGCACCGGGTGATGCCCGCGTCCCCCGCGATCCAGACGTCGGAGCCAGAGCCCCAGACGCCGTTGAACGACTCGTTCGCGCTCGTGACGGGCTTTCCGGCCTCGCTCACGACGCTCCATGCGGCGCCACTGAAGCGCAGGATGGTGCTGGCGGAGCCGACCGCCCATGCGTTGCCCGGGCCGTCACTCCAGACGCCCTGCAGCACGCGCACGGCGCTCACCCCAGGCGGCGGCGCATCCACCGTCCATTTCACGCCGTCCCATCGCGCGAGGAACAGGTTCCACCCGACAACGAAGGCGCTGTTCGGGGACGTCATCGCCGCATCGCGGAGGGCTGGTTGATAACTCAACAGCGTCTTGCCGGACGGTGTCACCCGCTCGAGGCGACCGAAGCTCATGAGCGTGTACGCCGCGCCGCCGCGCGGATCGGCCCACGGGCGGCTCGCGAATTGGGTGAAACGCGTGCGGCCGATTTCGCTCCACGTGCTGCCATCGAAGCGGTAATAGGCGCGGTCGTACCCGGCGCTGTCGGCCCACGCGTAAATCTCGCTCGCCGACACGACTCCCCAGCGAATGAGGCGGCTCGGGCCAAGGCCGGTCGTGGGCATCTGCGCCCATCCGGTTGCCGCCCATTTGAGCAGCGGACCCAGCGACGTGAGCACGAACGCCTGCCCCGGCGCCGGGCATTGGAGGTCCAGCTTGCCCGCGCTGCTCGGGGCGGACCCCGCGACGGACGTCCAATTCGTGCCGTCGAACCGGAAGAGCGCCGCGCCGTTCTGCGAACTCGCCGCCCAGGCCTCCGACGGGCCCGTGATGCAGACCCCATCAATCCGCGCGCTCACCGGCAGGACGTAGCGCTGCCAGGTGGTCGTGTTGCCGATCCAGACGACGCCGTTGTTGGCGCCCGCGATGACGTACTTCGCGGCGCCGACAGAGGCGCGCGCGACGGCAAAGAGCGAGTCGGTCACTGCCGTCACGCGGCTGATGCCGGCGCCGTCGTACTTGTAGAGCCCCTGCGTTGCGGCGATGTACGCCTCGTTCGCCGAGAAGGCCGTGACGTCCACGAAGTTCGTCGCCGTTCCCGCCGCGGTGGCGACGACACGCCGCCAGGCCCCGTTCTCGAAGATCTGGAGCTGCGGATACCCCTCGATCGTGGCCTGCTGGTTTGGCGTCGTGGGAGCGACCAGCGTACCGCCGCGCGACAACGAGAAGAGCGTCGGCGCCGACGTGCCGCTCACGACGCCGGTCAGCGGGAGCTGCGCCTGGCCCACCCCGCCCGCTTGGTTGGGGTTGAAGTTCCCACCGAGCCGCAGCGCGTCGTCCTGCTCCCACCGCACCACGCCGAAACGCGACAGCGACAGGTCAATGGGTGGCACGACCGGCGTGCGACCCGGCACCACGTCAAACGGCCCGACCGGGAACGCGTAATCGAAGGCGTGCATCAGCGGATCGGCATCGCTCGTGTCGCGTTCGACGTCCGTCGAGTCCGGCGTGACGATGGCCGCGAGATACATCGAGCAGCCATCCTTCGTCCCCAGGCGTGTCGCGTCGGCAAGGCAGGGTGCGATGTCCACCGGCAGCGTGATCTGCTGCGTCCCCTGCACGATGCGGGTCCACTTCAGGGCGAGGATGCGCAAGCCATCGTCGTCCGCGTTCTGGTCCCTCGACGGCGCCCGGTACACCGCGGCCGTCAGGAGGTACAGCGGGCCGGGGCCCACCTGCGCGGGGAGGTTCGTCGCGGTGACCTGCAGCGCGATCCGCGGCGAGAGCGCGGCACGGCTTCCGGTCAGTTCCTTGTCGGCGCACGCCGACGCGGCGACGAGGACTGCCAACGCGAGCGTCGCGCGTCCGAGGCGGAGGGTTGAGGCCGTGGTGTTCATCGCACCTCCCGGCGGGAGGAGACAGAGAGTCCGATGGTCACGCCCAGTCCACTCGTGGAGACGACGCCGGTGTCGAACGTGCCGTACTGTCCGTGCACGGTGAAGCGCGTCAGCGTCGAGCCGCCGGCGCGCTCCACGCCGAGCGTCACCCCGGCCGCGGTGGTCGCCGCGCCGACGAGCGCGTCGGTGAAGGAGAGCCCGGAGTGCCAGCGCGCATCCGCGCCAATGATGAAGCCGGCGCCGCTCGTGCCGCCGCGCACGCCGCCGAGCGATCCCTCGAGGTAGGTGCCGGACGAGCCGGACACCTTGGCGCCGGTGGCGTCGGTGAACTCCGAACGCAGCCGCGCGGCGAGGGAGAGACCCGCGGCACGCCAGCCGGGGGCGCCGAAGTCAATCGCGCTGCTCACCGTGAACTGCGGCCCGAGCGTGAAGTCGCTCGACGTTTCGCCGCCCGCTTCGGCGAGTCGCACCTGGTCCTTCGAGAAGACATCGCCGACGAAGAGCAAGGACCACCGCCCTTCGCCCAGCCCGCGGTCGAGACCGGCCGTCACGTGCAGCGCCGTGCCCGGCGTGACCTTCGTTTCGGAGCGGCCCGACGAGAGGGCCAGGGCGATGGGGGAGTACTCGGTGCGCTGCTCGGCGGAGGCGCCCAGCGCAACGGCCCAGTCCTCGCCCTCGAAGGCCTTCACGAATCCGAGCGTCATCCCCGCGCCAGTGCCGAACGCGCCAATCGGCATGCGGAGGGCGGGGGCGCCGATGATCTGCAGCGCCGCCGTCTCCTCGGCATCGAGCCCGGTCTTGCCGGAAGGGAGGTTGAAGCCCGCGGTGAGCTGCAGTGTCTCGCTGAAGAGCGGGCCGGTGAGGCGGAGCTTCACGTCCGTCGGTCCCGCGATGGTCACCACGCGATCTTCGCCGTCCCCCTCGTCACCGGCCGCGAAATGCACCGCGCCGAACGCGCCCGCGCCGCTCAGGTCCACGCTCCAGCGGCCCATGATGCCGCGCATGCGAAATGGCAGCACGGCCTCGGCGACATTGGCCACCGACCCCTGCGCCTGCGGAATGGCCGTGGTGAAATGCCAGGCGCTCAGTGCCGTGGCCACCCCCCATCCCGTCGACGGAAGGAGCGACTCCTGCGCGCGCGCCGGTGCCACGACGAACGCCAGCCCGATGACGAGGAACATCGTGCGGCGCGTCATGGCGTCACCCGCACGGTGATGAGGATCTGCAGGATGGAGCTCGCGGCGAGGGGCGCGTCCACCGCCTCCGGCGGCCGCGTCATCACCGGGGTGTTGACCGCCTGCGTTGCCAGGTCGAGCACCCGCGAGACGCTGCTCGCGCGCTGCGCCGACGCGGCAGGCGCGGCGGCGGCCTGCGTGCGCGCCGCGCTGAAGGCGGCGTCGAGGCGGGAGGCGTCTTCAAAGGCCGCCGTGGCGCCCGCCGCATCGCCGCGCGCTTCGGCTTGCACGCCGCGGCCGTACGCGACGAGCGCCGCGAGCTGTGTCGTCTGCCGTTGCTCGATGCGTTGCCGCTGGGCGGGCGTGAGCTGTATGCCCAGCCGCTCGAACAACAGCAGGGCGAGCGCTTTCTCGGCGTCGATCACGCGGTCGAGCGGCGCCTCCGCGTATACGAGGTCCTGCACGGTGCCGCCAATGACATCCACGACGCGCGCGCTCAGCCGCACGACCCCCGCGTTGCCGCGCGCGGCGTCGCCGATGAGAATCTGCCGGGCGCCGACGAGGCGGCCGACGCGCGGCGCCTGCCGCGGGTCCGCAATGCCCTGATCCACGAGATCGAGCTCGCGGAGGATCGCCTCGGTCTGCACGCGCTCCACGAGCCGGAGCATCGGTGACGTCGCGAGGTCATTGAGCAGCAGGTCCGCGAGCCCGAAGCTCAGCGGCTGCAGCAGCGTATCCGTCGCCGCCACCGTGAACGGGACGATCGCGAACGTGCGCGGCGGGATCTTGCTGGGGTCGAGGCTCTCCTCGCGCGCGAGGGCGGCCTTGGCCACCTTGTCCGCATCCGAGATCAGCGTGGCTCGCCGCAGCACCGGGTTGCTGGCGCAGGCCATGGCCGCGCAGGCGAGCACGAGAGGCCAGCGTCGCGCCGGTGCAGCGCGCAGGGCCGGCCCGAAACATTTCGGGCGCATTGGATCCAGGGTTGGGGGCAACAGCGAATGCGACCTGCCGACGCGCTATGATCTAGGCGCTGGCCACGCCGCACGCAACTCAACCGCTACGTCCTGTAGCGCCCGCCTGCATGCGCCGGGGCGATGGCGCGCGTCACCCTCGCGCAGAGGTATAACGCGACGCCCCACGCGATCGCGAGCTGCAGCAGGGCGGGCACCAACGGCCGTGCGAGGGTCACCGCACCAAGCCGCTCACCCGCGAGGAAGGCGATGGGCCCGCCCACCAGGCCAAACACCATGGCCCGCCACGGGTGCATCATCACGCCGCGCATGCTGAAGCGAAACGTCGTGGCGAACTGCGCCCACATCGCCAGCAGCCACGGGGGCGACATCCACGCCATCACGCTGCCCGACGTGAACTGCGCATAGGTGCCGTTCCACCCCTGAAGGCCCTCGACGGCGACCCCGAGGGTCAGCGCCATCAGGATGAGCCGCGACTCCGTGGCGCGGTCCTCGGCGCGCCACACGTGCACTGCGGTCAGCAGCACGGCGATGCCGAAACCGGTCATCGGCCGGTGCCAGGCGGCGCCGAGGATGCAGGCGAACCAGCCCGTCTGGTACAGGACGTAGTTGAAGAGCGTGGAGTGTGGCACGTGTGCACGCAACGTCTCGGGTCCTGCGCGGGTTCCCGGTGCGCGCGGCGACCGCCGATGAAGGTGAACCGAGGTGGGGCGGCGCGGGAGCGGCTGGCGCAGCTGTCGCCCGTGGAGAAGGTGCGGCGCTAGCGCTGCGGGCAATTGCACGCCGCCAGCCATAGCATGATTCGCCAGATCCACTAGATTGCTCGCATCGCAACACACCATAGCAGGCCAACGCGCGACCATTCCGGGGTTGCGGCAGTGCACCGCTGCAACCGTCGGCCGACGCCTGGGACCATGACCGACCCACAACCGCTCGACGTATCGACGCCGCTCCCCGACCATGCGCCGGGCGCCATCCTCCGCTGTGATTCGGACCTGCTGGGGGTGCTCGTCACCCACGACTGGCGGAAGCTGATCGCCATCCGGCCGATCGCGGCGGGGAAGATGATCTTCACGGTCGTGGGCCGCGAGACGCCGATCCCGACGCGCTTCTCGATCCAGGTGGGGAAGAACCTCCACCTCGACCAGGACGACGCCCACGACGCGAATGAAGTCGTGCGTCGCTTCTTCTGGCGCTACATGGATCACGCGTGCGACCCGAATACGCTCATCCGCAAGCGCGCGGTGATCGCGCGCCGGGACATTGCCCCCGGCGAGACGGTGTCGTTCAACTACAACACCACCGAGTACGACATGGCCGAGCCGTTCCGCTGCCACTGCGAGAGCGCGCTCTGCGTGGGACTCGTGCGGGGCGCGCGGTACCTGACGCCGGGACAGCGCGCGCTGATTGAGGACTGGATGGCAGACTATCTCCGCTGATGCGTTCACGGCGCGGAACGAGGAGCGGGTAGAGGCGTAGGAACGAGCGACGAGATGTGGAACGAGGAGGGAGGTCACTGGTGCGCCAGCGGCCTCCCTCCTCGTTCCACCCCTCGTCCCTCCTCGCCTCTACCCCCTCCTCGTTCCGTGGATCGCTTATCGCCGTCGGAGCGCCGCCGCAATCGCCGCCTCCGCCAGCGGCGCCATGACACGGTACCCTGCCTCGTTCGGGTGCACCCCGTCCCCCGAGTGCGCGGGGGGAAGTCCGCCGCGCGCGTCGGCCATGGCCGAGTGGTAGTCGAGGTAGAAGGCGCCCACCGACGCGGCGTAGCGCTTCATCCAGGCGTTGAGCGCGAGAATCTTGGGTGCGGGCTCCAGCCCAGGCTTCCACGGGTAGTCATAGACCGGTAGCACCGACGAGAGGACCACGCGAATGCCGTGTGCCTGGGCGATCTCGGTCATCGCGCTCAGGTTGTCCTCGATCATCGCCTGGGTCGACGCACCGGTGTTCCCCGCGATGTCGTTGGTCCCGGCGAGGATCACGACGACGGCCGGCTTCAGCGCGATGACGTCCTGATGGAAGCGCACGAGCATCTGGGGCGTCGTCTGGCCGCTGATGCCGCGGCCGACGTAGGGCTTGCCCGGGAACATCGCCGGGAAGTGCCGCGCCCACGAGTCGGTGATCGAGTTGCCGTAGAAGACGACCCTCCGCTCGCCAGCGGCGGGCGCGCCCAGCGAGTCATTGGCCGCGCGGTACCGCCGCAACCCGGCCCAGTCGTTGCGCAGGCGTTCCAGCGCCGCCGAGTCGCGCGCTGCGCGGGCGGCCACCAGTGCGGCGGTGGGCGCTGCTGCCGGGGCGGGGGAGGAAGCAGTGGACTGCGCCGCCGCGACAGCGGCGACGAGCGGCAGGAGCAGGGTGGCGGCAACACGATGACGCATGGATCTCCTCAGGGCGCACGGGGAATCGGGATGGAATGTACGTCTCCGAATCCACTCCGCACCCTGCACCCCGCACCACACCCTGTTCCCTGCACCCCGCACCTAGGTGGACGCATCCGTATATCCGGATAGATGGATGTCCATCACCGCCCGCCCCGACGGATCCGCCATCTTCGTGAACGCCGCATCCCAGCGCAGCGCCGTTTCCGTTGAGCAGGCGACGCTGCGTTCCCACGGCACGCAGTGCACCGCGGTGGCCGAGGGGAAGTGGTTCTCGAAGAGCTGACGATACAGGTACGCCTCCTTGGTCTCCGGCGTCTTCACCGGAAACCGCTCCGCCGCGCCAGCGAGCATGCCGTCGGTGATCTCGCGCTCGGCGTGGGCCTTCACGCCGTCGATCCATGGGTATCCGACGCCGTCGGAGAACTGTTCCTTCTGGCGCCAGAGGACGGCGTCGGGAATGGCGCCGGTGAAGGCGTGGCGCAGGGGGAACTTCTCGATCGGCCGCGGCCGGTCGGCGTTGCGCGGAAGCTTTAGGGAGGGTTCGAGGTTCATCGCCACGTCCAGGAACGCGCGGTCGAGGAACGGCACGCGCACCTCGACCCCCCACGCCGCCCCCGACTTGTTGGCACGAGCGCAGTCGTACAGGTGCAGCTTCTGCAGCTTGCGCACGCACTCCGCCTGCAGCTCCGGTCCGTCCGGCGCCTTGTGAAAGTAGAGGTAGCCGCCGAAGATCTCGTCCGCCCCCTCGCCCGAAAGGACCATCTTGATCCCCATCGCGCGGATCTTCCGCATCATCAGGTACATGGGCGTGGAGGCGCGGATGGTCGTGATGTCGAACGTCTCGAGGTGGTAGATCACGTCCGACAGCGCGTCGAGCCCCTCCTGCACCGTGAAGTGGATCTCGTGGTGGATGGCGCCGATGTGCTCCGCGACCATCCGGGCCGGCGCCAGGTCCGGCGCGCCCTCCAGGCCGACGGCGAACGAGTGGATGCGCGGCCACCAACTCGGACCGCGATCGCCGTCCTCGACGCGCGCTTCGCGATACTTGGCGGCGATGGACGCGACAAGTGACGAGTCCACGCCGCCGCTGATCAACACGCCGTACGGCACGTCGCACATCAGCTGGCGGTGCACCGCGCCCTCCAGCGCCTCGCGCAGCGCGGCGGCGTCGTACGGTGCGTCCGGGACGCGTCCGGGCTCGGCCCACGCTGGCTCGTAGTAGCGCTGGAAGCCGCGGTCGGCCTGATGGCCGAGGTAGAAGTGCCCGGGCGGGAACTCGCGGATGCGCTCGCAGTGGCCGGTGAGCGCCTTCATTTCCGAGGCCACGAACATGTGCTCGTGCCGGTCCCATCCCACGTAGAGCGGGATCACGCCAATCGGGTCGCGCGCGATCAGGAACGTCCGCCGTCGCGGGTCGTGCAGGACAAAGCCGAAGATGCCGTTGATGCGGTTGAGGAACTCGCGCGGCGCGCCCTCGTCGTAGAGGTAGAGGAGCACCTCGCAGTCGGAGAGGGTCTGGAAGGCGTGCGGCCTCGTGAGTGCGGCGCGCAGGTCGCGGTGGTTGTAGATCTCGCCGTTCACGGCGAGCACGGCCCCCGTGTCGACGTCGACGAGCGGCTGCGCCCCGTGCTCCACGTCCACGATGGAGAGCCGCTCGTGCGCGAGGATGGCCTGCTCGTCACTGTAGATGCCGCTCCAGTCGGGGCCGCGGTGGCGCACCGTGCGGGCGAGCGCGAGCGCCTGCCGCCGCAGCTCCGTGTGGGGAGCGCGTGTCGGATCGAGGCCGAGGATGGTGAGGATGCCGCACATGGGAACTCCAGGGAAAAGAAAAACCCCCGACTCGCGGCTGCGAATCGGGGGTGGTCCGGAAGCGGGGCTGTCTACAACGCGCCCAAGCCGGTCCACGCGCGATTCGCGCGGGGATTCCGGTTGTTATTGCGGGTGAACCGCTGGGTCGAGGGCGTCGTCATGTTGGTCTCGAACAGTATCGGGGGTGCGCGGCGGGCGTCAAGCGGTCAGTTCGTCGTACGCCGCGGTGAGCGGCCGCTCGGTGAGCGGACCGTGGTCGGGGAAGCCCTTGAGCGGCTCCGTGATCTTGACGATCACCTCCCTCGGCTTGCCGGCCTTGATCTCGCCGCGCACGAACTCGAGCAGGGCGGTGAGGTAGTCGCGATGGTAGAGCAGGTCGGCCGCCGGTCCCGTGCTGGGGAGGTTCGCCGCCGCGTGGCCGAAGATGTAGATCGTGTCCGCGTCGTGGGCGCGCGTCACCTTCTCGAGCGTGACGATCCAGTTGGCGATGGAGGCGCCCCCCGGCCGGTCGATGACGGGATGACGCCGGTGGAACATCAGGTCGCCCATGTGCACCACGTTCGCCTTCTCGAAGGTCACGGTGGCGTCGCCGCCGGTGTGCGCCGGGCCGAAGTGCGCGAGCGCCATTGTCTCTCCGCCGACCTGCTCGCGCCACGTGGTCTCGAACAGCGTGTCGGCGTAGGTCTGGGCCGGCGGCGGCGACGCGACGCCGGGCTGGGGCGCCTGCGCCGCGCGCTCCGCGGCGGCCCGCTGGAGGCGCGGCACGTTGGCGTGGGCGAGGATCTTGCGTGCGGCGGGGCGGAAGACGCCGTTGCCGCCCGTGTGGTCGCCGTGATGGTGGGTGTTGACCAGGTAATCGAGTGTGCGCCCGTTGGTGCGCGCGTTCACCGCGTCGAGGCAGGTCTTGGCCGAGTCGGGGAACTGCGAATCCACGACCACGGCGCTCTGGCCGTCAATGTGCCAGCCGATGACGCCCCCCCGGCCGCTGAAGGTGCCGACGGTGCCGCGCACGAGGACGAGGGTGCCGGGCTGCGGGAACGCCCCGCCCTGCGCGAGGAGCGCGCGCCAGTCGAGGGCGGTGGCGGCTAACGCGAGGGCCGAGGACTGCACGAAACTGCGGCGGGAGATTGGCATTGAGGTGCAGAGTGCGGGGAACAGGGTGTGGTGCGGGGTGCGGGGGGATGACTGGAAGCTACGACGGACAGCCGGCAGGGAGCAATCGCCAGTCACGATCCGAGATCGCGTTCCTCAATCACAATCCGGATTCCAGATCCTCAGTCGCCGTAAAGCAGAGCGGCACCCCCCGAAGGAGGTGCCGCTCCGTCCGTCTGCAGCAGTGCGTCGCTAGAACTTGTAGATCAGCTTGGCGACGATCGTCGAGCCGGTGTACGGACGGTTGCCGTAGCCGGTCGAGATGATACCGAGCGGGTCCATGCGCGGTACGCCAGGCGTGACGTCGGTCGTCGCGAAATCGACGATGTTGAACTTCTCATACTGATAGCCCAGGCCGAGGCCCAGGTTGGGACGGAGCATGTGGCGCACATCGAGCTTCATCTGCGTCCAATCGTTCGTCACGTTCGGCCACGGAATGAAGCAGGAGGCGACGCCGGTCGCGCACGGGCGGCCGTCGCCAGCCGTCCGCTTGGTGAGGTCATCGGGCGCCTTCAGCGCCTCGACGCGCGGACCGTTCAGGTCGTACTTGAGGTCCGAATCGCTGAAGTTGAAGCCGAACCGGATATCCGTCTTCGGCAGGGCCTGGAGCAGGTCAATCCAGACGCCAATGTTCGTGACCTTCTCGTCGTTGTCGAGATACCAGTCGCGCTTCGGGTCGGCCCAACTGTTGTACGGCGCCGTTGGACCGGCGTCCGGGTTGGCGTTGCGGGCCTTCTGGTTCGACTCGAAGTTGTCGGTGCCGAACGACGCGCCGAGCGTGACCCTGTCGCTCAGGTACAGATTGCCGGACGCGTTGAGGGACGTGTTGGAGCTGCTGAGCAGGCCGAATTCGTGTCCTTCGCCCGTGTACTCATCGTCGAGGTACCCGAACGAGAGATTGAAGTCGAACTTGCTGCTCGGCGTGAGGCCGAGGATCACTGTGCTCTTCAGGCGATCCATGTCGGCTTCGTCATAGAACCGCAGCTCGTTGCGGTGGCCGATCTCGTACCAGATCTCCTCGGACAGGCCGCTGCCGATCCGGGTGGTGGTCTCGAGAATGCCGCGCAGGCTGAAGAACTTGTTCTGGTAGGCGTCGAGCGAGGCGCGGAACGTGTAGTCCGTCATGTCGCTGAACGAGCGACCGCCGCGCTTGATGTCGTCCAGGATGTAGCCGAGGCGCAGCGAGGTGAACCGGCTCGGCAGCGTGAACGTCGCCCCGGTCTCCACCGTGCTCTGGCGGAGGTTGAGGTGGTGCGTCTTCGTCCCCGGCACGTATTCCGGCACGGCGTCGAAACGGACGTTGTACTCGCCGTTGTATGTCGGCGTCCCCACTTCGTGGTCATTGAACCGGTACTTCATGTCGAACGCGAAGTAGTCGGTCGGCCGCGTCGTGAAGTTGACGAGCGCGTTGATGACATCCGCCTCGGCTTCCGCCGACGCGCGCGGCAGCTGCGCCAGGCCGGGGAAGAACTGGTACGTGGCGGCTTGCGCGATCTTCGCGTTCGACGTCCACGGGAGCAGTTCCTCGTCGTTCGACACCCGCCCGATCATGAACTGCCCGTTCAGCGTGGTGTTGCCGGGCATCTTGTAGAGGCCCATCACGCGGAACGCGTTGAAGCTGTTGCTCGGTGCCATCGACATCCGGCCAAACGCCGCGCCGTTGCCGTTGCTGTAGCCGGCGGCGTCCCACGGGCCAGCGGGCGGCGTCTTGCCGTTGTCGAAATCCGTCGCGCGGAGGGGATTGTCCCACTCCATCGAGCGGAACTCGTTCTTGAAGAACGACCCCTGGTACTCGGCGCGGAGCATGCCGATACGGGGCTTGTTGACCTCGATCCCGGCGGTGATGTCGGTGGCCGTGTTGTCCAGGGCCATCGGGATGTTGGTTGCGTCACTGAACGCGAACGACGCACCCCACGGCTGGTTGCCGGACTTGGTGGTCAGCTTGTAGCTGAGGTCCACCGTCGCCAGCGGGTGCACGCGGTACTGCGCGTCCATGTTCAGCGTGTTGCGCTGTGCCGACATCGGGAAGTTCGTGGCAATCGACCGGAAGATGGAACCGGTCACGTCCTGGGCCGCGTTGGACGCGATGCCCACGATACCCGTTTCCTTGTTCTGCACCCGCGTGCGGAGCGTCGGGTCCAGCGTCCACTTGTTGTCACCCGCGTACCGGTACGGCGTGAGCGTGTTGTACGCGTAGTTCAGCGGCAGGCCGTTGAAGCCGAGGTTGAACTTCGCCTTGCCGAACCGATTGTAGCTGACGTTGAACGCCTGGTCGTTGTATCCGATATTCCGGGCGCTGAAGTCATAGGCGACTGCATCGGAAGCCTTGCCCATCCAGATCCTGGAAAAGGCACCGCTCCGCAGGTCCTGGTAACGCTCGTAGCGGGCTTCGTCGCCATCCGTGGTGGTCGCACGGAAGCCCACCTCCCACGCCTGCTCGAGTGCCGGCTTCGCCGGCGCCGCGGCCTTCTGCTGCGCGTCCGCCACGCTGGCGGAGCCGAGCACGAGGAGCGCGGCCGAAATCATGTAACTGTTGCGCATCTCAGTCTCCCTCTCCCTTAGCGGAGGAACGCCTTGCCGTTCGGTGAATTGGAGCCGTGGATCAGCTGGTGGCAGTTCGCGCACGAGCGACCCGTGATCCTGTTCGCGCCTGTCGAGTTCTGCTGCACGAACTTGTCGTAGACCGTCGGCGGATGCCGCGACGAGACGTGGCAGCGCTGGCAGAGGCCGGGCAGCTTGGCCACGAGCATGCGGTCGTTGTTGGAGCCGTGCGGGTCATGACACGTGACGCAGGAGTTCGATACCGGCGCGTGCTCCCACAGGAAGGGGCCGCGCTTCTCCTGATGGCAGCTCGTGCAGCTTTGGTCGATGTTCGTGCCGGCGCGGAGCATGCGGACGTTCGGAGAGCCGTGCGTGTTGTGGCACGACGAGCACTGCAACGCGCCCTCGCGCACCGGCATGTGGTTGAAGCGACTCAGCTTGTTCACAATGGCGGCATGGCAGGAGGCGCAGAGCCTCATCTGCGAAACCTCCTTCAGCTGCTTGTCGCCTTTGGGGCTATGAATGCTGTGGCACGACTGGCACGACACGTTGCGGGCCTCGTGCTTGCTGTTGGCCCAGAACGCGTGCTCGCTCGACGTGTGGCAGGAGGTGCAATACGCCGACGCTTCCGTCGCGCTGATCTTGCCAAACTGGACCGGCTTCACCTTCTCCGGATCGTCCGCGTGCCTGCTGCCGGGGCCGTGGCAGCTTTCGCAGCCCTTGGCGCCGGCCGGCGTGCGGGCGTCCACGGCCTTGAAGTGGAGCGTCTTGTCGCCGGCCTTGTTCTCGTGGCATCCGAGGCACGTCTCCATGCCCACATAGGTGGCCGCGCCGGCGTCCGCCGCGGTCTGCTTGCCCTGCTGTGCGCCCGCTGAAGCGGTCACCCCCGCCAACAGCGCGAGTGCGAGCCCCAACACGGGCCCGCTGAGGCGACTACCCCTTCCCCGACGCTTCCGATCCGACATGACACCCTCCTGAGGTGCGGGATTCGGGTTTAGCCGAATGCTCTCCACTTTTTCCTGAATGCCCGTCCCCCAACGGAGGACAGATGGACAGGAGAATGCCGGATCCGACAGGCGGCGTCAGTCGGAGAGTTTGCGGGTTCTACGTAAGCATTTGCCTTACTGGCAACGATGGGCGGTCGGGACGGCCATGGCTCCATCCACCCCGAAGGGCAAGAAACAAGGCGGCACCACCCGATGGGTGGTGCCGCCCGGTCCTGCAAACGACCAGCTAGAACTTGTAAATCAGCTTCGCGATGATCGTCGTGCCGTCATAGGGCCGGTTGCCGTACCCGGTGCCGATGAGGCCGTTCGTGTCAAAGCGCGGCGTGCCGTCCGCATTGTCGAGCGTATTGAAGTCCACGACTTCGAACTTCTCGTACTGGAAGCCAAGGCCGATGCCCAGGTTCGGCTTCATCATGTGGCGCACATCGAGCTTCATCTGCGTCCAGGAGTTCGTGACGTTGGGCCACGGAATGAAGCAGGACGCGATGCCCGTCGCGCACGGACGGCTGTCCAGCGGGTTGCGCAGCGCGGTGTTGTCCGGGGCCTTGAAGGCCTCGATGCGCGGTCCGTACATGTCGTACAGGAGGTCCGAGTCGCTGAAGTTGAAGGCGAAGCGGATGTCCGTCTTCGGCAGCGCCTGGATCAGGTCGATCCAGAAGCTGGCGTTCGTGACGTCCTCGTCGTTGTCCATGGACCAGTTGCGCAGCGGATCCGCCCAGCTGTTGTAGATCGCCGTCGGGCCGGCATCCGGGTTGGCGTTGCGGGCCAGCTGGTTGGACTTCCAGTTGTCCATGCCGTACGAGCCGCCAACGGTGACCTTGTCGTTCAGGTACCAGTTGCCGGTCAGGCTGAACGACGAGCTCGACGCGCTGAGGAGACCAAACTCATGCCCCTCGCCGGCGTACTCGTCGTCGGTCATCGCGTACGACAGGTTCAGGTCGAACTTGCTGCTCGGCGTGAGCCCGAGCACCGCGGTGGCCTTGATGCGGTCCATGTCGGCTTCGTCATAGAACCGCAGCTCGTTGCGGTGCCCGATCTCGTACCAGATCTCCTCGGACAGGCCGCTGCCGATGCGCGTGGTCGTCTCCAGAATGCCGCGCAGGCTGAAGAACTTGTTCTGGTAGGCGTCGAGCGAGGCGCGGAACGTGTAGTCCGTCATGTCGCTGAACGAGCGACCGCCGCGCTTGATGTCGTCCAGGATGTAGCCGAGGCGCAGCGAGGTGAACCGGCTCGGCAGCGTGAACGTCGCCCCGGTCTCCACCGTGCTCTGGCGGAGGTTGAGGTGGTGCGTCTTCGTCCCCGGCACGTATTCCGGCACGGCGTCGAAACGGACGTTGTACTCGCCGTTGTATGTCGGCGTCCCCACTTCGTGGTCATTGAACCGGTACTTCATGTCGAACGCGAAGTAGTCGGTCGGCCGCGTCGTGAAGTTGACGAGCGCGTTGATGACATCCGCCTCGGCTTCCGCCGACGCGCGCGGCAGCTGCGCCAGGCCGGGGAAGAACTGGTACGTGGCGGCCTGCGCGATCTTCGTGTTCGTCGTGAACGGGATGAGGTCCTCGTCCTGCGACATCCGCCCGATCATGAACTGGCCGTTCAGCGTGGTGTTGCCGGGCATCTTGTAGAGGCCCATCACGCGGAGCGAGTTGAACGCGTTGCTCGGCGCCATCGCCATCCGGCCGAAGGCGGGGCCGCGGCCGTTGCTGTAGCCGCTCGCGTCCCACGGGCCGTTCGGCGGTGTCTTGCCGTTGTCGTAGTCCGTGGCCCGGACCGGATTGTCCCACTCCATCGAGAGGAAGTTCTGCTTGAAGAACGACCCCTGGTACTCGGCGCGGATCATGCCGAGTTCCGGCTTGCTCATCTCGAGGCCGGCCGTCAGCTCGTTGGTGACGTTGTCGATGGCCATGGGAATCTCCTGCGCGCTGCTGAACGCGAAGGCGGCGCCCCACGGCTGGTTGCCGGACCGCTGGATGTTCTGGAACGACAGGTCGAAGTCGACCATCGGGGTGAGGCGGTACTTCATGCTCGCCGCCAGCGTGTTGCGCTGGGCGGACATCTCGAACAACTGGGCGATGGTCCGGTAGATGGACCCCTGCGCGTACGTGGTCGCCGAGTTCGGGATGCCCACCACGCCCACTTCCGCGTTCTGCACGCGGGTGCGGAGCGTCGGGTCGAGCGTCCACTTGTTGTCGCCGGCGTAGCGATACGGCGTCACCGTATTGTACGCGTAGTTCAGCGGCTGGCCATTGTAGGACAGCGAGAACTTGGCCTTGCCGAAGCGATTGTAGTCGAACGCGTACGCCTGGTCGTCGTAGCCGACGTTGAAGGCGTTGAAGCTGTACGCGACGGCATCACTCGCCTTGCTGATGCCAATCTGGCTGAAGAGGCCGTTCTTGAGCGACTGATAGCGCTCATACCGGGCTTCGTCGCCATCCACGGTGGTCGCCCGGAAGCCAAGCTCCCAGGTCTGTTCGAGTGCCGGCTTTGCCGGCGCCGCGGCCTTCTGCTGCGCTCCCGCCACGCTGGCGGAAGCGAGCACAAGCAGCGCGGCCGAAATCATGTAGCTCTTGCGCATGGTTGTCTCCCTCACCGTTAGCGTAGAAACGCCTTGCCGTTGGGTGAATTGGACCCGTGAATGAGCTGATGGCAGTTCAAGCACGAGCGGCCCGTGATCTTGTTGGAGTTCTGGGAATTCTGCTGGACGAACTTGTCGTACACGGTCGGCGGATGCCGCGACGAGACGTGGCAGCGCTGGCAGATGCCCGGCTGCTTGGCGACCAGCATGCGGTCGTTGTTGGAGCCGTGCGGGTCGTGGCAGGTCACGCAGGAGTTGGACACCGGCGCGTGCTCCCACAGGAACGGACCGCGCTTCTCCTGGTGGCAGCTGGTGCAGCTCTGGTCAATGTTGACGCCGGCGTTGAGCATCTTGACGTTCGCCGAACCATGCACATTGTGGCACGCCGAGCACTCCAGCTTGCCCTCGCGCACCGGCATGTGATTGAACCGGTTGACCTTGCTGACGATCGCCTGATGGCACGAGGCGCAGAGCTTCGTCTGCGTTGCTTCCTTGAGCTGCTTCGCACCCTTCGGGTTGTGCACGCTGTGGCACGACTGGCACGACACGTTGCGCGCCTCGTGCTTGCTGTTCGCCCAGAAGGCGTGCTCGCTCGACGTATGGCACGAGGTGCAGTACGACGAGGCGTCCGTCGCGCTGATCTTGCCGAACCGGACCGGCTTCACCTTCTCCGGATCGTCCGCGTGCTTGCTTCCCGGGCCATGGCAGCTCTCGCAGCCCTTGGCGCCGGCTGGCGACCTGCTATCCGCCTTCATGGCGTGCAAGCCGTCCACCTTCACGCTCTCGTGGCAGCCGACGCAGGTCTCTTGACCCACGTACGTCGCTCCCGAGACCGCGGCCTCCGCTTTCTGCGCCTTCGCCTGGGCCTCAGCCGAGAGCGGCGCCATCGCGACGATTGCCGCGAGCGCGCTTCCGACGAGCCAAGTCAGCGGCCGCATGGAGCGGATGCCACTTCCTCGAACGTTGATAAATGTCATGGCACCCTCCTGAGGTGCGCACCCGAGTGAAACTGTTGCTGCCCGCATTCGTTGGAGCGCTGCCGAAAGGCAGTTGGGCAATCGGAAATCTGAGAGTGAGAACGCATCTCATCTGTCAGGCGGCTCACGCAACTGGCTGGGGTACTTACTTATACAGCGATTCAGGGCTTTCCTTACGTAGCACTACGGCCCTCCGTTTACCCCTCCGATCGACTACGTAAGCGGGGCCGTCGGCTGCGGCGCCGGAGCGTCGAAACTGCCTGTCCCGCAACGACTTCCGGCGGCCCCTGCCGCACGATGGACCGCCGATCACCCGTGCAGGGCTGCTCTTTCAATTGCCGACGCGACCACGCACCTTGGCCGTCGCCTGCGTCGTCCGCTCGACCCCATACCGACAGGATCCGCCCATGGTCACCGCCCGTCGTCTACTTACCGCCGCGCTTCTCCTCCTGACCACCGCCGCCATGCCCACCGGACCGGTGACCGTGGATTGGGCCATGGTGGCGAAGATTCGCGAGGAAGGACTGCAACGCTCACGCGTCATGGACTTCGAGTCGTACATGACCGACGTCCTCGGCGCGCGCCTCACGATGTCGCGCGACATGCAGCGCGCGCAGCGATGGGCCGCCGACGAGATGGCGCGCATCGGCCTCGTGAACGTCGCGTTCGAGCCATTCATGGACTACGGCGTCACGTGGGACAACGAGTACGTGTCGCTGCACCTGCTCGAGCCCGACTACACGCCGATGACCGGCTATCCGATCGCGCACACCAACGGCACCAACGGGCGCGTCGTCGCCGAGGCGGTGATCGTGGACCTGCAGTCGCGCACTGATCTCGAAAAGTACCGCGGCACGCTGCGAGGAAAGGCGGTGCTCGTGACGCCGCCGGTGCCGATCAACCTCGAGGCGATGGCCGCGGGAACGCCGCGCCTCACCGACAGTGCGCTCGCCGCGCTCGAACACGTGGTCATCGTGCCGCCGCGCGTCGCGCCGCCGCGCGCGGTGCGCAATCCCGACGCGCTGTCCGCCGTGGAGAAGACCGCATTCTACGCGGCCGAGGGCGTCGCGGTCGTCCTGCAGAGCGAGAGTGGCGGCGTCGGGTTCGTCCGCGGGTTCTCGCGCCCCGGCTCGCGGGAGGACTTCTATGCGCGCGCCGGCATGCTCGCGTCCCCCGCCATCGTCGCCATCACGCCCGAGCACTACAACCGCATGTACCGCATTCTCGCGCGTGGACTGCCGGTGAAGGTCGAAGTGGAGGTGCGCAACCGCATCGGCGAACGGGTGGAGCAGGCCGCCAACATCCTCGGCGAGATTCCGGGCAGCGACCTCAAGGACGAGGTCGTGATGATCGGCGCCCATTTCGACACGTGGCATGCCAGCCCGAACTCGAGCGACAACACGTCGGGCGTGGCGGTGGCGCTCGAGGCGGCGCGCATTCTCAAGGCGGTGGGCGCCAAGCCGCGCCGCACCATTCGCGTGGCGCTGTGGAACGGCGAGGAGCAGGGGATCTGGGGTTCGCGCGCCTACGTGCGCAAGCATTTCGGCTCGCCGCGCGACTCGCTGAATCCGCCGAAGCCGGCGTACGAGAAGTTCTCGGCCTACTTCAACCAGGACTACGGCGCGGGGCAGTACCGCGGCATTTACCTGCAGGGCAACGAATCAGCGCGCACGATGCTCTCCGCCTGGATGGAGCCGTTCCGCGACTTCGGGATGACGGCGGTGTCGAACCAGAGCGTGGGGAGCACCGATCACGTGCCGTTCGACGACGCGGGCCTGCCGGGCTTCCAGTTCATCCAGGATCGCCTCCCGGGAAGCGCGGGACACACGAACCTCGACTTCCTCGAGACGATCAACCCGAACGACCTGATGAAGAACAGCGTCGTTATGGCGTCGTACGCATACCACGCGGCGATGGCGGATAGTCGGGTGCCGCGGAAGACGCTGTCGAGGTAACAGGGGGACGCGTGCGGCGTGCGGGGAGCGGGGGTTTGGTGCGGGGGGATGAGTGAAGTGCGGAGGCGAAGGGGGACGCGGTTGACTGCCGGGTCCCCCTCGTTCCACCTCACTCAACACTCCACTCCTCCCCCCGCACGAAGCCCCCGCACTCCGCCCCCGTCCCTCGCCTGTGGTGTCTTCTCTGACGCACAAGCAGGGTCTTCACCCCACCACCCTCGCCTCATCCCTCCGTTACTATGCCCCTGACGGCGGCCGAATGTCCGCCGCGTCATTACGGAACGGGAAGGCACATGCTTGTCGCCCCTGCAGTTCCAGCGCGCGCTGCGGAGCCGCCGCAGGCCGGCACCGGCGTTCCCTGCCAGGTCGCACAGTGTGATGGCGTGCCCTGCGCCGAGGTGCAGGTGGACTGCGAGCACTGCGACCGGTCGACCAACCGCCTCTGCGACGAGCACCGTGACGCGACCGGCGACGCCGCGCACGAGCCCACCCGGCAACCGAAACCACACCATGCGTGAATTGCGACTGCACGGCCGCGGCGGTCAGGGCACCGTCATCGCCTCAAAGCTGCTGGCCGTGGCACTCTTTCTTGAAGGACGCGAGGTGCAGTCCTTCCCCATGTTCGGCGTCGAGCGCCGCGGATCGCCGGTCACGGCCTTCCTGCGCGTGGACGATGCGCCCATCAAGCTGCGCTGCGAGATTCGCGAGCCGGACGAGCTGATCGTGCTCGACCCGACGCTGATCGGGGCGACCGATATCACCGCCGGGCTCAAGCGGGGCGGACGCATCCTCATCAACACCGACCAGGCGCCCGAGGACTTCCCGCAGCTGCTTGAGCGCTTCCACGTCAGCACCATCGACGCCACCGGCATCGCCATCCGGCACGGCCTCGGCGGCAAGAGCCAGCCGATCGTGAACACCGCCATCCTCGGCGCCTTCGCCGCCGACTCGGGGACGATCACGATGGACAGCGTGCGCGACGCGATCCGTGAGGAGGTGCCGATGCAGATCGACGCCAACATCGCCGCCGCCGCCGAAGCGGTCACGGCGGTGCGCCACGCCGCGATGCGTGACGCGCACCTCACGGAGGTGGCCCGTGCCTGAGACGATCACGACGACGGACGGCGCGCGCGCCATCCCGGAAGTGGCAATGAGCACGACGTCCACGCTCGTCACGCGCACCGGTTCGTGGAAGTACAAGCGCCCGGCCTATCACGATCGCGTGGCGCCGTGCAACGCCGGCTGCCCCGTGGGCATCGACATCGAGGGCTACCTGAACCTGCTGCGCGAGGGGCGCGTGGATGAGGCGCGCGACCTGCTGCTCGCGGAGAATCCGCTGCCGGCGGTCACGGGGCGCGTCTGCCATCACCCGTGCGAGAACACGTGCAACCGGCGCTCGCTGGACGGGGCGGTGGCGATTCACGCCGTGGAGCGCGCGATGGGCGACCTTGCACACCGGCGGCCGGCGCCCGTGCTGACGGGCGAGCGGCGTACGGAGCGCGTCGCGGTGGTGGGGTCGGGGCCGGCGGGTCTGGCCTGCGCCTACCACCTGGCACGGTTCGGCTACGGAGTGACGATCTACGAGTCGGCCAGGGAGGCGGGCGGGATGCTGCGCCTCGGCATCCCGGAGTATCGCCTCCCGCGCGAGGTGCTCGATGGCGACATCGCGCGCGTCGTGGCGCATGGCGTGGAGATCAAGTGCGGCGTGCGCATCGGCGAGCACGTCACGTGGAAGGAACTGACGGAGCTGTTCCACGCGGTGTGCATCGCGACCGGCGCGCACACGAGCCGCGCCCTCGGCGTGCCGGGTGAGCAGCTGCCCGGCGTGCAGCCGGGGCTCGTCTTCCTGCGCGACGTCAACAGCGGCAAGCGCCCCGACCTCGGCCGGCACGTGGTGGTGGTGGGTGGCGGCAACACGGCGATGGACTGCGCCCGCTCGGCGATGCGGCTGGGGGCCAAGGTGACGGTGGTCTACCGGCGCCTGCGCGAGCAGATGCCGGCGATCAAGGAAGAAGTGGATGACGCGATGCGCGAGGGAGCGGAGTTCGTCTTCCTCGCCAACCCCGTGGAGTTCAAGGCAGCGAACGGCCGCGTCGGCGCGCTCGTCGCCGAGCGCATGGCGCTGGGCGAGCCCGATGCGAGCGGGCGCCGGCGGCCGGTGCCGACGGGTGAGCACTTCACCATCGAAGCCGATACGGTGCTCACCGCCATCGGCGAGTCGTCGGTGCTCGAGGGGTTCTTCCCGGACGTCGAGGGGAGCGATTCGGGGCTGCAGGTGGATGCGCTGGGCGGGACGAACCGCGACATGCTCTATGCCGGCGGCGACGTCACCGACCTGGCGCGCACCGTCGCCGATGCGCTGGGCGCCGGCAAACGCGCCGCCATCGGCATTGACCGGCACCTGCGGCGCCATCACGGCGACACGGCCGAGCTGAACGCGCTGCGCTTCGCCGACGGGAACCTGAGTGCGGCGCGCTGGATGGGGCGTGACCCGATCCGCCGCGTCAATCCGGTCAACGCCGTGGTCGGCGCGGACGACGTGAACTTCGCACAGTACCAGCGCGTGCCGCGCCACGCCGATCCGCACCTCGACAGCGACCGCGCGCGCGGGGGCTTCGACGAGGTGAACGCGGGGCTCTCGACCGCGGAGGCCATGGACGAGGCGAAGCGCTGCCTCAATTGCGGCGTCTGCACCCACTGCGACGTCTGCCTGATCTTCTGCCCCGACGCCGCCATCACGCGCGCCGAGGACGGCACGTACACGATTGCGCTCGACTACTGCAAGGGATGCGGCATCTGCGCCGCCGAATGCCCGCGCGGAGCGATCACCATGACGCAGGACCGGCTATGAAGAAGGTGATGGTGGGAAACCACGCGGTGGCGTGGGGAGTGCGGCTGGCGCGCGTCGAGGTGATCTCGGCGTACCCGATCACGCCGCAGACGCAGGTGGTGGAGAAGCTCTCGGAGATGTGCGCCGACGGCACGCTTCCCGCGCGCTTCATCAAGGTGGAATCCGAGCACTCGGCGATGGCGGCGGTCATCGGCGCGTCGGCCACCGGCGTGCGCGCCTTCACGGCGTCGTCGTCGCATGGCCTGCTCTACATGCACGAGATGCTGCACTGGGCGGCCGGGGGACGGCTGCCGATCGTGATGGCCGACATCAACCGCGCGATTGGGCCGGGGTGGAACATCTGGACCGACCAGAACGACAGCCTGTCGCAGCGCGACACGGGCTGGGTGCAGCTCTACTGCGAGACGAACCAGGAGGTGGTGGACACCACCGTCATGGCGTTCAAGCTCGCGGAGCAGCTCAGCGTGCCGGTGATGCTGATGCTCGACGGCTTCTATCTCTCGCACACGGCCGAGCCGGTGGACGTGCCGGATCAGGAGCTGGTGGACCGGTTCCTGCCGAAGCGCGTGGCACCGTACAAGCTGGACGTGGAAAGCCCGCACGCTTTCGGGGCGCTGGTGCGGCCCGACGCGTACATGGAAATGCGCTTCCTGCAGCAGGACGCGCTGCAGAAGGTGCCGCAGGCGCTCGAGGCGATCGAGAAGGACTGGCTGCGGATGTTCGGCCGCTCGTACGGCGCGGTGGAAGCGTACCGCGCGGAGGGGGCCGACCTGCTGCTCGTGACGTCGGGGACGGTGACGAGCACGGCGCGCGCGGTGGTGGATGCGCGGCGCGCGGCGGGCGAGGCGGTGGGGCTGCTGAAGGTGAAGATGTTCCGTCCGTTCCCGACCGCGCTGCTGCGCGATGCGCTGCGCGGCGTGCCGCGGGTCGCGGTGCTCGACCGCAACGTCTCGCCGGGGCACGGCGGCATCTTCGCCGAGGAACTGCGGTCGGCGCTGTACGACCTGCCCGACGCGGAGCGTCCGGAGCTGTTCGGGTTCGTGCTCGGGCTCGGCGGGCGCGACATCACCCCTGCGGTGATTGACGACGTGATCGAGCGGGCGCGGGCGGCGACGGTGCCCGGCCGCGAGGACCTTTGGGTGGGAGTGAACCCGTGAGCCAGCTTCGCATCGCAGACTGCGTGCCCGAGGGCGACCTTCTCACGTCGGGGCATCTGGCCTGTCCCGGCTGCGCGGCCCCGCTCGCCATGAAGCTCGCGCTCAAGGCGCTGGGCCCCGATACGATCGTCGTCATGCCCGCGTGCTGCTTCACGATCATCGCCGGACCGTGGCCGCAGAGTTCGCTGCAGGTGCCCGTCTTCCACACGGCCTTTGCGACAGGTCCGGCGGTGGCCTCGGGCATTCGGGCCGCGCTCGACGTGCAGGGGAAATTCGACACGACGGTGATGGTCTGGGTGGGCGACGGCGGCACGTTCGACATCGGCCTGCAGTCGCTGTCGGGGGCCGCTGAGCGCAATGAGAACATCCTGTACGTCTGCTACGACAACGAGGCGTACATGAACACCGGCATCCAGCGCTCCTCGGCCACGCCGTGGGGAGCGTGGACGACCACGACCCCGGCGCAGTATCCCGAAGCGACGAACAAGAAGGACATCCTCGCCATCATGGCGGCGCACAACATCCCGTATGCGGCCACGGCGACGGTGGCGTATCCGGTGGACCTCATCGACAAGGTGGCCAAGGCCAAGGCGATGCGCGGGACGCGGTTCATCCACCTGCTGTCGCCGTGCCCGCCTGGGTGGAAGTGCGGGGATGATGAAGGCATCGAGCTCGCGCGCATGGCGGTGCAAAGCCGTGTCTTCCCGATGCTCGAGGTCGAGGGCGGCCAGCGCTGGCGCTTCACCATGGACCATGCGGCCGAGCCGGTGGAGCCGTACCTGCGCCGGCAGGGGCGGTTCCGTCACCTCACGGCGGAGCAGGTGACGCACATCCAGGCGGAGATTGACGCGCACTGGCAGCAGTTGGTGCGTCGCGTGGAAGCGGAGGCGCTGGCGCCGGCGTAGGCCTTGGGTGGTGCGCTGGCCTTTTTCACCACGGAGCTCACGGAGAACGACTGAGGGCCACGGAGTACGACAACAAGGGGGTTAAAGGCATCGCGCCACGCAGAGTCCCGCGTGGCGCGCGCAGTTCCTCCAAGTAGTTGCAGTACTCCGTGGCCCTCAAGCCGTTCTCCGTGTGCTCCGTGGTGAAACGCCCCCGTCCCCAACCGCACCGAACGGCCAGCGGCGGGGTTGGATCAGGCACGCCCGACTTTACCTTATACCGGGATGGCAACTTCCCTGTCGCCGTCCGGCTGTTCCAGGCGGTATTCTCCTAGGCAGTCGCTTGATCAGTCCCGTCACCACAGCGCTCTTCGGAGCTCTTCATACACAGGAAGCGGACCACATGACCGCCATGCCCTCGCGCGACGCGCGCTCCCACTCTCAACTCAAGAACCTGACCGGCAAGGCCTACGTCACTGCCGTGATGGAGAAGGTCGTCGCGCAGAATCCGGCCGAGCCCGAGTTCCACCAGGCCGTGCACGAAGTCGTCGATTCGCTGAGCCTCGTGCTCGACCAGCATCCGGAATACAAGGCCGCGCACATCATGGAGCGGATGATCGAGCCGGAGCGGGTGATCCTGTTCCGCGTGCCGTGGGTGGACGATCACGGCGAGATCCAGATCAACCGCGGCTTCCGCATCGAGATGAACAGCGCCATCGGCCCGTACAAGGGCGGCCTGCGGTTCCACCCGTCGGTGAACCTCGGCATCCTGAAGTTCCTGGCGTTCGAACAGGTCTTCAAGAATTCGCTGACGACGCTGCCCATGGGCGGCGGCAAGGGCGGCAGCGACTTCGACCCGAAGGGGAAGAGCGACACGGAAGTGATGCACTTCTGCCAGAGCTTCATGACGGAGCTCTTCCGCCACATCGGGGCCAACACCGACGTGCCGGCCGGCGATATCGGCGTGGGCGGGCGCGAGATCGGGTTCCTGTTCGGCCAGTACAAGCGCCTGAAGAACGAGTTCACCGGCGTGCTCACGGGGAAGGGGCTCAACTGGGGCGGTTCGCTCATTCGTCCCGAGGCGACGGGCTTCGGCACCGTGTACTTCGCGCAGGAGATGCTCGCGTCGAAGGGCACGGACTTTCAGGGGAAGGTCGTGGCGGTGTCCGGGTTCGGCAACGTGGCCTGGGGCGCCGTGAAGAAAGTCGCCGACCTGGGCGGCAAGGTCGTGACGCTCTCGGGCCCGGACGGCTTCGTGCACGATCCGGACGGCGTGACGGGCGAGAAGTGGGAGTTCATGCTCAAGCTGCGCTCGTCGGGGCAGGACGTGGTGGCGCCGTACGCCGACAAGTTCAAGGGCGCGACGTTCCACGCCGGCAAGCGCCCGTGGAGCGTGAAGGTGGACGTGGCGCTCCCATGCGCCACGCAGAACGAGCTGGACGGGCACGACGCCGCCGAGCTGGTGAAGAACGGCTGCATCTGCGTGGCCGAAGGGGCCAACATGCCGAGCACGCCGGAGGCCGTGGAGGCGTTCCAGAAGCACGGCGTGATGTTCGCGCCGGGCAAGGCGGCGAATGCCGGCGGCGTGGCGGTGTCGGGGCTCGAGATGTCGCAGAACAGCATGCGCTATAACTGGTCGCGCGACGAAGTGGACGCCAAGCTCCACACGATCATGAAGAGCATCTACAAGGCATCGAGCGAGGCGGCCGCCACCTACGGCACGCCGGGCAACCTGGTGAACGGCGCGAACATCGCCGGCTTCCTGAAGGTCGCCAACGCGATGATGGACCAAGGAGCCGTCTGATCGACGACGATTCGCGGCGGTGAGCAAGCGCGGGGTGGGCAGTTGCCACCCCGCGCTTCTACATTGATGGGAGACGGGAGACGGGAGATGGGAGACGGGAGACGGGAGACGGGAGACGGGAGACGGGAGATGGGAGACGGAAGACGGGAGATGCGCTTAGGAGAGTGGGCGTGAGCGAGCAAGTACCGGTGACCAAGCTGGACGAGGCCCTGCCGAGCGAGCTGTTCCAGGACCTGATGCCGTATCGCGTGCAGGACATCCTGCTCGTGTCGAGCCTGTACGACGCGTTCACGCTGCAGGAGGACGGCCGGCTCAACGAGCTGGTGATGCGCGAGTTCGTGGACCTCGACACGCACCACACCCCGCACATCACGCACGTGTCGAGCGGCGCCGAGGCCATTGCCAAGGCCACCGCGCAGCGCCAGTTCAACCTGGTCATCACGACGATCAATCCGGGCGACATGGACGCCACGCAGCTCGCGCAGCGACTGGCGGACGCCGGGCTCGACGTCCCCGTGCTCGTGCTGGCGTACGATCACCGCGAGTTCAAGGACTTCGAGTCGCGCGCCGACCTGTCGCGCATCGACCGCTGCTTCATGTGGCAGGGCGACGCCCGCATCCTGCTGGCGATGGTCAACTACGTGGAGGACCAGCGCAACGTGGCGCACGACACGTCCACCACAGGCGTGCGGGTGGTGCTGCTCGTGGAAGACAGCATGCGCTACTACTCGTCGCTGCTGCCGGTGGTCTACACCGAGATCATCCGCCAGTCGGCCAACGCGCTGGGCGAGGGGAGCAACCTGTCGCACAAGCTGGTGCGGCTGCGCGCGCGCCCGAAGATCCTCCTGTGCACGTCGTACGAGGAGGCGTGGGCGCAGTGGTCGCGGTACCGCGAGCACGTGCTGGGCGTGATCACCGACGTGGAGTTCCCCCGGGACGGGACGGTGGCGCGCGACGCAGGCTTCGAGCTCGCCCGCGCCATTCGCGACGAGGCGCCGGACGTGCCCGTGCTCATGCAGTCCGGGCGCGCCGAGTACTACGCGCGCGCCGCGGCGGAGGGGCTGCCCTTCGTGCTCAAGGGGTCGCCGACGATGCTCCACGAACTGCACGGCTTCATCGTCGAGCACTTCGCCTTCGGCGATTTCATCTTTCGTCTTCCCGACGGCCGCGAGGTGGGGCGGGCCGAGGACCTGCGTGCGCTCGAGGAACAGGTGGCGTCGGTGCCGGCGGAGAGCCTGGTCTACCATGGCGAGCGGCATCACTTCTCCACCTGGCTCGCGGCGCGCGCCGAGTTTGGCGTGGCGCACCGCCTGCGGTCGCAACGCGTGTCGGACTACCGCTCGCCAGAGGAGCTGCGCACCAAGCTGATTGCCGCCATCGCCGAATACCGCAACGATCAGGCGCAGCTGCAGGTGGGCGACTTCGACCGCGAGGTGTTCGACGCCTCGGTGCCGTTCTTCGCGCGCATCGGCGGCGGCTCCATCGGCGGTAAGGCGCGCGGCCTCGCCTTCGTGCGACGCCTCGTCGGACTGTACGGCGTGAACCGCCGCTTCCCCGGCGTGCACGTGGGGGTGCCCCCCGCCGTCGTGATCGGCACCGACGTCTTCGACCGTTTCCTCGCCGAGAACGACCTGCTCGACATCGCCTTCCACGGTACGAACGACGCCGAGATGCTCCAGCGCTTCCACGCGGCGCGGCTGCCTGATGACGTGCTGGCGGACCTCGACGCGTTCCTGCGCCAGGTGCGGTGGCCGCTCGCGGTGCGCTCCTCGAGCCTGCTCGAGGATTCGCAGTACCAGCCGTTCACCGGCGTGTACGACACGTTCATGTTGCCGAATCGGCATCCCGATCACGACGAGCGGCTGGCGCGGCTCGTCGAGGCGGTGAAGCGCGTCTACGCGTCGACCTTCACGCACAACGCCAAGTCCTACCTCCGCGCCACGCCATACCGCCTGGAGGAGGAGAAGATGGCGGTCATCATCCAGAAGGTGGTGGGCGCCGAGCATGGCACGCGATTCTATCCGGATTTTTCGGGTGTCGCGCGGTCGTACAACTTCTATCCGGCGGCGCCCCTGCACGCGGAAGACGGTGTGGCGGCGGTCGCGCTCGGTCTCGGCCGAGCCGTCGTGGAGGGCGGGCGCGTGCTGTCGTTCTGCCCACGCGCGCCGCGCCACATCATCCAGTTCTCCTCGGTCGGCGACATCCTCGCGAACTCGCAGCGGACGTTCTGGGCGGTGGATTTCAGCGACGAGATGGGTCCCGGAGGCGGTATCGACCAGGGATTGCGCGAGCGCAGCTTCGACCTCGACACGGCGGAAGAAGACGGCACGCTGCGCGCGCTGGGGTCAACGTACGACGCGGAGAACGACGTCATCTACGACGGCCTGTCGCGCCCCGGCGTGCGGCTCGTCAGCTTCGCTCCCATCCTCAAGCACGACCTCTTCCCGCTGGCGCCGCTCATCTCGGACCTGCTGGAGATCGGCGCCGGCGGCATGAACCGCCCGTGCGAGATCGAGTTCGGCGTGCGGCTCGCGCAGCAACCGGGCGAGCCGCACGAATTCGGTTTCCTGCAGCTGCGGCCGCTGGTGCTGTCGCGGGAGATGCATGACCTCGATCTCTCGACGGTGGAGCCGGCCAAGGTCCTCTGTCGCAGTCCGCGGGTGCTGGGCGACGGCGTCATCGACAACCTGCGCCACGCGGTGGTGGTGGACTTCCATCGCTTCGATCGGTCCGCGACGCGCGATGCGGCCCGCATCATCGCCGGCTTCAATGCGCAGCTGCTCGAGCGTGGCACGCCGTACATGCTGATTGGCGTGGGACGCTGGGGTTCGGCGGATCCGTGGCTGGGCATTCCGGTGCGGTGGGACGAGATCTCGGGGGCACGGGTGATCGTCGAAGCCGGATTCCGCGACTTTCGCGTGGCGCCGTCGCAGGGCAGTCACTTCTTCCAGAATCTGGTCTCGTTCCAGGTGGGCTATTTCACGACGAATCCGGAGTTCGGCGACGGCTTCGTGGACTGGGAGTGGCTCGCGGCGCAGCCGGCGACGGCCGAGGACGGGCACGTCCGCCTGCTCGAGTTCGCGCATCCGCTGGTCGTGCGCATGAACGGACGGCGCAGCGAGGGCGTAATCCTCAAGCCGGAGTAGCCAAGCGCGCCTCGCGCACGCGACGCAGCGGCGTTCGCGGGCAGTGACGCAGCCGCACTATCTGGCGTTTGATTTCCGGTTGGGCCGGCAGTACGATCTAAGCAGTGGAATGCGGGTACTGGCGCGCCGAGCATTCGGCGCGCCGACAGTGTGCAGCGGCAAGGAGCGTCCGTATGAAGCGTCTCGGATTCCTCATGGTGGCGGCCGCGTTGACGACCGCCTGCGGCGGCGGCGAGTCGAGCTCGCCCCCCACCTCTCCCGTGACGACGTCCTCGGCGACGGCCAACGGGAGCAGCGGCACCAACGCGGACGGTGCCTCCGGCGGCACCACGTCAGGCGTCACCATTACCGGCACCATCAGCGCGTTTGGCGGCAGCTGCCCGGCCGTGACGTTCAAGGTCGAGGCAAAGACGATCAAGACCGACGCGGCGACAGTCTACGCCGAGAAGAGCTGCGCCGACCTGAAGAACGGCGTGCGCGTCGGCGTCACGGGCACGACGCAGGCCGACGGCAGCGTGCTGGCGAAGCAGGTCAAGTTCGCGCCGCCACCGCCGCCGCCTCCGATGAACACGGAGGGGACGGTAAGCGCACTGAGCGGTGCCTGCCCGACGATCACGTTTACCGTGGCGAGCAAGACGTTCACCACGGACGCCCAGACGCGCTACGGCGACGGCGGCTGCGCGGCGGTGCAGAGCGGCGTGAAGGTCGTGGTGCAGTCGCAGGCGACGACGGCAGGCGGGGTGCGGGTGCTCGCGGTGAAGGTCATTCCGCCGCCGCCGCCACCGCCGGCGCTCTCGGGCGAAGTGACGGCCGTCACTGGCACCTGCCCAGCCATCACCATCACGCTCGGCACCAAGGTGGCCGTGACGAGCGCGGCGACGGTGTTTACCGGCAAGACGTGCGCCGACGTGAAGGTTGGGTCGAAAGTAGGGATTTATGGCACGATCGCCGCTGGAGCGACGACGCTCACCGCGACGAAGGTGGTGGTTCGCTAGTCAACGGCCGCCTCGTCCTCTCGCGAGGCGAGGCGGCCTTCGCCAGCGGGCCGCCTGCGGCGCCCGCACCGGAGGAGCAGCTCGATGACCGATGAACTGACCAGACGCGATTTCGTGAAGCTGGGTATCGCCGGCGCTGCCGGCCTCGCTGCGGCGCCTGCCATCGCCAGCGCGACCGATGCCGCCGGCGTGCCGCCGCTCGCCTTGCCAACCCGCCCGCTCGGCCGCACCGGACACCAGCCGTTCATCTTCAGCCTCGGCGGCCAGGCGTCGCTCGAGCAGGCCGACAAGCACGACCTCTCGATCGCGATCATCAACCGCGCCATCGACCTCGGCGTGAACTACATCGACACGGCGGCGGCGTACGGCCGCCCGCGCGATCCGAACAAGCCGCGCTGGGAGCTGGATGGCATCTCGCAGACGTTCATCGGCGAGGTGATGGCGACTCGCCGCAAGGAGGTGTACCTCGCGAGCAAGGCCGACGACCGGACCCGCGACGGCGCGCTGCGCCAGCTCGAGCAGAGCCTGCGGCTGTTGCACACGGACCACCTGGACCTCTGGCAGATCCACAACGTCGCCAACGAAGCGCAGCTCGAGCAGATCTTCGGCCCCGGCGGCGTGATCGAGGCGATGGTCAGCGCCCGCGACCAGAAGATGGTGCGGCACATCGGCATCACCGGGCACGCCGATCCGGCCGTGCTCACCAAGGCCATCGACCGCTTTCCGTTCGACACCATCCTCATGGCGCTCAACGCCGCCGACGCGCACTACCTGCCGTTCAAGCAGGAGCTGCTGCCGTTGGCGAACAAGAAGAACATGGGCGTCATCGGCATGAAGATTCCGGCGCGCGACCGCCTCTTCAAGGAAGGCGCGGTCACCACCATGAAGGACGCGATGAACTACGTCCTGACGATGCCGGTGAGCACCGTTATCATCGGGTGCAAGACGGTGGAGCAGCTCGAGGAGAACGTGGCGATCGCCAAGGCGTTCAAGCCGCTGCCGGCGGCGGAGTTGGCGCGTATCGAGGGACTGGCGGCGAACAACTTGCCGGCCGGCCACTGGTTCAAGCGGCCGCCCGCCGCCTCCGGCCCCGCGGAAGACGACCAGAACATGGAGTAGAAGGGCGGGCACAGGCACGGGCACGGGCCCAGTGGGGGCAGGGGATTCGGACGGGGGCGCAGGCCAAGTGGCCTGCGCCCCTTCGCATTTTGGAGCATCGTGTCGCCCCACTGTGACGCAGCGCACAGCGGACAGGTACTTAAGTACAGTAGTATCTCAGTATTGAGATATTTCCTCAGCCCCCCGGAGGACCCATGTCAGTGAAGGTTCGAAGCTGTGCGGCAGTCGGGATGCTCGTTCTGCTCGCTGCCTGCGGCGGTGGCGGCGGGGGGGACGGCGCACCCACGTCGCCCAGTACGCCCGGCACGCCGGGCACGCCCGGCACGCCCGTGACGCCCGCCGCCAACGAGGTGATCGCGACGACGTCGAACACGTTTACCCCGTCCACCCTGACGATCTCCAAGGGTACGACGGTGACCTTCACGTTCCAGGCCACGCAGCACAACGTGAACTTCGGGTCGACGGCCGGCGCGCCCGCCAACATCTCCAACACCTCAAACAGCGGCGTGCAACGCCTGTTCGCCAACGCGGGCACATTCGGTTACGACTGCACCCTGCACGCGGGGATGAGCGGCACGATAATCGTGAACAACTGACGCCGCGGCGCTACGGCGCCTCCCAGGCCTTCGCGCGCGACAGCGCCCTGTTCCAGCCGGCGGCGAGGATCTTTCTCGCCGCCGGCTTCATCGTGGGAGCGAACCGGCGGTCCGCCTGCCACTGGCGGGCGATGTCGGCCTGGTCTTTCCAGAATCCCACGGCGAGCCCGGCGAGGTAGGCCGCGCCGAGTGCGGTGGTCTCGGTGACTTTCGGCCGCACCACGGGCACGTTGAGGAGGTCGGCCTGCAGCTGCATCAGCAGGTTGTTGGCGGCGGCGCCGCCGTCGACACGCAACTCTCTCAGGCGGATGCCGGCGTCGGCCTCCATGGCCTTGAGCACATCCATCACCTGCAGGGCGATGCCCTCGAGCGCGGCGCGCGCCACGTGCGCCCGGGTGGTCCCGCGCGTGAGTCCCACGAGCACGCCGCGCGCGTACTGGTCCCAGTGCGGCGCGCCAAGCCCGGCGAACGCCGGCACGAGGTACACGCCGTGCGTGTCCGGGACCGAGGCGGCCAGCGGTTCGACCTCCGACGCCGACCTTATGATGCCGAGTCCGTCGCGCAGCCACTGCACGACCGCGCCGGCGATGAAGATGCTCCCCTCCAGCGCGTACTCGGTGCGATGGCCGATGCGCCAGGCGACCGTGGACAGCAGGTTGTTCCTCGACGCGATGGGCTTGGTGCCGGTGTTCATCAGCATGAAGCAGCCGGTGCCGTACGTGTTCTTCACCATGCCCGGCCTCGTGCACACCTGCCCGAACAGCGCGGCCTGCTGGTCGCCGGCGATGCCGGCGATGGGGATGGAACCGCCGAGCAGGGACGTGTGCCCATACACTTCGCTCGACGACCGCACCTCCGGCAGCATCGAGCGCGGCACGCCGAAGATGTCGAGCAGGGCGTCGTCCCACGCGCCGGTGCGGATGTCGTAGAGCATGGTGCGCGACGCGTTGCTCGGGTCGGTGACGTGCACCCGGCCGCCCGTGAGATTCCAGACCAGCCATGAGTCCACGGTGCCGAATGCGAGCCTGCCGGCCTTTGCACGGGCACGCGCGCCCTTCACGTGCTGGAGGATCCACTGCAGCTTCGTCGCCGAGAAGTAGGCGTCCACGATCAGTCCCGTCTTGCGGCGAATCACGCGGTCGAGCTTGCGCTTGCGCAGCGCGTCGCAGATGGACGACGTGCGCCGATCCTGCCAGACGAGGGCGTTGCAGACGGGCTGACCCGTCTCACGGTCCCAGACGATGGTCGTTTCGCGCTGGTTGGTGATGCCGATGGCGGCGATGTCGGCCGCCGACGCGCTGGCCTTCTGCAACACTTCGGCGGCGACGCCGAGTTGCGTGGACCAGATGTCCACCGGATCATGCTCGACCCACCCCGGCTTCGGAAATCGCTGCGGGAATTCCTTCTGCGCGACCGCGACGATGCCACCGGCGTGGTCGACGAGGATGGCGCGGGAGGAGGTGGTGCCTTGGTCCAGGGAGAGGATCATCGGGGCAGAGAACGGCAGAGGATGGCAGAGGACGGCAGAGGACGGCCGAGAACGGCAGAGGACGGCAGAGAACGGCAGAGAACGGCAGAGAACGGCAGGGTGAGGCAGTGACTGCAGGGGTGTGGGTTCAGCGGAACTTCGGCTTCGGTGATTTCGTAGCCGGCGTCGCCACCGGGCCGCGCTGCTCCTCGCGCTCCTCACGTTCGTCATCGGTGAGGTGGATGCTCAGCGGGAAGAAGACGGCGCGGTTCACGCCGGGGTATTTCACGTTCCAGCCACGGGCGTCGTGCCAGAGGATCACGTTCAGCCGGTCGGAGGGCGCGGCGTCGGGGTCGGAGAAGTTCATGCGTGCGCTCGCCAGCGCCGCGGCGCGGCGCTCCTTGGCATACGGGCCGGTGATGGCGCTCACCTTGACGTTCACTTCCGAGAGACTCTGTTTGGGGACGAGGGCAGAGTACGGAGTGAAGTCAGGGGTATCGTCTGGGCCGATGAAACTGGCGCGCATGTCGGTGGCCACGAGGTCGAACATCGAGAGGGCCGGCAGGCCGAGCATGAGTTCGATGGTCTTCACCATCGACGGCTGGCTGTAGAACGTGCTGTCCACGATGCCACGGCGGGCATACGGGCTGGCGACGAGCGCCACGGTGCGGTGCCCGTCGATGTGATCCACCGCGTCCTGCGCATCGTCCTCCACCACGAGGATCGCCATCCTTGGCCAGAAGCTCGAATGGCTGAGTCCCTCGACGATCTTGCCGAGCGCGAGGTCGTTGTCCGCCACGCACGCCTTCGGCGCGCACCACCCCTCGCTGGTGCCCATCGTGTGATCGTTGGGCAGGATGACCATCACCAGGTTGGGCATCGCCTTGGCGGCCTCCCAGTCCCTGAGGTGGTCGAGGATCACTTCCGCCTTCGCGACGTCGGGTACGCCCATGGACCAGCCGGGATACTCGCGCACCAGCTCCCGGTCGAGCGACGGGATGTCGCTCCGCGTGTTGTAGAGCGCGGCGAACCGTTTGCGGAAATGGCCGGCCGGCAGGGAGGCGCGATTCTCCCATTCGGCGAGCACCGCATTGAAGACACTGATCTTCTCGTTCCTCGGCGACGGCGCGTACTCGCCGAAGACGGTCACCGACTTCTTCATCCGCTGGGCGGCCTCCCACAGGAATCCGCCGCTGGAGTAGGTGAGCGGATCCTCGCCCTCGCTGGGGTAGCTGCGTCCGTAATACAGCGGCCAGTACGGGTACTCGGTTTCATTGGCCTGCGTCAGCCACTGGTGCCCGTCGGCGCTGTTGCCGCCGCTCGCGAAGAAGTGGTCGAGGGTGACGAACTGCTCCGAGAGCGCGTGCGCGTTGGGCGTCACATCGCGGCCATACATCACGAGCTTCGGGTCGCCCGCGCCGCGGCCGAGTGCTCCCAGCACCTGGTCGTAGGTGCGGTTCTCGCGGATGATGAAGACGACGTGCTGGATGGGACTCGGCTCACCTGGGCGCTCGGGCACGGGGCGCGTCGCGACGTTGCGTCGCGCCGTGAGGTCGCGCGCGGCGTCCTTGGTGAGCGTGAGCCGGTTGTTCTGCGCGACGCTGGTGGTGAAGGCCGTGCGCTGCGCTTCGTTGGGCACCGCAATCACGTTCACGGAGCCGCGGTTGGCGTGGACGTAGCTGCCCCGCGCGCCGGGATGCCCCGACGTCTCCCCCTGCCCGGAGCCGACGCCGAGCAGCGTGCCCACGGCGAGCAAGGCGCCATCGGCGCTGACGTCGAGCGACGTTGGGTACCATCCGGTGGGAATGAGACCGAGGAGCACGGCGGACTCCGCGGTGCCGCCGCTGACATCGTACTGCGCCACCGCATTGATGCCGCCGAGCGCGACAAAGAGCGTGCGACCGTCGGGGGCGAGGGCCACCGCGGTGGGGGCCAGCCCGATCTTGCGCTCGTGGAACGGCGCGACGGCAATGGTGCCGATGCGCCGGGCCGTGCGCGTGTCCACGACTGCGATGTCGTCAGAGTTGCCGTTGGAGACATACAGCAGGGCGCGCGCCTGGTCCCACGCCACGCCGGTAGGATGCAGGCCGACCTCCACCGTCGCCGTGACCTGCCGGCTGACGAGGTCCACGCGGACGACGCTCCCCCGTTCGGCGATACCGCGCGCATCCACGCGCACGCGCTCGGCGCGCGGGTCGCAGCATTGCGCGGCGGCGCGGCTTCGGCTGGTGGGCTTGGGGCCGCCGAACACGCTCACCCAGGCCACCGCGCCGTCCTCGCTCGTGACGCTCGCCACGGGAAGGACGCCAAGCCCGACGCCGCCGAGGGACGTACCGTCGTCGGCGTCGAAGATGGCGAGGTGATCGTTGGCCGGGAGCGGCACCACGAGCGGGCGGTGTCCCGTCGCGTTCTTGCGTGCGGCCACGGACGGAGCGCCGGCGAGGTAGTCGCCAATGGAGTCGGATCGGAACGCGAGCGTGGCAGCGGGCGGTGATCCTGGCACGGCGGGCGGCGTGCCGCCGATCGCAAAGGCGCGCACCTGGGCGATCACGCGCTCGCCAGGCTTTTCCTTCTGACCCGGCAGGCGATTCGGGGCGGGGAGGCGGCCGACGCTCGTCACGAACGCACGGTTGGTGACTCGGTCGAATGCGACGCCCTGCACGCCAGCGCGGCCGTCGTACGCGCCGTGCGCGATGACGCGGTTCTCGCTCCAATTCAGCCGGTACGCGCCGCCGGGCGTCGCGATCCAGAGTTCGCCGGCGGTGGCGCCGAACCGGACACCGCCCACGCGGCCAGTGAAAACCGATTGCACGCCGGCGGGCGTCACGCGCTGGTCGGTGGCGATGGTGCCGGGATCGGGGACGTCGCGCCTGGGAAGCGGCGGCGCAGCGGCGCGGGCCTGAAGTGCGAGAGCGAGTGTGATGAGCATGCCCGTGAATTGAGGGGGAGCGGCGAGGTTCGGGAAGTGCCATGCGCGGTGCGACGGCGTCGGGTGGCGCGTGGTCCAGGCTCGTGTTGCCGCGGCTGCGCACGGAGGCGACAATTGGCGCATGCATTTCGCCGCGCGTAGCTGCGTCCTTGCGCTTCTGCCGATCGCTGTCGCGTGCGGCCGAGGCGCCGCGCCCGCGGCGACGACGGCGAATGCCGCAGACACTCTGCTCCTGCCGGCGCCGGCGGAGTCTGCCCTGGGCGACGACTCCGTGTCGCACTCGGTCCGGCGCGGCCTTGCCCTGGTGAGCGCCACGCGCGACTCGCTGCCCTTGCACGTCGGCGCTGACCTGCGCTGCACCGCATGCCATCTCGACAGTGGGCGGCGCGCGTACGCGATGCCCTGGGTCGGCGCCTTCGGCCGCTTTCCGCAGTACCGGTCGCGCTCCGGGCGGGTGATTCGCCTCGAAGAACGCATCAACGACTGCATCCGCCGCAGCCTCAACGGCCGTGCGCTCGCGGTGGAGGGCGACGACATGCGCGACATCGTGTCGTATATCTCGTGGCTCTCGCGCGGCACGGTGTCCGGGGCGCGGCTCCGCGGCACTGGCATTGACTCGCTCGCGCCGCGCGCGGCCGACACCGCCCGCGGCCGGCTGGCGTACGGGCAGCAGTGCGCGCGCTGCCACGGCCCCGAAGGCGAGGGGATGCTCCGGCGCGGACTCGTCAACGCGGGACCGCCGCTCTGGGGGGCGCACTCCTTCAACATCGGGTCCGGGATGGCGCGCGTCCGCGTCCTGGCCGCCTTCGTGCACCGGCACATGCCGATCGATATGCCGGGGACCATCTCGGCGCAGACGGCCTTCGACGTGGCAGCGTTCATCGGGGCGCGTCCGCGTCCGGACTTCCCGGGCAAGGAACAGGACTGGCCGAACGGCGATGCGCCGGTGGATGGGGCGTATCTGACGAAGGGCAAGGACCGGTGAGGGGGCAGGGAGACGGCTGACGGCGGACGGCAGACGGCAGAGGCGCTCTGGTATCAGCGTGAGCGTTTTGTCAGATTGCACCTTCACGATTTCTCGTCCCGGGGACCAGGTCGATGATTCAGCAAGCGATTGAAGCAGCAATGGTGCACCGTGTCCGGCGCGCGGGGCGTGGTCTGGCGTTGGGGACTGCGCTGGCGCTGGCCGCGGCGTGCGGTGGGGTCGACAAGAGCGAACCCGCTGCTGCGGCGACAGCAGCGGCTCCCGACACGATTCTTCCCGCCCCGGCGGAGTCACTGCTCACGCAGGACTCGGCGTCGCGTTCCATCCAGCGCGGCATGGCGCTGCTGCTTGCGACGCGGGACTCGCTGCCGTCGCATGTGGGCAATGATCTCCATTGCACGTCGTGCCACCTGAACAAGGGACGCAAGCCGTTTGCGAATCCGCTCGTCGGCGTGACGAACCGGTACCCGGCGTACTGGGCACGCACCGGCACCGAGGTCACGGTGGAGGACCGGGTCAACGACTGCTTCCGCCGCAGCCTGAACGGCAAGCCGCTCCAGGCGGGCAGCGCCGAGATGCGCGACATCGTGGCCTACCTGACCTGGCTGTCGAGCGAGATGCCGAAGGGGCCGCACGCGGGCCTTGGCGTCGATTCGATCCCGCCGCTCCAGCCCGACACGGTGCGCGGCAAGACGCAGTTCGCGATGTACTGCTCGCGCTGCCACGGCGCCGACGGCCAGAGCGGCAGCAAGCTCGGGATCGCGCGCTTCGGCCCGCCGCTCTGGGGCCCGCGGTCGTTCAGCATTGGCTCGGGGATGGCGCGCATCCGCATCGTGGCGGCCTTCGTGCACCACCACATGCCATTCGACGCGCCGGGTTTCGTGGCCGACTCGATTTCCTATGATGTGGCGGGCTTCGTGCTGTCGCGGCCACGCCCCGACTTCCCGGGCAAGGAACTCGACTGGCCGAAGGGCGGAGCGCCAGAGGATGTGCCGTACAGGACCAAGGGCAAGCAGTAGAGAGAAACAACAGAAAGACAACAGAGAAACAACAGAGAGACAACAGACGCCAGGGAAACGGCCTCTGTTGTCTCTCTGTTTTCTCTCTGTTGTTTCTCTGTTGTTTCTCTGTTGTCTCTCTGTATCTTCCTCTCATGCCATCCAAGGGTTCATCTGGTCCACGCCGTCGCTCTCGCGGGCGCAAGAGCGGGAGCGCATACGCCCCTACGCCGAGGGTGACGCTGACGTCGGTGCCGACGGGGCGCGCGGCGTATACCGACACGCGCGAGTGGCTGCTGCATGAGCATGGGCCCATCTGTGCGTACTGTGAGAGCGTGATTCCCGTCCGCTCGGTCACGCTCGATCACGTCACGCCGCGGCGCGGCCAGACGGCGTACGACCGGCGCGACAACCTCGTGCTCTGCTGCAAGGCGTGCAACGCGGCCAAGAAGGACAAGCCCATCCTCGCCTTCCTGCTCGGCAACAAGAAGCGCGTCGTCGCGCTCTACAAGTACGGGCAGCACCTGAGCCACCAGCTCGTCGAGATGGTGAAGGACCTCCTGCCGCCGGACGAGCGGCCGCCGCTGCCAACGGTGCCGCACGCGAAGCGGGTACGCCGCAAGACGGCCGCCGAGATCTTCGGCCATCATGGCCATGAGGCGTCACCGTACCTGGACGATCCGCCATCGCCACCGCCGCGTCACGCGCCGCATGCGCGCGCGCACGCCGCGGCCGCTGCGGCACCCGTGCCGGTAGTCGCACCGGCGCCCGCCGCCAAGAAGAAGCGCAGCCGCGGCGGACGCGGCCGGCGGCCGAAGCATTAGTCTCCTCGCGCCGGACGCCCTTGGCTCGTAGTTTGCCCCCATGAAACGACGCGACTTTGCCCGCACCGTCGCTGCGGCGACCGCCGCGGCCGCCCTTCCCATGTCTCGCCTCGGCGCGTCGCACGTCCGTCGCGCCGATGGCGTGAACGGCGAGCGGCTCAACGGCTGGCTGGCGGCAATCGGGGCGTTCGGAAAGACACCCGCCGGCGGCGTGCACCGACTCGCCTACAGCGAAGCCGACGTGGCGGCGCGCGCCTACACCATGCAGCTGATGCGCGACGCCAAGCTCGATGTGTCCGTGGACGCGGCGGGGAACATCTTTGGCAAGCGCGCCGGACGCGATGCCGCCGCGAAGCCCATCATCTTCGGCTCGCACGTGGATTCCGTCCCTGACGGCGGCAATTACGACGGCAACGTCGGCACGCTGGCCGCCATCGAGGTGGCGCGCTCGCTCGGCGAGCGCGGCACGCTCACGCAGCATCCACTGTGGGTCGTCTGCTGGCAGAACGAGGAGGGAGGCACCTGGGGCAGCCACCTCGTCACCGCCGACACGACGGCGGCCGAACGCGCGACCGTGGCGCGCAGCGGCAAGAGCATCGACGAGGGCATCCACCTGCTCGGCGGCGACCCGGCGCGGCTGGCATCGGCCCGACTGCGCATGGGCGACGTGCACGGCTACCTGGAGCTGCACATCGAGCAGGGCGGCAACCTGGACCGCCAGAAGCTCGACATCGGCGTGGTCGAAGGGATCGTCGGCCTGCGCGAGTGGGACGTCACCATCGAGGGCTTCGCCAATCACGCCGGCACGACGCCGATGGGCGAGCGCCGCGACGCCATGCTCGCCGCCGCCCGATTCACGGAGATGGTGCATCGCGTCGTCACGTCGGAGCCGGGACGCCAGGTGGGTACGGTCGGGCGCATCCAGGCCTTCCCTGGCGCGCCCAACGTCGTGCCGGGGCGCGTGGCGTGCACGCTCGAGCTGCGCGACCTCGACGACCGCAAGATCCAGCGCCTCTACGACACCATCGTGGCCGAGGCCAAGACGATCGGCGAGCGCAACGGGACCACCTTCGCGTACCACGAGTTCGTCACCCACGAGTCGGCGCAGTGCGACGAACGGGTGCGCGCCATGGTGGCAGACTCGGCCAAGGCGCTTGGATTCTCGACTTTGAGCCTCCCCAGCGGGGCAGGGCACGACGCGCAGAACCTGGCGCGGATCTGTCCGATGGGGATGATCTTCATTCCCTCGGTCGGCGGCATCAGCCACTCGCCCCGGGAGTTCTCGCGGCCGGCGGACATCACCAACGGGGCCAACGTCCTCCTCGGCGCACTGCTGGCGATGGACGCCGCCACGTTCCGATGACCGCCGAGCGCTTCGATTACGACTGGATCATCGTCGGGTCCGGCTTTGGCGGGAGCGTCGCGGCGCTGCGGCTGACCGAGAAAGGGTACCGCGTTGCGGTACTCGAGGCCGGACGCCGCTACGAGGATCACGAGTACGCCGAGAGCACCTGGCAGCTACGTCGCTGGCTGTGGGCGCCGTCGCTGGGCCTGCGCGGCATTTTCCGGCTGACGCCGTTCAAGGACATCTTCATCGCGAGCGGCACGGCGGTGGGCGGCGGCAGCGCCGTATACGCCAATACGCTCTACCGCGCCAAGCCGGCCTTCTTTGAGAACCCGCAGTGGAAGGGCTTGGCGGACTGGGCGACCGAACTGCAGCCGCACTACGAGACCGCCGAACGCATGCTGGGCGTGCAGACGGTGCCGTTCGGGTCAGACGCGCAGGAGCTGCTCCAGGCGACCGCCGCGCACTTCGGCGTGGAACATACGTTCACGCGTACGCCCGTTGGCGTCTTCTTCGGCAAGGCCGGCGAGGAAGTACCCGATCCGTATTTTGGCGGAGAAGGGCCGCCGCGCACGGGCTGCACGCGCTGCGGCAACTGCATGGTGGGATGCCGCGACGGCGCCAAGAACACCCTGCTCAAGAACTACCTCTATTTCGCGGAGAAGAAGGGGGCGTCGGTGCTCGCCGAACATGGCGTCGTGGATGTGCGCCCCATCGGCGCCGCCGACGGCAGCGACGGGTACCGGGTGACGACGGAACGCCCCGGCGCGTGGATCGCCAAGGGACGGCGCACGTTCACAACGCGCGGCGTCGTCTTCGCCGCGGGAGCGCTGGGCACCGGCGAGCTGCTCGCCTCGCTCAAGCACGGCGGGTCACTGCCGCGCATCAGCGACCGACTCGGCGAACTCGTGCGGACCAACAGCGAGTCCATCCTCGCGGTGACGCTGCCGGATGACACCCGGAAGCCGTGGGCCGACGTCGCCATCAGCGCCAGCATTCATCCCGACGCCGACACTCACATCGAACTCTGCACCTACGGCAAGCACGGCGACGCCATCTCGCTGCTGCAGGCTCCGATGACCGGGAATGGCTCGCGCCTCACGCGCCCGCTGATGCTGCTGTGGCAGTTCGTCCGTCATCCGGTGCGGTCGTTCGGCACCCTGTGGCCGGTCGGGTGGAGCAAGCGGTCGCTGATCATCCTCGTGATGCAGTCGAGCGACAATGCGATGTCTTTCCGCGCCATGCGGCGCTGGAATGGCAACAGCGTGACGATCGGAACGGAGCAGGACCCCGAGAAGCCGAACCCGACGTTCATCCCGGTGGCCAATGCGGCAGCGGAGTTCCTCGCGCAGTACACCGGCGGCGTGGCGCAGAGCAGCGTGCTGGAGGCGGCGGCCAACATCCCGACGACGGCACACATCCTGGGCGGTGCGGTTATCGGCGCCGATCCGACGCGTGGGGTGATCGACTGCGACCATCACGTCTTCGGCTACCAGAACATGCTGATCTGCGATGGCTCCGCGATGCCTGCCAACCCGGGCGTGAACCCGTCGCTCACGATCACGGCGCTCGCCGAACGGGCGATGGCGCAGGTGCCGGCGCGCGCGTAGTGCGGGCCGGGGAGAGGAGGGTGGAGGCCGACAAAGTGAGCGCTGTCACCGCGCTGCGCTCAGCCTGTGGTGACGTCGGTGGGGCGTGTGATCGTAAACAGCGTTTTGTCATCACAGAGACACAGAGCGGCACAAAGGGCCACAAAGGACTACAACTGCCACTTCTTGGGGGAACTACGAATGCCACGCTGACTTCAGCGTGGCGTGGAGTCTTTGCCAAGAGAAGTTGCTGTTCTCCGTGGCCCTTTGTGCTTCTTTGTGTCTCTGTGATGAAGAACCCCCTTCCTGCAGTCCACGGCAGTTCTCCGCACGACTCGCCGTGAAGGGGACTAGGCAGTGCTGGTCAGGCGTCGGTGCTCGCCGCCTTGCGCGGCGCGATCTGCAGCGCGCGCATCTTCCGGCGCAGCGTTCGCGGGTGCATGCCTAGGAGCGCCGCGGCGGCCGTGCGGTTGTTCGCCGTGCGCTCGAGCGCCCGCAGGATCAGCTGGTGCTCGGCTTCGCCGACGTCGAGGCTGGTGAGCACCAGCACCTCGGCGCCCTGCGGCAGTCCCGCGGTGACTCCCTGCGGAGCAGCCGGCGTGGGAAGTATCGTGGTCGGCGCGCTCATGGACGCGGTCCCTTCTTGTCAGTGGCTGCTCGCGGTTCCCGCGGCGTCAGGAGGATGTCTGTAATCAGTTGCTGCAGGTCGTGCGGATCCACCGGCTTGGTGAGGTAGTGCACGGCGCCCGACCGAACGGCCGACACTGCCATTTCCACGCTGCCGACGCCGGTCAGGATGATGACGGGGGTGTCGAAGCCCTCGTCCCGCATCCGGCGCATCAGGTCCAGCCCGCTGAGGCCCGGCATCTGCTGGTCGGTCAGCACGACGTCGATGGGCTCCGTGCGCAGGATCGCCAGCGCGGCGACGGCGGAGTCGGCGAGGCGCGTCTGGAATCCCCGGCTGGTCAGGGCCGTGTTGATGATCTTCCGCGTGAATGCGTCGTCATCCACAAACAGGATGCGCGCACCGGAAGAAGCCGAGCTGGGCGGGTCAAGAGCGCGTGGCATGGATGTCGCTCCGGCGTGTGCTTTTACCATGCGGGTCGCATGGTCCGTCCCGCAACCGCTGCCAAAGGCAGGCGAGTCGAATTCTACCAGTTCCGGACGTTTCGTCCCATTTCAACGCAGCGTCCAACTGTCACAGAGTGACGGTTTCGGCTGCGGTGTGACGGAAAAAGCACCCGGGGGCGGACACAACGTGCCCGCCCCCGCTCATACGGTCCGACGCAGTGTCAGCCGGCGTGCGCCTCCGCAAAGACCGGCGCCATCAGGCCGGCCAGCGACCGGTGGTGCGGATCCTGATTGGCGCGAATCTCGTTGACCATCTCGAGCGCCGTCTTGGTCGGCGGCGCGTGTTCGTCGTCCAGCACGCCGATCGGCGTGATGCGCTCTCCCCACCGCACGACGAGCGAACAGAAGGTGAGGCCGGCGCCGAAGGCGGGCATCAGGAGCGTTGCCCCCGGGCGGATGCGCCCTTCCTCCAGCGCCTCGACCAGCGCCACGGGGACCGTGGCGGCGCTCATGTTGCCGTAGCGCTGCACGGTGAGCATCACCTTTTCCATCGGGACGCCGGCGTACTTGGCGACGCCCTCGATGATGCGGAGGTTGGCCTGGTGCGGAATGCAGAGATCCACCTGCTCCGCGCTGACGCCACACTTGGCCATGACCTTGGCCGAGGCCTCGCTCATCCCCCGAACGGCGCGCTTGAAGATCTGCGGGCCGTCGAAGTCCCACAGGGTGTCGCCGTAGGTGACCCCCTGATTGGCGTAGCCGCAGCCGAAGCCGCGAATGCGCAGCGTGGCGCGTCCTTCGGCGTCGCAGCCGAGGACGCTGTCGAGCACGCCTTCCTCCCGGTCCGTGGCCTGCAGCACGACGGCGGCGGCGCCGTCGCCGAAGAGCACGGCGACGTTGCGGTTGCTCCAGTCCATGTACTTGCTGACGAGCTCGACGCCGATGACCACGGCGTTGCGCACCATCCCCGTACGAATCATCGCCGTGGCCGAGGACAGGCCGTAGAGGAAGCTCGTGCAGGCGGTGTTCACGTCCATGGCGGCGGCGTGCTTGGCGCCAAGGAGCAGCTGCACGCCCGATGCGCTATTGGGGGCCTGCTCCTCATAGCTGGTGCTGCCGTAGACGATGAGATCCACGTCGCCCGCGTCGAGCCCGGCGCAGGCGAGGGCGCGCCGCGCGGCGGCGGTCGCCATGTCCATGGCCGAGACGTGTGACACACGGCGTTCCTTCATGCCCGTGCGCGTGGTGATCCACTCGTCGTTGGTGTCGAGGAACGTCGAGAGGTCCTCGTTGGTCAGGACGGCCGGCGGCATCCACTTGCCCCAGCCGGTGATGGCTGCGTAGGTCGAAGTCATCAGTAATAGGCGCCAGAAGTGGGAACGGCCGGAACGCCGGCCGCGGGAACTGACGGGGGAAGATGGCGCGCGGCGGGAAATTCACAATGCCCCGCGCCGCCGCCGGCTACTGGTACTGGATGTAGAGCGGGCGCGGAAAGAGCCGCAGGATCTCGGCGATCGTGGTGCGCGGGTTGTCGTTGCGCGGCTTGTAGAACTGCTTCCATCCAACGAACTGCACCGGTTCGGCCTTGATCCAGGACCGGAACGTGGCACGCTTGAGCCGCGGCGATCCAAAGCCGTCCATGTGCATCACCACCTGCACGCGCGGGTCGAGCTTGATCTTCGGCGTGTTCGTCACGCCCTTGCGCGTGAACCGGTGCACGACGAGCACCTTGGGCGGGACCTTGTAGCGCGTGACGAGGTCCTGCAGGAAGCGCGACGCGTAGTTGATGTCCTCGGCGTCATAGGTGCCGATGCGCTTGCCCGGAATACCGCCATTCTTCATCGAGAATTCGGGGTCGATGCCGAGGTGGAAATTCGGGCGCGAGAGGAACTTCTCGAGGCGCGGCAGTTCCTGGGCGAGCGTGCTCTTGCCCACCTGGATGTCGAGGAAGACGAGCGCGTTGCGCCGCGCCGCCCACGTCGCCACCCGCTCGATGAGCTCGTCGGGCATGCGCGCGCGGTACATGCCGTCGGGGCCCGGTCCCGCCTGGGCGACGACCGCGATGAGGTGCAGGGCGGGCTGCACCGGCGTGGTGGGGTCGGCGAGCGTCCACGCCTTCACCTCGGCGTCGAGCATCGACAGCATGGTCTCGGGTTCGTACTCGCCGAGCACGCCCATCCGCTTCGACAGCGGATTTCCGTAGTACGCGATGATGCGCTTGGCCGGGAGGATGGAGCCGGGGAGCGGTTCGGGCCCCTTCACGGGCCAGCGCAGGGCGTAGATCGAATCGAGCTTCGCCTCGCTGTCCACCGCCACGGCGCGGGCCTTGGTGCCCTTGGCCGAGCCTGCCTTTTGCGTGGTGGTCTTCTTCTTCGCAGTGGTCGGCTTGACCGTCGTGGGCTTCGCCGCCGCGGGCTTGGCGGCGGTGTCCACGGTCGTGGCCGGCGGGCCGCTCTGCGCAGACACCGGCAGCGCGACAACACCGAGGGCGACCACGAGGGCGAGGGAGCGAATCAGGATCATGGGTTGGCTTGGGCGGCGACGAGTGCGGCGCGAGTTGCTGCGAAGAAAGCTAACAGCGGCGTGGCCCAAACACCGTCGTGCCGATTCAGGCGGTTGCAGGGTGAATCCGTATCCGGTTCTTCATCACAGAGACGCAGAGGAGCACGGAGGGCCGCAGACGACAGCCACTTCTTGGGGGAACCGCGAATGCCACGCTGTCTTCAGCGTGGCGCGCTGTCGTTTCGGGGGTTTGTTCGTGAACGGCGTTCTTTCATCACAGAGACACCAAGGAGCACAGAGGGCCACAGAGGACGACAACGGCAACGTATTGGGGGAACTGAGAAGGCCGCGCTGATTTCAGCGAGGCGAGCCGTCTCTAACCCCAGTTAGTGCAGTCCTCTGAGCCCTCCGAGCTCCTCTGTGTCTTTGTGATGGAGAAGCCCCGTCCCCGCAGTCCTCTGTGGCCCTCCGTGCTCCTCCGTGTCTCTGTGATGAACAGCCCCGTCCCCTCCGTACCGCCACTACTTGTCGATGATCTCGATGCGGTGATCGGCGCGCAGCGGATACTGCCCCGCCACCTCGATCTCGAGCTGGACGATGTAGGCGCCCTTCTTGAGCGTGCCGATGTCGAGCTGCACGGCGCGGGGCGACGTGGTTCGCCCGCGCGCGGTCATGTCGTTCACGGAGACGCTCACCGGCGTGGCCTGGCGCACGATGCGCAGGTTCTGGTTCTTGCGGCGCAGGAATCCCCCCTCTTCCACCTCGCGCACCACGGTGACGGTGAGCTTGATCTGCTCGCCGTCGGGGTCGGTGCCGTACGTCTCCCAGTAGACGCCGAGGGGCGCCGACGAGCGCACGCGCTCGGTGGGGAGGGCGAGCGCGAGCGCCTCCTCGACGGACCCCGGCGGTGTGCCCGCAGGCCGGTAGAAGAGGAGGTCCGACACGGTGACGCGGGTGTCCACCGCATACGGGGGATGCACGCCGTACCGCGCGCGGGCAACGATGGCGGAGTCCGGCGCCCACACCTCGCCGCTGAAAAGCAGGGCTCCCCACGGTCCCGTCACCGACATCGTGTCGCGCGCGCTGGCGCGCTCGCGCGTGGTCATCCGCGGCCGCGGCTGCTCGCCTGGGGTCACCACCATCGCCGCACGGCGGTGCGTGGCGTTGGCGAGGGCGGGCACCGCCGAGACGTCATACGCCATCACGAGGAGGGCGGAGTCGCCGCGCCGGAACATGGCCTGCTGGTGCTCGAGCGCGAGGAGCGTGCGCGCATAGGGCGGCGCGTAGCGGCCAATCACGGGCGGGCGATGCAGCCGCCAGTGCGCCGAATCGGAAAGCGCCGGATTGGCCAGCACGTTGCCGGCCGGGATGTACCGGTACGCCGGCGATTCCTCGTCAGTGACAATGCTGAAGCCGCCGGCCCGCGGATCCCCGGGGCCCTTGGCCCAGTAGCGCGGCCAGCCGAAACGCAGCAGCAGTTCGCGCTCGTCGTCGTCGAAGCCGAACTGGTACGCGCCGGGCGCGTCCCTGTAGAGGCGCACCATCAGTTGGCGTGCGTTCCACTCCGTGCGCGAGTCGTTGCCGCGCAGGCCGTAGAGCGTGCGCGAATACCACCAGACGCGATCCTCGAAGGCGTCGCGCTCGGCGCCGCACGTCATGCGCCGGTAGGGCTGGCGCGTGTCGTCGTCGATGAGCAGCGAGATGTCGCGCCATTGGCAGCGTTCGCGTTCGCTCATCTGCGCCTGCGCGGCCGTGAAGCCGCTGTCGGCGGCGGCGTAGTTGCCGCGCAGGTGCTGGCTGAGGGCCACGAGGGCGTCGCACCACCAGCCGCCGGCGCGACACTGCCGGGCCGCGGCGAGCGCCGCGTCGTAGCGCCGGGCTTCGGCGAGGTAGCGCACGCGCTGGCCGGCGATCCACTGGTTGGCGGGGGCCATCTGCGCGAGCGAGTCGAGCACGCGCACCAGTGTGTCGCGCGCCTGCGAAACAACCGGGAGTTCGATCGCCTTGGGCGCCCTCTCGTCATACCAATAGCACCAGCGGCCCACCTGCTCGTCGCAGTTGCCGGGACGGCTGCTCTGGGCGTTGGGGAGGTTGCCCCGGCGCAGCAGTTCGAACCGCCGCTGCGCGACGCGCGCCGCGCCCTCCGGGGTGGCGGTATCGACGGCGATCTCGGGTATGGGCGCAGGCTCGATGCGTCGCCCCTGTGGCGGTCCGCCGGCGGGCATGCCGCCGCCCGGGTTCACAGGGCGCTGCGCCGCGAGCGCGAGGGGCGCACAGAGCGACGCGAGCAGCGCGACGCGGATAATCGGGAGTCGAGGTCTCATCACGGAGGGCACGCGGAACCCGGCGGGGGGAAGGGGCGCGAACAACACCCTCTTAATATGCCCTCCGGTCGCCACAGTTCCCCAGTGCGGGGCGAGGCGGACCGGTGGGCGGCGCTGGCGCGGCGGGCGGCGCGCCGCAGGCCATCAAGCGACCCGGGCGCGCTCGTGTCCTAGGCCGACCCGACCAGCGCCTCGAAGCGCGGGTGCCCACGCAGGGAGGCGACATCGGGATCCCGTGCGATCCACTCGCGGTTGCCGAAGCCGAGCCGGATGCACTCGGCGAGGCAGTCCAGCGCCTGCTCGGCGCGACCCTCGAGGGCGTACAGGCAGGCGACGTTGTAGCGCACGCCGGCGTCCTCCGGGTCAATCTCCAGGGCGCGACGCGCCCACTCCAGGCCCTCTTCCGGCCGGCCGAGGCGGCAAAGCGCGACCGCGCGCATGGTGGCCGCGCGGGGGTCGTCGGGATGGAGCAGCTGGTGCCGCTCGGTGACCGACAGCGCCTTGCGGTACCCCTCCATCGCATCCGCATGCTGTCCGTCGGCTTCGTAGGCCTGAGCGGCGAAGAACCGTGCCTCGGGGCTCTCGCGCACGCGGGCGGCCTCCTCAAACCAGCGGGCGGCCTCGGTCAGCTGGCCGCGCTGGAAGCACTGCCGTGCGCAGAAATACCGCGCCTCGAACTGCGCCGGGTCGAGGCGAATGGCCGTCTGGAACTCGGCGGCGGCCTCGTCGTGGCGCTTCAGCTGGAAGAGCGCGAACCCGCGCGACGCGTGCGCCTCGGCGAGGTCGGGATTGAGCTCCAATGCGCGCCGGCTCGAGTAGTCGGCCTGCTCGAGTTCCGGGGCGGCCGACGGATAGTACATATGGAGCAGAGAGCTGCAGTCGGCGATGCCGGCATGCGCCAGGGCGAAGCCGGGGTCGGCCTCGATGGCGCGCGTGAACAGTTCACGCGCAAAGAGCAAGCTCTTCTTGCGCGCCTGGTGGAAGAACTGCCGGCCGCGCAGGTAGTACTCGTACGCGGTGGGGTCGGCCGTGGGAGCGCGCGCGAGCGCCAACAGTTCGGCCTCGGTGAGGATCAGCTTGAGCGCCTGCACCACGTTGCGCGCGATCTCGTCCTGAATGGCGAAGACGTCGCTCATCGGCCGCTCAAAGGTGGCCGACCAGCGAGCGCACCCGTCGCTCACCTCGATGAGCTGCACCGCCACGCGCAGTTGGTCCTCGAGCTGGCGCACGCTGCCCTCGAGGATGACATCCACGCCAAGCTCGCGCCCAATGCGGCGGATGTCGCCGCGCGCGTCCTTGAGCGCGAAGGCGGAGGTGCGTGAGGCCACGCGGAGCGCATGCACGCGGCCGAGGGCGTTCGTGATCTCCTCGGCGAGCCCTTCGCCGAGGAGCGTGTCGGCCGCGTTGCCGGACAGCGAGATGAAGGGCAGGACGGCAATGGCGTGGTGGCCGTTGTGCCGGGCCACCGGTTCGACGTCGCGAAGCGCGGCCGCGATGTCGGCCGCGTTGTCGTACCGGTCCTCCGGGAAGACGGCCAGCGACCGGGCGATGATCGCCTCCAGCGAGTGCGGCACAGCGTCGAGGCGCTCGCGCGCCACGGCCGAGACGCTGGCGACCTTGCCTCCCCGCGCGGCGGCGCGGTCGAGCAGGGTCTTGGGGCGCGCGCCGACGACCATCTCGTAGATGACGCAGCCAAGGCTGAAGATGTCGGCGCGTGGATCCACCTCGAGAATGCCGCTCGCCTGCTCGGGGCTCATGTAGCCCGGCGTGCCCAGCACGAGGCCCGGACCCGTGTCGTTGCCGGGAATCGAGTGAATGGCGCGGGCGATGCCGAAATCGGTGACCATGGCCTCGTCACCGGCAATCATGATGTTCTCGGGCTTGATGTCCCGGTGGATCACGCCGCGGCTGTGCGCGTAACCCAGCGCCGACGCGACATCGCCGGCGATGCGGACGATCTCGTCCACCGCGAGCGGCGGGTCGGTGCGCAACCGGGCGCGCAGCGTGACGCCCTCGACGTACGGCATCACATAGTAGAGCAGGCCATCCTGCTCGCCCGAGTCGAACATCGGCACGATGTGCGGATGGCTCAGCACGGCGGCGATGCGGATCTCGCTCAGGAAGCGATCGGAGCCCAGCGCGGCGGCGACTTCGGGGCGGAGGATCTTGAGGGCGACGCGCCGGTCGGCGTGCTTGCGATCGCGGGCGAGAAAGACCGTCGCCATCCCCCCTTCGCCGAGCGACCCTTCGAGGCCGTACCGGTCGGAGAACACCTGCTGCAGGTGCTCCGGAACGCCGAGGACTGGTGTGGCAGTCAAGTGCATAACGCCCCTCTCAGATTCTACGCACGACCGGTCGCAGCGGATAGGCCGCGGCGGTGCCGAGGGGGCGGGGGACGGCATGGCGGGCCGAGCACGTGCCGATGGTGCGTGGACAGGCAGACGGATCGTCGCGCGCGTAGTACATTCCGCCCGTCAGTTTCTTGGTCCCTGAATCGGCTTCCATCGTTTACCGTCCACCCGTGCCGACCATCATCTTCGAACCGCTGCACGCCGACGTCTCGGCACCATCGCGCGCCACGGCGCACAGCGCGGGGTACGACCTTGCTGCGTACCTTACGGGACGCACCGTACGGGTGTTTCTGGACGGCGTCATGTCGGAGCGCCCGGTCGAGCAGCGGGGCGGCGCGGCCGTGCTCGTGCTGCACGCCGGGGAGCGTGCCCTCGTACCGCTCGGCTTCCGCGCGCGGCTTCCGGAGGGGATCGAGGCGCAGGTGCGTCCGCGTTCCGGCACGAGCCTCAAGACGGACATCGTGATTGCCAACGCGCCCGGCACGATTGATGCGGACTACCCCGACGAATGGTGCGTCCCCGTGCGGCACGGCGGCACGCGCGACCTCGTCATCACGCACGGCGAGCGGATTGCCCAGATGGTCCTGGCGCGACACGAAGTGCTGGAGTTCACGAGTGGCACTGTGACTGCGACGACGGATAGGGCGGGAGGATTTGGGTCGACGGGGCGGTGAAGCAACGATTCAGGACTTGGACCTAGGATTGCGATTCAGGATTGCGATTCCTGATGGCGATTGGCGATGGTGAAGTCGAAGCGGGGAGTCTCTCGAGACTCCCCGCTGTGGCTTTCATCGCAAGTCGCAATCCCAATTCGTCATCCTGAATCGCAATCCTAGGTCCAAGTCCTCAATCTGCTTTTAGAAGTCTCGCCACCTCCGCCTGTCCCGCCAGCATCCGTTCCACCTCTGCGGAAATGTCCGTTGCCAGCCCGATGTGCGTGGTCAGACCGGCCACCGTCAGGGACCCCGCGTGCAGGCGAAGGAGGTTGAGCCGGATCGTCTCGAGCGCCGCCACGGTCTCGCCGAGCTTGGCCTGGATGGCGTCGCGGTCGCGGCGCACGGGCTCATAGGGCTCGGTGGAGGCCGCCTCGCCGGCATCATTGATCACTTCCTGCAACGAGTCGAGGTGGCGGCGCAGCGCCTGCGCGTCGTCCTGCAGACGGTGCAGCACCGACGGCAGGTCGCCCAGCTGGTCGCGGGTGGCGCGGGGCAGGCCGTGGTACAGGCTCTCGGCCGCCATGCCGAGCGAAAGTTCCGTAGCGCGGTGCGTGATAGCTGACCCGGTCACCGGGCCGCGGACGAGCCGCCGGCCGATGGCCCATGCGGCGCGGCCAATGGGGCTCTTCCATACCCGGGCCCAGAAGCCGGTGTCCACGTCGCGGTGGCGTTGGAGCAGCGCGAGGTACCCGCCCGTCGAGAGGATCATCGTGGACCACCCTATTACCCAGGTCCATGGCACCCATGGCATGGGCGAGCCGCTCGGGAAGGTTGTGAAAACCCACTGCAGCATTCCGACGACCGCGACGAGGGACGCGACGCCACTCACTTGCGCGGTCAGCTTCAACAGCCGTTCGAGACGAGTCGGTCCGTGGGCGTGCGACACGGCGAGTTCTTCTCGCGCCGAGTCGATCTCGGCCTGGAATGCGGGGGCGAGGTCTATGTGCGCGTAGCCCAGCTTGCCTAGCCGGCGGGCGGCAGCAACCAGCCCGGCGAACGGAAGCAGCGTGGCCGCGCCGGCAAACGCGCCGAAGCCCGCCCAGCCGCCGAAGAACGCTGAGACGCTCACGGAGCCGATCAGCACGCCGAACGCAGAGATCAGTGTTCCGCCCCCATCCAGCCTCGCATTGCGCTTCACGAACGCGCGCAGCGCCACCGGAATCTCACGCCGCTGCTCCAGGGCCACGCTCAACTGCTCCGCCAACGCGGTGGCGCTTGCCGGCCGGTGCGCCGGGTCCTTGGCGAGGCAGCGATCCACGAGTGACGCGATCTTGCGTGGCACCGGAAGGCCGAGCGACCCGAGCGGCGCCGCGGGTTCGGTGACCTGCTTGGCGAGCACCTCCGTCGGCGTCGCTCCCTCGAACGGAAGGCGGCCGGAGAAGAGATAGAACGCCGTCGCGCCAAGAGAGTAGAGATCGCTGCGGGCGTCCAGGTCATGGCCGAGCGCCTGCTCCGGGCTCATGAACTCCGGGGTGCCGCTTACGCCGTCGCCAAGGTCGTCGCCGAGCGCCGCGGCGATGCCGAAGTCGGCGACGAGCACGCGCTGCGAGGCCGACTCGATGAGGATGTTGTCGGGCTTCACGTCGCGGTGCACCACGCCCTGCGCGTGCGCGCTGGCCAGCGCCCACGCCGTCTCGCGCATCACACGCGCCCCCTCGGAGGCCGGCAGCGGCCCGCGCGTGCGCACGCGGTGCGCCAGCGATTCGCCATCCACGAACGCCATCACATAGTAGACGAAGCTCCCGACTTCGTCGACGGCGTGGATCGGGATGATGTTCGGGTGCGACAGCTTGGCGGACATACGCGCCTCGCGCAAGAAGCGCTCGCGCAGGGTCGGGTCGAGCGCGCGCTCGGGCGGCAGCAGCTTGATGGCGACGGGACGATCGAGGTGCACCTCGCGCGCCAGGTAGACCACGCCCATGCCGCCGCGTCCGAGTTCCCGGTCAATGGAATACCGCCCCGCCACGGCCGTCTGGAAGGCGACGAAGAGATCGTCGAGGGGGGCCGACATCTGGTTGCCTAACTTGCCGGCGGTGGGTCCGAGGGCGGTGGCGCAGGTGGCTCGGCGGCCGCGGGCTCGGCAGGTATCCCCAGCGCGCGCCGCAGGGCGGCGTCGAGTGCGTCCACGTCGACCGGCTTGTGGAAGTACTCAAAGGCGCCCAGCGCCATGACCTCGGCGACGACCTTCGGGTCGGCCACGCTGCTCAACACGATCACGGGGATCTGCATCGTCTTGGATGAGCCCTTCAGCCGTTCGAGCACCGCGCGCCCCGTGCCGCCCGGCATCAGGATGTCGAGCACCACCGCATCGGGCGGGCTCTTCATGGCCACCATGAAGGCGTAGGTTGCGTCGTAGGCCGCAGCCACGGAGTACCCCTTGGCCCTCAGCTGCGACGAGAGCATCATCGTCTGCACCTTGTCGTCGTCGGCGAGGAGCACGGTGTGCTTGCGCTTCATGCAGCAATCTCCCGCAGGGCAGAGGTCAGTCGTTCGATGGCGGCCTCGAGGGCGCGCAGCGCGCCGTCAGCCTGCGACAGGTCGCCCGTGCGACCGAACGCTTCCAGGCGCGCCGCGGCGGCGGTCGCCTCAACGGCCACGAAGTTGCCGACCGAGCCTCTCAGGAGATGCGCCGCCTGCTCGAGCGCCGCGGCGTCACCGGCGGCGACCGCCTGCCGCACGGCTTCGATCTGGCGCGGGCACTCGCTGAGAAACAAGGCCGCCATGGCGCCTGCGAGCGGCGCGTCGCCGCGCAGCGTGCGGAGGAACGCCTCGTAATCGAAGGGCGGCGCGGCAGCGGCTTCAGTCGGTCGCATCAAGGTCCGGCGTTCGGGGTCGAGGACACTTAACAGTAGCGACTAAGGGCCACTGTCGCACATCCCGCGCCGGAGGCCAGATCGCGAAGCTCCGTCCTCGATCGCAGTCCTGAATCGCGATCCTCAGTCCAAGTCACCAATCGGCCCTAAGGCGTCACCCTCGGCCAGTGCGCGTCCAGCCGCGTCATGATCGCCGCGTACGCCTCGATGCCGTCCCAGAGGTTCTGCAGGCGGAGGTTCTCGTCCTTGGCGTGCTGGTTGTCGTCATGGTTGGCGATGGGGAAGATCACCAGCGGCACGCCGAGGCCATGCTCGATCATGCTGGTGGGAAGCGAGCCGCCCAGCGTCGGGACGCGCAGCACCGGCTTGCCGAGCATCTCATCGAGCGTGGCGGTGAGTGCCTGCGAGATGGGCTGGTCAAGGCTGACGCGCGTTGCCTCGTCGCCTGCCCCCCACGTCAGCCGCACGACTTTCCGGTGGGCGAGCCGCTCGGCGTCGGTGGCGGCGGCGTGCGTGACGTACCATCCGTTGGCCTTCAGGTGGGACTCCACCAGCTCACGGATGCGCGCCGGCGTCTGCTTTGGCACGAGGCGGAAGTCGAACGAGGCCTTGGCTTCGGTGGCGATGGCATTGGCCGCCAACCCCTCCACCTGTCCGACGCGCATGCCGCGCATGTTGATCGCCGGATACAGGATGCGCTCGGCGAGCAGCGCGTTCTCCGCCTCAGTGCCGCCGAGCAGCAGCTCGCGACGCAGGGCGCTGTCCACCGGAGGGAGCGACCGCACGGCGGCGAGCTCCTTGGCGGTGGGCGGCACCACGTCGTCGTGGTAACCCTTGATGAGGATGCGGCCGTCCACGTCACGCATGGAGCGGACGAGATCGGCGAGGAGCATGCCCGGGTTTGGCGCCCAGTTGCCGTAATGTCCGCTGTGCAGCGCCTTGGCCGGGCCGTAGACGGTGAGTTCGAGCCCCATCGCGCCGCGCGCGCCGAACGCGACCTGCATTTCGCGGCTCTGATGCGTGGGGCCGTCGCAGAACAGCCAGGCGTCGGCCGCGAGCAGGCTCTTGTTGGCCTCGAGGATCTGGGGGAGGTGCGCCGAGCCGGACTCCTCCTCGCCCTCGAAGAAGAACTTCACGTTGATGGTGGGCGCCTCGCCGAGGGCCTTGAGCGCGTCCAGCGCGTTCATGATCGCGATGATCGGTGCCTTGTCGTCCCCCGCGCCGCGCGCAAAGATGCGCGCCTCGGGATTGAGCCGCCCGCGTTCCGGAAGGGGGACGTCCACCCAATCGCCGCCGCGCAGTTCGCGCAGCTGCGCCGCGTACGGCGCGCCGCCGCGCCACTCGGTGGGATCTACCGGCTGGCCATCGTAGTGCGCGTAGACGACGATCGTGCGGGTGGCGCCGGGAGTGCGCAGTTCGCCATACACGGCGGGCGGCCAAGTGCCGTTCTCAAGCAGGCGCGCGTTCACCCCGCGCTTTGCCAGCATGCTGACGATGGCCGTGGCGTTCTTCCGCAGCGCCTCGCCGTCGTTCTTGGTGTTCGGGATCGCCAGGAATTCGGCGTATTCCTTCACGATCTGCGTTTCGCGCCCCTCGCGCCACGTGCGGACCTGGTCGCGGAGGGTCTGGGCATCCAGGGACGGCGCCAACAGGAGCAGCAGGAAGGGGAGGGAGTGGTGGCGCATGGTCGGCGAAGAGTGAGACAGAGTAAGACAGAGTGAGACAGAGTGAGACAGAGTGAGACAGAGTGAGACAGAGTGAGACAGAATACAGCAGTCACCACGGAGGAGAACGGCAGATTGCACGATGCACTGCGGGCAAAAGGCCGCGGCGGGGATCACCCGCCGCAGCGACATCGTCAATCGAAATCCTTCATCGTAATCATGGATCGCAATCCTAGGTCCAAATCCTCAATCTCCTCCGTTATCTCTTGCGCAGCCCCTTTCCCGCCATGACCCCCGTCGGCTGTCCATCAGCAACCGCTGCCTTCCCGTTCACGAAGACCCAGCGCATCCCGACGCTCAGCTTGGTCGGCTCCACGTACGTCGCGAGTTCGCGAATCGTCTTCGGGTCGAAGACGATCACGTCCGCATAGTAGCCCGCCTTGAGCCAGCCGCGCTCCGTGATGCCGTAGACCTCCGCCACCTGTGCCGACGCCGACTGCACCATGCGTTCCATCGTGATGACCGGCTTGTCGAGGACATAACGCCGGATCTTGCGCGGGTACGTGCCGTACAGGCGCGGATGGCCGCCGGACCCGTCGGAGCTCGTCATCACGTACGGATCCTTCATGAAGGTCTCGATGTCGGCTTCGGTCATGTTGAACGAGGCCACGCCCATGTCGATGCCCTGGCGAATGAGCTCCAGCGCGGTCTCCGGCGCCGGCATTCCCTTCTCGGCGGCTACTTCCTTCAGGAACTTGCCGATGTAGGGCTGCGCGTTCGCCCCGCCGCTGATGAGCAGCAGCGTGCTGTCGCCGCCGCGGCGGCGCAAGTTGTCGCGCATCTGGACCAGGATCCGCTCGCGCGTCGCCGGGTCGGCGATGCGCGCCTGCAGGGAGTCGCGCCCGCCCGCCTGCGCCCAGCGCGGGAGCAGCGCCGCGCTCAGGCCGGTGCCGCTGGCGGTCCATGGATACTGGTCGGCCACGACCATCTGCCCCGAAGCGCGCGCCTCACGCATCAGGCGCAGCACGCTGTCGGCGTACCCCCACACGTCCACGCCGAGGGCCTTCACATGGCCGAGGTTGGTGGTGAGGCCCGACTCGCGTCCGATGCGGATCGCTTCACGCACGGAGTTCATGAGGCCGATCGTGTACGAGCTTTCGTCGCGCTGGTGCGTGTCGTAGATGCCGCCGTACGGCTTGGCGGCGGAAATCACCGCGATGGCTTCCTCGATGCTGGCGTAGCTCTGCGGCGCGTAAAACAACCCGGAGCCGACGCCATAGGCGCCTTCGCGCATGGCCTTGTCCACCAGCTTGCGCATGCTGTCCACCTGTGCCGGCGTCGCCGGGGCAGACGAGGCGCCCATCACGAGGCTGCGCAGCGTACCGAAGCCCACCATCGCGAAGGTGTTGGTGCCGAGCCCCTGCTGCTCAGTCTCCGTCTGGATGCGGGCCACGTCCCAGGGACCGCGACCGTCCGGGCTGTTCGTCACGGTGGTGACGCCCTGCATCAGGGCCGGGATGTTCTTGCGGCGCTCCTCGTTGAACCGGTCCACGCCTTCCATGGACTGCGTGCGGGGGTCGCGCTGCACGCCCTCCATGGAGTGCGTGTGCGGGTCAATGAAGCCGGGGGCTACGATGAGCCCCGTGGCGTCGATGACCTGCCCGGCCTTGACCTGCGCCTTGGCGGCATCGCCGATGAACACGATGCGGTCGCCGCGAATGCCGATGTCGGTGACGCGCGCTGCACCGCCCGAGCCGTCGTACACGGTGCCGCCCTTGACGAGGATGTCCACGGAGTCGGCGCGGACCACGGTGAAGGCGAGGAGCAGTGGGAGGAGCGTGAACATGGTGGATCTGCGGGAGAGGCGTGGGGAACGCTGGGGGCGCTGAGAGAGAAACGAAGGAACGGGTGGGAGTGTTGGCGGTGAAGTCCGCCGGCCGGGCCGGGGTGCTCCCTACGGATCCGATTCGACGACGGGAGGAGAGGAGTACTTCAGTATGGCGGTCATCCCGACGGCCACGCCGTTCGCCGCGAACCATCCCTGGTTCACCTCGAGCGCATAGCGCATCAGCGGGGCGTTGAAGCCGCCCACGACGGTTGTGGTGTTCGGCGTCATGTCGGCCAGGAACACCACCTTGAGGTTGGCGTCAAGAAAGGCGATCGAGAGCGGAATCGGCGTGTCCTTCATCCAGAATCCGCGCTGGCGGTCGTCGGCGAAGAGGAAGAGCATGCCGCTGTCGGCGGCCATCTGGGTGACCCCCATCAGCCCCTTGGCGCGCGCCGTCTGCGTTGCGGCGATGGCCACCTTCACCGTGGCGCCGTTCAGCGTCACGGAGTTGGCAGTCGGCGGGTTCGAGCCCGGCGGGCTGGACGGCGAGTCGCTGCAGCCGGCGGCGAGCAAGAGCATCGCGACGGAGCAGGGCAGGGCGTGAATGGTGCGGGGTGCCATGGCGCATTGAAGATGCGCGGCGGCCGGAACGGGCGCCACGTGGCGGCGATGCTGGAGAGCTGTCGAGGAAGCACAACTGCATACCACGGATTTCGCGGAACCTGGCGGAGGACCACGGATCCAACTTTAGGAGAACCCCCTGATGCAGGATCCGTGTTTCTCCGACTTCTTCCGTGAAATCCGTGGTATGCAGTTCGCCGAGCTGAGAACCAGCCGGGGGGTCCGGATTCACCGCGGCTTCCGCGCCCCCTTCTCGCCGAGCGGTGCGGCGCGCGGGGCGCCGGCGCGAATGGCGCTGTCGCCGAACTTCTCGCGCACGCGGTCCACGGCGCGCGATAGCTCCCGGTCGCGCAGACTCTCGCCGCCGGCGCTGGCGCCTGACGCGCCGCTGCCGAAGATGCCCAGCTGCTCCGCGTCGCGCGCCGGTGTGAACTTGGACAGGGCCACGCCGGCGAGACGCACGGGTGCGCTCCAGTCCTTGCGCAGCGCGCCCATGAGCTCCTGCGCCGCCTCGGCGACGGCCGTGTCCGACGAGATGGGCGCGTCGAAGGTGCGGCTCATCGTGCGCGTGGTAAATCGCAGGTCCCGGACCTTTACGGTGATCGTGCGGGCCTCGAGGCCATCGCCGCGCAGGTCGGCCGCCACGCGATGGGCGAGGATCTGGAGCTCGCGCCGCAGGGCGCCCCCGTCCGCGATGTCGCGGTCAAACGTCTCCTCGCGGCTGACCTGCTTGGCCGGCGCGCGCGGCTCCACTGCCGCGTCGCTCTCGCCGCGCGCCTTGCGCAGCACCCGGTAGGCGGTCTCCCGGCCCAGCCACCGCGCCAGGCTGGAGGCGTCGGCCTCGAGGACGTCGCGTACTTCCACCAGGCCGACGCCAGCGAGCTTCTCCTGCAGCTTGGGACCGATGCCCGGAATGTCGCCGAGGTCGAGCGTCCGCATGAATGCGAGGACGCCGCCCTCCTCCACCACGTGCACGCCCGTCGCACCTGATCCCGGCTTCGGCTTGGCGCGCTCGGCGGCGAGCTTGGCGACCAGCTTGTTCGGCCCGACGCCGATGGAGACGCGCATCCCCGTCTGTGCAATCACGGCGTCGCGAATCCGCCGCGCCGTCTCGCCGATGGGCTCGTGGTGGTATAGGGCCTCGGTCCCCGAGAGGTCGAGGTACCATTCGTCGATGCTCGCCGCCTCGACCAGCGGCGTGTAGTCGTCGAGCACGCGGCGGATGGCGCGGCTCGTGTCGGCGCAGGCCGTGCGCGGCACCGGCACGCAGGTGGCGGCGGGGCAGAGGCGCAGCGCCTGCGAGATGGGCATGCCGCTGCGCACGCCAAAGGCCCGCGTCTCATACGAGGCCGAGCAGACCACCCCGCGCGACCCCGGCCGGCCGCCGACGATCAGCAGCGACGCCGCGCCGGCGCCCGCCGGGTCCACCGCGCGGGCTACTGCGACGAAGAAGGCGTCGGCGTCGACGAGGAGGATACGTGACAAATGCTGATTGGTGATTTGGACTTAGGATTACGATACAGGACTACGATACAGGATGACGATAAGCGATGGGGGGCCCCCCGAAGGAAGCCCCCCACCCGAACCCAATCGCCAATCGCAATCCCAGATCGGTATCCTAGATCGCAATCCTAGGTCCAAATCCTAAATCGTCCTGCGTCCTACCAGTTCAACGTGTTATCCAGGAACAGCGTTGTCGTCCCGCGCAGCGTGATGGTGTACACACGCCCCGCCGAGAACTGCACCGCCGTCCGGGTGATCTTCGACACGCCAGCGGCATCCTTCGCCGCCAGGTTGTACGACCCGGTGGCCACCGGCACGAACGCGCTCCCCGCCTTGTACGCCGTGATGGCGCCAATGGCGGCTTCGGGAGTGGCCGTGGTGGTGTTGGTCCCGTACAGCGTGAGCGGGGCCGACGTCGGACCGGCGTTGACGAAGCGGACCAGCGCCTGCGACCAGTTCACGGTGGCCGGGACGGCGTCTTCCACCACGAACGCCTCGGCCGTCTTGGTCGTCGCGTCGTAGGCACCGCTGATGTAGTACGAGTACCACTTACCAGCGGTGAGGTTCGTCGCGACCGTCGAGACGATCGTGGCGCGCTGCGTAGTGTCGGCGAGTTTCGCCTGGAGGTTGTACGACCCCGGGGCGATGGCGCTGTAGTAGCCGCCGGCGGTGACCCCGCCATACACCGTGCCGGTGACGGACTCTAGGCTGCTCGTCACCACGCCGGTCTTGGCGTCAATCACGACACTGGCCGCGCCGATGCCTGCCGCCTTGTTGTTGTTCGCGTAGAAGTACACGCCGGGGGCGCCGACGCTGAAGTTGAAGAACTTGATGCGGGACTCAGGGAGTGGGGCCGTGATGTCCGGGAACGCCTCTTCCCCACAGGACGAGAGCACGGCCGCGCACAGCAGCACCGCAATGGATGCGAGTTTTTTCATGGTCCGTTACGGTTGAGTGATCCAGAGCGGCTTGGTGTGATAATCGGCGGCGTCGCCACCGATCGTCTTGAGCGATGCCAGGTTCCACACGTACTCGGAATTGTAGCGCGGACGGATACGCTGCACGGGCTTGCCGGCGTTGTCGCCGTACATCGTGGTCGTCGGCAGGGTGAAGCCCGGGTAGACCTGCCGTCCACTCGCCGGATCGATGTCCGTGTAGTGGTAGCGGCGCATGTCCATCCAGACTTCATTATGGCCCCAGCCCCACTGCGCGATGTACTTCTGCGACATGATGTGGGTGAGCGTGAGCCCCGCCGCTGCGGCGGGCACGATGTTGGGGTCGGCGAGGAAGGCGTTCTTCTCCGCCGTCGTGATCTGCGTCGCATTCGAGCTGGCGTCGAGGTTGCGGGCATTCACGAAATCGAAGTGGGCCGCGATGGCGTTTTTGTACGCGGCCAGCGCCGTCGCCTTGTCGCCGGCCCGGTACGCCGCTTCGGCCTTCACGAACTGAAGCTGCGCATAGGTCATGGCCGGGAATCGCGACTTGTCGTCGAAGATGTAGCGCGTCGACGAACCCGCCGCCGGGGTCGCGGCGTAGCCCCAGACGTTGTTCGGGCGCTGCGCCGTGGAGAGCGCGCCGTTAGTGCCAAGCGCAGGATCCAGGCCGCGGTACGCACCGTCCGGTGACGGCGAGAGCATGCGGCTCATGCGCGGATCCAGCGTGCCGCCAAACTGCGTGCCGTCCATCAGCCCCACGGCAAAGTAGGTCTGGCGATACGAGGGCAAATTGCCGCGCGTCGGGCCGTAGAAGTTGCGGTCGTCGTTTACCGTGGCCGGGAACGGCAGCAGCGCGTCGTCGGCGTTGCTGGCGAACGACAGGTCCACGTTCGCGATCACGTCCGCCGGCTTGTACGCGGCCTTGTTGGTGAAGTGGTTGAGGGCGATGGCCTTGATGCCGTACGCCGCCTTGAGCCACTTCGTCCGGTCTCCGCCGTAAATCTTGTCGCCCTTGCCGAGATACGACGCGTTGACCGCGCCGTCGGTGCGCTTGAGGTTCTCGATCGCCTTGTCGAGGAGCCGCAGGGCCTCCTGATACGCGTATTCCTGCGTGTCGTAGCTGAAGTAGAACTTGTTCTGGTCGATCGCTTCCTTGACGATGATCTCGCCATGGAGGTCGGTCAGTACCATCCAGCCCCACCCCTTCAGGAGGTAGCCGACGCCGAGCACGTCCCAGCGCTCCTCCGCCTCGGCCTGCGTCATCATGTTGACCAGATTCTGGCCGAATGACCAGTACACGTCGCGCCATTGCTGGGCGCCGTTGTCCGAGCCCGGGTCGTAGCCGTGGCGGTCCCACGTGCTGGGGCTCGAGCCGACGAAGATGAACTGCTGGGTGTACCGGCTGACAAACCGGCCGTCCCACTGCGGGGAGGACACCCACCAGTGCAGCATCGGCGGGAGATAAATGTTGGCCGATGCCGTCTGCGGGGCGTTGGGGTTCGTGTTGACGTCGAGGAAGTCCTTGCAGCTCGCCGTCAACGCGAGGGAACCCACGAGCAAGGAAGCGAAGAGTTTCTTCATGGGCGTCTTCTTGGTCACAGTGTAGTTGGGCTCGTGACGCATGGAAGTTCTGGGTGACGTGGTCATGGTCAGAACCCCACCTTGAGCCCGAACGCGAGGCCCTTCGGCATCGGGAAGTTGCCGTAGTCGATGCCCGCCGCGCCGGAGCCGCCGAGGGCGGCGGTGTTGCCGTTCACCACGGGATCGAGGCCGCTGTAGTTGGTCTCCAGCCAGAGGTCCGTGCCGGTGATGTAGAAGCTGGCGTCGCGCGCGTTAAGCCACTTCCCGGGGAGCTGGTAACGGAACGTCACGTCGCGCAGGCGGATCCAGTTGATGTCCTTCTCGATGAACAGTTCTTCGCTCATCGCGACATAGTAATTCCTGTTGATGGCTGGAATAACGACGATGTTGTTCTTCGTCGGCGTCGCGCTGTTCTCCAGGCCGTCGCGAATCACGCCCTTGATAACGCGCGGTTCATTGCGGTCCAGCGTACGCATGCTCAGGCCGCGCGCGGTGAGGTAGTGATCGGTCGCGTTCAGGATGTCGCCGCCCTTCCGGATATCGAAGAGGAATGAGAGCTGCGCCTTCTTGTAGCGGATCGTGTTTGACAGGCCGATCGTGAAGTCGGGCTGGCGGTCGTAGCCGCGGTCCACGAAGACGGAGTTGCGCAGCGGCAGGCCCGTGGTCGGGTCGATGAGAATGTCACCGGCCTTGTTGCGCTGGTAGAAGAAGCCCGTGAGCGAACGCGTGCTGCTTCCCGGCACCACACCGTTGCGGACGTTGCCGTAGAGCCACGTGTCGGAGTTGTACGACTCGGGCAGTTCGTTGGGCAGGGCCACCACGCGGCCGAACGAGTGGTCGAAGTTGGCGACCACGTCCCACGACATGTCGTTCGCCAGGTACGGCGTTGCGCGCACGGTGATCTCCGTCCCCTCGTTGCGCGTCTTCGCCCCGTTCAGGTTGAACAGGATGAAGCCCGTCGCGTACGAGCCGCGGATGTTCTCGACGATCTGGTCCTCGGTTTCCTTTCGGTACCAGGTGATGTCCATCCCGAGCCGGTCATCGAGGAAGCTCAGTTCGGTGCCGAACTCGTACGAGTTCGCGAACTCCGGCTTGAGCTTCAGGTTGGGACCCCAGAAACCGTAGCCGTAGCCACCGTACGAAGTCGCCTTGAATTCCAGCGCCGGCTTGTAGGCGTACGGGCGGGCGTCCTTGCCCACCTGGGCATAGCCGGCGCGGAGCTTGCCGCTGGTCACGTACTTCGTGAGTGACGGGAAGGCGTCGGTGAAGATGAAGCTGGTGTTGATGGAGGGATAGAAGAACGAGTTCCGCTCCTCCGGGATCGTCGACGTCCAGTCGTTGCGTCCCGTCACCGTGACGTACAGGTACTTGTTGTAGTCCACCGTCGCGCTGCCGAAGAGGCTGACGAGGCGGCGCTGCGAAATCGTCGTGCGCGCCGTGCGCGAGTTGGTGTTGTTGACCGAGACGAAGTTCGGGTCGAGGAACCCGAGCCCTTGCTGCGCATCGGTGTTCGACTTGTAGTCGCTCACTGCGTTGCCGACCACGCCGCTGATCGACAGGCCCTGCCACAGCTGACGGCTGTTGACGTTCAGCAGCGTCTGCGTCGAGATGCTGCGCGTCAGGTCGGAGTTGATGTCCAGGATCCCGCCATTCGAGTAGCCCTTCGTGCTCTCGGGGTGGCGCAGGATGAGGTTGGAGTTGACGTAGTTATCAACACCAATGTTTGTTTTCAGATTGCCCCACGACCACGGTGCGACCGTCAGGCCGACGTTCGAAAGGATGCGGCTGGTTTTCGAATTGACTTGGTTCTTTGCGACGCTGAAGTACGGGTTGTCGTTCTCATCTCCGTCGCCCAGCGTCGAATAGCGGCGGCGCGTCCCCGCCGCCGTCTGCCACGCGGAAGCGTCATCGGTCTGCGGCCAAGCCATCAATCCGAGTAGTGGGCCGCCCGCGCCCTTCAGAGCCTGGTCATTCGTGGCGTAGGCATACGTCATCGAAAGGTCGACCTTCAGCCACGAGTTCACGACCGCGCCGGACGCGCCCGTCAAGTTGATCCGGTTGTAGTTGGTGTTCGGAACCACCCCTTCCTGCTTGTCGGCCGAGACGGCGATGCGGTAGTTGATGCGGTTGTCCGGCGCCGCGCCGCTGAACGCCAGCGAGTGCTTTTGCGTCAGCGACGTCTTGAAGAAACCGCTGACGTTGTCGTAGAACTTCGTGCCCGGCGCGTACGGCAGGCCGTAGTACAGGTACGTCGAGCTGCCGAGAATCGGACTCCCCGACGCGTCGATCGCGCTGTACACCCGCTGGATCTTTGGCTGGCCGCCCGGCTTGTCCATACGGAAGAAGTTGCTGTACTCGAAGCCGCCCGTACCGGGTTTGCCGCGCTTGGTCGTGATGACGATGGCGCCGTTGGCGGCGTCAATGCCGTAGAGCGCCGAGGCCTCGGGGCCCTTGAGGACGACCAGCGACTCGATGTCCTCGGGGTTGAGATCCGCGGCGCGATTCGTGAAGTCGAGGCCGCGGTTGTCAAAGGAGGTCGGCGAGTTCGGGGCGTCGGCCGCGAGTTGCGCGGTCTTCATCGTCTTGTTGTCGAGCGGCAGGCCGTCAATGATCATGAGCGGCTGGTTGCTGCTCGAGATCGAGCTGATGCCGCGGATCGTGATGGAGGTCGAGGCCCCCGGCACGCCGGAGGTGCTTGTCACCTCGACGCCCGCGACGCGTCCTTGCAGCGCGTTGATGAAATTCTGGCGGTTCGTCCCGGCAATGTCGGCGCCCGTCACCGATTGCTGGGCCGTGCCCAGCGCGCGCTTGACGTTGGTCTGGCCCAGCGCCGAGACGACGACGGCATCCAGGCTCGTCGCGACGCGGCGGAACTGGACGTTGATGACGTCCGCGGCGCCAACGGTCCGCTCCTCGGGCGCATTGCCGATGAAGCGGAACTGCAGCACCTGGCCGACTTCCGCGCGGATGGAATAGTCACCGGAGGCGTCGCTGAGGACGCCGAGCCGGGTGCCCTTGATGACGATCTGGGCGCCGGCCACCGGTGCCCCAACGTCGGAGGTCACCTTGCCGGTCACGGTCTTCTGCTGCGCGAATGCCTGCGCAGCCGAGAAGACCAATCCCATCAACGCCATGAGTACTCGTGTTTTCATCATGAGTTGTACCGTGAATTGGTGGACAGAGAGTCACGTTCCTTACCACCCGCTCGCGCCGTCTGGCGCTGGAGGTCGCGGGGGGACAGGCCCTTCGCTCTATGGAGGCACTCGGCGAAAGCTCCTGGGGGGAGGATGATGACAACGTACCATCCAGAAGATGCGGGTCCGGGGCGCCCTTCTGCAAGAGCGGAAATGGCGATTCTCCGTGGGGCGTTATCTGGCGGTGCGGCGCGCGGTTTCGTGTCCTACAACGCACGCGAGCGCTCGAAAACGGAAACTGGGGGACGCCGATCGGCGTGCCCCAGTTTCGTGTCATCCTGATTGCGCTCGGAATCGTCATCCGAATCCGCAATCCCAATCCTCAATCGCCTTACAGCTCGATGATCACGACGCGCCGGTTGAGCGCGCGTCCTTCCTTGGTGCCGTTGTCGGCGACGGGATCGGACTCGCCGGCGCCGCGAATGGTCATGCGCGACGCATCGATGCCGCGCCCCTGCAAGTACTGCATGACCGTCGTGGCGCGACGGTCGGAGAGCGACCGGTTGTACTCATCGGTGCCGATGCTGTCGGTGTGGCCGACGATTTCGACGTGCGCGCCGGGGTTGGCGTTCAGGTACTTGACGGCGGCCTCGAGCGTGTCCTTGCCGGTCTGCTTGAGGTTGCTCTTGTCGAAGTCGAAGTAGACGCCGGTCATGCGGAAGACCTCGCGCGGCTTCGGGGCCGGCGGCGGCGGCGCTGGCGCGGGCTCGGCCTTGGGGGCCGGTGGCGGCGGTGGCGGTGGCGGCGGAGGC
>CAYQCP010000015.1:0-65382 GCA_964416005.1 uncultured Gemmatimonas sp.
CTCGTGTCGGGGGTCGGCGGCGCGGCCGCGGCTGCGCCAGCCGCGCGGCTGGCCGCGGCCGGGCCGAGAATCTGCCGGCTCGACGTATCCGTGATGGATCCGAGCGTCACGCGCCCCTCGCGCGTGGCGGCGTAGCGGCGGCCATCACTGGCCCAACTCAGGGTCACGCCCTTGAGCGTCGCGAAGAGCGTGCGCGTGGAGGTGTCGCCCACCGCCTGCGTCACGAGCTTCCACTCGCGACCGCCGATCACGTCATAGTCGGTCTTCTTGGTGATGTCCTCCTGCACCGTAATCGCCGAGCCGTCGCGCGCCAACGTCCAGGGCCCGATGCGCCCAGTCGCGCGCAACGTCGTGACCGCGCCCGTGGCGGGCGTCCACTGCACGATGGCGCGTTCCGCGTTCATGCGGTTCATCGCATCCCATTCGAGGAAGTCCGCGGTGCCGTCGAGCACGGTCACCGGGCCCTTGGTCAACTCGGCGAAGCGCGCCTTGGCGCTCGCCTTCCACGCCTCGGAACGCGCCGCGAACGCCAGCGTCTTGCCGTCCTCGCTCCAGCGGAGTTCGCTGTTCTCGGCCACGTACTGCCCGGCCGGCAGTCTCGGCGATGCGGTGACGCCGCTCGCCCGGACCCAGAGGAGGACCTGCACCGCGTCGTTCTCGACCACCAGCATGGCAAGCCGCGAGGCGTCGGGCGACCAGGCGGCCGTCCGCACCGTCTTCTTCACCTTGAAGACATCGCGTTGCGCGAGAGTCCGCGTGTCCACCACCACGAGCCGCGCCGGGGCCTGCCGCAGGTAGGTGGGGTCGTTGTCGCGGGTGCCGTCGGCACCCAGCAGATCGCGGCGCTGGGAGACGCTGACCGCAAGCCAGCGACCGTCATCCGAGAGGTCCACGATGCTGACCGTGCTGATGCCGAGCAGGTCGCGGATGCCGAGTGAATCGGCAGTTGCCGCGACCGGGCGAGTGGCGGCCTGCGCGCGCACCGGCGCGACGCCGACGGCCGGCTGTGCGACGAGGAGGACGATGGCGCAGGCGGCCGACGAGAGACGGGGCAGACGCACGACGAGTCGCATGTGATTCTCGGGAAAGGAGTCCGTTCGACTCGACGAAGATGCCGCACGCCACGGGAGCAACGCCAGAGGGACGGCGTGCGGCCGCTGGCCGCCGCGGCGCCTGCGAGTTGCGGCGTGACGATCGCGGACGCAGAATCCGGCATGCAACCATCCCTTCTCGCCCATCGGCGTCGCGCGTCGACCGTGTCGCGCGTCTGCCTGCGCCGCGTCCTCGGCACGACCTCCCTTCTCGCGGTCACCGCGTCTGCGCTCGGCGCGCAGGTCACGCCGGCTCCGCAGCCCACGCGCGTTGACGTGCAGGCCATCTCCCTGCTCGGCGACACGCTGCGCACGCTGCCGCTCTCCGCGGCGGTGCGCGCGCGGTACGAGGCCCAACTGTCGGAGGCGCGCCGCGCCTACGAGCACACACCGGCCGATCTCGATTCGATCATCTGGTACGGCCGCCGGCTCGCGTATGTCGGGCAGCTGCGCGAGGCCATCGAGGTCTATTCGCGCGGCCTTGTTCTCCACCGCGACAACCCGTGGCTGCTGCGCCATCGCGGGCACCGCTACATCTCGGTGCGGGAGTTCGACAACGCGGTGCGCGATCTTGAACGGGCCGCCGCCCTCGTGGCCGGCAAGCCGGATATCGTCGAACCTGATGGGCAGCCCAATCCGCGCGGCATTCCCATTGGGACGCTGCATTCCAACATTGGCTATCACCTGGCGCTTGCCCATTACCTGCGCGGCGACTGGACCAAGGCGGCCGCGGCGGCGCAGCGCGAGGTGGACATCGCCACGAACGACGACCGGCGCGTCTCGATGGCGCACTGGCTCTACATGTCCCTGCGACAGAGCGGCCGTGACGCCGAGGCGGCGCGCGTGGTGGCTCCGATGCGCCGCGACATGAACATCGTGGAGAACGAGGCGTACCACCGGCTGATGCTGCTGTACAAGGGTGAACTGCCGCCGGACGCGGTGCTTGCCACGGGACCCGATGGACAGATGTCCGTATCCGACGTCTCTGCGGCCTACGGCGTGGCGAACTGGCATCTGGCCAACGGCCGTCGCGCCGAGGGCGTGCGCCTGCTGCAGCGCATCGTGGCGACCGGCCAGTGGGGAGCGTTCGGGACGATTGCGGCGGAGGCGGATTTGGCGCGGATGAGGATCGGCGGACGCTAGCTCGTGTTTCGCGCGACCACGAACTGCATACCACGGATGTCACGGAAGTCGCAGGATGAACACGGATCAGGCGTCTGAAGTTCTCCCACAGGCGGGATCCGTGTCCATCCGCTGCCGATCCGCGTGATCCGTGGTAAGCAGTTCGCCGTCTACGGCCGCGCGATTATCTCCTTGACCCTCGCTTCCATCCGCTCCGCCTCCGCCGCCCGCCCCCGCTGACGCGCCAGCTTCGCGTATTCCGTCAGCACTTCCGCCACCGAAGGCGCGTCGCGTCCGAACGCAGCTTCTCGGATCTGCAGCGCCTTGCGGTACCGCGGCTCCGCTTCGGCCGGCCGGCCGGCGTCGCGCATGACGTTGGCCAGGTCGAACTCGGCCGTTGCGATGCTTGGGTCCGTGGCCACGACGCTCTTCTCGAGAATCGACAGCGCGCGCCGCAGCCGCATGTCCGCGTCGGCGTACCGCTGCCGACGCCAGGCGACCTCGCCGAGGTTGATGTTGATGGATGCGACGTTGCGATGGTCGGCGCCCAGCGCCTTTGAGAGCGTCGCCTCGGCGCGCGTGTAGTACTCCTCCGCCTCGTCGTACCGCTGCAGGCCGTAGTACACGATGCCCAGGTTGTTCAGCGCCCGGCCCACGTCCGGATGATCCGCCCCCGCGATGCGCTCGTACATCGCCAGCACGCGCCGGAAGGCGGGTTCCGCCTCCGCGTACCGTTTCTCGGCAAGGTACGCCGACGCCAGGTGGCGCAAGGTGCGCGCGTAGTCCGCGTCATCGGGTGCCCCACTGCGCTCCCGCAGCGCGACGGCGCGGTTCAGCAGCGACTCCGCCTCCGCGTAGCGCCCGCGCGTCACGAGCATGCCGCCAAGGGCGGAGAGCGGCACCATGAGGTCCGGATGCTCGGCGCCGAGCGTCCGTTCGCGCACGCCAAGCGTCGTGCGATACAGCGACTCCGCCACGACGAAACGCCCCTGCTGCTGCGCAAGCCGCGCGAGCTCGAACTGGCTCCCCTGCACCAAGGGATCGTCCTCGGCGACCTGCGTCCGGCGCGTGGCGATGGCGCGCTCGAGCAGCGGCTGCGCCTGCGCATAGAGGCCCATCTCCCGGTAGACGACCCCCATCGTGTGCATCAGCTGCGCCTGCACCAGCGGCTGCTCGGCGAGTTCGCCGCTGATCCGCTCCGCGCCGCGATCGAGGATCTCGCGTGCCGTCACGCTGTTGCCGCGCGCCTCGCTCGGGTCGGAGACCCGGAACAGCCCCGTGAGGAAGTTCGCCACCTGGCGCGAGGTCTCCGCCTCGCGACGGGCGATCGATTCGGCGCGCCGCGCGCGCACCAGCGCGAGCCCCGCCACCGTCAGGCCGATGACGAGCGCCGCCGTCACCGTGGCGCTGGCCGCGACCGCGAGGCGGTTGCGGCGGGCGAAGCGGGACAGGCGGTACAGCGTCGACGGGGGGCGCGCGACCACCGGCTCGTCGTGCAGGTGCCGTTCGATGTCCATCGCGAAGCCGTTGACCGTTTCGTAGCGGCGCGTGCGGTCGGGCTCCAGCGCCTTCATCACGATCCAGTCCAGGTCGCCGCGCAATTCGCGGCGCAGCGTCTTCGCATCCACGCGGCGCAGCATCGACACCGAGCTCGCCGCGTTGCCGAGCGTGCTGAATTTCGCACTCGGGGTGTTCGGCGTCACTTCTCGCTGCGCGAGGCGCATCAGGTAGGCGTTGAGCCCCATCACGCTCGGGTCGAGCGGCAAGTGGCCCGTGAGCAACTCGTAGAGCAGGACGCCGAGCGAGTAGATGTCGGTGCGCGTGTCCACGTCGAGCGCGGACGGATCGGCCTGCTCGGGACTCATGTAGGCCGGCGTGCCGATGGCGCGCCCCACTTCCGTGAGCAGCGACCGGTCGGTCAGCGGATTCGAGAGCGCCTTGGCGATGCCGAAGTCGATGACTTTTGGCACCGGCTTGCCATCCTGCAGCATGACCAGGACGTTGGACGGCTTGATGTCGCGGTGAATGACGCCCTTCTGATGGGCGTGCTGGACTGCATGACAGACATCCACGAAGACGCGAAGCCGCTCGCGCGTGGAGAGTCGGTGCGTGTCGCAGTAGTCCGTGATGGCGACGCCCTTGACCAGCTCCATCACGAAGTACGGCCGGCCATCGACGGTCGCGCCACCGTCGAGCACCTTGGCGATGCCCGGATGGTCCATGACGGCGAGCGCCTGCCGCTCCGCTTCGAAGCGTGCGACGACCTCGCGGGTGTCCATGCCCGCCTTGATGACCTTGAGGGCCACGCGGCGGCGCACCGGCTCGGCCTGCTCCGCCGTGTAGACGATTCCCATGCCGCCTTGGGCGAGCACCCCGAGCACGCGGTAGGCTCCCACGGACTCGGGGTGGCTCAGGGGGTCAGGCGCGACAGGGATGCCCGCCGGGTCGTTCATGGGCGGATCGGACGACGGCATCGGCGGCAACGAAGGATTGATGCGTGCCTAGTCGATGATGATGTCGGGGTCGATGACCACCGGCTGGCTGCCGCCGCCCGGGAGGCGGCACTCCAGATGCACGTTGTAGCCGTACGTGCCCTTGACGCGGGCCTCGCCGGTCTGCGCGCTCGTCCTGCCCGTTGGCATGGCGCCGCTGAACGGCCATGCCTGTTCGGGGTTCTTAAGCGTGATCACCAGGGTGTCCGACACCACCTGGCCCGTCATGCGCCACTCGATGCTGTCGCCGAGGGCGATCTTGATCCGTTGCGGCGTCACGAATCCTTCGCGATTGCCGCTCGGACAGTGCACCATCACCTTGGCGGAACCGGGCACGGGCGACGGGGAGAACGGGACGGCCGCGACGCCTGCGGCGAGCAGGGTGGCAAACCCGGCAACGGCGACGACACGCTTCATGGGGGGCTCCGAAACTGTTGGGGGAGACTACCGAGAAGGTGCCGCTACCACCACACCCTGTCAAACGGACGCGGCGGGCCGGCATCGAGTTCCCGACCGTCCATGGCGTATCGACGACCGCCAGCGACCGGCGTCACGTCTGGGGCGGCTGCGACGCCAGTCGCCCCTGTGTGCGCCCCAGCCAGACCCCGAGCACGAGCCAGACCGCGGCGAGCGGCACCGCGGCGTATGCGACGCCCGCCATGCCCAGCCCGAGCGCAGTGAGTCCGGCCACGCCCCACGCGCCAATCTGGTCGCCGACCCGGTACACGAACGTCTCGATGAAGTTCTTCGCCTTGTACTTGTCCTCGCGCGGCACCACGGTGAACAGGATCTCCACCGCCGGGTTGTTCAGCGCGAAGTTGCCGGCGCGACGAACCACCGCGAGCGTGGCGACGGTCAGGAAGACCGGCCAGGTGCCGAGTGCGGCGAACCCGACCATGGTGACGAGCGGCAGGAACGCCAGCGAGGCGGCGAGCCCCATCCATCGGATGAGCCGTCCGGTCAGGAAGATCTGCGTCACGAGCGTCAGCGACTGCACGATGAGCTCGATGCGCGCCATGACCGCGGTGCGGGCGGCGCGGTCGGCGAACGCCTTGCCCACGATGTCCGCCTGCGCGAAGTAGAGGATGGTCGAGCCGAACGTGAACAGGACGAAGAACGCGGAGATGCCCAGGAGATACGGTGACTTGACCACGCGCGTGAAGCCCGCCCAGAGGCTTCCACCGATCGGCACCCCCTCGTAGAGCGCCAGCGGATGATCCGGCGCCCGCGCCGGAAACCGCCGCACGCACAGCACCGCCAGCTCGATGAGCACGGCCGAGATCAGCAGCAGGTTCGGCGTGCCGATGGTCGGGGCGAGCACGGCGGTGGCCGCCGACCCCAGCGTCGAGCCCAGCGTACCGCCCACGGCGATGAAGCCGAAGAGCCGCTTGGCCTGCTCGCTGCGGAACGAGTCGGCCATGAACGCCCAGAAGATCGAGACGACGAACAGGTTGAACACGCTCGTCCAGACGAAGAACGTGCGGCCGATCCAGAGGTCGGCCGCCGACCCTTCCACCGGCGCGAGGAAGGTCATGAGCGCGTACAGGATGAGGATGTTCGCCACGAAGAACTGGTACGTGAGCGTGATGAACCTCCGCACGGGGTAGCGCACGACAAGCGTCGCGAACAGCGGGTTGGCCACGAGCACGGCGGCGAGCGTGGCGGCAAACAGGTAGGGCAGGCGCGAGACGCCCGTTGCCGCCGCCACCGCCTCCCGAATGGGACGCAGCACGAACCACCCGCTCAGCACGAAGAAGAAGTACGCGAACGAGACCAGCATGGCGTGCATCTCGTGCCGCTCGACGTCCACCACCCGTCGCAGCAGCCCGTGCAGCCGGTCCCCCGACGTTCGGCTCAACCGGGCCCCGTCGCCTTCTGCTTCGCGTGCCAGGCCGCGAGCACCTCGGCCTCACGCGTCATGTCGAGGCCGTTGATTGCGCCGCGCAGCGTGGCGTCCTGCTCGGCCTGCGGTCGCGTGCGGTGCCAGTCGAGCGTCGTCTTGGCGGTGTCGGCGAGTGAACGGAAGGTGAGGCCCGCGGCAATCGCCTTGGCGGCGCTCCGGCGCTGGTATCCTGCCGTGGCGCCGTACGGCGGCTGCCACACGGTCATGTGCCGCCACGGGCGCACGCCCTGCTCGCGCAGGAACTCCCACGGCACCCACGTCAGGCGCCCCTTCGTCGCCGTGATCGCCTTCACGCCGTACAGCATCTCCGCGATCGTGAGCGGCTTTTCCGGCCCAATCACATTGAACGTCCCGAGCACCCGCGCCTCGGCGAGGCGCACCGAGAACTCCGCGAGGTCGCGCACGTCAATGAACTGGCACGGATCCTCCGGCTTGTCGGGGGCCAGGATCTCGCCCCCCGCGTCGATGCGCGCCGGCCAGTAGGTGAAGCGGTCGGTGCGATCCAGCGGGCCGACAATCAGGCACGGCCGCACCACGGTCCACATCCCCGGGTACTGCCGCGCCACTTCCTGCTCCGCCCGCACCTTCAGCGCGCCGTAGTGTCGCGACGCGTGCTGCGGGTCCAGCGTGTACGGGTCCACATCGGCCGGCAGCGCCGCCACCGGACTCTGTTCGTCGAGTCCGATGATGCTCTGGTCGCTGTAGACCGACGTCGTGGACTGGAAGATGTAGTGCTTGACGTTGCCGGCGAGGTGCTGCGCCGCGTTGCGCACCCAGGCGGGGAGCGTCGTCGGGTTGTCGAGCACCACATCGAACCTCCGTCCCTTCAGGGCGCTCGTGTCGTTGTTGAGATCGCCCACCAGCTCCTCTGCTACCTTGCCCTTGAAGTAGCCTGGTCGCGTCTTGTTGCGATTGAAGAGCGTGACGCGATGGCCGCGCGCGATGGCGTACTCCACCTGCTCGGGCCCGGTGAAGCCGGTGCCGCCGAGTATCAGGATGTTGAGCGACGCCGGCGCCTTGGTGACCGGCTTCGGCAGCAGGAACGGATCCGGTTGCCCGAGCAGTGCCTTCGGGAGCCCGGTGATGCCCAGCGCGCCGCCGATCGCGGCGCCCGTGCGCAGGAACGAGCGGCGGCTAGTCATGGTCCGACCCTCCCTTGTTTTGGGCGCGCCAGGCCGCGAGCACCTCGACTTCCTTGGTCGCGGCAAGGCCGGAGACGGCGCCCTCCATGAGCGCCTTCTGCTCCGCCTCGGTGCGCGTCTTGTGCCAGGCCAGCGTCTCCGCGGCGGTGATGGCGAGCGGCCGGAACGTCAGTCCCTTGGCGACCGCCCGCGCGTTGTTGCGGCTCATGAACCCCGCCGTCGCCCCCGTCGGAGGCACCCAGACCGTCATGTGGCGCCAGCCGCGCACGCCCTGCGCCGCCAGGAACTCGGCCGGAATCCACGTGAACTGTGCCCCCGCGGTCGTCACCGCCTTGATGCCATAGAGCAGCTCCGACATCGGGCGCACGTCGCCGACCGCGTTGAACGTGCCCAGCACCTTCTGCTCGGCCAGGCGGATCATCCACTCGGCAAGGTCGCGCGCGTCAATCCACTGCGTCGGATCGTTGGGCGTGCCCGGCGCAATCACTTCGCCGCCGCGGTCGATGCGCACCGGCCAGTACGTGAACCGGTCGCTGCGGTCAAGCGGTCCGACGATCAGTCCCGGACGCACCACGGTGACCTTGCCCGGATACTGCCGCTCCGCCTCCTGCTCGGCGAAGGTCTTGAGCGCGCCGTAGTAGCGGCCGGCGTGCTCGCGCACCGTCGTGTACGGGTCCACGTCGGCAGGCATCGGCGTGGTGCCGTCGGTCTCGTCCATGTTCGGACGGCTGTTGTCCGGATAGACCGACTCCGTGGAGATGAAGATGTAGTGCCCGATGTTGCCGCGCAGGTGCTGCGCGGCGTTGCGCACCCAGAACGGGAAGGTCGTCGGGTTGTCGAGCACGACGTCGAACGTGCGGCCCTTCAGCGCGCTCACGTCGTCGTTGAGGTCGCCGATGAGCTGTTCGACCTTGCCCTTGAAGAAATCGGGGCGCGTGCGATTGCGGTTGAAGAGCGTGACCGTGTGGCCGCGCGCGAGCGCGTACTCCACCTGTTCGGGGCCGGTGAATCCGGTGCCGCCGAGGATGAGGATGTTGAGCGCCATCTGCTGCGGTCCCGTGGCAGGGGTGGAAGTTGGACCCGGAGTGTCCCATGCAACGGGGTAAGTCTACCGCCGGGCGAGAGCGTCTGCACCTCTGGGCGCCTGATTGCCCGCGCCGCGCGCGCGCCCCATGCTTGTGCAGGTATGCCTCGTCCCGTTTTCCGATGACGCCGCCGCTGCGCGCGTCCGAGCGCTTCGCGCTGGAAAAGTGGTACCTCGATGCCGTCGAGCCGGACGGCAGCGCGACCATCGCCTATTGGGCCTCGCTGACCTGGATGGGCGTGGACATCACCTGGCACAGCGCCTGCTGCTACGCCCTTGGCAGCGCGCCGGATGAACGGTCGAGCCTGCGGCGCGTTCCAGCCCCGTCGGTCGTGGACGGCCGCGTGTCGTGGGCCTCGAAGCGCCTCGAGCTGGAGTCGGTGCACGATCCGACAACCGCCGGCGTCACCGTCACGCTGCTCGACGACGCCCGGGGACGCATCACGTGGGACTGCCTCGCCCCGTCCGCCCGGGTGCGCGCCGTCTGCGACGGCGCCATCCGCAAGGGCACCGGATACGCCGAGCGCCTCGTGATGACGGTGCTGCCGTGGGAGATGCCCATCGACGAGCTGCGCTGGGGGCGGTGGATGAGCGATGACGCCTCGCAATCCCTCGTCTGGATTGACTGGCGCGGACCCGAGCCGCGACGCTGGGTCGTTCACAACGGCGCCGTGTGCCAAGACGCCTCGGTAGGCAACGACGGCGTGGCGCTCGGCGCCGGCCAGCTCGCGCTGGGCGCGCCGCGGACGCTGCATGATCGGTCCGTGGGCAAGCTGCTGCGCGGCATACCTGGCCTCGCACGCCTCGCGACGCACATCCCGATAGCCTGGGAAGAAACCAAGTGGTGCAGCCGGGCGACTTGGACCGGCGCAACGGGAGAGCAGGCCCAGGGATGGGCGATCCACGAGATCGTCAAGCTCAAATGACGAGCGTCCATCTCCGCGAGCGACTGCTCAAGGTCGCGTACGCCGCGCTCTTCGTCGGCGTCCTCCCTGCCCTGCTCGCGCTCTGGGCGACGCGGCTCGACCGCTGGGTGCGCCTCCCGGTGCCCGATGCCGTGTGGGCCGGTGCGGTGCTCGTCGCGGCCGGCATCGCGCTGATGACCGCGGGCACGATTGCCCTCTGGCGGTATGGGGGCGGACTCCCGATGAGCGCCTTTCCTCCCGAGCGCCTCGTCTCGCGCGGCATCTACCGGTATGTGGCCGATCCGCACTACGTGGGTGCGGTAGCGGTGGCGATCGGCGCGTCGCTGATCTACGCGTCGCCGTCGGGCCTCTGGATCGTCTCGCCGGTCTTTGCGCTCGCCTGTGTGGCGTGGGTCATGGGATTCGAGCGCGCGCGCACGCGGCAGCGCTTCGGCGCGGTGGCGGATCCTGTCCTGCGCCTGCCCTCCGCGGTGGACGATGCCCCTACGCCGTGGCATCGCGCCGCGGTGTACGCGCTGGTGTTCATTCCGTGGCTCGCGATCTACCTCAGCGTCGAGTTCCTTGGTGCGCCGCCCGATGCGCCGTCGTCGGGCCTGCCGCTCGACGCGATGATCCCGGTCATTCCGTGGACGGCGATCATCTACGAATCGGTCTATCCGATGGTCGTACTTGCCCCGTTGTTCGCGCGGCGGCAGCGTGACCTGCGGCTGTTCGCGCGGCGCGGCCTCTGGGCGATGGCCGTCATCATCCCGTTCTACCTGCTGGTGCCCGTCGTCTTCGAACCACGCGCGATCCCCGGCACGGGGTTCTTCTCGTCGTGGGTCGCGCTCGAGCGGACGTTCAACTCGCCGCTGACCGCCTTCCCCGCCTTTCATGTGGTCTGGGCGTGCATCGCGGCGTCGATGTACACGGCCACGTATCGGCATGGCCGCTGGATGTGGCTGCTGGCCATCGCCATCGGCGTCAGCTGCACGACGGTGGGCATTCATGCGGCGTCCGACGTGGTGGCGGCGCTCGCGCTCTTCGCGGGACTCGCGCGCAGCGCGGATGTGTGGGAGTGGCTGCGGCGCGCCGCGGAGCGTGGTGCCAACTCGTGGCACGAGTGGTCACTCGGTCCATTCCGGCTGCTGAGTCACGGGCTGTTCATCGGGCTCGCTGTCGCACTCACCTTTCCCATTGGCGTCTGGCTGGGCGGCGCCGACCTCCGCTGGTGGATCTTCACCGCGGCACTCGCCGGCGCCATCGCCGCGGCACTCTGGGCGCAGCTCATCGAGGGATCACCGCAGCTGCTGCGCCCATTCGGCTACTTCGGCGGGATGATCGGCGTGCTCCTCACCGTGGCCGCCGCCATCGCTGCGGGCGTCGATGCGTGGCGTTTTCTCGCCGCCTCCTGCGTGCTGCTCGCGTTCGGGCAGGGACTCGGCCGCCTGCGCTGCCTTGTGAACGGTTGTTGCCACGGGCGCGCAGCGCCGACGAGCATCGGCATCACCTACGTGCATCCGATGCCGCGCCCCACGCGGCTCGCCGGACTCGGCGGCATACCCATCCACCCCACCCAGATCTACTCGCTGCTGTGGCTCATGGTGGTCGGTGTCGTGCTCACGCGGCTCTGGATCCTCGCGTCGCCGCTCTCCTTCATCGCCGGCATGTACTTCGTGCTCGTCGGGCTCGGCCGCTTCGTGGAGGAGCACTACCGCGGCGAGCCGCAGACGGCGGTGATTGCCGGGTTCCGGCTGTATCAGTGGCTCACGCTCGTCTTCGTCGTGGGCGGCGCGGCGCTGTCGACCATGCCCTCGGCGAACGCGCCGGCGCCCGGGGCGATTGGCTGGCCGGCGGTTGCCGTGTCGCTGCTCGCGGCGGTGATTGGCACGGCGAGTTTCGGTTTGGATGTGCCGAGGTCCAACCGCCGGTTCTCGCGGTTAGCGTAGCGCAGCGTTCGGAATTCTACCCTCAAGCGGTAGGGAGCACTCGGACTCCGTCGTGCCCGTGAAGCGCATATGATAGGTGCATCAAGTTCCCGCAAACGTCGGAGTCAGCCATGCGCTCCCTGCTCCCGCTTCGCATGATCGCCATCGGCCTCACGTTCTCACTGGTCGTCGCCGCGCCGTCCGCGGCGCAACAGGGCGACCGCGTCGGCAAGGCGGTGGCGGAGATCGAGCGGCTCGATGCGCTCCGCTCCAGCCTTGCGGCGACCTTCGCGCAGACCGGCGCACCCGCCGATCAGGACGCCTTCGCTCGTGTGTGCCGGCCGGTGGGGATGGCGATGCAGCAGGGCGCGCGGGAGAATGGGTGGATGGCGCGGCAAGTGGCCATCAAGTACCGGAACGCGGCGAACCGGGCGGACCCGGAAGCCGAGCGCGCGCTGCACATGCTGCGGCAGGATCCGACGCTGCGGGCGGTGACGCTGCGCACGACGCTGGACGGCAGGAGTGGCACGCGCTACCTGCGGCGCATCACGGTGGAGCCGTCCTGTCTCCTCTGTCACGGCAAGAAGTCGGCGCGTCCCGAGTTCATTGCCAAGAACTACCCCGCCGACCGGGCGCACGGGTTCCGCGTCGGCGACCTGCGCGGGGCGTACAGCGTGTTCGTGGCGGACGCGCCGTAGCGAGGGCACAGGGCACGAAGCAGCCGCTGGCCGGCGACGTGCCCGGCCAGCGGCCTATTCTTGCGTCGTACTAGAACCCGCTGACGTTCAGCCGACCGCCGGTCACCGTCTTCCCCGCCAGCGACGCCGTCGCCGTGGCGCTGCCGAGGATCGCCGCCTTGATCTGCGCGGCGCTGGAGCCCGGATGATACGCCGCATACAGCGCCGCCGCGCCGCTCACGTGCGGCGTGGCCATCGACGTTCCGCTGTACGACGCGTACCCCGCGACGACACTTCCCTTCGAACTCACCGGCACCGTCGAGTAGATGCCGCTGCCCGGCGCGCCGATATCAATAGTCGTCGATCCGTAGTTCGAGAACGAGCTGATCGCGCCCGTGCTCGCGATGGACGCCACGGAAAGGACGTTCGCGTTGGGGTACTCCGCCGGATAGCAGCTGCTGGTCTCGCAATTGTAGGTGCTGTTGCCGGCCGCAGCGATGAACAGGATGCCGGCGGCGTTGGCGCGCTCGATGGCGTCCTGCAGCGCCTGCGAGAATCCGCCACCGCCCCACGAGTTGCTCGTGGCCACGACGTTGATCCCGTGACGGACCTTGAGGTCGGTGAAGTAGTCGACCGCCTTGATGGCGTTGGCCGTCGTGCCGCCGCGCCGGCCGAGGAACTTCGCATCCATCAGCTTGACGCTCCAGCAGACGCCGGCGACGCCCGTGCCGTTTCCGCCGACGCCGCCGATCGTGCCGGCGACGTGCGTCCCGTGGTCATCGCCGGCGCCGTCGAAGACGGTGTTGTTGCCGCCGTCAAAATCCCAGCCGTACACGTCATCCACATAGCCGTTGCCGTCGTCATCCACGCCGTTCCCCACCACTTCGCCGGGATTGGTGCCGACGTTGGCGGCGAGGTCATTGTGCGAGTACATGTACCCTTCGTCGATGATGCCGACGTACACGCTGCTGCAGTTGGTCTTGTTGCCGGCCCACGCCACCGCCGCCTGGCTGCCGTACTGATTGGCCGGCGATGACGAGCTGCCGTACATCCCCCAGAGCGACCCATTCGTGAAATACGTGTCGTTCGAGACGGCGCCGTGCTGGTAGACGTAGTTCGGTTCGGCGTACTCCACCGCCGCATTTCCGCGCAGCGCCGCAATGGCGGCGGCGGTCGCGAGACCCGAGCGCACGAGGGTAACGCCCTCGCCGTCCCCCGCGCGACGCATCTGCGCGGTGAGGATGCGCTCGGCCACGACCGCGTTGGCGGCGCCGAGGGCCGCACCGCGGGTCGCCGCGGTGGCGCCGGCGCGGAACCTCACGAGCACTTCACCGGGCACGTAGTCCGGGGCGGCGTCCGGCTGGCTGGCGGCGCGCGCTGCGGCGCGGGTGGCCGACTCCATGTCGGGCGCGGTGGACGAGGTGTCCGTGGCGCAGGCTGAGCCAAGCGCGAGGGAGGCGAGAACCGCGACGGTGCGCAGTCCGGCACTGAGGCGTGCCATGCGAACTCCTGATGATGGGGGGCTGGGGGCAGTCACACGGCGCAAACAATTCGCGTGCGGCGCTCGCCTGTCAAGAGACCAGGTTGGCCGCGCGGACAGAATGTCAGAGCCGTTGACCGCTGCACCCGTTCTCCGCGTGCTCTGCCGGCGCCTTCGCGAGTGAATCCGAGCAGCGCCGCGTGAATGCCGCCGCATACCGATCACCGCTCAGTGCCGCCCTCGCCCTGCCCGGCGCCCTGCCGGCGTCGCGCACGCAGCCCGCCACGCGCCCCATCGAGGTGCTCCCTGGCCCTGGCAGTGTCCGGTCGCTGGCCGCGGTCGGCAACGCCATCATTACGCGCCGCGCGGCGAACGGCCGACCGCACGTCACCGAATCCGCGCCCGCTCCAATCGCACGCCGGCGTCGTCTTCCACGCCCATGAAGACGACGCCGGGGGCGAAGTCGGCAATTACGCGCCCGTACGGCAGCTGCACGCGGTCGATGAGCTGGCCCTTGGCGTTGATCACATAGTGGATGGCGCCGCGGTCGGTCGGTTCGGTCGTGCGCACCCACAAGTTGCCCTCGGCGTCGGACCGGACGGCTCCCATGCGAAAGGCCGGTCGGTAGTCGGCAAGGTACTTGGCGTCGACCATGGCCGTGGACGGCACGATGGTCTGTTGCACCGGTCGGCCCCCGCCGCCGTCGGGGATCGTGGCGACCATCATGACCCCTGGGAGGCCGGCACTGGTCGCCAACGTGTTGGCGTCGGCGGGATTTGCCTCGATCGCCTTGATCAGCAGCGCACGCGTCCTGTCCGCCGCCACCTTTGTGGAGTCGAGCACGCGCTGCTTGGCGTCGTCGTCCGGCCGTTCCCATCGGAATGGGACCTTGCCCGTGGACACCCGACGGCCGTCCAGTTCCAGCCACTCGATGTGGAAGTCCGCGCCTCGGACAATGGCGACCCGTCCATCAGGCAGCAGGGCCCATTCGTCCACGAGCGTCATCGGGTTCACGAGCGTGACCAGCCCCAGGATGCGTCCGACCTTGTCCCGGGTCATCGACTGCGACTGTCGCGGCACGGTCAGGCAGGCGAGCGTGTCGCGCGTGCGCGACGATAAGTCGAGGCGAAAGACGGGGGCACTGTCGGCGAACTGGCCGGGTGGCGGGAGCTCCGGCGTGGCCGCGCCACTGATGAGTCGTTGCGGTGCCATCCTCCCCCGATAGACAATGCGTCCTCGCGGATCGAAGCCGGGGATGCCGAACGGCCCGCCAACCATGAAGAGCGCATCGCGATTGCTGGGCAACGCCATCACACCCGCGACCTCCCCCCGCGCGTCAATGACAAGGGTGGAAAGCGAGGTGAACTCGATGAAGAGCGACGAGTCGCCCTTGAACGCCAGCAGTCCCGCCATCGGGCTCGCGTAGACGTTCGTTGAGGTCGGCGACGCGTCCGCGATGGTCTTCGCGGTGCTCAGCGTGCTGTCGAAGAGGATAAGCTGGCGCCGCGTGATGTCATTGATGATCACGCCGCCCGTTGAGAGGGCGCGCGCCATGCTGACGGAACCGAGCAGACCCCTGGGCGAGAGGTGCGTGACCGGCCCGAGCGGGCGAATGGGCGGGAGCTGCTGCGCGGCGAGTGGCGCTGCAACCAGTACGACGAGTGATGCGGCGAGCGCGGTGAGGCGCATGGATGTTCCCGTGACCGGCGGGCGAAGCGGCGGCTCAGCGGGCGAGCCGAACGGGGGCATCCACTAAACAGGCAGCGCCACGACCGCGCACGCAAGGCGCCCCCGACACTGCACTCCGCCGAGTGAGCAGCCGCAGCATGCGCGGCTTGACGGCGCGCCGTTGACGCCCGGAATGGCCCCGCCTATCCTCGAATTGCGATGACGCTCCCCGCCGCCCGCATTTGCAGTGAGGCCCCCGGCCCCCCTCCCACACTTGATCCGGGAGGTTCGAGTGCTGCACAACGCCACTCGTCTGGCCTGGCTTACGACCCTCGTGCTCTTTGGCTGCAGCGACGCCTCAGAGCCCACCGCTCCTCAAACTCTCGAGGCTGCCGCGTTGCGGTCCTCCGCGCCCGCGGCCGCGCTCAATCCGGCGGCGCCCAAGCTGATCGTGTCCGTGGCCGACGCGATGGGCGATGCATTGAACGGGATGTCCGTGGACGTCTCGCGGATGGACCTCATCTTTGACCGCACGACCGGCGCGTATGAGATCACCGTCCGCACGGATCCGAGCGGGCCGTTCAGCGGGACGTTTCAACTGAATGTCAATCTCTACAATGTTGACAGACTGTCCTGGTTCACCGACAGTGACCCCGGCAACGGTTTCGTCCTCTCCAGTCCGTTGCCGACCATCGTGTTGCCTGGCACGGCTCAGTTGCTGAGGTTCTGGCAGCCCGGCGAGCGCGTGAACACGAACAGCTATGGCGGCACGCCCAAGCCGCCGTGGGTCAAATTCTACCGCTCCTCAGTCATACGGCTCAGCGAGCCATGCAGCAATTTCTGCGTGGAAGACATGATCGCCTTCGCGAACCTCGCGCAGCCGGCGATCGTCGAGGTGTTCGAGTCATCGGACCAGGTGAGCCTGTTGCAGGACGAGGTGACCGACCTGCTCGCCCAAGGGGTGTTGTCACCCGACCAGGCGGACGGCCTGCTGACGAAGCTGGCTGCGATTCTGGAGAGGATCGCGAACGGCCGGGTGAAGGCCGCGAGCAACCAACTCAATGCATTCAGCAACCAGGTCTCGGCGTTTGCGAATGCGGGAGTGCTCACGGCGGCACAGGCAACGCATCTGCTGAACGCCGCGGCGTACGCCGCCGCACAGCTATAAGCGGCGCGGCATCCGAAGCGAGTGCGGCCCCGGGCCTTCGCCCGGGGCCGCTGGGGCGTGCGCGCCTCGGGATTGACCGCCGGACGTCGTTCGGTAAGGCAAACGGACAGGGCCCTCGACCGGGGATCCGATCGAGGGCCCTGCGCCGTCGAGCATTCGGTGATTCTAGCCCTATCGGGACGGCGGGATTCGAACCCGCGACCCCCTGAACCCCATTCAGGTGCGCTACCGGACTGCGCTACGTCCCGTCCGCCGCTTGCACGGACAGAAGAAGGAATCTAGCCGCCCGTACGCGCCCTGTAAACTCACGCCAGGCGCCAGCGTGACGCATCGGTTTCGCACGCCGCCAGAGGGTGCTACTTTTTCGCGATTGCTGGTCTCGATATTCACACTGCTGAGGAAGCGCGCATGAACCTCAAGACGTTGTCAACGGTCACGGTGGTCCTCGCCGCCGTCGCGATGCTGCCGGCGCCATCCGTCGCCCAGGTCACCACGGCGTCCGTAGCCGGCATCGTCACCGCCGCGGGCGGCATCCCGATGGCTGGCGCCCGCATCACCGCGACGCACACCCGGTCGGGGACGGTCTACGTCGCGCAGTCGCGCGCCGACGGCCGTTACGTCATTCCGGCCGCCCGCGTCGGCGGCCCCTACACCATCACCGCCCGACTCATCGGCTACGCCCCGAGTTCGCACGAGGGCATCATGCTCGACCTGGGCGTCCAGGCCCGTGTCGACTTCAACCTGGCGTCCGCGGCGGTCACGCTCAGCGCCGTGTCCGTCACCGCCGAGGCCGGCACGTTCAGCGGCTCCCGCACGGGCGCCGCGACCAAGGTCAGTACGGAGGCCATCGCGGCCTTTCCCACGATCTCGCGCACCATCACCGACTTCACCCGCCTCACCCCGCAGTCGTCCGGATCGTCGTTCGCGGGCATGGACAATCGGTTCAACAACATCACGATCGACGGATCGTACTTCAACAACTCGTTCGGCCTCGCCGGTCAGCCCGGCGGCCGCACCAATGTCGCCCCCATCCCGGTCGACGCGGTGGAACAGATCCAGGTCAACATCGCCCCCTTCGACGTCCGGCAGGGCAATTTCGTCGGCGCCGGCGTCAACGCGGTCACCCGCAGCGGCACCAACGAGTTCAAGGGATCGGCGTACTACATCACCCGCAACCAGGGGCTCGTGGGGCCCAAGATCCAGGGGGTGCCCTTCAACCCCGGCACCTTCAAGTACTCGCTGGCCGGCGCCTGGCTGGCGGGGCCGATCCTCAAGAACAAGCTGTTCTTCTTCACCAGCTTCGAGGACGACAAGAACGCCGCGCCGGGCACCACGTTCCTTGCCAACACCGGCAGCCAGACTGTGGGCGGCAACGTCACGCGCGTGCTGGAAAGCGACCTGCAAGGGCTCAGCACCTTCCTGTCGAGCAAGTTCAATTACCAGACGGGGCCCTACGCGGGCTACGACAACGAGACCCCGTCGACCCGCTTCCTCGTGAAGCTCGACTACAACATCAGCGACCGGCACAAGCTGAGCGTCCGCTACAACCGGCTCTCGTCGCAGTCCGACCAGCTGATCTCCAACTCCAGCTCGCTTGGCTTCGGCAACCGCCGCACGAACACGCAGGCGATGAGCTACCAGGCGTCAGGATACATGATCCTCGAGAACATCAACTCGACGGTCGCCGAACTGACCTCGCAACTGCGCGACAAGCTCTCCAACGACCTGCTCGTCGGCTACACCTCCAACGACGAGAGCCGCGGCTACAAGGGCGCGTTCTTCCCGACGGTGGACATCCTGCAGAACGGCTCCACCTACCTCAGCTTCGGCATGGACCCGTTCACGCCGAGCAACCAGCTGCGCTACCGCACCTTCCAGTTGCAGGACAATGTCTCGTACTACGTCGGCAAGCACGACCTGACCGTCGGCGTGTCGTACGAGAAGTACCACTCTGACAACGTCTTCTACCAGGGTGCGAACAGCGTCTACATCTACAACTCGCTGGCCGACTTCTACACCGACGCCAACGACTACCTGGCGAACAAGAGCCGGACGGTGTCGCCGGTCACGATCAACCGCTTCCAGGTGCAATACGTCAACATTCCGGGGCTCGTCGAGCCGCTGCAGCCGCTCGACGTGGACTACTGGAGCGGGTACGCCCAAGACAGCTGGCGCCCGACGCGCAACCTGAACGTCAGCGTCGGCCTGCGTTTCGACCTCCCGAGCTTCGGCGCCACCGGGTACACCAACCCGCAGGCAAACGGCTATACGTTCCGCGACCGCGACGGCAATCCCGTGCGGTACCAGACCCAGAAGCTCCCGGACGCCAAGTTCCTCTGGTCGCCGCGCGTCGGATTCAACTGGGACGTGACCGGCGACAAGGTCACACAGGTGCGCGGCGGGACGGGCATCTTCACCGGCAAGCCCGCCTACGTGTGGGTCTCCAACCAGATCGGCAACAACGGCATCCTCACGGGTGCCATCGACGTGGTGAATACGAAGGCCTATCCCTTCAATCCGGACGCATCCTCGTACAAGCCCAGGACCGTGACGGGGGCGCCGGCGGCGTCGTACACGCTCAACTTCACGGAGCCCGACTTCACCTTCCCGCAGGTGTGGCGCACCAGCATCGGTGTGGACCGCAAGCTCCCGTGGGCCCTCGTGGGCACCGTGGAGTTCATGTACAGCCGGGACGTCAACGGCATGTACTACACGAACGCGAACCTGCCGACGCAGGCCGGGACGTTCGCCGGGGCGGACCAGCGGCCGCGCTGGACCACGGCGAGCTTCGGGAACCGCGTCCAGCCCAACGTCACAGGCGCCTATGTGCTCGGCAACCAGGACGGCGGGTATGCGTGGAACTGGGCGGCCGCGTTGGAAAAGACGTTTGCGATGGGCCTGTTCGCCAAGGCGTCGTACAGCTACGGCGTGGCGCGAAACACCCACGACCCCAGCTCCATCGCGGCGGGTAACTGGACCGCCAACGCGATTGCCGGCAACCCCAACCAGGCCGCCGTCGCGTATTCCCAGTATTCGCCGGGACACCGCTATTTCGTGGCGCTCTCGTACAAGCGCCAGCTGCTGTCGATCGGCCCGACGTCGCTTTCACTCTTCCTGGAAGGCATGACGCAGGGGAACGCGAGCTACACCTTCTCGGGCGATGCCAATGGAGACGGCGCGCAGGGCAACGACCTGATCTACATCCCGCGCAACGCCAGTGAGATGAACTTCGAGCAGTACACCTCCTCGGGAGCCACCTTCACCGTGGCGCAGCAGCAGGCGGCCTGGGAGGCATACATCAAGCAGGACAAGTACCTGAGCAAGCATCGCGGCGAGTACACCGAGCGCAACGCGGTCTTCCTGCCCATGCTGCAGCGCGCCGACCTGAGCTTCGCTCAGGAGTTCACCACGCACTTTGCCGGCAAGGGCAACAGCCTGGAGATGCGGCTCGACATCCTCAACGTGGGCAATCTCATCAATGACGGCTGGGGCGTGTCGGAGCGCCTGGTCTCCAACCAACCCCTGATCGCCCGCGGCATCGATGCCAACGGCCAGCTGCTCTACCGCCTGCGGAACATCGGCACGGCACTCATGAAATCGTCGCTGCAGTACAATGCGGGCTTGAATGACGCGTACCGCATGCAGCTCGGGGTTCGCTACAAGTTCTTCTGAGCCGGCGTCGCATTCGACAGTTCAAGGGCACCGCCGCACAGCGGTGCCCTTGCTCGTTCTCGGCGACCGCCTGTTGCCCCGTACGGCGCCGCTCGCAACGGCGCGCCCCGGGGCACGGCGGGGTCAGAACCTCGGATTCACCACGTTGTTATAGATGGAGCCGAACGTGTAGCTCACCCCGAGCCGCATCTGGTACTGGAAGCCGCTCAGCAGCGCCCGGCGCCGCAGCAGCACGTCCACCGCATCCTGCTCGCCGCGCGGCAGGTAGACCTGATCGCGAATCCACTCGTAGCCGCCGTTCGCGTTCACGCTGAACCCGCGGAACAGCCGCACGTTGAACCCGGCGTTGATCTCCGTCGTCCGCTTCGTGGCGTCCGTGATGAAATTGCGGTGCTGCGCCGTCACGCTCGCGCTCCCCCACGGCTCCCGCGTCCGGTATTCCATCTCGATGTAGTGCCGGGGCAGCGACTCCCGGATCCGGTCGAAGATCGTCGTGTCGGCATACCAGTAGCCCACGATGCCGGCCGCGTACCGCACCACCAGCTCGCGCCGCGTCGCCTGCGAGTACGGGAACAGGTTGTACTCGATGCCGGCGGCCGCCTCCACGCGCAGGTCCTGGTTGCGGAACACCTGCGACGCCATCTCCACGCTGCCGCCCAGCGACCAGTGGTCGGTGAGGCTCTTCACCTGCTGCAGCTCCGCGTACCAGTCACGCAGCCGGTTCTCGTATTTCTCCTCCGCCAGCGGCGCGCCCGTGGAATCGTACTCCTGCACCGTCACCCGCTCGTCGCGATACGAGAACGAGTAATTGAAGTTGGTCTTCCATTCCTCGGTGACGCGGTTCGCCGAGAATCGTGAGTTCAGATACTGGCTCTTGTACGAGCGCTCGCCGTCGGTGGAGCCGCTCAGGCTGACCGAGAAGACCCACGCCTTCCACGGATCGTGGGCCGTCGCCAGCTGCGCGTCGTTCGCCTTCGTCGTGTCGCCCCGTGTCACGCGCAGCGACTGCGCCGCGGTCGTGCGCGCGACAAACTGCACGAGGCCCAGCGCCAGCATGCGTGTTACGCCGCGACGCTGTTCGTCGCCCGTGGTCGTGGGGTTGGTGGTGAACGTCAGGGTGTCGCCGCGGCCGCTGAACGACCGCGCCCCGAGGAAGGCCGCCGTGAACTGCTCGCCGCCCGCCCCGGCGCGCTGGCTGGTGAGCAGGACGTGGACGTCGGCGACCTCGCGGTCGCGCACCCAGTTCACGTACGTGATCTCGGTGCGAATCAGGCTGAAATCACACGACGCTCGGCAGTCGAGATACACCGCGACCGAGCCGTTCGCCGGCGCGGCGCCCTGCGCCGGCAGCGGCGGTGCGCCGATCAGCAGCCCAGCGAGGAGGACCGCGGTCGCGCGGGCCAGATGGCGCAGCAGGGGCATGGAGTTGACCGATGGCATCAGGAAGTGCGTCAGGGAAGTCCGGCGGTCGAACGCGCCGCGTGCGCGGCCGATCTCAGCCGCGCAGCACGTGGTCGGCATACCAGTTCAGGATCAGGTTGTCCAGGCGAATCATCCGTCGCGTTTCCACGTCCACCGGCGCGTGGCCACACCGCGGAATCACCGCAATGGTGTACCGTGTGTTACGGCTGCGGACCATCAGGCGCTGAATATTCCGGACGCTGGCCTGCGTGGGGACCACCTGGTCCACCTCGCCGAACATCGCCAGCCACGGCTTCCGGAAGCGCTCCCTCTCGGTCATGTAGTCCCGGCCCAGCGAGCGCCACGTCGGCAGGACGGCGGAAAAATCGGGGATGCGCTCCATCTCCTCCTTGGTGAACGGCAGCACGTCCCGCGGGAATCGCCCCCGCGCCTCGGCGATTTCGGCATCGACCGTGGCGTGATCCGCCGGCCGGTCGCTCGCCCACGCCGCGAACGACCGCCGCCAGAGCGGCTCGACGGCCGTAATCACCGAGTCGGGGATCCCCCGCGCCCGCAGGCCGCCCATCTGGGCGTAGATCCGGTCCTCCTGCGCGCTCACCACCGTCCCCGCGAAACTGACCACGAACGTCACGGCGGCGAACCGGCTCGCCGCCAGCACGGCGACGCGCCCGCCCTCGCTGCCGCCGAGCACGCCGATCAGCCGGGGATTGATGCGGGGATGCCGCGCGAGGTATTCCGCCAGGTTGCCGGCGTCGGTGACATAGTCGTCATAGGTCGTTTCCACGAACCGACCGCCCGACTCGCCGGTGCCGCGCTTGTCGTGCACCAGCGCGGCGATGCCGCAGTGCGCGAGCACCGGGGCAATCCAGTCGGAGAGCGACCTGATGGCGCGCGACCCGTCCCCGCCGCCGTTGGTCAGCACGATCGCCGGATGCCGGCCGTTTGCCGGCTGCCGGGGCAAGTACAGCCAGCCGCGAATCAGCACGCCGTCGCTGGGCACCGACAGCGTCTCCACCGTGAACGTGCTCTCGGCTCGCACGCCCGGCGGCGCACCGATGCGGCTGAGCATGCCGGTCTGGTTGGTCCGGTAGCCCTCGAGGCACGCCGGGCGGCGCGTGAGCAGGGCCTCCACCTCCGACTGCGAGAGGAGGTGCGACGCCGTGTCGGCGGCGGGCGGACGCTGCGCCGCCAGGCACGCGGGGAGGACCAGCGCCAACCCGACTCTCGCCACGACGCGCCGCGTTCGCGTTGTCATCGACAAGCCAGTGTCCCCTGACGAAATCGTCGACCGTGCTACGCCTGCACCAGACGCCCTCAGCGAAATGCGAGATGCGTGTCGTACGTCTCGGCCGCCGACGCCGCGCGGCCGATGACATCCCCCTGCGCCCGCCGAACGCCGGACCGGGCCAGCTTGCCGAGCAGGGCCGCGTCGTCCACGCCGCTGACACCGATCTCCGCGCCGATGCGCGACGCGAGCGCGTGCACCCTGCCCATCGCATTCGCAGGTGCGTCCACCCAGCCCACGGGACACGTCACCACGTTCGCGGCGGCGAGCGACGCCAACGCATCCAACTCCACTGGCTCCTGCACGCGGACCGTGACGTGGTAGCCATCCATCATCGCCCGCGCCACCGCGAAGGAGGCGCGCGCGGGTTCGGCGACGAAGAGCGCGCCCGTCACCGCCAGCGAGACGGTGCCATGTGCCCCCTGCTTCTTGATGGCCGCCGCCAGCCAGTCCCAGGACTCGGCATCGGCCGTCGCCGCAAGATTTGTTGGCATCGTGATCAGGCCGGTCCAGCCCATCTGCCGCCACAGCCCGCCGGCGTTGAGGGCGGACGCCACCACGGCGCGCAGAATGGACGGCGCGGATGGCAGGGCGAGCACCGTCGCGAGTTCTGCCTCACCCATCATGACGCCACGCTCCGGCGACTCCCAGCGCGGCACCACATCCACGGCCACCGTGCGCATGAAGGCCACGTCGAGCACCGGTGTGAACCAGGCCCGAAACTGCCCCAGTTCGACCGCCCGATCCACGGCGCTCGCATCAAACGGCGTACCGGCGGACGCACCTGACATCGCCGGGTGTTCATGCAGGTGCAGGAGCCCGGCCAGTGCATCCTTGCGCAACGGCTTCTCGAGCGCGCCCAGCACACGCATTCCCGACGCGATCGCCATCGCTTCCACCGCGCGCAGCACGCCGGGAGCGAGTCCCGATGCGATGATGACCGAGTCCGCGAGTTTCTCGTGGGCGAGATGGCTGATGAAGGTCATGCCATCCATGCCCGGCATGTTGAGGTCGCTCAGTACAATGTCCGGACGATCGGCGCGCGCGAGCGCGAGTGCTTCGTTGCCGTCACGCGCCTCCGATATCGCGGTCACCCCAAGATCAGCGAGCACCTTCCGGTGCAGCGCTCGCGTGAAGTCGTGGTCATCGACGAGAAGAACGTGCAAGGCACTCATGCGCTGCTCCTGAAACGAGACACTGTCGAAATCTCCCCTTCGCGCAGGGTGTTTGTCCAGCAACGCCTTCGCGGGGGCCGGCATCCCGTGACGGGAGCAGCAGGCGAATCGGACCGAGCCATCGTACCTTCCCTCATGCGCTCCGCCCACTTCCTGCCATTCGCGCTGGTCTCGATCGCCCTGCCCGCGCGTGCCGCCGCGCAGGCCCCCGAGGCCATCTGGTACGTCCGCAACAACGAAGCCGGCATCGCCAGCTTCATCGCCAACGCCCGCCACATCAGCGTGATTGCGCCGCAGGTCTACAGCATGGACAGCACGGGCGCCATCCGCGGCGGCATGGACCCGCGCATCGTGGCCACGGCGCGCGCCCACGGCGTGAAACTCGTGCCGCTGGTGATGAACCCGGGCTTCAGCGTCAGCATCCTGCACCAGATCGCCACCATCCCCGATGCGCGCACGAATGCCGCGCGCAGCCTCGCCGCGCTCTGCCGCAGCGAGCGGGTGCACGGCATCCAGCTCGATTTCGAGAACCTCCACGTGAGCGACCGCGACGCCTTCACCGCGCTCGCACGCGAGGCCGCCGACTCCGTGCACCGTGCCGGCTGCGAGCTCTCGGCCGCGGTGGTGCCGCGCACCGACGACGATCGCGGCCCGCTCCCGTATCACCAGTACATGTACGACTACTGGCGCGGCGCGTACGACTTCAAGGCGCTCGCCGACACGCTCGACTTCATCTCGTACATGACGTACGCCCAGCACACCGGCGGCACCACGCCGGGTCCCGTGGCCGGCTATCCGTGGATGCTGGCCTCACTCAAGTACGTGCTCGCCGCCGGCGTCCCGCCCGCCAAGATCTCGCTCGGGCTCGCGGCGTACCATGACTACTGGGCGACGGCGTACGATGCGCGCAGCGGATCCCGCGGCGCCGGCCGCGACATCGGCTACGCCGAACTGATGCAGATCATCGCCGACGCCGGCGCGACCACCCGCTGGGACAGGACACAGAAAGCGACCACCGCGGTGTGGGAGCGCAATGGCGTCTTCGAGCACGCCTGGATCGAGGACGCCCGCGCATTCAAGGAGAAACTCCCACTCGTCAAACAGTACGGCCTGCGCGGCTACTCGGTCTGGGTGCTGGGCACCGAGGACCCCAAGGTCTGGAGCGTCGTGGGCAAGGTGGCGAAGTAGAGGGAGAACTCGGCCTCGGCAGCGAACTGCACACCACGGATTGCACGGACACGAGGCGGATGGACACGGATCAAGCACCGATGGGGTAACCCCCAAGGCAGGATCCGTGGTCCTCCGCCGGGTTCCGCGTCATCCGTGGTATGCAGTGAGCAGTTCCCTCATCCCCTGCACTGATGTCATGGAACCGGCGTCTTCTTCTCCCGCGCCGCCCAGGCCGCGCTCACCAGCCATCCCAGCAGTGCGATGGGGAGGACCACCATCAGCAGCAGCTTCACCACGGCAAACCCGATGGCGAGCACGGCGCCCAGCACGCCGAAGACGATGGCGAGCACGACGGCCGCGAGTCCCATCACCAGGAAGACCGGAATCCCCACGATCGCCAGCACGACCACCACGGGAATAGTGAGCGCAAACAACGCGGCCATCACCGGCAGGCCAAGCGTGATGAGCACGAAGCCCAGCGGAATGAGCAGGACCAGCGACACGAGGCCGAGCAGGAAGGCCTTCACGAGTGCGCGCACGGGCGAATCCTGAGGAGGGATGAATTTACTACGAGCGTGGGCGCGTCAACGATTCACCTCGCATCCCTCCTCTCCCCTCCCTCCACTCCTCCCCCTCCCAAGCCCCTGCCCCCCTCCCCCTCCTTATCGTTGGTACGTCCCCATCACAGACGCCGTCTCCAGGATATGTCCCTTCATCGCCGCGTCCAGCTCCCGCCGCCGCGCTTTCGGGCCAAGGTCAGCGAGGACTGCGTCCAGCGCATAGAGCGTGTGGAAGTACCGGTGCCGGCCGATGGGCGGACACGGGCCGTCATAGCCGAGCTCGTCGCTGTCGTTGAGGCCCTCAAGTGCCCCCTCCGGCACCGGCGACAGCGCGCCGCCCTCTGCCAACGCGGTGACCGCCGGCGGGATGTTGTAGAGCACCCAGTGCACCCAGATGCGCTTGGGCGCCTCGGGATCGGGCGCGTCCGGATCGTCCACGATCAGCGCCAGACTGCGGGTCCCGCTCGGCACCCCGGACCACGAAAGCGGCGGCGACGTGTTGGCGCCATCGCAGGTATGCCGCACGGGAATCGCCCCACCGTGCGCGAAGGAGTCGGAGAGGAGTTCCATGACTGCAACATTCGACGCCCGAGGTGCGCTCGCAAGCACAGCCGTCTGCCAGCTGCCATCTGCCATCTGCCGTCCACCGTATACCGTCTACCTTCTACCGTCACATCTACCATCCACCTTCCACCCTCTACCATCTTTCGTGCCAATGCGCCTCATCCTCGCCGTCGCCCTCGGCAGCGCCGCCGGTGGCGTCGCCCGCTTCCTGCTCTCCGCCTGGATCGAGCAGCGCACGACCTCGTCATTTCCGTACGGCACGCTGCTCGTGAACCTCTCCGGCAGCCTGCTGCTTGGCTTCCTCGCCACCTGGACCTACGAGACCGCCGGCGTTCCCGCCGATGTGCGCGCACTCCTGACCACCGGCCTCTGCGGCGGCTTCACGACGTTCTCCACGTTCAGTCTCGAGACGGTCGCACTCGCCGAAGAGGGGGCGCTGGGGCGCGCCGCCCTCTATGTGGCGCTGAGCGTGGGCCTGTGCGTGATCGGCGCCTACGGCGGCGTCGCGGGGGCACGGCAGCTCGTCATGCTCCGCGGACAATAGCAGGGCGGCGGACGCTCGCGAGCCGTCCGCCGTCCGCCATTCGCCGTCCGCCGTCTGCTATCTCCCAGCTCCCGTCTCCCGTCTCCCGTCTCCCGTCTGTCCTTCGCTACACCGTCGCGAGCGCCCCCTCGCGCGCCGGCTCCGACTTGAACGTCGAGAAGCGCAAGAGCACGCCGGCGCCGCCCGATTCCTCCAGCGTGCGCGCCGCGTCGCCCGAGACCACCTCGACCCTCGCGTCCTGGGCGAGCGCCGAGCGGACGAACACCTCGGCCACCTCGGGCTGCAATGCCACGAACGAGTTGCTGAGGACGAGCGTGTGCACGGAGCGCTCGTCGAGCGCGCGCCCAGTGATGGCGGCGCCGGCCGCCCCAACCGCGTCGTCGCCGTAGCGACGCAGCAGCTCCTCGACCAACTCCTGCTCCGCCGCGCGACGCAGCTGCACCAGCCCCTCGTGCACGGCGCGGGCGATTTCACCGACGCGCGCGCGCGCGCCGAGCACCGGCGCCTCGATCACCTGCGTGACGCCCTCGTGCGCCATCGCCGCCATCGCCTCGGCGAGCAGTTGCGGCGTGCCGCCCACGAAGACGGGCAGCACGGGCGTCAGCGATCGCACGTGGGCCGCCAGCGTGCGCAGCATGCGCGACCGCGCCTCGCGACGCTCCTTCTCGGCGGCGTCGCGCCCAACCCCGCCGCGCGTCCCCTGCTGCGGCGTCGAGCGCCGCCCTGCGTTCATCTCGCCATTCGGCTCCAGATGCGTCTGCGTGCGCACCGTGTCAACGCGCCGCACGCTGTCGTCCTCGCAGCGGAAGATGCGGGCCGCCCGACTGTCGGCGACGACGACCCACGCGCTCCCACCGCCCGACTCCGAGGCACAGAGGTAGGGGGCGAGTGCGACGCCGCGCCCCCAGCGGCCAATCGTCGGCGTGACGCCGCGCAGGGGCGCGTCGAGGCGCACGCGACCCTCCGCCATGACGCCAAGCCATCCCGGGGAGTCCATCGTGCCACGGCGATGCGCGAGGTACTCCTCGAGCGCCTCGATGTTGCGCGCGAACGCCTCGCGCTCATCATGCGGTGCGTCGGCCAGTTCACGGCGCAGCCGGTTCTCTTCCTGCTTCAGCGACCGCCGCCAGGCGGTGCGCCATGCCGGATTTTCGCTCCGGCCGTCAAGGTATAGTGTCAGGGTCGGCGTGTCCCGCAGTTCGCCGTCCAGGGCCACAAGTTCACTAAAGGGCATCATGTCGCGCTCCTCCTCAAACCGGCGGAACGCCCTGGGGGGCCCGCGCATTTGCCGCGAGCGTCACGCTGACTCTATAGATGCCCTCGTGCACACGCCAAATCAGTAGGGTCTACGCTGGTCAGGCGTAGGGCTTCAGCGCACGTTACCCTGAGAGGGTTCGGATGACGCGAGGTTACCGCGTCGTGGCAGCGCCTTGCTCGGCGGCGCGGTACACGTCGGCGTAGTGCGCCATCGAGCGATCCCAGCCGAAATCGCGCGCCATCGCGCGTCGCATCATCGCCTGCCACGCCTCGCGATCGCGATAGTGGAGGAGCGCACGATCGAGCGCGGCGTCCATCGAGGCGACGTCGAACGTGTCGAACAGGAAGCCCGTGTCGGCATCCGCCACCGTGTCGCCGATGCCGCCGACGCGGCGCCCGACGACGGGCGTCCCGTAGCGCTGCGCATGCATCTGCGTGAGGCCGCACGGTTCGTACAGTGACGGCATGAGCACGATGTCCGCCCCCGCCATCAGCTGGTGCTCAAGGCGGTCGGTGAACGTCAGGCTGCACGCCATGCGGCCGGCGTGTGCGGCGACGAAGGCCGCGACCGCATCGCCGATGCGCGCGTCGCCCTCGCCGATGACGATGAGCTGGGTATCGTCGGCGCGCAGGCGCTGGCTCTTCAACACGATGTCGAAACCCTTCTGCCCCGCGAGGCGCGAGGACATGCCGATGATGGGCACGTCCGGCTGGCGCGGCAGCGCGAACGCGCGCTGCAGCGCGTCCTTGCACGCCGCCTTTCCGGCGAGGTCATCCGCCGAGTAGTTCGCCGCGATCTGGTCGTCGGTGGCGGGATCCCAGTGGCGCAGGTCGATGCCGTTGCAGATGCCGACGAGCCGCGCGCCGAGTTGCCGGAAGGTGTCGTGCAGGCCAAAGCCGCCCTCTGGCGTGCACAGCTCCGCCGCGTGCGCGGGGCTCACCGTGACCGCGGCATCACAGAAGACGAGCCCGCCCTTCAGCAGGTTGAGCCGTCCGTACCACTCGAGGCGCTCCATGTGGTACAGCTCGCCGGGCAGGGCGAGGTCGGCCATCACGTCGGCGCCGAAGTGGCCCTGGTAGCCGGCATTGTGCACCGACAGGACGGAAGGCGTGCCGGCGAAGTGCGGGGCGATCTCCGGATGCGTGTGCAGGTAGACCAGCGCGAGCGCGGCGTGCCAGTCGTGTGCGTGGAGCAGCAGGGGACCGTGCACGAAGTGGGCGATGCCGTGCAGCGCGGCGCGCGCAAAGAGCGCGAAGCGCAGGTGGTTGTCGGGATAGTCACCGCGCACGTCGCCGTAGAGGCCGGGGCGGTCGAAGCAGCCCGGCGCATCCACGAAGATCACGAGCGGCCCGTCGGTGCGCGAGGCGTCGCGATAGAAGCGCACCTCCTCCGAGAGCGGCCCCATCGTGATGCGGGTCGGCGGCGCGAGCAGCTGCAGCCGCTCCACGGCCTCGCGCACCGACGCATATAGCGGCACGAAGGCGTAGACGCGGTGGCCGGCGCCCACCTGCGAATTCGCAAGACCGGCCACCGCCTCCGCCAGCCCGCCCGTGCGCGCATACCCGTGATACTCCGCCGCCAGGTGCACGATGGCGCGCCGTTCCGCGTGACGATCGCCGTGCAGGCGCCTCGCCGGGCCGCGCGCCGCGGCGCGCGCAGAGTGCGACGCCTCCGCAGGTGGCGGCCCCGCGGGGATCGAGGCACGACGCTCCCCCGGGACCTCGCTGGCATCATGACGCGGATGCGCGGCGGGGACGTTGTCCCCCAGCTGCTCCACCGACGGGTCGAGCCGGACCATGCGGCCGCTCCTTCCCGGCGCGCACCGCGCGCGCGGGCCCTGCCTGCGGCGAGGCCGCGTCACGCGGCCGGGGAAGACACTCTCCAGTATGCATGATACGCGCGCACGATGGCGCGCAGTATCGGCGGAACGCTGACGCGGAACGCTGACGTGGCGACTGAAGATGCCGTAGGGCGAACGTGAGCGTGAGGGCAAACCAGCGCGGCGGGCGCGGAAAATGCAGTTGCCGTTACTCCAACCCCCTGCACCCCACCGTGCCCGTGCCCCTGCACCCCACCCTGCCCCCTTCCCCCTCCTAGGCAGTCGGCGCCTCATCCGGTGTCGTCTCCCCCTGCATCGCTGGGACGTAGTAGTCGGACACGTACTCCATCAGCATGCGCCGCGCCGTGAATCGCAGGCCCGCCGCTCGCAGCGCGTGGCGCATCATCTGGATCCAGCGCTGCGGCAGACCATTGGCGTCTCGCGTGTAGAACATCGGCACCACGGCGGTCTCGAGTAGTTCGTACAGCTGGTCGGCGGCGGCGGCATCCTCCTCCGCCGTGTTGTCGCCGGGAAGCGCCGCTATCGCCCAGCCATTGTGGCCGTTGAATCCCTCCTCCCACCACCCGTCCATCGTGCTCAGTTGCGGCACGCCGTTGAGCGCCGCCTTCATGCCGCTCGTCCCCGACGCTTCCATTGGAATGCGCGGCACGTTGAGCCAGACGTCGGCGCCCTGCACGAGCACGTGCGCGAGGTGCATGTCGTAATCCTCGACGAACGCGATGCGTCCCTCGAAGCGCGGGTCGCGCGTCGCCTGGTACACCTCCTGCAGGATCTGCTTGCCCGGGTGGTCAGCCGGGTGCGCCTTGCCGGCAAAGATGATCTGGACGGGGCGCGAGGGGTTGCTCACGATGCGCAACAGCCGTTCGACGTCGTGGAAGATCAGGTTGGCGCGCTTGTACGTCGCGAAGCGGCGCGCAAAGCAGAGCGTCAGCGCCTCCGGGTCGAGCAGGACGCCCGTGCCCGCCAAGCGGGCCGCCTCACGCGTGTGGTTGGTGAACGCGAGCCGCGCCTGCTCCCGCATGTGCACGAGCAGCGTACGCTTCAGCCAGCCGTGTTCCTGCCACAGCGCCGCCGCGTCGAGCGAGAGCACGTCATCCCAGAGCGCGGGGTCGTCCACGCGATTGCCCCACCCGGGACCCAGGTGCGCGTCCAACAATCGCATGATGGAGTTGGACATCCAGGTGGCGAGGTGCACGCCGTTGGTGACGTGCGTGACGGGCAGGTCCACCGCGCGCCGCTCCGGCCACAGCGCGGGCCACAGCGTGCGCGTCACCACCCCATGTATGCGCGAGACCGCGTTGATGCGCCGGCTCAGGCGAATGGCGGCCGCGGTCATATGGAAGGCCCCGTCATCCACCGCTGGATGCCGTCCGATGCGCATGAACGCGTCGCGGCTGATGCCCAGTTCGTCCCAGACCGGCCCCGCACACTCGGCGACGTCGGCGTGGAAGAACGTGTCGTGGCCGGCGGGCACCGGCGTATGCGTGGTGAAGGTGCTCGTCGCGCGCACCGCCTGCACCGCCTCGCCGAACGACTTGCCGGCGGCCACGAACTCGCGCGCGCGTTCGATGAACATGAACGCCGCGTGCCCCTCGTTGGCGTGCCACGCCGCCGGCGCGATGCCGAGCGCGCGCAGCACGCGCACGCCGCCGATGCCGAGCAGCCACTCCTGCCGCAGCCGCATCAGCGGTCCGCCCGCGTAGAGCCGGCTCAGCAGCGGCCGATCATCCCGGTGGTTCTGCTCGAGGTCGGTGTCGAGCAGGTGGATGGTGACGCGCCCCGCGCGCAGCCGCCAGGCGCGGATCAGGACCTCGCGCCCCGCCATGCGCACCGAGGCGAGATGCGGCACGCCGCCCAGCCCGTCAATCGGCTCGAGCACCGTCCGCGTGAGGTCGAACGGCGCGTCGGTGTCCTCCTGCCATCCGTCGGCCCGCACCTCCTGGTCGAAGTAACCCATGCGGTACAGGATTCCCACGCCCACCAGTGGAACGCCGAGATCGGAGGCTGCCTTGCAGTGGTCGCCGGCCAGCACGCCGAGGCCGCCGGAGTAGATGGGGACCGTGTGGTGGAGCCCGAACTCCGCGCAGAAGTACGCAATGGGTGCGCCCGTAAACTGCGGGTAGCGCTGCGTGAACCACGTCTGCGACGGCGCCTGTTCGGCGGCCGACCATCGCATCACCGCATCGTATTGCGCGACGAAGTTCGTATCGGCCGCGCACTGGGCGAGGCGCTCCGCCCCGACTCGCTGCAGCAAGAGGAAGGGATCGTGCCGCACACGCGTCCAGAGCTGGTGGTCGATGGAGGCGAACAGGCGTCGCGCCTCGCGATTCCACGACCAGTTCAGGTTGGACGCGAGGTCCACCAGCCCCTCGAGGCGCAGCGGCAGGAACGGGAAGACGGGCGGCATGGCTGCCAAGGTAGGTGGGCTGGCCGGAAAGTCAGTCCGTCTTTCTCGCAGCCCGTGTCGCCCCGCGGCCTGAGGTTCAGTCAGCCGAAACCTGACGACCTGAGAGTCGTTTGCACCTTTCCCAGGCGCCGGAGCGACGTATGCTAGTGAAGCGTTCAGGGGCCGGTCCGACCGGCCCGTGCGGCACTCGCAGGCAAGGGATCGGCCCTCGGCGGCCGGTGCTCGAAGGAGGCATCGTGAAAGCGCGAGACGTGATGACGGCGCATCCGTCGGTGGTCACGCCCGACGACACCATTCGCACGGCCGCGCAGGTGATGCGGGACCGCCACGTCGGGACGCTGCCCGTGATCGACAACCTCACGACGCGGCAGCTCAAGGGGATCATCACCGATCGGGACATCGTCATTCGCTGCCTCGCGGCGGGGCATGGCGCCGAGTGCACCGTGAAAGAGCACATGACCTCACGGCACCTCACGACGGTGCGCATGGACGACGAGGTCAGCGACGTGGCGCACAAGATGCGGCGCGACCACGTGCGGCGGATCCCGGTGATCGCCGACGACAATCGCGTCACGGGCATCGTGGCGGTGGTGGACATCGCCACCCGCCTGCGGCCGGCCGACCCCGCGCTGGTGGAGGGAATCGAGCGGGCCGCGTCGGTGTCGGCCGAGGCGGGAGGGTAGAGGCGTTCTGGTCCGGCACGGTGGTGGCGAACGGCCTGCGCCCCCACCTTTGTGGCATCGCTGTCGCGACCCCGGACCGGAGCGTTCTGTGGCCTCGTCCCTGCGCTGTCTCCTCTTCCTCTTTCCATTCACCCTCGCCTTGGCGCAGCAGGGCGGGCGCTCGCTCCGCTGGAGCGCCGTCGAGGTCACCGCGCACCTCGACTCGTCGGGCCGACTCGAGATCACCGAACGCCAGACGATCGTGCTCTCCGGAAACTGGAATGGCCCCGAGCGGGTGTTCGCCGTGGGCAAGGGCCAGACGCACGGTGTACGCCGCCTCACCCGCCTCGATCGCGCCACGGGCGCGAAGCGCGCGCTCACCGAGGGCGACCTGTCCGGCGTGGACGAGTACCGCTGGTTCGATGGCCACGTCCTCCGCTGGCGCAGCCGCCTGCCGTCGGCACCGCCGCATCGCAACGACACGCTGGTCTACGAGATCGAGCATGCCTACGGAGGAGTGCTCGTGCCGCGCACGGCCGCCGACGGTGACAGGGAGTTCGTGCTCGACCACGACTTCGCCTTCCGCAACCGCGCGGAGGACATCGAACGCTTCACGCTGCGGCTCACGCTCGATCCCGTGTGGGCGCCGCCCACCGGCTTCTCCGGCGAGTTCAGCGCCGGACCGTTGCAACCCGGCGTGGGCTACGTGGTCACGGTCCCCCTGCGCTTCACGCGTTCCGGGAATCCCGGCGGCGTCGTGATCGGCGCCGGCGCCACCGCGCGCAACGCCCTCTTCGGCGCGCTCGTCGTCGCCACGGTCGTGCTCGGCCTGCGCTTCATCGCGCGGGAACGCAAACTCGGCCGGTTCGCGCCGCTGCCGCATCACGCCGAGATTTCGCGCGAGTGGCTCGAGCATCACGTCTTCAGTCTAGCGCCGGAGGTCGCCGGCACGGCGTGGGACGACACCACCGCTGCCCCCGAGGTCGCCGCAACGCTTGCCCGCCTTGTGGCCGAGGGCCATCTCGCCAGTGACGTGCAATCGACGGGACAGTGGATCTTCAAGTCCAACGTGCTTCACCTGCGATTGCTCGTACCGCGCGACTCGCTCACGGGTCACGATCGCGCCCTCGTCGACGCACTCTTCCGGAGCGGCTCGGATCGTACCTCAACCGACGAGGTGCGGAGGCGGTACCGGGCGACCGGCTTTGACCCAGCGACCTTGATCCGCCCGTCCATCCGACGGATGATCGATGACGGAGCGAACACCGGACGCGTGCTCAAGGCGCCATCGGCGAAGCCGACGCTCATCCTGCTCGCCGTCGCTGCGACAGGGTTCATCGGCAACGCCATCGCGCGACCGAGCGACTTCGCGTTGGCGCCGGTGATAGTCGTCGCGACGCTCTGGTACGCGTTCACGGCGATCCAGGCGCGGCTCTGGCAGGCGCGCGTGGTGCGACCGGCGCCGCATCTGCTTCGCGTGCTCATCCCGCTTGTCATCGGACTCTACATCCTCGGCCTGGTGCTTCGCGACCAGGACAGCCGTGTCAGCGTGGTGGCGCTGGCGGCCGTCGCGCTCTGGGTGCTGGCGCTCGTCCATAGCGTCTTCAACATCAGTGCCTCGCGCCATGACGCGGCGCGCCTCGCGCTGCGCAAGCGGCTCGCGGCCGCTCGGGAGTACTTCGAGCGTGAGCTGCGCAAGCCGTCGCCCGCCCTGCTCGACGCCTGGTTCCCCTGGATCATCGGGTTCGGGCTGGGACCCCACATCGACCGTTGGTTCCGCGGCTTCGGCGGAGCCCCGCGCGATACCATGCCCATCGTCCACTCGAATGCCGGCTCGGGGACGAGCGCGGGTGCCGGCGGCGGCTGGTCGGGGTTTGGCGGGGGCGGCGGGTTCTCGGGAGGAGGATCGAGCGCCTCATTCGCCGCGGCCGTCGGCGGAATGGCGGCGGCGGTCGCGGCGCCGAGCAGCTCGGGCTCGAGCGGCGGTGGAGGCGGGGGCGGAGGGGGAGGCAGTTCCGGCGGCGGCGGCGGGGGCGGATGGTAGGGGCCGCGTTCGAGCGCCCAGTTCCGTGAATGCATGAGGCCCCGCTCCATTGGAGCGGGGCCTCTCGGCCGAGGAGAGCGGGCGATGGGACTCGAACCCACGACGTCCAGCTTGGGAAGCTGGCATTCTACCAACTGAATTACGCCCGCGTGGTATGGGATTATACCTGACCCCGCTGGTGGGGACAAGCTGGCGTGTGGCGGGGGCTTTCCCCCCTCGGTAAAAGGGCTGCTCCAAAGGTAGTTTTACAGTGCCCCCCGGACCCCCTGCAACCTTGTCTTGCACCGAGTAGTCCCGTGACCCACTTCCCGACCGATTGGCGTACCCGCGCCGTTTCGCCCGCCGACGCACTCGCACTTGTGCGCAGCGGCATGAAGATCTTCGTCCAAGGCGCCTGCGCCACGCCGACGCCGCTGCTCGAGGCGCTCGCCGTGCGCGACGACCTCGAGAACGTCAAGCTCTATCACCTGCACCTCGCCGGCGACGCGCCCTGGCTCGAGGGCGACCGCTGGCAGCGTTTCCATTCGATTTCGCTCTTCACGGGCCCGTGCCTCCGCGGCCCCATCGAGCGCGGCCACGCCGATTTCGTCCCGATCTTCCTGTCGGACGTCCCGTCGCTCTTTGAGTCCAAGGGCGTGGCGCTCGACGTCGCCTTCGTGCAGCTCTCGCCGCCCGACATCCACGGCAGCTGCTCGCTGGGCACGTCGGTGGACACGGCGCGCGCCGCCGTGGACAGCGCGCGCTTCATCATCGCCGAGATCAATGACCAGATGCCGCGCACGCACGGCAATACCGCCGTGCCGTTCGACCGCATTGATGCGTTCATCACGACCAATCGCCCGCTGCACGAGCACGTGAGCGGCACCGAGAACGAGGTCGAGGCGCGCATCGGCGAGATCATCGCCGGCCTCATCGAGGACCGCTCGACCCTGCAGATGGGCATCGGCGCCATCCCCGACGCCGTGCTCTCCCGACTCGGTGACAAGCACGACCTTGGCGTCCACACCGAGATGTTCTCGGATCGCCTGATCGACCTGGTGGAGAACGGGAACATCACCAACAAGTACAAGCAGGTGCATCCGGGGCGCACGGTCACGAGCTTCATCAATGGCTCCAAGCGGCTGTTCGACTTCGTGCACGACAACCTCGCGGTCGAGTTCCATCCGTGCGACCGCACCAACGACACGGCGGTGATCCGCCGCAACCCGCGCGTCGTCGCGATCAACAGCGCCATCCAGGTGGACCTCACCGGACAGGTGGTGGCCGACTCGTTTGGGCACCGCATCTACTCCGGCATCGGCGGACAGATGGACTTCATCCGCGGCGCCGCGCTGTCGCGCGGCGGCAAGCCGATCATCGCGCTTCCCTCCACGGGGAAGAGCGGCACCGTGTCGCGCATCTGCACCGAGATCGCGGCCGGCGCCGGCGTGGTCACCACGCGCGGGCACGTGCACTGGATCGTCACCGAGTACGGCGCCGTCAACCTGCACGGCAAGGGACTCCGCGAGCGGGGCGAGGCGCTGATCTCGATTGCGCATCCGGATTTCCGTGCGGAGCTGACGCGAGATCTGCGGCGGATTCGGAACTAACGACGACTGCTACCTCGAAGAGCGAAGGGCGCGAAGGGGCGCGAAGACGGGCAACCGACTCTTCGCGCCCCTTCGCGCCCTTCCATCTTCGTGGTGGTCGCTGAAGCCCTCTTGACAAATCCGACAGGGACACCTAGTGTATCGGTACACTAGCACACCATCCCCGTGTTTGATCGCATCGACTCTCGCAGTTCCACCCCCATCTACGCCCAGATCGCGGCCCGTGTCCGGGTGGCGGTTGTCGCCGGTGAACTGAAGACCGGCGACGGCCTCCCTTCCGTGCGTGCGCTCGCCGCGCGTCTGCGCGTCAACCCCGCCACGGTCGTGCAAGCCTACCGCGAACTTGAAGTCGAAGGGCTCGTCCAGATGCGCCAGGGTGCTGGCACCTACGTCACCGACGTGACGCCGGAGCGGCGGGCCCGCGAGCGCGCCATTGACGCCCGTCGGCTCGTCCGCGACCTGCTCGCCGAAGCGGCCCGCCGTGGCATCACGGCCGCCGACCTCTCGCAGGCGCTGGATGCCGAACTCAAGGAGACCACGCGATGAGCGACGCGATCGCCCTCAAGCACGTGGCCTACCGCCCGGCCAAGGAGTTCGCCATCCGCGACCTCACCATGACCGTGCAGTCGGGAGCCATCTACGGTTTCCTCGGCCCCAACGGCTCGGGCAAGACCACCACCATCAAGCTGATCCTCGGCATGCAGGACGCCGACGACGGGCTCATCGAGGTGCTCGGCCACCAGATCCCGCAGGGCGCGCCGCAGGCGCTGGCCCGCATCGGATACGTCCCAGAGAAGGTGCACTTGTACGGTTCGCTCACGGTCGGCGAGATGATGGACCATCATCGCGCGTTCTATGCCACGTGGGACGCCGCGCGCGCCGACGACCTGCGCCGCCAGTTCGCGCTGCGCGCCGAACAGAAGATCGAACGGCTCTCCAAGGGTGAGGCGGGCAAGCTGATGATGCTGCTCGCGCTCGCCACGCAGCCCGAGCTGCTCGTGCTCGACGAACCCACCGACGGACTCGACCCCGTGGTGCGCCGCGACGTGCTGAGCGCGCTCGTGGAGTATGTCTCGACGCGCAACGCGACGGTGCTCGTCTCCAGCCATCTGGTGCACGAGCAGGAGCGCGTCTGCGACTGGGTGGGCGTGATGGACGGCGGATCGCTCATCGCCGAGATGCCGATGAACGCGTTCCGCAGCGGCATCAAGCGGCTGCGCGTGAGCGGCGCACCGCCGGTGCTGCCCGCAGCACCGTTCACCCTGCTCGGACGCATCGCAACCGCCGGCAGCGAAGAGGAGTGGGGCGTGCGCGGCTGGCAACCCGACATGGCGGCCTGGCTGACGGCGCAGGGGGCAACGCTGCGCGAGGTGATTGATCTCGACCTCGAGGAGAGCTTCGTGGAACTGCTCAGTTCCGCCCGCACCGGGGGGGCCGCCTGATGTTCCGCGCCGTCCTGTACACGCAGTGGAAGTGGAGCCGTCCGGCAATCCTGCTGGCGGTGCTGGTCGCCGGGTATATCCCGCTGACCGCGCTGCGCGGAATGCCATACAAGTCGGAAAGCACGTACCACATCCCGTCGCTCTATTCCGGCATCATCATGGCCAGCACGTACTATCAGTGGCTGGCGCTCTTCACCGCCGTCATCGTGGCGATCTCGACGTGGCAGGCCGATGGGCATCGCCAGCATGTGTATGCCCTCTCGCTCCCGGTGCCGCGCTGGAAGTTCGTGCTCCTGCGGTTCGCCGCCGGCACGACCCTGCTCGGCGTCGTCGCCATCGCGGTGGGGCTGTTCGGCGCGGTGGCGACGGCCATCGCCCCGCTGCCGTCCATGCTGCACGCGTATCCGTTCGGACTCGCCGTCCGCTTCTGGCTTGGTTCGCTGATCCCGTTCGGCCTCATCTTCGCCCTCCTGGTCAGCAGCCCCAAGCGCGTGCGGCTCGTGGTCGCCGGCGTCGCCACCGTCATCGTCGTGGACATGGCACTCGCCGCAATGGGCCTGATTGACAAGCCCGTGGTGCTCGGGACGTTCTTCGACGCCATCTACTCCGGCCGGGGCCCGCTGGCGGCGTTCCTCTCCAAGTGGATGCTGGTCGATGTCTGAGCTGCGTCTGTTCGCAGTCGCCTGCCTGACGCTGTCCTTCGCGAGCGCATTGCCTGCGCAGGAGGATGCCGCGCTGCTGGCGCGCCGTAGCGCGCTACGCGCGCGCCTCGATTCGCTCGGCCCACTCGTGAAGGACCTCGAGGCAAAGGCCCGTGACGCCGGACTGACCGCCGAAGTCCAGGCCGGTCCCCTTCGCCTGCGCACGACGTCGGCGCTGCAGGCGGTCGCCACGGCCGCCCTTGCGAAGGCGGTGGGGGAGGCACGGCACGTGCTGGGTGCCGACGCCGATTCGCTGGCCGGTCACCTGCGGCTCACGCTGCGGGAGAACCGCAGTTCGGGTCGCTACGGGTGGATCCCGTTGGTCGGCAGCGTGCTGGTCGACACCAGCGATCGCATCGTCGGCGCGTCGCTCGAGGGGCAGCTCGACGGGAAGCACGTGCCGGGAGTGACGCTCACCTACCCGGTGGATCGCGATGAACTCGCCGAGAGCGCCCTCAGCATCATCGAGGGGGTAGTCGGGAGCCGACTGCCGAAGCCCATTGAGCCGTGGCTCGATCATCGCCTGCCACTGCGCGCCGATCAGCCGGAGCTCGGCGCCGACTTGTATCGCACACTTGCGACGTCCCAGGCGGCGGTGGTGCGACGCTGCGCGGCAGGGGACCGCAGTGCCTGCCGACTCGCCTTCGCCCTTGACTCGGTGCCGTCGCGGCCCGTCACCGCGTGGTACGATGACTCGGACCTTCCCCACCTCGCACGCACCGCCGGCGATCACATCCAGCGCGTCGGCATGACGCAGACGCTGAGCCGGGACGAGCAGGAGGCCTGCACGGTGCAACGACAACTGGAGACGTGCCGTCGCATGGTGGCCCTCCTCCCCGCCGGGGCGTTCAGGGTGCCCATGCCCGGCACGGCGCGCGCCTCGCTGACGCGCATGGCCTTCGAGTTGGGCGGCACGAGCGGCGTCGCGCGCCTGCGCGCGACGACGGACTCGACGATCGCCGGACAGCTCGCCGCGGTGGCCGGCGTGCCGGCGGAGACGCTGATTGCCCGCTGGATGGAGCAGCTCATCGCGGCGCGTCCGTCCTCGCCGCTGCCAAGCGCCACGTTCGTCCTGGCGAGTCTCGCGTGTATTGGTGTCTGTCTCGGGTGGGCGATGCGGGGGCGGCCATGGAACTGACCGTACGCCGCTCTTTCGGCCTCGCGCTCGCGGCCTTCGCGCTGCTTGTGCTCGCACGGCCCCCGCGCCCCACGGGACTGCCGTACAACGAGGAACACGACCGCTCGAGGTCCGCCGTCGAGAGCGCGCGCTACGCGCAGGATGCGACGCGCGACTCCCTGCGCGTGGTGGAGTACTCGCTCTGGTCACGGCAGGTGCGTGACTCGGTGCGACGCGCGCTGGCCGGTCTCCCGGTGGGTGGACGCAACCGCGTGTTCATCGACGCGCGCGTTCCCGCCGCGACGCGCGCGCATATCGAGTCCATCTACTCCGACACGCGCGCCCGGATGCCCGCGGGTCGCATGGCGCTGCCCCTGTTCGTGGTGCTCGACACGTCGCAGACCTACCGGCTCGGCACAACGCTCTGGGTCGAGGACGTCGCGGGCTTGTCTCCGTCCTGTGCCACGGTGCTGCGCGTGCGCGTGAGTCGCGACGCGTTGCGGGACGTTCGGCGGATGTCGCGAGACATCCAGCGGGTGGTATATGCGAGCTTCCCGCAGCCGGCGAACTTCGGCCTCTGCGGCTTCGAGGCCGCGTTCGGCGTCCCCTCGGCCGACGTGCGGCAGTGGCTGGAGGCGCGCGAGTATCAGCCGGTGGCCAGCGGCTATGATCCCGCGCGCGCCCCGCGCGTTCCGCGCCAGCTTCGCGATCGCGCCTTCCCCTACTTCAGCTACGCGGGCAACGGCACGATGGGGCTGACGTTGCGCGCCTGCTACGCCGGACGCCTCGAACACTGCCTAACTGCCGTCGCGCCGAAGACGGACCGACCGGCCAGTGCGCTCGACGGCGTCGCGTCGGACTGGCGCTGGTATGGGTGGGGATGGAACGGCTCGCCCGAGTTGATGAACACGCTCGCGTTGAGCATGGGCACCGCCGCGTTCGAGCAACTCTGGCGCGGCAGCGCCGCGCCGCCGGATGCGTACCGGAGGCTCACCGGCGTTCGGATGGACACGCTGGCGCGCCGCGTGCTGGTCGGGGACGCCCCGCCGCTGGGCGTCGGCGCCTCGTTGTCCATCGCTTCCGTGCTCACGCCGCTTCTCATCGCCGCCGTCTTTGCGGGTCTCGCGACGCTCGCGCACCCGCGGCGGCGCAAACACTAGCTCCGGATCACCACACATGTACAAGCACATCGGTGCCGCCGCGCTGGCCGCGGCGCTCCTCGCTGCACCTCTTGCGGCGCAACAGCCGGTCGCAGGCGCGCCGTCGGCGGCCGCGCCGTCCGCCGCCGCGCAGGACTCCGCGGCGCAGGCCATCGCCGAGCTGAAGAGCGCGCTGCGCAACATGGTGGTCGCGCAGGAGCGGTATTGGGCCGAGCGCGGCACGTACACGACCGACCTCTCGGCCCTTGGCCTGTATCCGGCGCCAGCGGGCGCGCGCCCGGCCGCCCTGCCCCAGGTGATCTTCGCGGGCGGCCGCGGATGGAGCGGTATCGCCGTGCATCGCAGCCTCAACAGGAGCTGCGTGATATTCGTCGGCAGCCCGGACGAGCTCCCGTTCATTCCGCGTACCACGCGCAGCCGCGTCCTCGCCGCCAATCAGGGCGAACCGGCCTGCGAACGACCATAGCGCGCGGAAGCGGAAGGGGGTAAAGTGGGGGGTCAGTCCCCCCTTTTCCCAAGAGGCCCCCCATGCCCCCCGTGCACAATTCCTCGCATCGCCGCTCGTTCCTCGGCCGGCTCGCCGCTGGAGCTGCCGCGTTCGGCGCGGCCCTCGCCACCGGCGCCTCACCACTGGCCGCCATGCCGCCGAGCGAGGAGTTCAAGCCCGCGCGCCATCCGCAGGACGACTGGATGGACGCGATCCCCGGGAAGCACCGCCTCTTTCTCGACGCGGTGACCGCCAACGGCGCCGCCGAGGCCATCACGTTTGCGTCGAACTACGCGCTCGCGAACAAGAACGGCTACGGGCTGGCGGCGTCCGATCTTGCCACCCTGATCTGTTATCGGCACTTCGCCACCCCCTTCGCCTTCAGTGATGAGGCGTGGGCCAAGTACGGTGCCGCCTGGAGCGCGGTCGCTGGGTACAAGGACCCGGCCACCGGTGCGGCGCCAGTCCGCAACTATTGGAACGCCCGGGGCCTGCCCGGCATGCAACCCAATCGCGGCGTCACGGTGGCCGACGCCGCCGCGCGTGGCATTCGGTTCTGCGTCTGTGATCTCGCCACGCACGCCTTCGCGGGCATGGCCGCGCAGGCCACCGGCGGCAAGGCCGACGACATCTACCAGGAACTCAAGCGCGGCACCGTGGCGGGCCAGGCGCAATTCGTTCCCGCCGGCATCGTGGCGGTGGGACGGGCGCAGGAGAGGGGATACGCGTTGAGCTACGTGGGGTGAGGACGGCCGATTGAGGATTTGGACCTAGGACTGCGATTCAGGATATCGAGTGGTGATTGCGATGGGCGATTGCCGTGCGGCATCGCCATTCGGTATCCTCAATCGAGATCCTGAGTCGCAATCCTGAGTCCATAGCCTCAATCAGGGGTAAGAATGCGCCGCCGCACCTTCCTGACTGCCACCGGCCTGTCCGCCGCCGGACTCGCCGCTCCGTCCGACCTTGGCGCGCAGGGGGTGCAGGGTGCAGGGGTCAAGCGGGAGATTCCGCGTTACGCCCAGGACGCCTGGTTCGACGCGCTGCCAGGGAAGCATCGCCTCTTCCTCGACGCCACCGAGATCACCGAGGCCGCGGGAGCGCTGGGCTTTGCGTGGAACTTCCTGCGCACCAGCCAGACGGGCTACAACCTCAAGGACGCCGACCAGGCCGTGATCGTCTGCCTGCGCCACAACGCGACGGAACTGGCGTTCTCCAATGACGTCTGGATCAAGTACGACGTGCTGAGGAACGTGAAGTACAAGCACCCGGACACGGGAAAGCTGGTGAAGGGCGGCAATGTCTTTCGGCTGGGCTCGGTGACTCCGAAATCCCTGAGCGACGCCTTCACCATAGACGGCCTCGCGCGGCGCGGCGTGCACTTCGCCGTCTGCGGCGTGGCGACTCGCGGCCTCGCCTCACAGATCGCCGGCGCCAAGGCGAGCCGCGACAAGGTCGAGGACACCATGGACGAACTCGTCGCGGCACTGCCGGCCAACGCGCACCTGATGGCGTCGGGGATTCTGGCGGCGCAACGGGCGGGGGAGTATGGGTACACCGTCCTCAGGGGATGATTGAGGATCTGGACCCAGGATGGCGATTCATGATCTCGATTCAGGATGACGATTGGCGATTGTAGCAACGACGAGGCCTCGGCTCACCACCGAGGCCTCGTCGTCATCGCGAATCGCGATCCGGAATCGTAATCCTCAATCGCAATCCTAGGTCCACATCCTCGGTCGTTCTAGGGCTGCACTCGCGATACAGGCGTAATCACGTGCGGCGTCCCCTTCAGCATCTCGTTGATCTTGCCAACGCGGGTTGTGATGATCGCATCAAGCCGGACCTGTGCCTCGTCCGATTCCACGCGCAGTTCGCCTGAGCGGAGCTTTTCTCCCTCAGTGATGGGCCACTGCGGGCGTGTCACCATGCCGCTGACGGTCTGCACTTCCTCGCGCAGGCGCGGGTACTGCCGGTAGCCGAGCCCGGCGAGCGGGCGCGCCAGCACCGAGTCGCGGAAGTGGCGCAGGTCCTTGATGGTCCCCTCGATCTCGGCGAGCACGGCCCCGTTGTCGCGCGCGTTGCGCCGCAGGGTCGCCTGCGTGTTCGACAGCTGGGTGATCATGTCGTCCACGCCCGCGATGACGCGGGTCACGCGCTGGCCGAGCGCCTGCAGTTGCACGCCGGCCTCGTACTGCGCCGTCACCTGCGCGGGCGTCATCTCCACGCGCGGGTCGTTCTGCAGCGTCACCGGCTTCGTGTACTTCTTCCCGCCGACGACGAGCGACACCTGATACGTGCCCGGAAGCGCGGCCACGCCGCCACCGCCGCCGAAGAAGCCGCCGCCACCGCCGCCCGGACTAGCGTCGGCTGCCGCCGCCGCACGCCGGCGTGCGCGCAGCGCCGCGAGCGACGTATCCTGCGCCTGGCCGGCCGCGGCTCCACCGCCGCCGCCGCCCCGGCCGCCAAACCCGCCGCCAGCGGCCTCGTAACGCCCATCCCACGCAATGCGGCTCACGCCTGGTTCGTCCATCACGCGATTGAAGCGACGCACCACGCGTCCGGTGGCGTCGGCAATCTCGATGTTCACCTCGCCCGCCGGCTGCGCCTTGAGGAAGTACGAGATGATCGCGCCATTGGGCGGGTTGTCGCCGGCCCATTTGCGCTGGCCGAGGTTGCCGTCCTTGGACCACTGATTCCAGCGAATCGCCGGACGCATGTCAAAGAGCTCAGCTTCCTGTGCCTGTGCCCCTGCCTCGCCGATCCGCTGGATCGGCGTGATATCGTCCATGATGTACAGCCCGCGGCCATGCGTCGCGAGGATGAGGTCGTTGTCACGCGGGTGGATCTGCAGGTCGCGCACCGGCGTCACGGGCAGGTCGCCGCGAAGTGACACCCAGTGCGCGCCGCGGTCCCACGACGCCCAGATCCCCGCCTCGGTGCCGACGTACAAGAGGTTGCGGTTGCGCGTGTCCTCGCGAATGACGTGCGTCCACCACGCCTTGTCCGGGAGGTCGCCGCGGATGCTCTTCCAGGTCTTGCCGAAATCCGTCGTCATGTAGAGATACGGCGCGTAGTCGTCGTCCTGATGATGGTCGGCCGTCACGTACGCCGTCCCGACGTCGAAGTTCGACGCCTCGATGGTCGCGAGCCAGGCGTTGGGCTGCAGCCCCGGAACGCTGGCGAACGTGCTCGTCCACGTCTTGCCGCCGTCGCGCGTCACGTACACCATGCCGTCGTCCGAGCTCGTCCAGATCACGTTGCTGTCCAGCGGGCTTGGCGCGATGCTCAGCAGCGTCGAGTGAAACTCGGCGGCCGTGTTGTCGGTTACGATCTCGCCGCCGCTCGACTGCTGCTTCCTGGGATCGTTGGTCGTGAGGTCGGGCGAGATGACGTCCCACTTGAGCCCGTAGTTCGTCGACTTGAACACCACGTTGCCGCCGAAGTAGACCACCGCGGGATTCTGCCGCGAGAGCGCGATCGGCGAGTTCCAGTTGAAGCGATACTTGTGGCCGATCATCGCGTCACCCACCGACCCCACGCGGTTCGGGTACGGATAGATGGTCTTCTGCACGCCGCTGCGCGTGTCGGTGATGTTCAGCATGCCGCCCTGCGCGTCGCTGTAGACGAGCCACGGCTTGTCCATCACCGGCACGCCGAAGAAGCCGTCGCCGCCAGACACGGTGTACCAGTCGGCCTGGCGAATCCCCTGCCCGCTCAGCGAGTTGCTCGGCCCGCACCAGGTGCCATTGTCCTGAAGGCCGCCGCACACGCGGTACGGCACCTGCATGTCGTAGTTGATGTGATAGAACTGGGTGAACGGGAAGGTGTTCACGATCTCCCAGTTGCGGCCGGCATCGCGGCTCACGGCCCATCCGCCATCGTTGCCGTTGAGCAGGTAGCGCGGGTCCACCGGGTCAATCCACATCGCCTGATGGTCGCCGTGCACGTCGCGGGCGATCGTGCGGAAGTTCTGGCCGCCGTCTTCGGACAGGTACAGCCCGCCGGAGAGCGCGAAGACCCGGTTGGGGTTCTTCGGGTCCACGCGAATGTCGGAGTAGTAGAACGGCCGGAAGCTGATGTTCCGGTCGGAGCTCACGGTGCGCCACGACTTCCCGCCGTCGTCGGTGCGCCAGAGCTGCCCCTCATCCTTGGTCTCGCTGATCACGTACACGATGTCCGGGTCGCTCGGCGCCACCGCGATGCCGATGCGGTCCATCGCCTTGCGCGGCAGGCCGAGGTACCGGTCGGGACCGGAGAGCCGCTCCCAGGAGGCGCCGCCGTTCACCGACTTCCACACGGCGGTGTTGCCCGCACCCGATTCCAGGTGCCACGCCCAGCGGCGGTACGTGTACATCCCCGCGTAGATGATGTTGCTGTTGGTGGGATCAGCCGAGATGTCGGAGCAGGCCGTCTGCGGGTCCACGTAAAGGATCTTCTTCCAGCTCGCGCCGCCGTCCGACGTCTTGTAGACGCCGCGCTCCTCGTTGGCCCCCCATTCGCGGCCGAGTACGCAGGCATAGACGACATCCGGGTTCTTCGCATCGACGATGATCCGGGCGACCTTGTCCGACTTCTCGAGACCGATGTGCGTCCAGTGGTCGCCACCGTCGATGGACTTGTACATGCCATCACCGACCGAGGCGTTGTTGCGCGGATTCCCCTCGCCCGTGCCGACATACAGGATGTTCCTGTCGCTCGGCGCGATAGCCATGGCGCCGATGGAGCCGGCGCCCGTCTTGTCGAAAATGGAGGTGAAGGTGTTGCCGCCGTTGGTGGTCTTGATGATCCCGCCGTTCGCCCCGGCCACGTAGTACGTGAGCGGATCGCCGGGCACGCCGACGATTTCCGAGATGCGGCCGGCGTTGTTGGTCGGCCCGACCGCGCGCCAGGTGATGCGCTGCAGCAGCGCCGCGTGGTCCGGCGCCGCCGCGATCACCTGGGCCGGCCCGGCCTTGCCTCCCTTGGATGGCTGTTGCGCAGCGAGGACGCCGGCCCACGCCATGGCGAGCGCGGCGGCGCAAATGATCGAACGGTTGCTCGAGGGCGACATGGAAGTGTCGGGGCTGAGGTACGTACCGCCAACGGGACAAGGCGGACCGGTCACCCGTCGGCCGACGCGGCCGCAACGGAGATCCTCAAGTCATACGGCCAACGGGGCGAGAGCGCTACCGAAACCCGTCGCGCGTCCAGACCAGCACCACGCCGCACCCCGAATTCAGCGCGGCGTACTGCGCCGGCACCGTCGCGGAACCGGCGTACACTTCGATGCCGGCAATGTCCCGCGGCGGCGGCAGCAAGTTCAGGTCAAAGGGCTTTGGCATCTGCACGCCGTCGGTCAGCACGGTCATCGCGCATTCGCCCTGCATGATGCCGCCGCCTCGCTTGCCAAGCGCGAAGTACTCGGCCATGGGCCCCTTCGTGTAGCTGGGCGACACGTTGACGGTCCGAAACGTCCGCAGCAGGTCCTTCACCCCGAGCGCCGCACGCCGCTCGATGTCGTCCCGCGTCATGAACTCGCCCATCCCCAGCTTGCGACGGGCGTCGAACTCCCGCATCCGCGGCGACTGCCGGCGTTCGGTGACGACCACCGTGTCGAGGGACTGCGGCGCGCGCTCGAGCGCAAACGTGAGCCGCAAGGTGTCGTGCGGAATCACCTCGACCAGGTCGGTGAGCGGCCGGTAGCCGATGCGCCGGACGACGAGCAGGTACGCGCCCGCCGGAGTGCCGAGCACCCGGAAGCGCCCGTTTTCGGACGTGCGCACCCTGACCTGCGAACGCAACACCGTCACCTCGGCCCCGGCGAGGGGGACGAGGTTCGTATCGGTGACCAGGCCATCGATGACCCCGCGCGGCGCCTTGCGCAGGGTGTCACGCGGCGCGGGCATGCCGGGCAGCGTGCCCGTGGTACGCTGTCCAAACGCGCACAAGGACGGCATCGCGAGCAACGCGACGACGCGCAGGCAGTGTCGGAGTCTGGTCATCGCTGGAATGATAATATCGCGCGTGCGCGACGGGGGCGCCCACCGGACGCCCCCGCCGCTAGCCATCGAACTTGCTCACTCCCCACGGGTCAACTGCAGTTGTTCTGCCCCGAAGGTCCCACCAGCGCGCCGGACTTGCCCGCCCGCACGAGGCACTCCGCCTGCGGGATCGGCTGGACCTTGGCCACGAAGTTGGCGTTCGCTCCGGACGACACGTCCAGTGGCAGGAGATTGAGCTTGCCATAGCGGCGCATGTCGACCCACCGGTGCCCTTCCATCATCAGCGAGTACCGTTTCTCGTAGAGAATGCCGGTGAGAATCTGGTCGTTCGAGCTCGCCGCCGTGAGGCTGCTGGGCGGCAGCCCGCCCGAGTTCACGCGCACGACGTTCAGGTCGGCAATAGCTCCCGACTTGTCGCCGGTGGCCAGCTTCGCCTCGGCGCGGAGCAGGATCAGCTCCTCATTGCGCATGACGGCGATGGACGAGGCATTCGTCGCCCAGATGCTGAATCCGAGCGTGCTCGCCGCGCTGGTTGGGCCGCTGCCGGTCACTGGACCCTGCCGGCTGGGGAGGCCGGTGCGGATCTTCGCCAGGTAGCGGTTGTCGGGCGAGCCGTCGGCCTTGAGTTGCGCATCGGTCTGGAACGACATGTGCGCGTACAGATCCGTGTTGTTCACCATGTTCAGGGGATTCGGCGCGTCAGGCGACGGCCCGTAGACATGGTACACCCCGACGTCGAACGCGGCCTTGGTCGTCGCACCAGCGTTCAGGAACGATGCGCCGAGGGCGCTCAGGGCCGTCTGCCACGCGCTGGCAGGTCCGCCGCTCGTGGCGTAGTACACCGCCGCCCGCGCCCGCAGCCCCTGCGCGAACGTCGCGAACGTCGCCGGCGTGTTGAAGCCCGCGTAGCCGTTCGACAGGGTGAACGGGAACGCCGTCCCGCCTGCGCCCAGCGCCGCAATCCCGGAGTCGAGAGTTGCGAGGATGAACTTGTACACGGAGTCCCGCGCCACGAATGGGGCCAGTTCCGCGGCGTCGTCCTTGACATCCACAATGGCGCCCAGTGTGTCGCGGGTGGCGATCACTTCCAGCAGTTCGGCCGCCTGCAGCACCTTGGCGAAACCCAGTGCCGCGGCCTTCTGCGCCGCCGTCAGCGTACTCTTGCTGACGGCATTCCGGAAGTTGAAGTTGTCCCGCATCGCGTTGTACTGGGTGCCCCAGCTGCCTACCGCGAAGCCCGACGGATCGATCTTGTTCGCTCCCGCAACCCCGATCAGGTAGTGCGTGGTGTTGCGCCCTTCCTGCGGCGTATAGGTATAGCTCTCGCGGCCGAACCGTCCGGCGTCCGAAATGTACCCGCCGCGCCCACCGCGATAGTCGATGAGCAGACCGGTGGCCAGCAGTTGCAGCGCTTGCGGATCGCCCGCGGCCGCCTCCGGCGTGATCGAGTTCGGGTTGGTGATGTTCAGAGACTTCTCGCTGCAGCCGAGGAGCGCGACGGTCAGCAGGCATGCGGCGATCGTGCGCGCCCGCACCGACGCGGTGGTCCGGCCCGTGGTGGCGCCTACGATGTAAGTGGTCGTCGTCATGGTCTAGTACCCCAGGTCGATGCTGAAGAAGAACTGGCGGGTCGACGGATACGGCGCCAAGTCGATGAACCGGTTGAAATTCGAGTTGCCGAAGTTGCTGAACTCAGGGTCGAAGCCCCAGTACTTGGTCCACGTCTTCAGGTTGCGGCCGCTGAACGAGAACTTCAGGGTGCGGGCCTTCGCCCGCGCCGCCAGGCTGGCCGGCGCGTCATACGTCACCGACAGCTCGCGCAGCTTCACGAAAGTCCCATACTCGATGTACGGCCGAATGTCATTGCTCGACCACAGGCCATAGCGGTACTCGCCAAGGCTCTGCGTCGGATCCGGCGACTTCGCGTCGAAGTCGCGCGAGTTGCCGCCCTCATCCCACAGGTTCTTCGTCATGGCCGCAGTCGCCCCGCCGTTGCGCCAGTCCAGCAGCGCCGTGAGGCTCCAATTGTGGTACGTGACCTGATTGGTGAACTGGGTCTGGTGCCGCGGATTCGCGTCACGGATCGTGGAATCGCGCGTCACGCGGCTCGCCAACACCTCACCCTCCGCAAGCCGGCGGCATGGCTTGCCGTCGGACGCCGTGCCCGGAGTGAACACGCCATTGACCGTCGAATTGAGGCAGCTGAAGGGGACATTGCCCCAGATCATGGTCGAGATGGTCCCCGCGGCAATGCGATTGCGGCCGTAGGCCGAGCCGAATGAACCGAGCACATTGAACGTCGGAACGGGCATCCAGTCCGTATGCTGGCGGTTGGCGCCATACGTGGTACGGAACAGCCACTCCACGTCGCGAGTCCGGATCGGCACGATTGAGATGGACGCCTCGAACCCGCGCACCGACAACTGACCGCCGTTGATCGTCTGCTGCGCCAGGCCGGAGCTCGGCGGGAGCGGAAACGTCAAGAGCAGGTCCTTGATCTTCCGGTCGTAGGTCGACGCCTCGAAGCCGATGCGCTGCCGCAGGAGGGACCCGTCAATGCCGTACTCAAGCTCGTTCATCACTTCCGGCTTGATGGCCGGATTGCCGAGCGTTGTCGACGCGGCAAGGGACGCCGCCCCGCCGATAGTGCCACCGCTGGCGACCGTCACGTCGCGGTCTCCATAGCGCGGCCGATTACCCGACTGGCCCCACGCGCCACGCAGCTTGATCTCGTCCACCACGTCGGTCCAACGCGACAGCGGACGTTCGACGCGGTAGCTCGCAGAGAGCTTGGGGAAGAGGTAGTACTTCTTGCGGTCGCCGTTCGCACTCGAGCGATCGGCGCGAAAACCGGCCGCCAGCGAGAGTTTCTCACCGAGGCCGAGGACCTGTTCATTCAGGTAGTACGACTGGTCGCGGAATTCGGTCACGCCGTTCGCAATCGCGACGTCACCGTAGGTATTCGGGACGACAGAGCGACCGGGCAGAATGCCGCGCGTGCGCATGTTGTAGGTCACCAGCTGTTGGCTTTCGGCCGTGCCGCCCACCGACGTCTGCGCCGAGTTGATCCAGCGATTCGCGCCCGGCGTGAACGTCCAGACGACGTTCGCGCTCTGGTTGAACTGTCGGCTGCTGGCGTTGACCTTCTGGGCCGTGCCGAGGAAGCCGTCCGCCGGCTCGAACTGAAGGAAGTTCGGGGAGTAGGTCGTGCCTTCCTGCTGAAAGCGGTCGACTCCGGCAATGTAGGCGAGCTGGACCGTGTTCATCGCCGTCGAGAGCAACGAGTAGCCGGCGCGCAGGTTGGCCATCGTGCGCCACACTTCCTCCGCGGCCGTGATGTTGGACAACACCTCCCACGGGTTGGAGGTGCCGGTGCCGCCACCATTGAACGGCATCCGCACGTAGTGACCCGTCGCGTCCTTCTTCCTCAGGTCAATGACGGCCGGTGCATAGCCGAAGGTATAGATGGGGCTGGTGCCGGAATTGTCGTTGTTGCCAATCCCGTTGTGGATCAGGTTGTGTGTCAGGTCGATGCCGCCCGACACGGTCAGCTTCTCGCCGATGGTCTGGTCGAGATTGAGCCGGCCCGAGGTGCGACGCGCTCCCGTGGTGATCTGGACGCCCTTGTTCAGTCGGTCATTCAGGGAGGCAAAGAAGCGGGTGTTGTTGACGCCGCCGGAGGCCGTCAGGACGGTCTCCCAGGACGGATCCGTCTGGCTGTACAGCTGCTTCTGCCAGTCGTACCACGGGCACGTGCCCGAACCGCACGCTTCGTTGATCGCCGCCACACCCACGGGGCCGCCGGCATACGGAAGGGCCGCCGCGGCGTTCGCGAAACGACGCGAACTGAGCAGCCGCGTCGGCTGCTGGGAGCCCAGACGCTGCGTGATGTTCCACCGCGTCTGGCCGCTCTTGCCCTTCTTCGTCGTGATCACGACGACGCCGTTGGTAGCGCGGGAGCCGTAGATGGCGGTCGCCGCCGCCGACTTCAGCACTTCGATCGACTCGATGTCATTCGGGTTCACGTCCGCAAGGCGATTCACCGTCTGGTCCTGCGTGCTCGACGTCGATCCGCTCGAGCGCGTGATCGAGGCAAGACCCGACGAGATGGACGCATTGGACACGATCACGCCATCAATCACGTAGAGCGGATCGCCCTGGCCGAGCACCGACGTGGCCCCGCGAATCTGAATCTGCATGCCGCCACCGGGGGCCCCGCTGTTCTCGAAGACCGTCGTGCCCGTGATCTTGCCGGCAATGTTGCTCTCGACCGACTTCGCCGGTGCCTTGACGAGCATCTCGGCGTTGATCGAGCCGATGGCGGTCGACGCATTGCGCTTGTCGACGGTGGTGGCCTGGCCGGTCACCGTCACGCCCTCGAGCTGCAGCGCGTCCCGGTCGAGCTCCACATTGGCCGTCGACTGGCCGGCGGCGACTCGCACGGTGACGCGCTTGTAGCCAAAAGCCCGGACGATCAACGACACCTCGCCCGATGGAACGCGAATCCGATACTCGCCGCGGTCATTTGTCCGGACGCCCGCCGGCCGGCCGAGCAGCGAGATCGTGGCGTCACTGAGCGGGGCGTGCGCGCCCGCCTGAGTGATCTTGCCGGTCACCTCACGCGACTGTGCTCGCGCGGTAGTGGGCATCGCCACCGACAATAGTGCAACTGCCATGAACAAGATTCTGCGCAAGAGGCCTCCCTCGCGTGGGGTGGGGAACCAAAGCGCCAGCAGCCGCCCAACTCGGAGTCCCCGAGTTGCTTGCATGCTGGTGAGCCGGGCAAGAACATCCCGCGCCGCAAGCGCCGCGTCAAGAGATGCCCGACAGGCATATCTTCGTTCTCCCTACATCCCGGCGGCCAAGTCACCGACGTGGCAGGCTCACGGGCACCGGACCACGTCGCACGACAACGCCACGCCCCCCTGGCAGGGGCGGCGCTCCACGCACCGACCGCGTGGTCTGCGACCCGACGGCCGAACGCAGGCCCGGCGCGCTTCGGCTGGCGATCGAGTCGCTGGCAGCGGCTCGAGCGCAGGTCCGCGTAGACCATCCGGAGACCCACGGCCACCTCGTCCAACGGCTCGGTCGCCTGGCCGGCGGGAGCCGAAAGGTGCAGGGGCGTTGAACTCCGCCGCGCACCTCGCAGGGGCCTCCGTGACCACACTCGCGGGCCCTGCGCCGTGCGTCGGCGCTCCGAGCCGCACGCCCGCCGCCTCGCCGACGCGGATCCCTCCCGCTGACCGCGTCGGCCAATCGCGACCCGTCGACTACGGGACGACCCTCGCCTTCACCAGCGAGACCGTCAGCGTCGACGGATACTTCTCGGAGTGATGAATCACGTTGTTCGCCGTCACCGGCTTCGTCTCGTCCCAGTTGTTCCCGCCCGTGTTCAAGTTGCGGTCGAAGCGCGGGAAGTTGGACGACGACACTTCTATCCGGAGCCGATGGCCCGGCTTGAAGTAGTTCGACGTGTTCAGCGGCTGCAGCGTCACCTTGTACACCTTGTCCTTCTCCATCCAGACCGGCGGCTTGTCGTAGCCGTCGCGGTAGCGCATGCGCTGGATGCTCTCATCAAGGTTGTAGGCGCGCCCATCGGGATAGACGTCGAGCACCTTCACGGTGAAGTCGGTGTCCCTGGCGTCCGAGGACACGTAGAGCGTCGGGATGATCGGCCCGCTGAGTTCCATCCCGTCGGCGAACGGCTCCGTCGTGTAGACCAGCACGTCCGGGCGCGCCTCGGTCTTCTTCTGGTCCATCGCGCCGGCGGCCACCGCGTTCCCCTGGCAGCAGACGTTGCCGCCCAGCGACATCACCGGATTGAGCGGGTCGTACGAGAAGCGGTCGGGGACGTCCTTCTTGGGCGCCTTCATCGAGAGCGTGCCGTCCCCCGCCGCCGTGTTCGCATTCCCGTTGCTGCCGAGGTAGAACGTGAGCGGCTGCGCCTCCTTGGGCGGCCAGACGTCCGACGTCTTCCACTGGTTGAGCCCCATCACGTAGTACCGGACCTTCGGCACGGTATCCATGGGGGTCAGCCCCTCATCCTTGAGGAACTGGTCGAAGAAGTCGTAGACGAGGTTCTGGTAGCCGAGCCGGGCGTCGCCCATGTCGCGCTCGCCCACCATGGTGTGCTCAGTAGCGCGCGTGTACGAGCAGTGCGCCACGGGCGCGATGATCATCCACTGCTGGTCCCTGGCCTTCCCCTGCGCCGTCCTTCGCACGTGGTTGTACATCGCGATGTTCGGCCCCACCGACACGTCGTACCACGACATGAACCACAGCCCCGGAATGTTGATGGGCATGTTGTCGTGCCACAGCCCGCCCCGGTACCAGGCCGGGTCGTTGGGGGTGCGCTTCATCATCGCGCCGCCCGTCGGCACCGGCATGGAGTCGGCGAAGATGCCGTTCGGGCCGCCCGCCGCCTTGATCAACTCGATCGTCGGCAGGTGCCAGAAGGCCTTGGCCCAGTCCACCGGTGGCGCATGCTCGGCAAGGTCGAACAGCTTGGACGCCTCGATGAGCTGCTGCTGCGTGGCGCCGCGCGGAAACATCGGCCGCACCTGGTTCTGCTCGCCGGTGAGCCAGCTGATGAACAGCATCTGCACCGCGCCGCCGCGGTACCAGTTGCCCTGCTCGTAGTACGGCCCGACGCGTCCGACGCCGGCGCCGAAGCCCTGCACGTTCATCGCCGCAAAGGCGGGGTTGCCCAGCGACGCGACCGCCGGCTGCCACTCGGCGGTGGACGAGCACCCCGTCGTGCCGATCTTGCCGTTGGACCACGGCTGCGCGCGCAGGTAGTTGAGCTCGTCCTCACCGTCCGAGAGCGGTGCGCCGAGGATGTCGTAGCTGCCCTCGGCAAAGAAGTGGCCGCGCTCCTGCATGTCCACCCACGCGTAGCCGCGCTTGATGGCGTTGAGCACGCCGCTCATGTCGCGCGGGACGCCGTTGTGGATGTCCCAGTAGTCGAAGTTGTAGGGCGTGCGCGACCAGATGGCCGGGTACTTCTTCGATGCATCGCGCGGGTGGTAGATGTCGGCGGCGATGCGCACGCCGTCGCGCATCGGGATCATCACCTTGCGCTCGACCACGGCGAGCGACTGCAGCTCGTTCTCGATGGCCCACCGCCGTGCCTTGACGCTGTCGGGGAGCGTGCCGCCGCGCTGGGCGCCGGCCGGGAATGCGATGAGGGCGGAGACGGCGCCGAAGGCGAGACGGCGGACGAGGAGGCGGTGCGGCATAAACGACTCCGAATGGTGGCGGGTCTAAAGGTGCAGCCTCGTCACGATGCCTGCCACCTACGCCCCTGCACCGCCTCGTCTGTTGTTTCTCTGTTGTCTCTCTGTTGTCTCTCTGTTGTCTCTCTGTTGTTTCTCTGATCCCCGACGCAAGACGGCGGGGGGATCTCTCCCCCCGCCGCTTGGTCAGCTCGAAACTACCAAGCCGCTAGTTTGTCTTCATGTTCGGGTTGTTGTCGCGCTCCACGCGCGGCAGCGGATAACACGTCTGGGTGCCGACGTTGGCATAGCCGGGCTTGAAGTACACCCCGCCCGCCGGTGTGATGCCCGACATTGCCGCCGGGATGCGGCGGAAGTCGGCGAGGCGCTTGCCTTCGAGGTAGAAGTCGAACGCCTTCTGCACCATCAGTTCCTTCAGTACGCTGGCCGCGTCGGTGGCGCCGGCGTAGGCCGCCTGTCCCGCCGCCGTGCGGCGCGCGGCAATCAGCGCGAGCTGCGCCGTGGCGTCACCCGCCTCGGCGGTGATGTAGTCCGCCTCGAGCTTCGACGCAAGCCGCATGGGCGAGGCGTAGCCGTTGAACTTGTTCTGGCGATAGAAGCCACCAGGCACCGCATCCTGACCGTTCAGAGCGCCCGGCTGGCCGGGGGCGACGTACGGGACCCGCGAATCGTTGACGCGATAGAACGGCGCCACGCTGATGGAGGAGCGGTCGAAGGTGAACTGGTAGATGCGGTTCGACAGGCGCGTGCGGTTGGCCAGGTCGTCCGTCATCCGGAGGTCGAAGGTGAATCCGGCCGGCACCTGCGCGGCGTCCGCCGCCGCGCCGGCCTTGTCGCCCTTCTGCAGCTTGGCGCGGGCACGGCCGACGAGTGACGCATTGGCCAGCGCCGTCCCGTCCGTGCTGGCAGCAGCCTTGCCGATATCCACGCCCTTCGTGAAGTACACGATGGCCGAGTCGAGCAACTGCGCCGTCGTGAGCTCCGGCCCTGACGACAGCGACCCGGTGCAGAAGTCGGTGCCGATCATCAGGATGGCGAAGCCGCGGAACGTCGCGGCGCGGGCGTAGGCGATGTTGCTCGTCGGGTTTGGCAGCGTGAGATCAAGCACCGTCTTGGCCGAGGCCGCCGCAAGCGAAATCGGCGCCCAGACGTCGCCGTTGAGCGAGCCGTTGAGGTCCGTGATGAGACGGAACCCAAACTCGTTTCGGGTTGGGAACGTGTCGGAGACGTTGGCCTCCTCGGTGAACCACCCGCTGTACATGGACAGCCAGCCCAGGGCTGTCGCGAAGTTCTGCTGGGCAGAGAAGGCCAGCGCCGTGGCACCCGAGGTGGGATCCACCGTCGCGGCGTCAATGCGGTCCGGGTTCGTCACCTGGACGAAGGAATCGGAGCAGGCGGCGGCCAGGACCAGCGCCGCGCCCGCGGTGGTGCGCGTAACCGCGCTTCGGATCGAAATCATGGCGATCATCTCGCGGTTAGAAGTTGAGGTTGACGCGGAACGTCTGCTTCCGCGGATTGGGAACGGTCAGGAAGTCCTGGCGCGAGAAGGCGCCGGCCTGCGCGTTGATCTCCGGGTCCGACCCGGTGTAGTCGGTCCAGATCTTCACGTTCTGCATCGCCCAGGTGAGCGACGCGCCGGTGATGGTGTTGCGGAACACGCTGAGGTACTTCGACGGCACGGTGTACGTGGCCGACAGCTCGCGCAGGCGCACGAAGTCGCCCGGCTCGAGATAGGCTTCGCGTACGTCGTTCACCGTGGTGGCGGAGCCGTTCTCCTGCACGAAGGCCGGCTGGCCCGGCGTCAGGTTGCCGTAGCGGCGCAGCCGCTCGTACTTGCTGAGCGCCAGCGTGTCGAGGCGCAGGTTTGAGCGGACGAGCTGCGTCTCACGGAAAAACGCGGTGAAGTTCTGCACCAGGAAGTCCTTCTTGGCGTCGAGCATCGCCGATACGCGGAGGTACCTGAACAGCGTTACCGTGTTCGTAAGGTTCCATTCCAGCGTCGGCCACAGGTTGCCGATCGGGGCCAGTGTGTCGGTGACGATCACCTTGTTCGTGGCGACGTCGATGGACTTGATCTTCTTCGACACGAAGACACCGAGCTGCTGGCCGACGATCGTGCGCCCCGCACCACCCAGATTGAAAGGCAGCACGTCGCCCAGGCTCGTGAGCTCGTTGTGCAAAGTGTTGGCGCCGAGCCGGACGTTCCAGTGGACGTTGTCCATGCGCAGCGCGTCGTAGTTCACCGCCAGCTCGAGGCCGCTGTTCAGCACCTCACCGATGTTGTCGAGGGGGTCCGAATTGAATCCCAGCGACGGCGGGATCGGCCGCGCGATGATCATGTCCTTCGTCTGCTTGCGGAAGTACGTGAGTTCCGCCGAGAGGCGGTTGTTGAAGAAGCCGGCGTCAACGCCCGCCTCGAACTCGGTCCCCTTCTCCGGCTTGAGGTCGGCGTTGCCCGGGTTGCCCGGGATGGCGCCCGCATCCGTCGTGCCGGTGATGTTGTACGGGGCCGCCACCAGCGTGGTGAGCGCGTCGCCGGGGTTCGGCGAACGGCCCGTGGTGCCGTACGACGCGCGCAGGCGCAGCGTGTTCACGTACCTGGCGAGCGGATCGAAGAACTTCTCCTCCGAGATCGCCCAGCTGCCGCCGATCTTCGGCAGCACGATGGACGGCGCCGAGGTGCCGAACGACGAGTTCTTGTCAATGCGCACGCCCACCTGCACGAAGCGCCTGTTCTCATGGCCGATCTGAACCTGGCCGAGGTAGCCGAACTGGCGCTGCTCGGTGAAGCCGCTCGTCCCCGTGCGTGTCGCCGCGCCGCTGATCGAGTAGTTGGCGTTGGTCACGAAGCCCTGGCCGTTGGCGTTCGTGAGCGAGTTGCGGGTGGAGATCACCTGCAGGCCGAACGAGGTGTTCGTCTCCCAGGCGCGCCCGAAACTGCGCTTGACGTTGCCGAGGTAGTCGAACGTGTACCGCTCGGCAAAACGGAACGTCTGGTCGTGGCTGCCGGTGTTCAGGGCGCCGCCGTACCACGTGCTGTCGTTCTTGGGGAAGAACGACCGCTGCTCGTCGCCGATGAAGTCCATGCCCAGCGTGAAACGGTTGCTGAACGAGGGGACCGGCAGGTACGTCGCCGTGATGTTCGAGACGACGCGATGCGACTTCAGCATGCGGTAGATGGACGAGAGCGCGTTGTACTTGCGGTTGAAGCCATACCAGCCGTCATTCGACAGCGGCGTGGCGTCGTTCCGGGTCAGCGGGCTGCCGAGCATCGAGCCGCCGAGCCAGCCGTAGATGTTGTTGTCGTTGTCCGGAAGCTGCGTCGCGGTCTGCGACAGGCCGACGCCTGCGTCAATCGTCAGCTTCTCGGTGGGCACGTAGTTGAAGTTCGTGCGGACGTTGTAGCGCGTGAAGTTGTTGTTCGGCAGGAGACCCAGCGTGTGGTCCTCGCCGTACGACAGGTTGTAGCCGTAGTTCTGGCCGCCGCCCGTGCCGTTCCAGCTGACGATGCGATCCGTGCCGTTGCGGAAGCCGCCGACGCGCACGATGGGGTTGTCGCTCACCAGTGTGTTCAGCGCCTGACCGCGGCAGAGCGGATTGGTGCTGGTGCTGGCGATGAGCGTCGTGGTGCACAGCCCGTAGTTGGCCGGCGGGGTCCACTGCAATTCGGACGAGCCCATCTCGAAGCGCACCGACTGGCGGAACCCGCCAGTGCTCCCCGCCTTGCCCTTCTTGGTGATGATCTGGATCACGCCCGCCGAGGCGTCGGCGCCATACAGCGTGGCGGCGGCCGGCCCCTTCACGACCTCGATGCTCTCGATCTCGTCGGGGTTGATGTCGTTGAGGCGGTCGTACTGCTGGCCCGCCTGACCCGAACCGATCTGCCCCTCGATGGTGCGCACGCCGTCAATGAAGACGAGCGGCTGGTTCGACAGGTTCACGGAGGACGCGCCGCGAATGCGGATCGTCGTGCCCGTCCCCGCCGTCCCCGACTGCGTCGAGAGCGCCACACCCGGCACGCGTGACTGCAGCAAGTTGGCGACGGTGGCGATGGGTGCGGTCTCGATCACCCGCGCCGCCGAGACGGAGGCCACGAGTGCGGCCTGCGCCTTGCGCTCCAGGTTGCCCGCCGTGCCCGTGATGACGAGCTCGGAGAGGGTCACCAGCGACGCCTGCATCTGGAGCGTCACCGTCGACGCGCGGCCGGCCGTCACGACGACCGTGTCGGACGTGGCCTTATACCCGATGTGGTAGACGCCGACGATGAGGCGGCCCGGCCGCACCGCGGCAAAACGGAACTCGCCGAGATCGTTGGTCCGCGCTTCAAGCGTGGTACCAGGAATCACGACGCGGGCTTCGGTGAGGGGCCTCTGCGAGACCCTGTCGATCACCTTGCCGGTGATCGATCCCGTCTGCGCGCTCAACGCGGCAAACGGAATGGACACCAGGAAGGCAAACGCAAGGCCCGCGCGTCGGGCCGCGACGCGCAAACTGTCGTTCATCACAAGCTCCTGAGGGGGGTTGGGGTGGTGGAAAACGGCGAGCGACAGGTGCTTGAACCGCAATGTTCTGGTATTCCGCATGCGATAATAGACGGAAATTGACGCCGACAGGCAATCCCCTATGTGTCCGTAGGTGAACAGGGAGTAAACTCGGGCCCGGTGCGTTATTCAATCCACCAAATGAGGATTTAATCAAAAAGACATATTCACCATTATATCCTTTCATGGAGATACCTTAGCCAGCGGCATTTCCGCACAATTCGGCGCCACACTGGCGTCCGTTATTCCCTGACACGCCCGACGTCCAGACAAGGATTGGGCGTCGGGGCATCGGCGCGCGGGACAGGGCTTACGGCCTCGTCCGACCCCCGGTCCCCGGCGCGGCGGCGACAGACGTGCGGTGCGACGGCGCTCGCCGATGCCGCGTCGCCTGCTCGTACCCGTAGGCCAGCCGGATGAGCGTCCCCTCGCTCCATGCCCGGCCGAAGAACGTCACGCCTGCCGGCAGCACCTCGCGGGTGTAGCCCATCGGCACGGTGATCGCGGGAAAGCCGGTCAATGGCGAGAAGAGCTGGCTGTTGTCGCCGTGGGGCGTGTTGAGGTCGCCGATCAGCCGCGGCGGATTGCTCCAGGTCGGATAGACGAGGGCGTCGAGCCGCAGCGCGTCCATCATCGCGTTCACTGCGGCGCGCAGCCGGACGCGCATCGCCTCCCGCGCCTGGCACCCCGGCGAGTCCTCGGGCGGCGTGGTGACGGCCTGCGCCGCCTGCAGCCGCGTCTGCGCCAGGGGATGGTAGTTCCCGCTCTTGAGCACCTCGTCCACGGTCTTGACTGGCGCGTTCGCGCCGCGCGCGGCCAGGTAGCGCTCGAGATCGTACTTGAACGGGTTGCATCCGCCGCCGCTCGTGCGCAGCAGAGCGGGCAACGAGTCGATGCCCGCGGGATCGACGATCGTCGCCCCCGCCGCCCTCATGGACGCCAGCGCCGCCGTGAAGACCTTCACGACCTCGGAGTCGGTGGACGCACGCTCGTATGCCTGCCGCAGCACGCCGATGCGCGCACCGCGCAGGCCGCCCGGCGCGACGAAAGCGTTGTAGTCTCGCTCGCGCCGCGCGTCGGCCTCCGCGGTCACCGGATCGTCGGGGTCCGACCCGGCGACGACGTCAAACACCCGCACGGCGTCGGCGACCGTTCGCGCCATAGGCCCCGCGATATCGGCGCTGTTCGAGAGCGGCACCACGCCGGCGCGCGACGTCAGCCCCATCGTGCTCCGGATGCCCACCAGCGCCGTGTGCGCCGACGGGCCGCGAATCGAGTTGCCCGTGTCGGTGCCAAGGCCGACGGTCCCCTCGTTGTCGGCCACCGCGGCCGCCGTGCCGCCGCTCGAGCCGGCCGTCACGCGATCGAGGACGTACGGGTTCTTGGTGTAGCCCGGCAGGATCGAGTTGACCGTTTCGTACGGCGAGAACGCCCACTCGTTCATGTTGCTCTTCGCGAGGACAATCGCGCCGGCGGCGCGGATGCGCGCCACCATGGTCGCGTCGCGAAGCGGCAGCCAGCCCTTGAGCGCGAGCGAACCGGCCGTCGTTGGCAGGTCCGTCGTCTCGAAGTTGTCCTTCACGATCATCGGGATGCAGTGCAGCGGTCCCGTGAGGCCGTCACGGCGGTAGCGCGCGTCGAGCGAGTCGGCGGTGGCCAGCGCCGCTGCGTTCACGACGACGATCGCGTTGATGGCCGGGCCGCGCTTGTCGATGGCCTCGATGCGGTCGAGGTAGCGCTGCACCAGCTGGCGGCAGGTGAGCTGCCGCGCGCGCATCGCCGCATGCACCTCGGCGATGGTGGTCTCTTCGAGGCGGAGGGGGCGCGCGGTCCGCTGCGCGGCGAGCGCGAGCGGTGCGGAAAGCGCAACGGCGATCAGGGCGGTTCGCATGGCGTGTGATCACTCCGCTCGGGTGGTGGGACTGCGGTCCTCCTCGTTCACCTGCAGCAGGAGCTCCACCTCCGCCTCGACACGGGCGACGCTCTCGCCGACTCGCGAGACCTCCTGCTCGAGCACCTGCGGGTCGCCCCGGACGACCGCGATCTCGAGCTCGCCGCACTGGTCGCCGAGCAGCAGCGCACCGGCGGCCCGTGATGCCGACTTGAGCGTGGCGGCGTGCTCACCCACCTCACGCCATGCACCGCGGGACGCCGCCTCGAAGAGGCCTGCCCACACGATCCGCGCCTCCATCACGAAGGCTGCGAGGTGTGCGCGCGTGACCGCTGGATCGTCACCAAGCCGCCGCCTCAGCGCCGACAGCCGCACCAGCGCGCCCGCGCGGCTCGGATCGGAGGCCACCCCATCCGTGGCATACGGGTCCGCCGCCGACGACGCGGCCGTGGCCGTGGCCGGCACAATCCACTGCGCGAGCACGTCGCGCAACGTCGCCAGGGGCACCGGTTTCGTCAGGTACGCGTCCATGCCCGCCGCCATCGCCCGCTCGGCCTCCCCGCGAAGCGCGTTGGCCGTCAAGGCGATCACGGGCAGGCGCACGCCGGCCGGCTCTTCTCCACGAATCGCCGTCACCAGGTCGTACCCATCCATGTTGGGCATGTGCAGGTCAGTGACCAGCATCGCGTAGGCCCCCCGTCGCCAGAGCGCGAGCGCCTCCGCGCCGTCGCCCGCGATCTCGCCGGCGTACCCGAGCAGTCCGAGCTGTCGCAGGATGACCTTCTGGTTCATGTGGTCATCCTCGGCCACGAGGACGAGCCGCCCCTGCGCGCGCGCCTCCCCAATCGTCAGCGCCTGCGCCCGCACGTCGGTGGGGGCAAGTCCGACCGCGCCGCCACGGAGACGCGCGGACGACTCCGGCGATGTCGCGGCCGCCTTCACGCCCGTCGCGGCCGCGAACGGCAGCGTGACCGTGAAGGTTGATCCGACGCCCTCAGTGCTCGAGACCTCGATCGTTCCACCCATGAGGTCGGTCAGACGCTTGGTGATGGCCAGCCCCAGTCCGGTACCCCCGAACCGGCGCGTCGTCGATTTCTCCGCCTGCGTGAATGACGTGAACAGCCGCTCGAGCGTCTCTCCGCTCATGCCGATCCCGTTGTCCTCGACGCGCAATGCCATGCGCAGCGGTTGGACACTCACCGGTTCCACCCGCACCGACACCCGGCCACGAACCTCCGGCCGACCGCTGCTGAACTTGATGGCGTTGCCGGCGAGGTTGATCAGCACCTGCCGCACGCGCATGGCATCGCCCTGCACGAGCGCCGGCACCTCCGGGGCCACCGTGACCGCGAGGATCACGTCGCTCGCCGAGGCGACGGGTCCCAGGGACGCGAGCACCTCGTCCGCCACCTGCCGGAGCGACATTTCCGCGACGTCCAGCTCCAGCTTGCCGGCCTCGATCTTCGAGAAGTCGAGGATGTCGTCGAGGATGCCCAGGAGGTTGTGCGCCGACCGGAGGATGGTCCGTGCCGCGTCGAGGTCTTGCGGCGACAGGGGACGGAGCGCCAGCATCTCGGATATGGCAATTAGCCCGTTCAGGGCCGCCCGGATCTGCTGGCTCATGGTGGCCAGGAACGCGGTCTTGGCCCGGTTCGCGCCCTCGGCCTGTTCGCGCGCCTCCACGGGCTCGCGCGTCCGCTCGTCCACGAGGTCCTGCAGGTGGTCGCGGTGCCGTTCCAGTTCGGCGAGCAGCTGCTTCTGCTCGGTGATCTCCTCCTTCACCGCCACATAGTGCGTGATCGTTCCGTCCGCCTGGCGCAGCGGCGAGATGACCGCAAGCTCCACGAACGTGCCGCCGTCCTTCCGGCGGTTGATCAGCTCGCCCGTCCAGGTTTCCCCGCTCGAGAGCGCGCGCCACAACTCCTCGTAGGTCGCGCGTGACGTCTGGCCCGACTTCAAGATCCGGGGGTTCTTTCCCATCACCTCGCCGCGGGCATAGCCCGAGCGCCGCACAAACGACGCGTTGACGTACTCGATCTCGGCCCTGACGTTCGTGATGACGATGCTCGCCTGGCTCTGCTCAACGGCGCGCGACAGCTTGCGCAGGTCCTCCTCGGCCACGACGCGATCGGTGACGTCCTGGATCGTGCCCGCCATCGCGACCACGCCGCGCTCCGGCCGCCGCTCAAGGGCTCCGGTTCCGTGCACCCAGCGCACAGCGCCGTCGCTCGGACGCACGATCCGGTACTCGCGGTCGAAGGCGAGCCCCTCGGCGAGCACATGCTCGGTGAAGTACTGCGTCATGGCCGGCCGGTCGTCCGGATGCACCAGCGCAAGCCATCCGGCCACGGAGCGCTCGTAAGCGGCATCGATGCCGAAGATCTCGTCGAGGACCTCAGACGACTTCCACACGTCCTCCACAAAGTCGGCGCGATAGGAGCCGATGTGGCCCGTGCGCTGCGACTCCCGGAAGAAGAACTCGCTCTCGCGCAGCAGGATGTCCGCGCGCTTCAGTTCGGTGATGTCCTCCAACGCGCCGATCATCCGCGTCGGCGTTCCGTCCTCCTCGCGGCTGATGTACCCACGGTCGGCGACGATGGCGTAGCTGCCGTCGGCCCGGCGCATGCGATACTCGCCGTGCCAGACCTCGTCGCCGGCCGTCAGCGCGCGGCTGAGGTCCGCCTCAACGCGGGCATAATCGTCGGGATGGATGCACTCGGTCCACCACTCGATCGTGTTCTCCACCTGCTCCTTTCGATAGCCGAACGTGGACAGGAAGGTCTCATTCCACCACACGGCGCCGGTCGCGAGGTTCCAGTCCCAGATCGAGTTGAAGGTGGCCCGATTGGCCAGCTGGAAGCGCTCCACGCTCTCCTGCAGCGCCGCCTCGCTGCGGCGCAGCGCACGCTCGGCGCGTTCGCGGTCGTCGATTTCCTGCCGCAGTGAGGCGTTGACGAGGGCGAGCTCGGCGGTGCGCTCCACGACGCGCTGCTCCACCGCCGCATGCGCGCGACGCAGTTCCTCCTGCGAGGCCTCGATGGCGGCCTTCTCGCGCTCGAGCGCCGCGTTGACGGTGCGCAGCTGCGCGGGGCTCGGGATGGCGAGGAGCCGCGGCAGCAGCGGCCAGAGGAGGATGGCCGTGGCGAGTGAAATGACTGCGGTGATGCTGTCCACTGCGGCCTGCCACCAGCTCACCTCGTACCAGATCCCGATGATGTGCATGAAATGGGTGGTGCCGCAGGCCAGGATAAACGCGCCGAACAGCACCAGTACCCACGAAAACGGAATGTCCCGCCGCTTCGCGATCATCACGCCAAGGAAGACGGGGACGGAGGCGTACGAGAGGGCGATCATCCCGTTCGCGATCGCCATCACCAGCATAAGCGTCGAGGACGTGTGGCCGGGCATAGGGTTCACGTCCCCCACGCCTTGCGCCATGGCCAGCACGGGCAGGCCAGTCAGCAGCGCCAGGGCGGCGGACGGCACCGCCACGCACGGCACACCCGCGAGGACCTGCCGCCTGACGGAGCGGAGCGACGGCGTGACTGCTGTGCGCACCCCGCCGAACGGACGACTCAGCGGCGTCACCGGTTGACGCGGCGCCGACCGCCGGGTGCGCGACTGCCGCGTCGTGGCTCCGTGCGGGTTGGTCGGTCTGCTGCTCGCCGCGGGCGGCGGCTGGCGGTCTGGTGACATGACATAACAATGCACCGGCGAATTCGACGTGCGCCATGGGACCACTCGGTCGAGTCCGCGTCCGCAGCCCCGGTCAGCCGGACGGCGATCGCGCGTCCGCACGCGCTCGAGGCCCCCACTCGCCCGCGCCGCTTAGCACCCCGACGGATACCAGAAAGAAGGAGAGCCCCCGGCCAAACGCCGGAGACTCTGGTGTCTCTCTGTTGTCTCTCTGTTGTCTCTCTGTTGTTTCTCTGTTGTTTCTCTGTTGTTTCTCTGTTGTTTCTCTGTTGTTTC
>CAYQCP010000016.1:0-57548 GCA_964416005.1 uncultured Gemmatimonas sp.
ACGGGAGCGGATGCCTCAACTTGATAGTGTTGCACTTGGTTATTGAACTCGCGAGAGAGGATTACGATAGAGGATCCCGATTGGCGATTGGGGCGGGGAGCGCGGCGCATCGCAAATCGCGGTTCTGAATCGAGATCATCAATCGGAATCCTGAGTCCAAGCCACCCGTCAGTTTTTCCCGGTGCTCAGTCCCACCTCGGCACGACGCACCGCGTCGTCCGCCGAGCCACCGTGCCGGCGAAGTCGGCGAGCGCCCGCTGCATCACGCGCGAGGCGCCGTCGTGACAGGTGAGGCAGGCCCCGACGGCGAGGATGCGCCGCTGCTCTTCCGCGGTGAACGGGCGCACGTCGTCGCGCGTGGAGACCATGCCGCGGCGTGACTGGAGGAAGCCGGTCCATGCGTCGGCGGGGAGGCTGTCGGCCAGCCGCTCCGCCGCCGGCGTGAAGCGCCACCGCCCGATGCCGCCGGCAACCTCGAAGCGCAGCGAGCCGCGGCCATAGCCGAGGGCCACCGGGTCGCTGTGGCACGACGCGCACGACCGCACGGCGCGGCTGATTGTATGCGAGAACGTGCGGGCGTACAACCGGCGAAAGACCGCGTCGGGCGCCCCGCCGGCCGTGCGGTTGCGATCGATCGTGAGGATCATCCCCGGCACGAACGTGTCCACCACGCCGTGCGGGCGCGTGGCGTCGCGCGGCGTGGCGCGAATGCCGAGCGTGGGCAGCGCGGCGTCGAACGGGCCGGACGATTCCTGCCACGCCCCCTTCACGTCGCGCTGGTCCACGTGGTCGTAGGCATCGGAACTAGGGTCGTAGCGCGTGTGGCACGTGGCGCAGCGCGGCGCCCACGCGGTGTGGCAGGTATTGCAGGACAGGCGCGCATGCCCGTCGCCCCGCGAGCACACGGCGCGCGGCGGGCGCAGCGGCGCCCAGGTGCCGGTGCGCTTGTGGCGCAGGCGGGCGCTGGTATCGGACGCCACGACGACGTTCGCGAGGACGCTGCCGGACGCGGCGACGGCGAGGCGCTCACCGGCGCCAAACGTCCATCCTCGCAGAGCAGTGAGTGTCTGCGTCTCGGCGTCGGCGTGTGCGGGCGGCACCGCAGTGAAGCGCGACGCGTGGCAGTCCTCGCAGCGAATCTGGACCTGGTCGCGCGCGTGGGCGACGACGGCGCCGGTGCCCATCACCTCGCCCGCCGTGTGGCAGTCAATACAGTCCATGCCGCGCGCCTGATGCGCGTCCGGCGCGACGCGAGTGAAGTAGCGCCCATCCTCGAGCAGCCGATATTGCGGGCGCGGCGACCTTGCGTCTTCGGCCAGCGCTGCGGCGGACGGTGCGTCGCGCAGCTCATGCCAGCCCTCGTAGTTCGTCGAGATGCGTCCCGACCGACTGTGGCACCCGAAGCAGCGGCCGTTGTCCACGGCAATCGTGAATGCCGGATGGCGCCGAGGAATGCCGGTGCGCGCCTTGGCGGCGGTGGTGAGATACGCCGCCAGCTGCCGCGTGGCCACGGAATCGTAGACGAGATGGCAGGCGCTGCATCCGCCGCCGCGCGAGAGCTCGCCCGTCGGCCCCCATTCCGTCTTGGGCTGCCCCAGGTGGCACGACGCGCAGAGCTGCCGCAGGTGCGTGTCGGCGGGGCTCGTACCGAGCGACCCGACGTGCGGCACGTCCGGCGACCGCTCGCCGAAGACGCGCCGGTTGACCTCGACCACCCCCGCCATCGTGGTCATGATGGACCGTTCGACGCGCGGGATGATGGCGGCGTGACACGTCGCCTGTCCGCACGTGCGCGGCGCGTCGGAGAGATTGCCGGGGATCAGGATCATGCCGGCGTGCGCCTGCTCCGCGCGGAGCGACGTCACGTCGCCGCCGTGGCACGAGGCGCAGCCGATCACCTCCGGCCGGTGCGACGCATCGAGGCCTTCGATGCCTGCATGGCACACCAGGCAGTTCTCCCGCCGCCCGAGAATCATCGGCGCCTCCACCGAGGGCCGCATGCTCACGGGCGCGGCCGGTGGCCGGGTGAGCAGGAAGGCCGCGGCGACCATGCCGGCTCCGGCGGCCGCCACCAGCCACTGCACGGCGGGGCGTGGAATTCTCATCGGTCAGGCGGGTGAACCGGCACGAAACGCGGCGTCGTCGCGGTGCCTCGCGGACACTGCGTCACCCTGATCTTGCCCGCCGGTGCGGGCCTTGTAAAGCACTATATCGGTATTTACGCATAAAATCCGGCATTCCCCGACAGGTTTGGACCCGATGCCTGACCGTCCCGCCGGACCGGGCCGGTTAGCGTACGGACGTGAAGCGTGGGCACCACCATAGGAAAGCAGCGGACGTGTCGAGGAGAGGATGAGCGAGTTCTCACGACGGAAGTTCCTGAAAATCTCGGCGGCGACGGTCACGGTAGCCAGCGGCGCGGCGGCATTCGCCAAGGGGCCGACGCCACCGGCGAAGCCCGCAGGTCGGCCGACGAAAGGCCTGCAGCAGATTCCGACCTACTGCGACATCTGCTTCTGGAAGTGCGGCGCCATCGCCTCGGTCCGGGACGGCGTCCTGTGGAAGGTCGAGGGCAACCCCGCCGATCCGCTGAGCCGCGGCCGACTCTGTCCGCGCGGCACCGGCGGCATCGGCGCGCACTTCGACCCTGACCGGCTCAAGCGCCCGCTCATCCGCAAGAACGACCGCGGACGCGAGGAGTGGGCCGAGGTGTCGTGGGATGAGGCCTTCGCGTACATCGCGAGGAAGATGCACGCCATCAAGGAGGCCCACGGTCCCGAAGCGGTGGCCATGTTCGCTCACGGGATTGGCGGCAACTTCTTCAAGCACACGCTCAAGGCCTTCGGCACGCCCAACTTCGCGGCCCCGTCGTTCGCGCAGTGCCGCGGGCCGCGCGACGTCGGCTTCCGCCTCACCTTTGGCGAGGACGTGAGCTCGCCGGAGCGCACCGATATCAAGAACGCCGAGTGCCTCGTCCTCATCGGCAGCCACCTCGGCGAGAACATGCACAACTCGCAGGTGCAGGAGTTCGCCGAGGCAGTCGGCAATGGCGCGTCGGTGATCGTCGTCGACCCGCGCTTCTCGGTGGCCGCGAGCAAGGCCAGGCACTACCTCCCCATCAAGCCCGGCACCGACCTCGCGCTCCTGCTCGCGTGGATGCACGTGATCGTGAAGGAGGGGCTGTACGACAAGGAGTACGTCGCGGCGCACGGCTTTGGCTTTGAGCAGTTCGTCGCGAGCATCGAGACCTGCACGCCGGAATGGGCGTACCCCGAAACAGGCATCGAGCCGCAGGTCATTCGCGCCACGGCGCGGGAGATGGCGCGGCACAAGCGCACGCTGGTCCATCCCGGGCGCCATGCCACCTGGTACGGGGACGACGCACAGCGCAGCCGCGCCATCGCGCTGCTGAATGCGCTGCTGGGGGCGTGGGGACGCGAGGGCGGCTTCTACACGCCGGTGAGCATGGACGTCCCGCCGTATCCGTACCCGGCCTATCCGACGTCGGCCAGGGGCAAGGTGGACAACCCCGACCACCGCTACCCGTTTGCGCACGAGGCCATCACGACGGGCATTCGCGAGGCGACGATCACCGGCAAGCCGTACCCGATCAAGGGGTGGTTCGTCTACGCCACCAACCTGATCCACGCCCTGCCGAACGAGGCGGAAACGATCAAGGCCATCCAGAACCTCGACCTGCTCGTGGTGGTGGACGTCATCCCGAGCGAGATCGCGGGCTGGGCCGACGTGGTGCTCCCCGAGGCCGTCTACCTGGAGCGGCACGACGACCTCAATGTCGAGTGGTTCCGCGAGCCCTTCGTCGCCATCCGCCAGCCGGTGGTGGACGCTCCTGACGATCAGAAGCCGAACTGGTGGATGGCGAAGAAGCTCGCGGAGACCCTCGGCCTCGGGCACTACTACCCGTGGAAGGACATCGAGGAGTACTTCGAGACGCGGCTGACCGCTGCCGGCTTGAGCCTCGCCGAACTCAAGGAGCGCGGGATCCTCCGCGGCGAACCGCAGCCGATCTTTGCGAGCGAGGGGGTCCCGCTGGAGTTCCCGACGCCGTCGGGGAAGATCGAGTTCTTCTCGCCACAGCTCGCCGCGGCGGGGTTCGATCCGGTGCCGGTCTACCACAAGCCCGCGGAGCCGCCGCCCGGGTCGTTCCGCCTGCTCTTCGGCCGGTCCCCCGTGCACTCGTTCAGCCGCACGCAATCCAATCGCGTGCTCAGCGACATGATGGACGAGAACGAGGTCTGGATCAACGCCGACATGGCGCGGCGGATGGACCTGAAGTCTGGCGACTACGTCTGCCTCAGGAACCAGGACGCGGTGCTTAGCAACAGGATTCGCGTGAAGGCCACGGAGCGCATTCGCCCCGACTGCGTGTACATGGTGCACGGGTTCGGGCATACCGCCAAGGGCCTGAAGCACGCCTTCCAGAAGGGGGCGAGCGACGCGCAACTCGTCACGAGGTATGTCACCGATCCGCTGATGGGCGGCACCGGCATGCACGTGAACTTCGTCACCCTCGAGCCGGCGGAGGTGGTCCGTGGCTAGGTTCGGCATGGTCATCGACACCGTCCGCTGCGTGGGCTGCATGGACTGCGTGGTCGCGTGCAAGACCGAGAATCAGGTGCCCGAAGGCTTCAACCGTGACTGGATCGCGTACGACGTCACCGGCAAGTTCCCGACGCTGCACATGGAGATCCGGTCGGAGCGGTGCAATCACTGCGACGACCCGCCGTGCGTCTCCTGCTGCCCCACCGGCGCCAGCCACGTGCACGACGTGGGCGGCGTGGTGCTGGTGGACCCGGACAAGTGCATCGGGTGCAAGGGATGCGTGGCGTCGTGCCCCTACGGCGCGCGCTTCATCCATCCCGAGGGCTATGCGGACAAGTGCACGTTCTGCATCCATCGCGTCGAGCAGGGGCTGAAACCGGCGTGCGTTTCAGTCTGCCCCACGCACTGCATGCACTTCGGCGACCTCGACGACCCGAACAGCGACGTCAGCCAGCTGCTCGCGTCGCGCCAACACCACGTGCTCCTGCCGGATGCCGGCACGAAGCCGCGCATCTTCTACCTCACGTGAGCGGCCGATGCAAGAACTGACCATCACTCGCCATAACGAGCTGATCGACCCGATCATGCACATCTGGAGCTGGCAGATTCCGGTCTACCTGTTCCTGGGCGGCCTCGTCGCCGGCATCATGATCATCTCCGGCTGGTTCGTCCTGCAGGGCCAGTACAAGAGGAACGTCTTCTCCTGCTTCTACCTGCCGCACATCGCGCTCGTGCTGCTCAGCGGCGGCATGTTCGCCCTGTTCCTCGATCTCGAGCACAAGCTCTACTTCTGGCGGCTCTTCACGACCTTCGAGTTCGCCGCGCCGATGTCGTGGGGTTCCTGGCTCCTGATGATCGTCTACCCGGCGCTCTGGGTGAACACGCTCATCCGCATTCCGGAACCGTTCCAGGGCAGGGTGCCGCTGTTCGACCGGTGGTCGGCGGAGCTCAACAAGCATCCCGTGCTGATCAAGAACATCGGCATCGCCAACATGCTGCTCGGCACGCTGCTCGGCATGTACACGGGCGTGCTCCTCAGTTCGTTTGGCGCGCGTCCGCTCTGGAACAGTGCCATGCTGTGGATGCTCTTCCTGGTCTCCGGGCTCTCGGCGGCGGCGGCGTTCGTGCACCTCATCGCGACCGACCAGTATGAGCGCGAGCTGTTGGCCAAGGCCGACAATGCCTTCCTGACGCTCGAACTATTCGTGTTCGGCGGCTTCATCACGGGCCTGCTCACGTCGACGCGCGTCCACATCGAGGCCGTGCGCCTTCTGCTTGACGGACCCTACGCCCCCGTCTTCTGGGTGCTGGTCATCGGGATGGGCATTCTCCTGCCGCTCGCCATCCAGTTGCTCGCCGTCAATCACAAGGTGAAGCACACGCCAGTCGCCCCGCTCCTCGTCCTGGCCGGCGGGCTCGCCCTGCGCTTTGTCATCGTATACGCCGGCCAGTTCAGCACCTGGTCCTGACCGGCGCGTTCCCAAGGAGTCATCCCATGCATGAAACCAAACCTGCCCAGCCGTACTGGAACCCGTATCTCGCGGGCCTCGGGCTCGGGCTCGTCCTGCTCGCCTCGTTCGTCGTGATGGGCCGCGGCCTCGGCGCATCGGGCGCCGTCGCCTCGACGATCACCGCCGGGCTCGACGCCGTCGCGCCAAGCCACGTCGCCGGCAATCCCGCCTATGCGGAGTATCTCAAGGAAGGCACCAGCCCGCTCATGGACTGGCTGGTCTTCGAGGTGCTCGGCGTCTTCGTCGGCGGCTTCCTCTCCGGCACGCTGGCGCACCGCGTGAAGAAGACGGTGGAGCACGGTCCCAACATCACCTCCAACAAGCGCCTCGTCTTCGCGTTCGTTGGCGGCGTGCTCATGGGCGTCGGCGCCAAGCTGGCGCGCGGCTGCACGAGCGGCCAGGCGCTCACGGGCGGCGCGCTGCTCAACGCCGGCAGCTGGGCGTTCATGCTGATGGTCTTCGCCGGCGCCTACGGCCTGGCGTATTTCATGCGGAGGCAGTGGACATGATGGCGCCCCTCTTCAAGTACGGCCTCTTTGGCGAGAGCCTCAGCCTGGTCGTCGCGTTCCTCGTCGGCATCGGGTTCGGCTTCTTCCTCGAGCGCGCCGGCTTCGGCAGCTCGCGCAAGCTCGCCGCGCAGTTCTACTTCACCGACATGACGGTCTTCAAGGTGATGTTCACCGCCATCGTGACGGCGATGCTCGGCGTCTACTACCTGTCCGTGTTCGGGGTGATGGACCTGTCGCTCGTCTACCTCACGCCGACCTTCCTCGTGCCGCAAATCGTGGGCGGCCTGGTCCTCGGCGCCGGCTTCGTGATCGGCGGGTATTGCCCGGGGACCGCCTGCGTGGGTGTCGCGACAGGGCGCATCGACGCGCTCGTCCTGTTCGTCGGGATCTTCGTCGGCATCTTCGGTTTTAACGAGCTCTATCCGCTGGTGAGCGAATTCTACAACTCCACGGACATGGGCCAGCTGACACTGCCGCAGGTCACGGGCCTGCCGTACGGGGCGCTCGTCTTCGCCGTCGTGCTCTTGGCGCTGGGCGGCTTTGCGGGCGCCGAGTGGGTGGAGAAGCGCATGGCGTCCCGGCACGCGGGGACATGACCATGGCCAGCTATCTGAAAAACCTCTCGCTGAACGGCCGGCTCGCGGCGGTCGCGTTCGTCCTTGGCTTTGTCGCGCTCTTTGCCGGCAGCCCGTACAAGGGAGCCGGCGCGACGGTCAACACCAAGGAACTCTCCATCGCCATGGCGACGGGCGCCGACCAGGTCGGCGTCACGACGCTTGCCGACTGGATCATCCAGGGGAAGGCAGACTTCCGGGTGGTGGACCTGCGTCCGGCGGCGGCGTATGCCGAATACCATATCCCGCCTGCGGAGAACATGCCGGTGGCGGGACTCGCCCAGTCGTCGCTGCAGCGCAACGAGAAAGTGATCCTGTACGCCGAGGATGCAGCCCGCGCTGCACAGGCCTGGATGCTGCTCCGCGCCAAGGGATACAAGGGCGTGTATATCCTGCGTGGCGGCCTCGAGGCCTGGAAGGACAGCGTGCTCTTCCCGCGCATTCCCGAGAACCCCTCACCGGCCCAGCTGGTGGAGTTCGCACGGGCCAGGGAAGTCAGCAAGTACTTCGGCGGCACGCCACAGGTGGCGGCGAGTGACTCCGCGGGTGCGCAGCCGATCGCCATGCCCAAGCTGACGATGCCGTCATCGCCCGCCGCGGCGGCGCCGGGGGGGGCGAAGAAGAAGAAGAAGGAAGGCTGCTGAACGGCGATTGAGGAGTTGGAATCCGGATTGCGATTGAGGATTCCGATCAAGGACTGCGAATGGCGATTGGCCGCGGAGGGTGCGGCTGGTCGCCATTCGTCGTTTCCGTCGTGCCGGCGGGGGATCTGCTACTGCATACCACGGATTACACGGAAACCGTCGAACAACCACGGATCCTGCTTTGGGAGAACCCCTAAGAGCAGGATCCGTGTTGATCCGACCGGCATCTGTGTCATCCGTGGTATGCGGTTGCAGTTCACGACAGCTCCTCGCACGCTCCGCAGCCCTCGCATGTCAGTCGCCGCATCTCAACCCGAAGTCGGTCGTGTCGTTCGCTTCATCTGCCGCAGCAGCCACCCCGCAAGCGCGAGCGACGCGACGAAGACCACGAAGCCCGCGAACCGGTCGAGCCGCGCGATGGCCTGGTCCTTGAGGAGGAGCCCGGACCTGCCGAGCAGGTAGTTCCAGTCGTGCACCGCGCCATCCTCTGAGAAGCTGACGAGGTCGAGATCCATGGCGCGCGCGTCCGCGATGTAGGGCGCCAGGTCCGCGAAGCTCGACGCGAGCCAGAGGCCGCACATGGCCACGCCGAACCAGTCGCGGTAATGACGCATGACCGCCATCGCGCCCAAGGGAACGAGGAACTGCATCAGCGACCCGCCGGCCACGGCCAGCCACTCGCTCCCCGACAGGGCAAAGAACAGGTGCCCGAACTCATGGGCGCCGAACGTGATGCCGCGGAAGACGTGAAAGCCCTCCGGATCGCGAAACGCGATGCTCGCCTGCCAGCCCAACAGGAGGGTCACGGCGCCGCGCCAGGGCCAGGCGCGTCCTGCGCACCAGTCTCGCGCGTCGTCGCGCCAGTGCGCGAAGCGGGGAACCGGCTCGTCGCTCATGGCGCTGAAAGCTGACGTTGCGGCCGCCCCCACGCCATAATTACGGCGTTCCTTGGCGACGAGGTCTTCGGTCGGTGATACGGCGTGGGCTGGCGGTGGGACTGATCCTGACGGTGTCGTGCGGTGGCGGCGAAGGTCCGCCGCCGACCGTCAAGGACGTCAGCGTGTCGGCCAGCGCCACGACGCTGCTCGTGGGGGCCACCACGCAGCTCACCGCTCGGGTGACCGGTGTGGACGGCCAGCTCGTGCCGCACCCGCAGGTATCGTGGTCTTCGCTGACGCCGTCGATCATCGGCGTCTCGGCCACCGGCGTCGCCACCGCGCTGCAGGCGGGGCAGGGCACGGTGCGCGCCATCTCGGGCGGCCGGTCCGGCGACCTCGAGCTCACGGTGACCAATCCGCCGGTGGCGAGCGCCGCGTTTGATCGCGACTCCGTCGTCCTCACGCTTCCGGGCGGGAGCGCGACGCCGGTGCTCGTCGCGAAGGACGCCGCGGGACGGGTCATCGGCAATGCGACGTTCTTCTTCAGCAGCGACGCACCCAAGGTGGCCACGGTGACGCAACTCGGCGTCATCTCCGCTGTGGCGGCGGGCACGGCCGTGATCTCGGCGCGGAACGAAGGGGTGACCGCCACCCTCCGCGTGCGCGTCACGGCCACGGCGACAGCCACCTCGCCGCGCATCACCTCGGTGACGCCGCTCGTCGCCGGCGGCGCGGCCGTCGTGACGGGGAGCAACTTCGCGGCGACCATTGGCGGAAACGTGGTGCTGGTCGAGGGCATACCGGCCACCGTCACCGGGGCCACTACCACGCAACTGAACATCACGCTCCCCGCGAGCGGCTGGGCGTGCGACAACGTCCGCCCCGTCTCGCTGCAGGTGAACGCCAACAACGAGACGGGCGTCGGCACCGCGAGCCTGCGCACCGCCGTGCCGCGGACGCTCGCGGTGGGGCAGTCGCTCGTTCTGAGCACGGCGAGCGATGCGCGATGCAACGAACTCACGGGGACCGGCGGCTCCTACGTCGTCACGGTGTATAACGTCGCGCGCACGCTGGCCGGCGGTGAGGCGACCTTCACGCTCCGCGGTGCGGCGACAACGACGGCGGTGCAGGCCGACGCGCTGGCCGCGGCACGGTTGCAGGGCGTGCGGAACACCCACACGCCAGCATCGGGCGCGCGCACGGCGGCCGCGGGTATCGCCGCAAGTCGCTCCCTGCCGACCTACGCGCGCATCGGCTCGGCGCGCTTTGCGCGCTGGCAGGAGATAGCGCGCGAGCAGCGGTCGGAGGCCACGCATGCCGACGTGATGCAGCGCTCCATCGCCTTCGCACGGTCGGCGGGGTCGCCCTTGACGGCGGCGCGCCGTCAGCGGTCCGTCGAAGGTGCGGTGCCGGCGTCCGGCGCGTTCGCGAACCAGATCTCCTCGACGATCGGCGCCATCAGCCCGCTGAAGGTTCCCAACCTCGACGCGCAGAACTTCTGCACGGCCAACACGCCGATCGGGGCGCGCACGGCCTGGGTGGGACCGCACGCCATCATCGTCGAAGACACCACGAGCGTGCTGAACGGTACGCCGACGCTCAAGGGGCAGCTTGACTCGCTGTACGCGCTGGTGGGCGAGGAGTTTGAGTCGGTGATGTGGCCCATCCTCACGCAGAGCTTTGGGAACCCGCTGGCGATGGACCAGCAGCTGAGCCGCACCGGCAAGCTCGTCATGTTCTTCTCGCCGCGTATCAACGCCATGGCGGGCGGCACCGTGACTGGGTTCGTCGTCAGCTGCGATTTCTTCCCGCCGAGCCAGGCGCCGAGCAGCAACTTCGGCGAGTACTTCTACGCCATCTCGCCCACCAGCCTCGCCTCCGGCATCTCCACCGGCACCCGCGACGCGTGGATGCGGCAGATTCGCGCCACGATCATCCACGAGGTCAAGCACATCACCTCGTTCGCCGAGCGCTTCTCCCGCAACGCGGAGTTCGAGGAACTGTGGCTCGAGGAGGGGCTGGCGCGGCACGCCGAGGAGCAGTTTGCGCGGAGCATCTACGGTACGGCGTGGAAGGCCAACACCGGCTACCAGGCAAGCGTGTACTGCGACGTGCGGCCGGCGTCGTCATCGGCGCCGCAGTGCGCCGGACGACCGATCCTGATGCTTCGCCACTTCGATGCGCTCTACCAGTACCTGCAGGCGCCCGAGCCGTACACCGTGCTCGGGCGCGTCGGCGCCGGTGATGCCACGTTCTACGGGACGGCCTGGTCGGTGGCGCGCTGGATGATGGACCACTACGCCACCAGCGAGTCGGCGTTCCTTTCCGGACTGGTGCAATCGACGAAGGCCGGCGTCGCCAACCTCGAAGCGCGCGTCACGGGACCGGTCTGGGAGGAGATGTTCGGCGAGTGGGCGCTTGCGCTCTTCGCCGACGACTATCCGGGCGTGACATTCGCCAACGCGCGACTGCAATTCCCGAGCTGGAACCTGCGCGACCAGTTCCGCGGGCTCTGCAACGACTTCGGCCCGTGCCTGAACCCACTCAACCCCGGCACGGCGTATCCGGTCGCGTACCCCTTCGCGCCCCGGCCCGTCAGCTTCGGGGCCTTCAGCACGACGGTCAATGCCATGAACGCGGGGACATTCTCCTCGTGGCTCCTGAGCGGGACGCAGGGCGCGCCGCAGCTGCTGGACCTGAGGGGGGCGAATGGAGGAGAACCGCCGGGGCAGCTGAGATTGGCGATTGTGAGAGTACAGTAGGGGGACGGGGACGGTGTGCGGGGTACGGGGATTTGGTGCGGTGGTGCGAGTGGAGGAACGAGGGAGGGGGGATGAGGCAATGGCCTCGTCCCCCCTTCTCCTCACTCCACTCGTACCGCCGCGCCAATCCCCCGCACCCCGCCCTCGTCCCCCCGCACTACGCTTCGCGTAGCGCCGCCATCGGCGTCTCGCGAAACACCTCGCGCGCCGTGAGCAGCCCGATGCCCACCGCCATGCCCAGCATGGCCGCGGCAATGGTGGCGGCGGGACCGAACGCGAACTGGAACGGCGCCTCGAAGACGAAGCGCACCAGCGCCCAGCCGCCGATCGTCGCGAGCCCCATGCCGCAGAGTCCGCCGAGCGCGCCGAGCAGCGCGTACTCGGTGAACAGGATGCGCAGCACCTGCCGCTGGGTGGCGCCGAGCACCTTGAGGAGGACGCTCTCTCGCAGGCGGTCGCGACGCGTCGCTGCCACGGCGCTGAACAGCACGGGCACGCCCATGCCGAGCGAGAAGAGCGCGAGGAAGCGCACGGCGAGCGACACCTTGTTCACGATGTCGTTGATCGTGCGGCGCACGAGCGAGATGTCGAGGCTCGCCACGTTGGGATAGCGCTCCACGACGCGCCGCTGCAGCCGCGCGATGGCCTTCTCGTCCGTCACCGCCGCCACCGCCGCCCACTGCTTGGGCGCACCGCGAATGGCCTCCGGATTGAACACGGCGAAGAAGTTGGGATCGAACCGTCCCCAGTCCACCGCGCGCAGGCTCGTCACCTGCGTGTTCACGAGGACGCCCTGCACGTCCCACGTGATGATGTCGCCGAGCTTCACCTTGAGGTTCTCGTTGGCGAGGTCCTGCTCCAGCGACACCTCATGCAGCGTGTCGGAGACACTGTGCTTCCCGAACCACTTCCCGTCCACCAGCTTCTCGGTCGCCACCACCGAGTCGCGGAACGTCGAGCGGTACTCGCGGCGCAGCGCCCAGCTGCCGCGCCCCTGGCCCGAGCGGCGCGCGTGCTCCGCGGGATCGTTGCCGTTCACCTTCGCGACGCGCATGGTGATGATGGGCGTCATCGAGATCAGCGTGTGCGGGCCGTCGGCGATGAGCTGCTCCACGCCCGCGCGCTGGTCATCCTGGATGTCGAACATCACCAGGTTGCCGCGCGACGCGGCCGCCGTGATGTCGAACTGCTGCACCAGGTTGGCCTGCACGAGGTAGATGGTCGTCACCAGGAACGAGCCGAAGCCAAGCGCGATCACGACCGACCGCGTCTGGTTGGCCGGACGATGCAGGTTGGCGACGCCCTGCCGGATCACGTACGGCCACGACGGGCGCACCGCGCGCCGGGCGCCCTCGCTCAGCAACCAGGCGGCGCCATATAGCACCACGAGGCTCGTGCCGATGCCGACCGCGAACATCAGGCCGCGCGGCACCGTGTCGGCGCGCCCAATGGCGAGCAGGATGACGCTCGCGATGAGCGTCAGGTTCACCAGCTGCGTCGCCGGGTCGCGCAATGACGCGCGCACCAGCGCCGTCTCGTCGCGGCGCAGCGCCTGCAGCGGCGACACGCGGCGCAGCGCGAGCAGCGGGCGCAGGGCGAAGACGAGCGCCACGCACAGCCCCACGGCCAGCCCCGTCCCCAGGGCCACCGGATCGAGCGCGACCTCCACGTCGAGCGGCAGGAAGTCCTTCACGACGAGCGGCAGGCCGAACTGGATGGCCACGCCGAGCACGGCGCCGAACGCCGCGCCAATGAGTCCCATCACCGCCGCCTGCGCCACGTAGATGAACAGCACCTGCGTGCTCGTCGCGCCGAGGCAGCGGAGCACCGCCACCGTGTCCACCTTGCGCGTGACGAAGGCGTGCACGCCGCTCGCCACGCCGACGCCGCCGAGCAGCAGCGCGATGAGCCCCACCAGTCCGAGAAAGCTCGCCAGCTGGCCGATGGACTGCGTGAAGTTGATCTCCTGCTGCACGATGTTGCGCATGCGCACGTTCGCCTTCAGCATCTTCGGCCGCAGCGGCGCCGACCACTTGGGCGAGTTCACGCCCGGCGGCAGCTTCACGAACGCCTCGTACTGCGCGCGGCTGCCGAAGCCGAGCAGCTGCGTCTCGCCCAGCCAGGTGTCGGCGATGAAGACGCGCGGCCCGATGGCGCTGGCGATGCCCGGGTCGCCGGGGACGCTGGTCAGCGCGCCGGCGATCTCGAACTTCGCGTAGCCGATGGAGAGCGTGTCGCCGACCTGCGCGTCGAGCGCCACCAGCAGCGTCGGATCCACCACCGCCACCGGCCCGGAGCGCAGGCGCGCCCACGCGCCGGCGGGCTCGGTGACCACGTCGCCGTAGAGGGGAAACAGGGGGTTGATGGCGCGCACCTGCGTGAGCCGCGTGCCGCCGGTGCGGGCCACGAAGCCCATCGAACCGAAGGTCGTGACCCGCGCCACGGGGAGTCCCGTCGTGGCGAGCGAATCGAAGATCGAGTCGATGGCGGCCGGGAACTTCTGGTTGCTGCTGAACGCGACGTCGCCGCCGAGCAGGGCGCGCGACTGGGCACGCACCGAGTCCCGCATGTTCGTGGCAAACGAGTCGATGGCCACGAGCGCCGCCACGCCCAGTGAAATGGACGACATGTACAGCAGCAGGCGGCGGCGGGCGGTGCGGCTCTCGCGCCACGCCAGGCGCGAGAGCATGCCGAGCTTCATGCCGCTCACGCCGATGCTCCGGGGCTGACGGCGCTCGCCGACGCCGGCAGTGGCGCGCCGGTGCCCGCCATCTCGCGGTCTTCCACCACCACGCCATCGGCGAGGCGAATGAGGCGCTGCGCGCGGCTCGCGAGATCGGCCTCGTGCGTCACGAGCACCACGGTGGCGCCCTCCTCGCGGTTGAGCGAGGTCAGCAGCTCCACGATGCGCGCGCCGGTCTGGCCGTCGAGGTTGCCGGTCGGCTCGTCGGCGAACAGGATGCGCGGCCGCGTGCTGAAGGCGCGGGCGATCGCCACCCGCTGCTGCTCGCCGCCGGAGAGCTGCGTCGGGAAGTGGTCGAGCCGGTCGCCCAGCCCGACGCGCGTGAGCAGCTCGCGCGCCCGCGCCGGGGCGCCCGACTCGCCGCGCAGTTCGAGCGGCACCTGCACGTTTTCCAGGGCCGTGAGCGTCGGGATCAGTTGAAAGCTCTGGAACACGAACCCAACTTTCTGTCCGCGAAGCAGGGCACGGGCGTCTTCCGAGAGTTCGTGCAGGCCCACGCCGTCAATCTCCACCGTTCCGCGGCTGGGCACGTCGAGGCCGGCCAGCAGGCCGAGCAGGGTCGTCTTGCCGCTTCCCGATGGACCGACGATCGCCACGAAGGCGCCCTGCGGAATGGAGAAGGTCACATCTTTCAGGACGGCGAGGCGCTGCGTGCCGCTCTGGTATTCCTTGGTGAGGTCACGGGCAACGAGCATGCGATTGATCGGCGGAAGAGGGAGGGGCGCGGCGGCGGCGCTGGCGCTGACGGTGATGGCCTGTGGCTCGGGAAAGAACGAGAGCACGCCACGCGCGGCGGCTGCTGTTGAATCAACCACGGCGGCCGACACGGCCGCAACTCAGACAACGTCTCGGCCCCGCATCCTGTTTCTCGGCACGTCGCTGACGGCCGGGCTGGGGCTCGAACCGGACAGCGCCTTCCCGGCGGTGATCCAGCGGCTGGCCACCAAGGACGGCTACGCGGTGGACATCATCAATGCCGGCCTGTCCGGGGAGACGTCGGCCGGCGCGCTGCGGCGCGCCGACTGGCTGATGAGTCAGCCGCTCGCCGCCGTGGTCATCGAGACCGGAGCCAACGACGGCCTGCGCGGGCTCGATCCCGATAGCACGGCGGCCAACATCACGGCCCTCATTGCCAAGGTGCGCGCGGCGCAGCCGCGCGCGGCGGTGGTGCTCGCCCAGATGGAGGCGCCCACCAACCTCGGCCCCGCCTTTCAGCGCCGGTTCCGCGCCGTCTTCCCCACGGTCGCCAAGGCGACCGGCGTGCGCCTGCTCCCCTTCCTGCTCGACGGCGTCGGCGGGCGACCCGAGCTCAACCAGGACGACGGCATCCACCCGACGGCGGAGGGGGCCCGCCGCGTGGCGGCGAATGTGTACCGGGGATTGAGGCCGGTGTTGGACTCAATCAAGAGGTAGTGGGGAGGGGTGCAGAGGCATAGGAGGGGGAGGAGTGGAGGGAGGGGTGAGGAGGGAGGAGGCCTCCTCCTGTGCACTCATCTCTCCACTCCTCCCCCTCCCAAGCCCCTGCACCCTTCTCTCCGCACTGCAGTTCACTTATATTTCTAGGCTACCCCAGATCACTGCTCAACCCGTTCGTCAGGCTCATCTTATGGCGCTTCCAGCAACCCAGATCCGTCGCGGCATGGTCATCGTGTTCGAGGGCCGTCCGTGCCGCATCGTCGAGTTCCGCCACCACACCCCGGGCAACCTCCGCGCGATGGTGCAGGCGAAGCTCAAGGACCTCACGTCCGGATCGAACTTCGAGCACCGGTTCCGCGCCGACGACTCCATCGAGAAGGCGTCGATGGAGACGCACGAGCTGCAGTTCATGTACAAGAGTGGGGATACCTACCACTTCATGAACACGGAGAACTACGACCAGCTCGAGATGGACGAGGAGACGCTGGGCGACAACGCGCCGTGGATGCAGGAGAACATGGTGATCCTGGCCGAGTACTACGACGGCCGGCCGATCGGCATCGACCTGCCGCAGTACGTGGTGGCGGAGATCGTGGACACGGCGCCCGTGATGAAGACGGCGACGAAGACGGCATCGTCGAAGCCGGCGAAGCTGGCGAACGGCGTGACGGTCAACGTGCCCGAGTTCATTGCGACGGGCGAGCGCATCCGCGTGAACCCGGCGACGAACGAGTACATGGACAGAGCCAAGGATTGAGTGGGCGATTGGTGACGGTAGAGGGTGGACGGTAGAGGGTAGATCGTCGCCACGAAGTTCAGAATTGAGGGCGAGGCGGTCGCTCGCCGGTTGAATTGGCTGTTTTGTCGGGTTATTTTTCTCGGCCTCTCCCGGATTGCCTCGGCGATCCGGCGGGGGAACATGGTGGCTGTAGCTCAATTGGTTAGAGCACCAGACTGTGGCTCTGGGGGTTGCGGGTTCAATTCCCGTCAGTCACCCTGCGCGACGGGCGGCAAGGTTCAGGGAGCAGTCCTTTCGCCTCGCACCTCGCTCGCTCTAGGTCAGTAGCTCAATTGGTAGAGCACCGGTCTCCAAAACCGGCGGTTGAAGGTTCGAGTCCTTCCTGGCCTGCTTGGCAGCGCTGTTTGAGAGGTCGAAGGACTGGCAGGATGCCGCGTGACGCGGCGCGAAGGGAACCTCCGCACTCCGCACCCATGCCGCGTTCCAGCACGGGGACGCGGGCGGGGGGACGAGGTACTACAAGGCGGTATCGTCTAGAGGCCTAGGACACAGCCCTCTCAAGGCTGCGACACGGGTTCGAATCCCGTTACCGCTACTGGTTCAGGTGCACCCGGCCTCATCGTCTATCGGTTAGGACGCGACCCTTTCAAGGTCGAAAGACGGGTTCGATTCCCGTTGGGGCTATGCTGGGCCCGACGGGTCTGTGAACGGCGGGAGTGTGGGCGGGTGTGTGGGCGGGTGTGTGGGTTGGTGTGAATGCGGTGCGAAGGGCAGGGAGGCGCGGCAGTTCGACTACCGTCTGCCCTCTACCGTCCACCGTCTGCAGTTTGGGGGCGTAGCTCAGCTTGGTTAGAGCACTTGACTGTCACTCAAGAGGCCGCGGGTTCGAGCCCCGTCGCTCCCGTTCTGTTGTTTCTCTGTTGTCTCTCTGGTGTATGTCTGTTGTTTCTCTGTAGTTCGGCCCTGGTGGTGAAACTGGTAGACACGCCATCTTGAGGGGGTGGTGCGGAAACGCGTCTCGGTTCGAATCCGAGCCAGGGCATGGAAGCAGACGGTAGACGGAAGACGGTGGACGGAAGACGTTCCACCGACGATCCGCGCCACAGTAGCTCAGTGGTAGAGCACTCGATTCGTAATCGAGCGGTCGTCGGTTCAATCCCGACCTGTGGCTCTTGAAGGTGCATTTACAAACCCTTGTCAGTGATAGGGTTAGCTTCATTCAACGCCGACGCCTTGCCGTCGGCGTTCGCGTTTTCATCCTGTCCGGACGTTATCCGGACACTTTCCACGAATGAGGACGCCCCATCGATGCGGTTCTGACGCCGACGGTCGTAGCTCGCCAGCATCTTCGGATCCCGGTCGCCGACGTACTCGAGGCCGAGCATCCGGTCGCCCGACCGCTCGCCGACCTCGCCCACCACCATGCGCCGGAAGCCGTGCGCCGCCCGGTAGTCCAGGTGCTTGACCTTGGCCCGGCGCTCGCCGTGGATCAGGTGGTAGTGCAGCGACGTGTACGACATGGCGCGGGCCTTGTCGCGTTCGGCGAACAGGATCCAGTCCGCCGTCGCCAGGCGGTCCGGCCCCGCCGTCGTGCTCTTGTGGTGGGCGCGCACGCGGTAGGTGGCCGCGGTGTCGCGCCAGAGCTGCGCCGTGCGCAGGGCGGAGATCGACTCCCACAGCAGGGGCTGCACGAGATCCACGCCCTGCTTCTGGTACTTGCCCGGCCAGACGATGACGCCGCGCTCGAGGTCGATGTCCTGCCAGCGCAGGTGCAGCACCGCCCGCGCGCGCTGACCATGGTGGCCGGCGATCATCAGGAACACCCACGCCCGCCACTGCCGCGCGTCGTCGCGATCGAGCGCGCCCAGCAGCCGCCCGTACTCCGACGCCGAGTACTCGGCCGGCTCGAGCGACCGCGGATCATCCTTGCCGCGCTTCCACCGGAACGCCAGCACGCCGCGATCGACCAGCAGCTGCGCGCCGACGGCCCAGCGGTAGATGCCGCGCACGATCTGCAGCGTCTGCCGCGCCTGGTTGAGCGAGGCGTCCGCCGACTGCGCGGCCGCGCGGAACCGCGAGCAGTCGGCGACGGTCACCGTGCCCGCCGGCGTCTCGCGCCCGATGAACGACTCCCATCGCCGCCAGTGGTAGCGATAGCTCAGGATCGTCGCGCCGCGCAGGTGCGCCAGCTCCGACGCCGAGAACTGCGTCCAGAGCTCGTGCGTGAGGACGGGCGGGGCATCGGCGGCGACCGCCGGCCGCGCCTGCCGTTTCTTCTCCTCGTGCCACCCGATCACAAACGCCTTCGCCTCGGCGCGCCCCGCCGGCGTCAGCGGGTAGGTGCGCCGGCGGGGTTCGTTCGCACCGTCGCGGTAATAGACCACGACGCGCTGCTCGCTGCGGTCCTCCACGGCCTTGGCCATGTCGCCGCGCGCCCCGCGTGAGACGAGCACTCGCCGACGAGGGCTCATGCGGCGTTGTCCTGGGCTGCCGCGCGCCCGGCATCATGGGCGGCGCGCAGATCCGCACGGCGTGGCAGGATGGCCTCGCAGTAGAAGCGGGTACGGCCCTGCTTGTAGGCGAAGCCGCGTACTTCCCATGCGGCGAACCGACGGCGGAGCACGCGTGGCTGCACCCCACTGAACAGGGCGGCATCGATCTCCGACATGAAGTTCAGCCAGGGATGCGCCGAGAGCTCCACGCGCTTGATGAACGTGCGGAGCAGATTGGCGTCCCGATCATAGCCGAGGCGCTGCAGCCGATCGGCGTCGGACTTCGCGTCGGCGAGGACGTCGGTCAGGCGTTCGCTCATGCGATCCTCCGCTGCAGCTCGTCGATGATGGCCTCAGTCTCCATGTACTGCGCGAGTATCTTCTCTACCTTCGACGTCGGCCGGCAGACCGTCTCGGGAATCACGTTCACAGCCGTCACGCCCCGCGCGAGCAGCTGCTCGATCTCTTCCTCGGTGAGCTGTGCGCGGCGCTGCGCCGACACCCACACCGGACCCTCGGGCGGCCAGAGGGTCCCGCGCAGGATCTCCTCGATGACATCGCCGGCGCGCAACACGTTCTCACCGCCACCCGTCCGCCGGATGACGTAGCACCGACCCTCGGGGAGCCAGACGTTCGCCATGTAGTTGATGGCGTGCTCGGCCTGCAGCTGCGCGTCATCATCGGCGGGCGGCTGGGCGTCCAGGGCGTCGAGCTGCTCGCTCACGCGACCTTCTTGGGGAAGAGATCCTGCTGCGCGCGCTCGCCAGCGCGGTACTTGTTCGCCTCTTCCTCGAGCGCATCGAGCAAGCGCCTGGCGAAACTCGGCATCTCGACGCCGCCCTCGCTCGAGGCGGTCTCGGGCAGGTGCGGCGTGTTGAGCACCAGCAGCGCGTTGCAGGCCGGCAGCTTCTTGAGCGCCGTGACCACAATCCCGCGTCCCTGACTGTCGTTCTCGCTGATGGACACCGAGCTGATGGTCATGTCGGTGTCGTAGCTCATCGGCAGGTCGCAGATGTGCCGCACGTATTGCTTGAACGCCTGTAGCGCCGTCACGAACTCGGGCCGCGGCGACTGCGAGCTCGTCAGCCGATGCTCCACCGCCTGGCGGAGTTCGCTGTCGCGCCACATGAGCTCAACCTCGCCCTTGCTGTACTTGATCTTGGAGAAGGCCATCGTCTTGCTCGTACTCTCGTGAAGGGTTATCGTGGGGCGCGGTGTCGAGCGATCGGTGCCGCCCTCGGAATCAGGGTCCCGTCGGTGTGCCAGCCGGCGGGACTTCCGCGTCTCGGCAGAGACCGATGACGGCGCGCCCACCACCTGGGCTGAACATCAAGGCCGGTGCGTTCGGAGGCGTAGCGTCAGCGCTCTCGACGCCCGCATCCACCAGGTCAGGCGCGCGGTCCGAGGCGACGTCAGTGACGCCGACGACCTCGCCAATCACAAGCAGGTTCGCGAGCTGCGTGGACTCGGCGCGCAGTTGCGCACTCAGTTCGCTGATGCGCCGGCGCGACCGGGCGATGTCGCCGGCGACGTTCGCGCGCGCGGTGCGGATGGTCTCCGTGGCGGGGACGGCGGGGGCGGTCATGCGCGGCCTCGGTGTAGGCGCTGGAAGCGCACGCGAGCGAGCGAGCCGAGGAGCAGGCGGCTTGCGGCGATCTGCCGTTGCGTGGTCGCAATCGCTCGGTCGATGACCGAGAGCGGGGCGTCGGGATTCAGCGCGGCTTCGTGCTGCACGTGGTCCGCATCAGCCACGGCGCCGGTCTCGGCGAGCAGCGCCTCACGGAGCGATGGCGCCTCGCGGCCGCCGCGGTAGCAGCTGATGGCTGACAGCACGGCCTCCGGGAAGCTCTCGCGGAGAATCGCATCATCCACGCGCGAGAGGATCGCGCAGAGTCGCTCAAGCATCTTGTGGTGGTAGCGCTCTTCCTTGCGGGACAGCTCGTCGAGGCAGCGGCGTTCAACGTCGTTCAGATCCCTGGCGCGACGGGCCACCTCCACCGCCGCGCGGACGCTCTGACCGAAGGGGCCGACGGCAGGTGCCAGCTGCACGTCGCGGGACTGGTATCGCATGGGGATCCTCGGGGATCAGGTTCACTGCATGCCAGCAACTGCTCGTGCACCACCAGGTCAGGCCGCGGTCGCCTTGGCGCCGAGAATGGCGTCGGCCTTCTCGCGCATCGCGGCGACGATGAAGCCGTTGCGCGTGAGCTTCACGGAGCGCGCGGCCTTGGCGGCACGGCGCAGGGTGATGAGCGGCACGCGCACGGCGGAGACGATGTCCTTTGGTTTGGCTTTCGGTCGGCGCATTGGTAGATTCGCGGCGAGGGTTCGTTCTACGTTCTACGTGTGCCGCTATCTTACCTTAACTATTCTGATTTGTCAAGCATACCGTCTGATGCGTCACTCGTCGCTCGCCTCTTGGCACTCACTAAGGGCCTGACGGGGCGTGCGGTGGCCGACGCGGTCGGAGTGACCGAGGCGAATGTCTCGAAGTGGCGCAACGGCAAGGTGCCCAAGTACTTGCACGCTCCGACCCGCGATCGCATCTCGGCGATTCTTGCACAGCCTGGATGGAAGTACGTCGCCTCGACGCCGCCGACGGCGGAGGAGGAACGCGCGGCGGCACAGCACGCCGCCTACGCCGCCGGGGTGCTTTGGTCGATTGCCTCAGACGCCGAGCACATCGCGCGAAAGGCGCGAGAGGCGCATGCGCGGATCACCGGGGATACGCCGCTGTCAGCGAATCAGGCGGAGCGCGGGGCGCTGAAATCCCCGACTGAGCCTACTCCCGCCCCGAGGCGGAGACGCAAGCGCGCCTGATCCGTCGGCGTCGATGTGATCGAGGAGATTCCAAATCGCCTCCACCGTGCGTTGGCAGTCAGCCGTCGGAGGCACCGGCACATCGAATAGGAATCCTGTGGAGATATGCACCGCGTACAGCGCGTTGCCGGCGCTGTCCCGTTCACCCCGTCGGTACACTCCACGCTCCCATAGCGTCACGGAGAAATGACGAGTCAAGTAATTAGAAGTCAACAGGTTACGCCATGTGACACGCGCATGATTGCGCGGGGGGCTAGGAAGGGTAGGTTAGAGCGTCATTGGAGCGTCACACGAGAGACGGGTAAGGGGGCGGGAGCGCCATTCCCGTGACGTGGCATGACACTTTGGACTAGCGGCATGGGTCTGGCGGGGCCACGGTTTAGAAGACGCAGAGAGGGGAGTGATGCCGACGAGAATCACCATGGGGCTATTGCTGGCCGCGTTTTCATGGGGAACCACTGCGATGGCGCAGGAGGGGGCGCAGATCACGCTGCCCGGGAGGCCAGCGGCTGTGCGGGATGCCGTACTGCGTGCCATGCAGCATGAGGGCTATTTCGCGAAGGAAGTGGCCGCCTGCGACTGCGTGATCCGGTCGGAGTGGAAGGACGTCGGCCGGCAGGGCTTACGGGCGGTCGTAGCGGTTCTTCTCCAACGCGGCGATTCAGTTGACGTCTTCCTGACGGGTCGCACATACCTTGACCCCGTCATTGAGCTGGGGCGGCAAGAATCGCGCATGCGTGCTGGCGATGTAGTCGCCGGGCCAGGGCGCTTTCTCGCGGAGAAGGCGTGGGAGGATGTGCTCGCGATCGCGAACCGATTGAGAATGAAACCGTAGCCGTATTTCTGCTGGAGTCGATATGCGCCGCTTCGTGGTCCTGCTGGCTCTGCTATGCATCCCGGCAGCTGCGTCCGCCCAGAAGAACTGCAAGAAAGGCATCCCGTGTGGTGGCACCTGCATCGCGGCGAACAAGGTGTGTCGCATCGGCTCCCCTGCTTCCTCGCGCTCCACGAGCTCGACGCGGGAAGCATCTGCATCGCTACCGACGGCTGGAGCCGTCGCTATGGGGCCGTGGGTAGCCTCGACCAAGGGTCACACGTACTACCGCGCGGGGTGCGCTGGCGCGAAGAAACTGAGCGAGAAGAACCGCGCGTATTTCAAGACTGAGGAGGACGCACAGCAGGCGGGATATTCAAGATCCACGGCGAAGGGCTGTTGACCGTGTCGGAGATCTCGCTGTTCTCGAGCGACGAAACGCTGGCCGGCGAGCAGGGTCACGTGCGCCGGCATAACGAGCGGCCGTTGAGTGAGGCCGAGAAGGCGCTCGTCGCGATCGCGGACGCGCGCGAGGTGCGGCTGCATCGGCGGATGAGGGCGTTCGCCTGGTGGCTGTTTGTGCTGCCGGTGCTGGTTTGGGTGGTGGGGGTGGTGGTGTTGTGGGGCGTAAGGGCGTTTGTCTCATAGGGAGCACCCATGGAGATCGTGAACAAGGGCTGCATCGACGGGGTGGACTGGCACCTCGTGCGCATGGACGAGAGCGGCGTCTCGGCCTCGGGCCCGGCGGCGCTATTCTTCATGGAGTTCAAGCGCCCCGGCCATGCCTGGACGGCGCGTCGCCCGTTCGACGATACTGTCGTGCCGGAGGGCGAATGGGACCAGGCGGTGGAACGCGAGGCGCGGGTTCGGATTCGGAAGCTGTTGGCAGAAATACCTACCCCTTGAACGGGAGAGCATGTGGCAAAGAAACCTTCGAACGCCGGCAAGGCTTGGACCCCGGCGCAGGAGCGGCAGCTGCGTCAGGAAGCGGCCGGCAACACCCCGACGCGCGTGCTCGGCATCCACCTGAAACGCACGCCGGAGGCGGTACAGGCGAAGGCGCAGGAGCTTGGCGTCAGCCTCAAGCCGACCAACCAGTCGCCCTACGGGACGAAGAAGAAATAGGTGCCGGAGTTCATGCTCGCGTTTCCAGGCAAGATTTGCGGTCGATTGGCTCTTGCGGCGGGTCGTTCTACGTGGAACATTTCACACCCGGAGCAGATACTCAGGGTGTCACTCCCTTATATATCCCCTCCAGAGACCAATGACTTTCGACGCCTATATCTTCAACACGCCATCCCTTCTAACGGGGATGGCGCGCGTGCTGGACATCGGCGCGGTGTTCGATCGCGGCACCTATCTGATTAGCGCCTCGCCGGCAGAAGCCGACACGCGCGCAACGGCGAGCGACTGGCGCACGACAGGCGCTGATCTGCAGGCTGCTCTAGGGGAGTATGAGCCGGAAACGGAACAAGAGGAACAGGCGGCGTAAGCCGCACACGAACATGATCCCTTCTCCGTCGACCCAGCTGAACGCAGCTGGGTCGAGTGCGTTGTCACCCAGCGCTGGCGCGTTTCCGGCGGTGCACGGCAACGCCAGAAAGTCGGGTCAGGTAACACAGCAGCTCGAGGCATTCGCGGGACCGCTTCCGCATCCAGAGCACTTCGCAGCCTACGAGGCTGCGCTCCCGGGCGCTGGCGATAGAATCCTCGCGATGGCCGAGAAGCAGGCGACGCATCGTCAACAGCTTGAGACGACCCACCTGCAAGGAACGCTCAGTGCCCAGAAGTGGGGCATCGTCGCGGCGACGGTTATTTCACTCGCGACCATTGGCGCAGGAACATTTCTTATCTATCAAGGGAAGAGCGGGGAGGGGCTCGCTACGCTGCTGAGCGGTATCGCAACGTTAGCCGGCGTCTTCATTTACGGCACTCGGCGCCAGGCGAAGGAACAGCAGCAGAAACGGGACACGGAGAAGCGTTAGTTAGCTTCGCACCAGCGGCTCAATCCACGCCCCACACGCCCGACACTGCCCATCCCGCTTCGAGTGTTCCGGCATCCACTCCCGGCACACCGGGCACCGCTCGAGCAGGATCACCGGCGGCACGCGAGGACCGCACGGTCGCTTGTCGGTCATCAAGTCGCGGAACGCGGACTCGCTGAGGCGCTCGAGGAGAGAGCTGCGCGCGCCGCGAGCCACCGTCAGGCCTCCACGGCTTCGACCGTCCAGAAATCCCAGGCGTGCGCGCGCACGAACGCGAACGGCATCCGGCAGCGGCCGCTCTTGCCCCAGTCCACGCCCCAGCTGTTGTCGGCGATGAGGTAGCCGTCCTGCTCCCGCGGACCGAACACGCGATCGAGCAGCCTGCCGAACACGCCGCCGCGCGGCTTGCCGGCGTTCGTGATCTCATACCCGGTGAAGCACATGCAGTGGCCGCCGAGCTGCGCCTCACCCTTTCGCGGCATGGGCACCGTGCCGCTCTGCGCCGTCTGGAAGCCCTGGAAGCTCTCGAACACCGTGAACCCGAACACCACGGGGCGGCCGGCGGCAAGGCTCGCGCAGATCTGCTCGATGCTGCCGAGCCTGGTGTACCGCACGAGCTGATGCTGCTCGGCGTCGGCATACGCCTCCGCGCTGGGCTTGGTGGCCCACTGGGAGACCTCGTAGGGCCAGAGGCGCTCCTCGGGCACCCCGAACTGCGCCATGGCCTTCACGCAGCCACGGATGGTCACGCCGCTGTCCTGGTTGACCGTCCCCTCGAGCGAGCGCCCGAAGTAGTAGAGCGCGAGCCGCGATGGCCGCCGTGGCGCAAAGCCCTGGCGCCGGCGCTCGATCTCGTGCGCGCGGCCGCCGCCGTGCCCGGTGCAGCTGCCGAGCCCGCCCTGGTTCCAGATCTCGGGGACGATGCCCTGCTCGAGGAGATCCACGCGCGGCGGCAAAGCCCGCAGCGCCGGCGGCGGCGCGGTGACGCGGTAATCGCGCGCGTCGGGCGCATCGGGCACGAGGTTGAACACGGGACGCTCAGGCATTGGCATCAGACAGTCCTCGGCGCCTCACACACGGCGCGGCAGAGATCGAACGCGCGCTGGGTCCAGCCCGGGCCATAGAGCTTCCAGCTGGGCAGGCCGGCGTTGAAGAGGAGGCGCCGGCGGAGAATCCGCAGTGCGACGCCCACCGGATCAGCGGCCCGATGCGCGGCCGCGATCGTCAGCGGCCCCAGCTCGCCGTCCACCTTCACGCCAGGCACGGAGAGCTGCAGCCATCGCACCGGCGCGCCACCGTTGACCTCGGTGTCGAACATGACCAGCGCGATGGGGAAGGGGAGCGCATCGCCGTGCACGGCGTTCCAGTAGTCGCGGTGGTAGATCGCGATCGCGTCGTCGCGCGTGAGCGCCTTGATGTCGAGCGACGGGTACGACGCGGCGCTGATGCCGAAGTTCGTCCCCTTGAGCTCGCCCTGGCCGACGGCGCCGCCGGTCCAATTGCCGCGATCGGCCGGATCTGCGGTGTAGCCGCCTTCCGACGCGAGCGTGAATTCCACCGCGCGACGGAAGGCGTCTGAGAACGCCGCAGCAAACGGCGAGTCGGGCATGCGTCAGGCCGGCAGCTTGCCGGCGCGCTTCAGAGCCGCCGTGCGAATGCCGGAATGCGTGATGTGCGACGTCACCCAGGTCATGATGAACTGGACCGCGAAGCCGATGAGCCCAGTGGCACAGTTGGCCTTGATGACGACTGCGGGGTCCGCGAGGCAGCTTTGCACGTCGGCCGGGATCCCGATCCCCTGCTGCGTCGTGAGGTACGTGACGAGCAGCGCGATGAAGGCGTTGGCGGCCTGGTTGAGCCAGGAGGGCCAGCGGTCCATGGCCGGGATGAGATTCTTCTTGAAGATCTGGTAGAGCGCGGCCTGGATGGCGCCGGAGATCGGCCCCGCCAGCAGGCTGAGCAGCGGGCCGAGCAGGAAGGAGGGGATGGCGACGAGCGCGAGCAGGAAGATCGAACTGGACAGCATAGAGCCTCCGGGAGGAGAGAGCCGCGCGGCTCAAGCGGCGCGCGCGGTGAGCGGCGTCATCGCCGCGTGCCGCCGGGCGAGTCGTCGCGCGTGGGCAGGTCGCGACAAGCGCCGGCGAGGTTGGCATCGCGACGCGTGGTGGCCAGGCACTGCAGGCGCATGATGGTCCGCTGGCCGGCATTCAACGAGTCGTAGTTCGCCTCAAGTGCGGTGATGCGGCGTTCCTGATTGCCGAGCGTCGCCTCGACGTTGCCGATGACCTGGCTTGGCTGCTGCACGCGCCAGCCAGAGGCGAGCAGGACCGAGAACAGTATCCCGCCGATCGTGACGGCGACCTCGAGGAGACGCCATGCGCGGCGGCCCGTGCTGCGAACCTGTTCGCCCGTCACGAGACCACCTCCGCGACCTGCGTCACCACGTACCGCCCGTCGGCGAAGACACCATCGAACGCCGCCTCGGCGCAGTACAGCCGCGGGAAGACCTGTTGTCCCGCGTAGCTCGCCAGGCGGCTGGTCATCGAGGCGCCGGGGATGAAGCCGTAGTAGCGACCGTTGCCCAGGTCGGTGAGCGTGATGGAGACGTCGGCATGGATGGCGGTGCCGTTCTTGGTGGCGCTGAACCAGAACGAGAGCGTCTCGCCCACGAGCGCGGCGGGCGCGCGCGTGAGCTGACTGAGCGCCGAGAGGTCGAGATCGACCTCCCAGTCGGTGCCCAGCGGCACGGCGATCGTGTCGCGCGCCTCACCCACGGGGACCCAGCCGCCAGAGGGTGACCTTGATGCGGGCGTGCGCCGCGCGCAGCGTCACGCGCAACGCGCTCCAGTTCCACGTGCCGGGCCAGAGGCCCGACGCCGTGTAGTGGCTGCCGATGGGTTCCGTGCCGATGGGCTCAAAGCCGAGCATCGCTACTCCTCGTCCGGGGTCGAGAAGAACTCTGGGGCGAGATCCGCGACGAGCGCGCCGAGTCCGGCGGCGTTCATCTCGCCTTCGACGACGGAGCCGTCGGGGAGCTTGATCTGCCCCTTCATCGGCTTCGGCAGGTCCTCCTGCGTGAGCTTGGACTTCGGCTCCTTGATGTCGCAGGTCTCGTCGAGGAGCGCATCGAGCCGCTGCTGCAGCTCGAGCGCGCGCACCGCCTTCGTCTCGCCGGCGGCATCCGTCTCCATGTGGTCCGCGATGATCTCCTTGCGCCGCTTCTCGTAGGTCGCGTACTCGACTTTGATGGCGTCGAGTCGGCGTGCGACCTTGAGGTCGTTCGTGATGCTCGGCAGCTTGCGGTTGGCGAGCTGCGTGAGGGCGCCATGAATGGCGACGATGCGGCGGTAGGTGAGGATGATGGCGACGGTGTCCGACATGGGGACGGGTTACTCCGGGAGCGGGGTGAGATCGGCAGCGGGCTGCTCCCACTGCACGTCGAACTTCGGGAACTGAGCCTGCAGCGCCTTGAGCACGTCGTCGTCGGTCCAGCCGCTGGACGGCAGTTGGACGGTGGTCGGCACCGTTGCCGGCGCTGACTCACCCGTGAGCGGATTGGGTACGTCGACCGTCAGGTATACGGTGACGTTGTCGATCCCTGCGGCCTGGCGTTCGCCGAACGTGTAGCTGATGCTTTTGCTCGCGGTCGCTTTCATGGGACTGTCCTAGGCGATTGTGAGAACGCCGCTGTTCGACCACACATCGCCAGCGGCGAGGCCTGCCGCTGACGTCGGCAGACCGGTGATGTTGAGCTTGGAAGTGGCAGTCGGTGCGCCGTTGATGCCGAGGGCAGTCGTGCGCAGCGATCCGTCGGCCTTGACGTTGAAAGTCGCGGGCGTGGTGTGGGCGATCAGATAGTTGTTCGTCGCGCCCGCGGGAGGGGCGAGTACCAGCGCGAACGCATTGGTCGCGCCAGTGCCCGTGATGACATCGACGAGGATGCCCGCGGGATCCGCTGGCGTCGTGAATCCGGCAACCGAGAACGCGGTGACGACAATCCCGCGCCTGACGAGCGACGTGTAGGCGGCGGGGGTGCTGGCCGAGTTAACCACCAGCGAGTACATGCCGTCGCCGTTTGCCGCAGCCACCAGCGTCGGGCCGATCTGCGCGCCGTAGGCAATACCACTCGCCGCTGTGACGTTGAACGACGAGGCCATATGAAGGCCCTTCGATACGAGCGGAGCCGCGCCGAAGGCAAGCGCAGAATCAAGGCGCACCGAACTCGCGGAGTAGAGACCCACGTTGCTCGGCGATCCAGTTTGCGCGGCGATGAAAATGCCATAGGCATTAGCCGCCTGTGCATGGCCGTGGTTCGCGACGTAGACGCCAACAATCGACGTGACAGCGGCGCTCGCGCCGATGGTGGGAGCCGCCGCGTAGTAGGTGTACGCGTTTGTCGTGGTGTACGCACCAGCCGCCGCGTTGAGGCGCCCCATGAAGGCGTAGCTCGCCGTCGTCGCGCCGGTTCCGAAGCTTGGGTCGCTCTGGATACCGACCTGCGCCGTCGAGCCGGAGAGGTTGACACCCTGCACGAGAATCGCGACGTTCGCGATAGCTGGCGTACCGAGTCCAAAGCGCGAGCCGGAGCCGTTCATCGCTAGAGTGTCCTGCATCGTGACGGCACTAGCGAACGTCGAAGTGCCTGCGTTGTACAATCCAACATTCGTCGTGGCGGCGCCGGACACTGCAGCGATATAAACACCGTAGGCGTGGGTGCGACCTACCCCACCCTGATTCACCACGTACACACCATAGGCGGTCGTGACCGCCGAACCAGCGCCAATGGACGGTGTGTCAGCGTAGAAGCCAACGGAAGACGTCATCGTGAACACGGCTGCCGCCGTGCGCGGCAGGGCGTAGTACGATGCGCCGATGTTCGTGGCGGTGCTTCCGAACGTGCCGCGAGCGTACACCTGATACTGACTCGTGCTCGTGGTCAGGCTCGATTCAACAGTGAGGCCCACGTTTGTCGCGGGCGCCGCGTTGATCCCCACCGTACCGCTAAACTGCGTGCCTGCCGCCGAGAAGCGCGCAACCTCGGTCGCCGCAGCAGTGATGCCCATGATGTCGCCGCCTGATGCATTCCACCACAGGCCCGTCGTCGTGCGTGAAGCGCCCACGAGAGTTGGTGTTGCCGGCGCTGAGTCCGTCAGCCTAAGGGAGGCACTTGCTGCGGAGAGCGTGAGCACCCCACTCACTGTCAACGACGTCAGCGTCCCCACGCTCGTCAAACTCGACGCCAGCACATTCGCCGCCAGCGCCGCCCCCGTGAGCGTGCCGGCGGCGGCGGTCACGGTGATGTCCGCAGACCCGTTGAAGCTCACGCCATTGATGTTCCGCGCGGTCTGCAGAACTGTCGCCGTGGACGCGTTGCCTGCGAGCGCGGCCGTGATCGTACCGGCCGCGAAGTTGCCGGCACCATCGCGGGCAACGATCGCAGACAGAGTATTGAGCGCCGTGGCCGTCGTCGCGCTGTTGCTGACCTTGCCAGCGGTCGCGATCGTGGCGAGATACGCATCGGCGATCGCCGTCGCATTCCACGTGCCGGCGGTGACGACGCCGAGTCCGGTGATACCGGTATAGCTGCCGGCCACGCGCGCACTCGCCACCGTTCCGCTCGCGAGATTCGAGGCGTTCAGTGCCGTGAGTGCCGAGCCGTCCGTCGAGTTCACCCAGGCGGCGCCGCTATAGCGGAGGATCTCACCGGCTGCCGGCGCCGCGATCGCCACGTCGCTGAGATCCGTCAGCGCGAGCAGCTCCGTCGGCAGCGCCCAGCTGAGGTTGCCGGCGCCGTCGGTCTTCAGGAACCGGTTCGCGGCCTGCGTCGCCGGGAACGTGTACGCGATGCTGTTGAGCCGGATCGCGCCGGGCAGCGTGAGCGTGGTGCTGTCGGTGTCGAGCGCGAGCATCTTCGACGCGGGGACGTCCTGGAAGACATCCTTCGTGCCGGCGCTGAAGCTGACCGTCGCGGTCGTGCCGAGGTGGTTGTTCAGCACCGTGACGCGAGTCAGCGTGCCGTCGCCGTTCACCAGGCCGACGCCGGCCTCCCACTCGCCGAGCGTGCGGTGCGAGATGAGATAGAACGTCGTAGCCGCCGCGCCGAGCGAGCCAAGGAACGTGCGATGCCTGGGCGTCGCCGCGCCGGCCAGCGTGAGCGCGCCCGCGCCAGCCGTGAGGCTGGTCTCGTAGACTCGGTTGGCGAGCGAGGCTTGTGGCATGGGCAGCTCGGGAACGACGAAAAGGCCGGCCAGACCCCTTGCAGGGATCTGGCCGGCCTCGAACCGGCGTGTCGGATTGTGGGCGAGAAACTAATGCGGTCGGGCGGATCGCGCCAGCGGTTGGATGGCGCTACGGCGGCGGCACCGGGTCCGGCCACCGGCACCCGTAGTGCGTGATCCACGGCCCCCACTGACCGCCGGCATCGAGACACGCCTGATGGTCGGTGTTGGGATCCTTGGCCGCTGGCTCGGTCGGCGAGCTGTGCCGGCAGCCTGCGAGGACAAGCACCAGCGCCCCGATGAGCACGAGCGATGCGCGTCTCACGGCTCGCTCGCCTTCTGCAGCGCCGCCGCCTGGTCCTCGCGCAGGTCCTTGAGCCCCTGGCGCAGCTCCTGCAGCACGCCGTTGAGCTTGTCGATGCGGCTGGCCACGAACTGCGTGCGCTGCAGCGCGTTGTTCAACGGCATCCGCCACGTCTCGTCCGTCTCGCTCATCACCGCCTGCTGCACCTCGAGCAGCTCGAGTGAGAGCTCGGCGGCATAGAGCGGCGCCTGCCGCTGCAGCGCGACGACGTCATCATCGAACGCGCTTAGCGCCTTGATCTGCGGCGTCGTGATCGCGGCCACATAGTCTTTCGTCTCCTGGTGCATGCGGACCTCAGATGTTCTGGTTGACAGCGGTCTTGTCGTACTCGGCCTCGAGGTAGCCCAGCAGCAGCGAGCTCGGTGGCCCGGGATAGGCATTCCAGATGGCGTAGACCTGCACCACGTAGGCGCGATCGGTCGTGTCCTCGCTGAGCGACGTGACCTCGATCGTCGTCCAGGCGCCGCCGCCGGTGAGCGTCTGCGTCGAGCCGAGCTGCGTGGAGCCCGCGCCCGCGGTGACGCGGTAGAACTTGCACTGCAGGGTGTCGGCGGCGTCCGCGCAGTACCCCTGAATGCGCAGCGCGCGAAGCGTCACCCCGCGCGGCACGACGAAGAATCCGTAGTGGTAGCCGGTGTAGTAGACAGGATCCGAGATCCCGGCCGCATAGTCTGAGATGCCCTTGCCGAAGCCAGTGTTCTCGTCGGCTGGCTCAAATCCAGCGGACGCCGCGATGCGACTCTTGATCGTGTCCGCCGAGTTGAACCGCGCGACCTGCACCTGCACGATCACGGATCCGGATCCGGACGCACCGGTGCCCGACCACGCCTTCACGCTGATGTACGCGCGCTGGCCGAGGGTGAGTGACCCGCTACCGACGTTCACGAAGGTGTTCTGCCGGGCGTTCACCGTGCCGCCGAGCGCGGCATCGGCGGCCGCGGCGCTGGCGGTGCTGTAGCCCACCTGAATCGAGGCCGTGTCGCTGTCGCCGATAACGGAGACGTTCACGGTGCCGTCGCCGAGCACGGCGGCCTCGACCACGGGCTCCATCGGCACGGGCCCCATCGCGAACGTCACCACGTTCTCGAAGAGGCCGACACCGATCTGGCCGGTGAGCGACGTGCCAATGATGCGCCAGCCGATCTTCGATGGGACCTTCTCTCCCATCGTCACCGACGCTTCGTAGGTGTTGGGGGCGGTGTTGGTCATCGCCGCCCAGCCCGACCACGCGCCGCGGCCGACCTGCGTGCGGTACTCCCAGCTCGAGATGCGTCCGTTGGGATCCGTCGTGATCAGCTGCACGGTGCCCGTGGTGCCGGACTCGCTGAGCTTCTCCTGCACGCGCACATCCTGCCCTTCGCGCACCGCCTTGAAGTCCATCTTGTCGGACGCCGTGCCAGCGCCACCGGCGCCGGTGTAGCCGATGGCGCTGCAGTAGAGCGTGGTGCCGACGTTGTAGGGGCCGGCGAAGGTGTACTCGATCTGGCGGCCGTTCTGCGCGACGGCGGCGCCCACCGTGGCGGCCGACGGATAGCCACCGGTGGAGACGGCGCAGCGCACGGAGCCCGTGTCATTGTCGCCCGTCACCTTCACGATCGCCGCGCCGTCGTGCGTGAAGCTGATGTCGATGACGGTGAGATCGGCCCACGTGTTCAGGTCGAACAGTTCCGTGCCGGCGGCGAGCTGGCGTTCGGTGCCGAGCGCATCGTAGCCCGTGACGCGGTAGCCGATGCGCGCCCACTGGCCGGCGCCGCTGGGGATCGTGACCGTCTGGCTGTAGGGCACCGAGGCGTCGGGTGCCCACGCGGACCAAGCGCCGGGATCCGTCTGCGTGCGGAACTCCACCAGCGTTACGCGCCCCTGCGGATCGGTGATCGTGAGTGTGACGGTGCCGGTGGTCGTGACCTGCGTGTCGGCGACCTCGATGATCGGCGCCACCGGATCAGGCCGCACGAGCCCGGCCGGAATCCCGCCCGGCGTGCCGCTCTGCGCGGCGGTGTAGCTGGAATCGCCGAGCCCGCCGAGCGAGTGGCGGATGCGGTACCAGTAGGTGAGGCCGTCGCTGGGCAGATCGTCGATGTAGACCGACGTGGTGCCCGGCACGCGCGCGATCTCGGTGTAGGCACCCGGCGAGCCGCCGGAGTCGGGCGCCCGCTCGATGGCGATGTCAATCGTCGTGTCGGCCGCCCAGAGGGCGAGCGCGATGCCGATGCGCCCCTGCGCGTCCTCGCGGTTCGCGAGCACGGCGAAGCCGGCGGGGCGGGGACAGCCGTCGAGCGTGTTGTTCGTGGTCAGCGAGCTCGTGGCGAACGCCGAGCGCGTGCCGCTGGCGTCCACGTGGCAGACGGCCACCTGATAGTCGATCGTCGGTCCCGAGAGCGAGCGGATAAGCGCACGAGTCGATCCAGCGGCCAGCCGCGAGACCTTGTACGGCGCCCAGTCCGCCGGCGGGAGCGCGCCCTGGTAGACGAAGACTTCGATGTCATCCGTCGCCGAGCCGTTGGTCCACGTGAGCGTGGCGGCGGTCTTCTTAATTGCCGAGACGGCCAGCGCCGACGGCGCCGAGAGGGCGGTGAGCGTGACGCTGGTCCATGCGGTCCATGCCGACGGCCGGCGCCCCGCCTGCTCGGTGCGCGCGCGCACCCACACCTTGCTGCCGGCGGCCACGGGCGGGAGCCTCTCCGCCCCGGTCGGGCAGCTGCCGGCGCCGTAGCGGGCGAACGACTGGCCGTTGTCCGTCGGGCTCAGGGCGCCCGTCGCCCATTCCACCGCCACCTGCAGCACCGCGGCGAGATTGATCGCAGCGGCGTTCGTGATCGTGAATTCAGCCACCGTCGTGGGATCGCCGGCGTTGGCGGCGATGCTGATCGTGGCCGCCGGCGCCACGGGCTGCTGCGCGAGTCCGCTGTCCACGAGCTTGAACCGCGGCCCTTCCGGCGCTTCGGTGCGGCGCACGAGCTGCATGATCCGCGCGCCGACACTGGACTCGCCGATGCGGTAGTTCTTGTTCGGGTAGTGCGGCACCGTGACGTACAACTCCTCGCCCACCTTGGCGGCCGCGGCAGCCGCCGTTGCGAGGATCTCGACTTCCGCCGCCGGCGCCCCACGCCCGAACCGATCGAAGATCTCGAGCGCGGTGGAGGCGATGAGGCTCGACAGGTCGGGTTCGTTCGATGTGACCAGGTGCACCATGCCGGGAATGGTGAATTCCACCTGCTTGGTCCCGAACGCCGTCGTGTCGCCACTCGAGCTCTCCACCCGGCTCGTCGCCTTCAACACGCCATCAAATGGGTTGTCGGTGTCGGGCGTCTGGTCTGGCGCGACGGTGTAGACCTGGTGCTCGATCGAGATGGACGTCACCACCGTCGCTTCGTCGAGGTCGAACACCATCGTGTCGCCGTTGCGGAGATCCGCGGTGGCCACCGTGAGCGCCGGAGTGGCCGCGTCCTTGAGCCGCGTGGTGAAGAGCTCGAGCGCACCGCTCGCATTGGTGCGCGCCGCGACGCCGAACGGCCCGAAGACCGCCGCCTCGAGGAAGTCCGTGAGCAGCTGCGACTCGGTCACCCGCAGGGCCAGCCGCACGTCCACGCCGATGCGCGCCTTCACCGCGGTCGCGCTCGCCGCATCATACGCGATGCCGGCCTCGGTCCAGAGCGCCGTCACCAGGTCAATGGGGTGCGTGTCGATGTAAAGCGGGCTCCCCTCCGACACGGCATCGATGTAGCAGCTCACGCGCAGCACGGCGTTCACCGCCGGCGCGGCCCCGCCCAGCGTCGTGTCCCACTGGAACGTCAGGTGGTAGCCGGTGGACGGCATGGGCAGGTCGGAGACGATCTGCACGCCGCCGTGGACGAGGCTATTCGGCACCGGTACGTGCGCGCCGGCGTTGGCCACGCCGTTCACGCTCAGCTTGAGGCGCAGGCCGGGATACGACCAGCGCGCCGTCATGCCGTCGAGCTTGCGCCAGGAGGCGTAGTTGGCGGTGAGGTCGTCGATCTTCGCCACGCGCGAGTCCTTGGCCTGCGCCTTGGCCTCGATGACTTTCCGCGTCGTGGAGCCTGTGGGGCCCGCGTACCCCTCGACGAACGCGCACTGCACCTGGCGTCCCGACACCGCGACCACGCGGAAGGTCCAGCCGCCGAAGTCCTTGATGCCGAGGAAGCCGCCGATCACCGGGCCGCCAAAGATGGTGCCTCGGCCGCCGTAGCTCGGGATCCCGTTCACGAAGACGCGCTTGGTGCGCGCCACACGCCGGCTGTCGCCGATGGCGAACTCGTACTCGATCGCGCTCACCAGCCGGATGGCGTTCAAGTAGCCGGCGGTGAGCATGGTCCACGCGCCGCCGTTCTGCCGGTACTCCACGTAGCAACGGCGCGAGAGCAGCTGCTGCCGATAGCCGGCGTCCTCGAGCTGGTTGGTGACCAGGCGAATGGTGCCCGTGCCGTCGGTGCCAGTAACGGGATCCACGACCCGCACCGTGTAGCTGCCTTCGCGCACCGTGCCGGCGAGCGGATCCACTTCCTGGCCGTCGCCACTTGGCGCGTCCGTGATGTACGGGTTCGTGCCGCCGGCGACGGACGTGAGCGTGAGCGCGTCGGTGGTGCCGTCCGGATTCAGGGCGGTGGATGCGTCGCGGATCCGGAGCCGGTATTCGAGCAGCACGGCGTCAGTACTCGCAGAGCATGTCGCTGGCGGCGCCGAGATTGATCAGCGCGAGCGACACGGTGTACGTGAGCTGCTGCGGGTCGGCCATCGTGATGCCCACGTCAGCGCCGTCGGCGAGGCCGCACGTCGCGTAGGTGCGCGCCGCCGAGTCGCCGGTGGTGACCGTGCAGGTGCCGCCATTCTCGAGGTGGCGCTTGAGGCGGAGTGCGACGGCGAGGGCGGTATTCGGGATGTCGCGCAGCTCGAACGACGCGCCGTAGTCCGTGCGGAACGCGAACATCGAGCGCGCGCCGGTGGCCAGGCTCGTGGCCGCCGCGCCGACCTTGCGGGTGAAGGGCGTCCAGTTGGCGAACCGGCTGCCGACGCCTGACGCGATCGCGGTCAGCCCGTTGTCGAGCGTGGCCGCGGCGCCATCGTTGAACGAGATCGAGGCCATGGGTTACCCTCGACGGTTGGCGTTCTTCATCAGCTCCTGGATGGCGCGCTGGGCCGAAGCGTCATTGGGGCCGATGATCGTCACGTTCATGGCCTGGCGCGGGGTCATGCCGGCGGCGACAGTCGCCGAATCAGCGCCCCAGACAAGGCGGGTGACCTGATCGTTACTGCTCGCGGCCGCGGCGCTGCTGACGGAGGAGCCTGCCCCGGCGCTCGCCACTGCGCCGCGTGCGGCGCCGCCGAGAGCCTGGGCGGCGATCAGCATCGCGGCGGCGATCGCACCAGCGGCCCACGGATTCATCGAGGCGATGCTCTTCAGGAACCCCTTCATCAGCGCCGACATCATGATCGCCTTCGTGGCAATCTCCGCGAAGAGACTCCCGAGGCCTCGGAGGATGGACTGCGACAGCGCGCGGACCGACTGCGCGATTCCGCCGCCGGTGAAGAGCGTCTCGAATGCACCCTGCAGCCCTTCCTGCAGCGACGCGCCGATGGTCTCGGCGATGGTGGTCCCAATCGGCTTGAAGAGCTCGGCGATCTCGGAAATGTGATCCGTGACCCAATAGGTGACGCTCTTGATGGTCTCACCGAGCTCCTTGTCGAGCTGCTTCTGGTCTGGCTTCCAGAGCTCGAGTAGCGGTGATTTGCCCTCCAGCTTGGCGAACATCGCCTTGTCGGCATCGGTGAGCAGTCGTGGCGCGATCTTGCCGGAGTAGCCGTAGCCGTTGTCGAGCATCCGGCGCTCGTACTCCTTACGGCGCGCTTCCGCGTCGGCCTTGCCACCGGCGGTGATTGTGATCGGCGAGCGCGAGCCCGCCAGGCCGCTGAGCGGCATGGTCATGACGGAGATCGTCTCCGCATACTGCGCGAGCAGCTCCCGCACGGTGATTTCTTTCCCGTCGAGCGGCGAGCGCACCTTCTGACCGTAGAAGTTCTTGAGACGTCCGGGCGCGCCGAGGTCGAAGCCGCTCGTCGGCTGCAGGGCGCGTTCACGCGCGAGGAGATCCTTCGCGCCGCCCTCGAACTGGCCTGTCTTCGTGTTGAACGTGCCGCGGTACAGCTTGCCCGCTTGCCCCTGCAGGCCCGCGTAGTCGGCACCGGCCGCCATGTCGCGCAGCCCCTGCATGAACTGTTCCTGCGTCGCCTTCTGCTCGTCGCGCGCGCGCTTGAACATCGACACGATGCCGAGCGTGAGCAGGGCGACGGCCGAGGCGATGGGACCGATGGGCGAGAACATGACGGCCATCTCGCCGCCGACGATGGCGAACTTCTTGAGCGCGCTGCCGCCGATCTCGCCGCTGCGTCCGATGTCGGCCATGGACGTCGCAATCTGGCGGCCGGCCATGCCCCACTTCTCGCGCGCCCGATCGGCGGCGCCCTCGATGCCGGCGAGCGCGGCCGTTCGCGTGCGTGTGGAGGCCTCCTTGGCGGCCTGCTGCACGGCGCGCGAGGCGGCCTGAACCTCTGGCACGCCCTGCGCCTCGAAGCGCACGCCGATCGCGCGGATGGGGGCGGTCATGTCAGCGGCTCTCCGCCAGATCCGCCATGGCGCCCGATGCGACGAGCCTGCGCGCGCGCGCCCTGGCCTCGGCGACGGTGATCATGGTCGCCGGCGACAGCCGGGCGAGGAAGCTCTTGCGCTCGGCCTCGAGGCGCTTCGGCTCGTGGAAGGCGATCGCGGCGCGGCTCGCGGCCTGCAGCCCTTCGCCATCGCGCTGCAGCGCGTCAAAACGCTCGAGTTGTACCGCGTGCGCAAACGCCCATGCGGTTTCGGAAAACGGCTCGCGGGCGACCGCCAACGGCGATCGCCCGTAGGTGCGCGCAACGCGCGCAATCACGTGCCCGACGGGATCGGCGACGGCGGCGCCGGCGGCCCCGTCTCCACCGGCGCCGCCGGGCGTTCGACGGCGGCCAACACGCGTTCAGCCTGCCCGCTGGCGATCTCGACGACGCGGACCGCCTGCGTGATCGTGAACTTGAGCACGTCGTCGCGCGCGACCTCCGGAAGGCAGCGCGCGGCGGCTTCCCAGAACAGGGCGACGTCGCCCTCCTGCGCCGCCTGCAGCATCTGCATCCCGATGCCGTCAATCTGCCGGATGGGAGTCTCGCGGCCATCCGGCAGCTGCAGCGCTGGGCACGCTTCCTCGAGCGCGGCCAGCAGAATCACCTTGCTCATCTGTTCTCCTTACGGCAGGGCGGTGCGGAGTTCGATCTTGTAGGGGCAGACGCCGGTGGCGGTGCCCGTCACAGCCAGGCGCGCCTCGATGGTGATGGCGATCTCGGCCACGTCACCGTCGTTCCCCTTCACGCTGTACTGGGTGAGCAGCGCGTCGGTGAAGAGCACGGCGGCGTAGGTGCCGACGCCGCGCTCGAAGACGAGACGGACATTCGTCAAGTAGTCGCCGGCGACGAGGAACGCCCCCGCGGCCTTCATCGTGGTGGTGTCGATCGGCGACAGACCGTCACTTGTCGAACCCGGCTCGAGGTAGGGACGCTCTTCCGTGCCGAGCTCGAGCATCGTGCCCGAGATCTTGCTGTTGTAGCTCGCGATGCGATCGAGCCCCTTCACGGGAACCCGGTGGCCGTCAAACTTGATCTGGGCGTACTCCTTGCCCGGGTCGAATGAGAGCCCTCCACGGCTGACGCCCATGATGTTCGATCCGACATACAGCACACCGGAATCGAGCAGGCAGTCGCTCGGAAGGTCGGCAGAATAGCCAGTGATCATGGGTCGGCCCTCCGTCAGGGCGTGGTGTGGGGCAGCGTTTCGCGCGCTGTCCAGGTGGTCAGGAGCGAGCCCGCGAGGATCACGTCCTCGATGGGCGTGAAGAGACGGGCGTACTGCGTTTCGACGATGGTCTCGAGGCGCACGCCGTAGAGCTCGCGCAGCAGCACATGAGCGGGCTGGGCGAGGATGTTGAGCACCCCACGCGCCGCGCGGAGCGAGAGGATGGAGTCCGCGACGGCAATCTCCGTGTCGGTCTCGCGCGTCAGGTAGTGGATGCCGGCGGTGACCTGGTTGGCGGTCTGCGACACCGCATCGCGCGTCGGGCGCCCCTTGCCCTGCCAGTTGATGGGGCCGCCGAGCACGACTACGAGGCCTGGCAGCTCCACGCCCTCGGGCGGGTTTTCTGCGAGCTCGAGGCGCGACACCCAGCCGGCGCGCGTTTCGACATAGACCTGCGCGTTCGGGGGGCGCCGATGATCGCCGCGCGGGACGACGTCCAGCACAGCGTTGACGCCGATCGTGCTGTCGGCGAGCGCGTTGGCGATGAGCTCCACGACGGCGAGATGCATCAGAGCGTACCTCGCGCGACGTCGGCGAGCACGATCTCGCGCGCGCCTATGTCATCTTCGCGGCCGACCTTCCGCACCACATACGTGGTGCATTCCGACCGCGGGTGAAGCGCGTTCCACTGCGCGCGCAGCGGGCTCACGTCGAGTCGATCCTCCACGCGCAGCGTCGTGACGTCCGCGGCCTGTACCGTCAGCGTGGTCACCCACACCATGACGCCGAAGCCGTTGCCGTCGTCCTGCTGGCGTTCCTCGCGGGCGAGCAGCCCGCGGATGACGCGATCGCTGACATACACGTCGCGCCCCATCGGGCTGTTGAGCATGCCCGCGAGATGGGTGTCGAAGGCGCTGGTGGCCATCTACCGACGGCCTCGACGGTGGCCCTGCTGTTGCGATCGATCGGGCGTGATGACGGGATCCCGCGTCTCGATCGACGCAGGGCTTGCGGTGGTGACGCTCCCCGCACGCGGGGGCGCCGGTGAGGGCGTCTCCGGCGGCACGGCGCGCGCTCGGCCATCGGCCAGCAGCGCGCGCCCCACCATCGGTGACACCAGCACCGTCTCCCCCGCGTGGGGGCCGAACTGCATGACGACTCGGATCACCGCGTTAGTCGGTGAGGAACGACGGAGCCGTCGCCTGGGCGTAGCGCGGCACCACGTGCGCCATCGCCTGGGTGAGATTCGCGAGGTTCGAGGCGCCCGTCACGAGCGTGACGCAGTCGAAGTCGTTGGCGACGTCGAGCGCCCCGGGCGTGATCTCGAAGACCACAACCTTGTTCTTCAATGCCGCGGAGGTCGTGAAGTTCTTCGCGTCCGTCTGACGCACGAGCGCCTGGCCGGCGGCCGTGTCCTCGTTCGCCCAGATGCGGACGTTGTTTGTGAGGGCCTTCGCCCCCGTACCGGCGACAGCGGAGGCCTGCGTGGGCGTGAGCGCCACCGTGGCGGCGTTGCCCTGCGTGATGTGCGCGATGAGGTACAGCCTGTGGGCGTACTTCAGGCTGATGTAGTCGCCCGTGCGCCCTGCCGCATCCGTCGCCGGCGCGAGCAGCTCGACCGGGAAGATGCCTTCGGGGAAAGTCTTGTCCATGACGATGTCCTGTTGGAGGTCTCAGAGAGGTGAACACCGAGCCAGCGGTGGGCGGGTCGGGGTGACCCGCCCACGGCCGGGGTCAGGCACGTTCGGCGAGCGTGACGAACGGGGAGCGCGTGGGACCGCCGTTCTTGGGCGTCAGCGGCGAGACCACGCCGGGCTGGCCATCGTGACGGAGCACGAACTTGATGACCTGCTCGTCCTGCAGGAACCGCACGTGGATCGACGTCGCGGTGCGCACGCCACCCTTCTGGCCGAAGTGGTACATGCCCATGTCCGCGAGCACGATGTCGCCGAGGTCGCCGAGCTTGGCGTTGTACTCCGTGAAGATCACCGGGGCGCCGAGGAGCATCGGGTACGGCGACTGATTGATGCTGCCCTGCGACAGGTAGATCGGCTGGTTGCCGATCGTCATCAGGGGCAGCTGCGCGTCCACCGTCTGGTCGCAGAACCAGGCGGCGCGCTTGTACTTGCCGCCGAACCGCGCCTTCATGTCGGTGATGTTCTGCGCGACCACCGTGTCGGCGGCCTGCGCCGCCACCTTCGCGACGCTGATGAGACCTCCGCCGTTCATGATGCCGAGCGGGCTTGCGGCGCCGAGGCCATTGAAGATCATGTCCTCAATGACGAACGTGCCCTCCTCCTCGAACGCCGTCGTGATGATCTGCTGCGACAGCGGCGCATCCTCGAGCTCTTCCTCCGAGATGTTGAACACCCCGGTCAGCTTGCGCAGCTTCAGCTCGCACTCACGGAACTTCGGCTTCGTCGCCACCAGCGTGTCGCCTTCGTCTCCGTAGGCAAACCGGATGCCACCATAGCGGCTGCCGTTGGCGCGGGACGTCTCGTCGAACCCCTTGAGCTTGTAGCTGTTTCCGACGGTGATCGGGATCTGGTTCACGCGGCGCAGGACCTCACCGCCCTCCGGGCCGGTGATGCGCTCCATGAACTGTCCGACCACGGGTTCCGGCACGAGGAATCCACCCTCGGAGGGGACGCCGCTGCCGACGCCGGACGCTGCGCGCTCGAGGAGGCGAGGATCGAGATCGCCGCGGCCAGCCCGCACCACCGCGCGCAGGAAGTCCTCGCACCCTGCGCGACCTTCGGCCCACGGCCTGTCGCCGGCGCGATCGTGCACGCCGCTCACCACGGCGGCCGGCCGACCGGCACCACCGGCGCGCTTCATCTGCAGGATGCGCAGGCCCGCCGCTTCCTTGGTGAGACCTTCGGACACCAGCGCCTTCGCTTCGGCGAGCGTCAGCCCGTTGTCCTCGGCGATCTGCATGATGTCGTTCACGCGGGTCATCTCCGCGCTGCGGATCTCGTCCGCGTTCGGCGCCGCCGCGGGGGCGGGGGCCTCGCCTTCACGTACTGGCATTTGGTCCTCCTGTTCCTTGCCCTTGCGGGGCGCCTGGCGTTCGATTGCGAGCGGGAACGCGGCCAGGTCCGTGTCCCGTCCCACGCCGACGGACACATCCGCCGGCACTGCCACTGTGGATCCCTCGAGCAGGGTCCAGTTGGTCACGCGATACGTGTCGTTCTGGTTCTCGTCGGTCTCGATCAGCTTCATGGCGTTGATGCGGTAGCCGACGCTGACGTAGGGCCGCACGCCCGCACGCATGTCGGCCTCGATCCAGGCGGCATCGGGGTGCGCGCCAAAGCGCAGCAGCCCGCGGATGCAGCCGTCGTCGTCCACTGTGACTTCCTCGAGCACGCCGACCTGCCGCTCGGTGTCGTGGTCGGCGCAGAACGCGAGGCCGCGCTCGCAATAACCGAGGTCCACCTCGCCGGCGTCGTGGCCGAGGATCTCCGTGCCCCACCACCGCTCGTAGGGGGCCTCGGACGACAGGCAGATCGGAAGCCGGGTGTCGCCTTCAGCGCGCGTGACGAAGCGCGACGAGTCGAGCGCGACCGCCACTCGCCGACGCTGGATCGGCAGGGACTTGAGATCCTCCGGTGCCGCCCGGGGTCGTGCCATTGTCGGTGCCGTCATAGGTGCCTGCCGCTATGGGAGAGGGTTGAGGGTCTGGCAGTACGAGGCCGAACTCGGCGGCGAGGTCCTGCTCGTCGCGCCACTCGGCGAAGATTTCTTCGATGTCATCGCCGCGTTCCGCGGCCAGGCGCGTGCGCGTGGTGAGCCGCAGCGCGAGCTCGCGTTCACTGGCCTGCACGTCCTTGAGGGGATCCACCCAGCGCCAGCCGCGCGGCTGCCAGCGATGCGCAGCGAAGGCGGTGATCGGACCACGGAGCGGAATCGCGCCCATCGTGCGGGCGAGCGGCAGCCAGTGGTTGAACACCGGCTCATGCAGTTCGCCGGCGTACCAGGTCTGCAGCATTTCCCACGCGTCGCGCTCAGTGTTCTTGCCTTCGCGCAGCGAGCTGTAGTTCGCTTGCGAGACGTCGCCCGTGAGGGTCATCGCCGAGACATTGACGCCGGCGGCGATGAAGTGGAGCAGCGAATTCATGAACGGGTGCACCTGGGATGTCGGGTGCGTGGGATCCCAGTTCGCGAACGTCTCGCCCGGGCCGAGGCGATCGATGATGCCTGGCGCCGCCTCGAGGTAGGGCGCTTCTTGCTCCTCTTCCTCGATCGCATCCGGATCCGGGCCGCTCGCACCGTCGGCGGAGTTCTGCAGGATGAAGCCCATCTTCGCCGAGGCCGTGCGGGCGGCGATCACTTCGGCGCCGACGTAGCCGCCCAGGTGCTGCAGCGACGTCATGGCCGGCGCCATCCAGGGGATGCCGCGCAGCTGCCCGATGCGCCACCGCACGAACAGGTGATGCAACACGTCCGCGCCGTAGCGCTCGCGCTTTAGTTCAACGCCAGTCCCGACGTCCTGCGGATGGCGCGACCAGAGATGGTACGCCACCGGCGCCTGCGTGACGCGATCCAGCTCGATGCCCATCCGGATCGGGTTGCCGTTTGGTCCCGAGGCGACGTTGTATCCCTCGTCGAGCAGATCGGGATCGATGAGCTGCAGCGCATAGCCGAATTGGTTGTCGGCATAGGGCACTTCGTAGACGAGCGCTTCGCCGTCAACCGCGATGGTGCCAAGGACCAGTCGCTCGACGTCGTTCCAGCTCAGGCTCTTGTCCACCGTGCACGTGCCGCGGTGGCCCCACGTCTGCCAGGCGGTCTTCACGTACAGGTTCGCCGCGCGATCGCGCTTCCCATCGCGCGCGAGGTTGGTGGGCTGCAGGCGGATGCCCTTCGGACCCACCACGTTGGTGGTGAGCGCGTTGACGAACCGGCGCGCGTGCGGGTTGTTCCGGGCCAGCGCGCGCGACCGGCCGCGAAGCGTGCGCAGTTCCCAGCGCAGCTCCTGCACAGCGGAGAGGATGTAACCGTTCCAGTCGGCGAAGAGACGGCTCTGCTCGGCCGCCGCAAAGGTGGCTTCGCGGCGCATGCCGGCGCGAACGAGGCGGCGCAGCGCGCTACCCATTGCCGAACCTCACGCGCAGCGGTTGACCGCGGCGGCCCGTGCGCTTCACATAGAGCTCATTGCGCAGCGAGGTGCGCAGCTTCCAGAGCTCCTCGAGCGTGAACGTCTTCACGCTCTTTCCGGCGATGGAGTACTCGAGCATGTCGGCGCTGGCCTTGCCCATCAGCACGGCCTGCACGATCTCGAGCATCTGCTCGCACCAGAGGCGCCGCGCGGCGCCCTTCTGCTCTATCGCGCCACCCTCGACGACGAGCACCTGGCGGTTCGGCAGCGGATGGCGCGCACCGGCAAGGGTCGCATATCCGCCCAGCGAATAGCTGCCCGGTGGAACGGCGGTCTCACCGTAGGCAACGGAGACTGAGTAGGCGGTCCCCGAGTTGGTGACCGCGATTTCCTTGGTGGTCGGGCCGACGAGGCGGTAGGCGATCACCCATCCATCGCTCGGCGGGAAGTCCGCGAAGGATGGATTCCACTGCCACGTCGTGCCGCTGACGAGGAGAGTGGGTTCGGTGGTCGGGATCGTTGGGGCCACGCCGCTCCTGGAAACGCAGAAAAGCCGGTGCAGCGACCCTTTGGTCGCCACACCGGCCTTGAACCGGTTCGTCGAGTTGTGTGCGCGGATTGCGCGCGGCGAGAAACTATCAGATCAGGCGCAATGGCGCAATACGCTGGATTCGGCGCGCGCTCAGTAGTTGTGCACGAACCCCGACCGCCGGACCTTCCGGCGCTTCGCCCGACGCTCGGGCTCCTCGCTCGGCTCCGCTGCCGGCGTGTCCGCGGCCGCCGCCTTGAGCTCCTCGCCTTTCTTGCGCAGCGCCTCGGCGCGCCGGCCGAGCGTCTCGCGCACGGTCTCGTTGAAGTGCAGCAACCCGGCCAGCGCGTAGCAGTACATGTCCAGCGCTTCGTTGCGCGCGCCCGGCTTCTTGATGTACTGCCGCACCACCTTCCCCTTGTCGTAGCTCTTCTTGACCTCCTCGGCGGTGAGTTGCGCGATCCACTCGTCGGTGGTCTCGAGCGGCAAGTGCATGAAGCCGGGGCCGGCGATCTCGGTGGCCATGTACGCGAACGCGATGTCCTTGAGCGCGTCCGTGCCCAGGATGATTACCTTCGCCTTGGCCTTGGACTTCCGCAGCGGCATGCGCACGGGAGCGATGCCAGATCCGCCGAGTCCCTTCACCGGCCAGCACGGCACGCCGAACTTCCGGCGGCAGAACCGATAGGCTGCGTCCGTGTGGTGGCCGCCGGAATCAACAAACGCCACCGATGCGTGGATGACTGCGCCATGCTCGTGCTGCCACGGTCTCTGAATCACCAGCTGCACGCGGTCCCACATGGCGCGCAGCGCCGGATCACCCCAGATGGTCTCGTGCCGCAGATGCCAGTGCTCCTCGCCCTCGCCCCATCCCCAAGTGTCCACCTCGACGCGATCGCCCTGGACGTCGGCGCCGATGGTGATGAGCCCAACGCCGCCCGGCGCCTCGGCGGCATACGTCTCGCGGCGCGCCTTGAGGCTGTCCGGGTTCGCGCCAATCGCCTCGTCGTTCCAGGTCTCGGCGAGGGAGGTGTTCACGAACACCTTGAGTTTCTTCGGGCGTCCCTGCGCCTCGAGCCAGGCGGCCGCGAATTCACTCCACCGCAGGAATGGCGAGTAGAGCGCGTTGATGTGGAAGCCGACCCGACGACGGCCGGGGTAGGTGGGCACCCACCGGGCATCGCCGCCATATCCGCGCTCGACGAGCATCGCGTGTTTGTGACGCTCTTCGATGACGGCCCCGCAGCCGGCGTGCGGCTGCTCTTGGCCGGCGCCTTCGGTGACCGTTGATCCACCGACGACCGCAAGCGGCCTGCCTTCCGGATCTACTGGCTGACTACAGACGTAGTGCGCCGTCTCCGGCTTACCGGCGTCCCACCGCAGGTACCGCCGGCGTAGGATGAGCAGCTGCCCGCAGTGGGGACACGGCACCTGGTAGTGTCGCTGATCGGAAAGCCCGAAGAGGTCCTCGATGCGCGACACGCCCTTGATCGTTGGCGTGGACGGCACGAACACCTTCCGGTTCCAGAACGCATCGAGCCGGCGCTCGGCGAGCGTCAGCGGGTCGCCTTCCTCGCCGGCTTCGAGCGGGTACCGGTCCACCTCATCAGCGAAGAGGATGCGCTTGGGACGCGATGCGAGACTCGACGGCGAGTTCGCGCCCACGATGTCCACCTGCCCGTTGCCGAACTCCTTGTGGAGGATCGTGTCGCCCTTGTCGCGGCGGTTGGTCTTCGTGATCAGCTTCCGCAGCTCGGGCGACTCCGCGAGCATTGGGTCCAGGCGATCGATGGACCAAGCGCGGGCCATGTCGAGCGTCGGCTGCAGCACGAGAATCGGCGACGGATCTTGATGCATGTAGTAGCCGACGAAGTTGGTGCCCGTCTCGGTGGCCCCGATCTGCGAGCCCTTCATCCAGCAGACGTGTTGCACCTTGGGATCACAGAGCGTGTCCATGATCTCGCGCAGGTACGGAACGCGCGATGTGTGCCAATTCCCGGGCTCGGCGCTCGACTTCCGGCTGAGCATTCGGTAGCGGTCGGCCCATTCTGACAGCAGTAGGCTCGGCGGCGGCGGCAACGCGTTCGCCCGCCAGTAGCGCTCACGCTCGAGCGCGACCTGCGCGCCCTGCAGGTGGCCGAGGGCGATCGCGCTCATGCGGCGGCCGGCTCTTCCTCGAGGGTCATTGGCACGTCCTCGCCGGCGGCCAGCTCCTTGAGCGCTTCGTTGACGAGTCGCTGAGCGACGGCGATCAGCTCCTCTCGCGGCTTCAACTCGCCCTCGCCGGCGATCTTGCCAGGCAGGTTGAGCAGGCGCGATCGCACGCGAGAGAATGCCGACGAGACCACGGCGTCGTACTGCGCGACGGTCATGGTCTCACCGCGGCGGGCGGCGAGGTCCAGCTCGGCGAGTTCCGCCTGCGCCATCTCGCGGCGATCGCGCGCGTTGGCCACGTTGTCGCCGGCAGCCGGACGCCCACGCTGCTTTTCGCGGCGGATGTACCAGTGGTTGCATTCCGGCCAGCGCCATCCGTGCACGTCGTAAGGCGCGCCCTCCTCGCGCGTCATGTACGACGTCGCGTTCTTGGAGAGGCCGAGGCGCTTCGCGAACTCGAGGCCGGTGATATGCGTGCCGTCGGTGACCTTTTTCGCGCGCGTCTTCGCCTTGCTGCGCGCTCGTGTCGCCGGCTTCCCGCGCGTCAGTCGTTTGGCCACCATGTACGGTCCTACAGAGTGGACACGTCAGGCTGGCGTGCCCAAGTCCCACATTCTTTTCGAGCTGGTGTATGCCCGATGACGGTGGTCGTCGACACCCGCAGGTGCGTCCTCTGGGAAGGACCCGCCGCGATGGCAGACTGTCGCGTTGCGTGACACACGTTCATCGCGCCGTCCTCATCGCTTCGGCGAACCCGTTGCGCAGGTTGATCATCATGCGCTGGTCGGCGATGCGCTGCGCTGTCTCCAAGAAGAAATGACGCGGCGGCACGGTGCGCGGCGTGCGGATGCGGAAGAGTAGGATCGTGTCGCGCTTGCCCGGGCCCACGCGCTGACGCACCTGACCAGCGCCACCACCCGCGTGACGCACCACGAACGTGCGACGCTTGCCCTTGAGCCCGCTCTGCTGCGTGCGCGCCTTCTTGCCCCTGCCCACCTTCACGTACTGCATGCCGCCGGCGATGTCACGCCTCTCTTGGATCCCGAGCATCGTGGGGTAGAGCTCGCGAGGCATCTCAGCGCGGCCGTTGGCGCCACGGTTCGGGATGGCGATCGAGCCCTTGGGGAACACCTTGATGCGTGTGCCACCGATGGCGAACGAGCTGCGGCGCAGGAAGCCGCTCTCGTAGGCAGGCAAGAACGATCGCTTGGTGTAGTCAACGCGATCCCCTCGATCGCCGACCGTCACGAATGCTGAAAGCCTAGCCTTGGTGGCCCGGTCCCGTTGCCGGAACCACACCTGGTTGGAGAGCCACTGGCTCGAGCGGGCTGACCGCACGGTGAACACCGAGAGGATGCGATTCTTGATGCCACGTTGGGCGTCGGCTGCCGTAGTGTTGAGCGCTAGCATCGTGGCGTAGGGCAGCTGCCGACGCTCGAAGTCGGTCATGAACATTTGGAACGCGCGCACATCGAGTGTGACAGTGACGTTCATCGAGCACCTCCTAGGCGATGCGCATCCGGATCCGGCGTCCACGACAGCCCGAGGAATCGGGCCGCCTCGGCGGGCGTCATGCGGTTCTCCTCAACGTGTCGCGCCTCGACGTGCGTGACCTCGACGACGTACCGCAATCCATCCGACACGGCAAACAGTAGCACGATGCTGCCGCACTCAGGAGACCTTGGGCCGTCTGCGCGCCACGTGCAGCGCACGGCGGTGAGGGTGGGAGCCCAGAAGAGCTTCTTGATCGGATGCCCCTGGGGACAGCGGAGCTTGTCTTCATCGTGGAAGACGGCGGTGCGACGGTCGGTCCGCAGGGGGGCCGCCATCAGCGCACGATCCGCAGCTGATGGACACGGCGCCATAGCGCCACCGCAGCGGTGCGCAGCGCTGCCCGATGCCGGCGCCACGAGGCGAGCAGCATCGAGCCCAGGACCAGCACGATCGTGAACGGCCAGACGATCGAGCTGGCGACGTAGAAGACTGGTGGCGCCAGCCGACCGCGGGAATCCGCTAGATGATCGTAGGTCACCTGGGCGCCCCAGACGGCGATCGCGACGATGGCGTAGTTGGTCCAGTTCATGCCTGGCCTGCCCAGATGATGGCCTTCTCGGCGCGCAGGTGGGTGTTGTCGCGGCGGAGCCGGCCGCACTCCTCCTGCGATTCGGCGAGCGCCCAGCGCAGCACCCACGCCTCAGTCCTTGGGCAGCCGCACGGAAGGCGCTGAATGCCGTCCGCCGGCGTCGTGGTGCAGCAGCTCGGCGAGGTATGCAGCAGGGCGAAGTGGCCGCAGTCTGGGCAGGTGGGCTCCACCGGCGGCACCTTCAGATCTCCATCAACCGTCAGGTTGCTCCGGTCGTTGGTGCTCACTTCGTCCTCCCCTGCCACGCGGAGACGGCTTCCAAAACGGAGAGGGCGTCTGTGGTCGCCTTCGTGTTGCGATAGCAAGTGTCGGCATCGAACTCTGCGCACAGACAGTTCTCACAGCACGGCTTCTGCGCCGGTTCTGGTGAGACGACCCCGAACTCCTCGGCCTTGTCCTGCACGTCGCCGCCGTCAATGTCAGATGCGTTTTCTCTCATCTCGGCAAGCACCCACGCACCAAGACGTGCCAACGGCACAAGACAGTTTTTCTCCGGCACGCTCCCGCTCGGTGGAGTGGCGCGCAGTAGCGTGAGCAGTTGCCTGCCTTCGGCGGACGTGAGGGGGACGCTATGCTTGTCGGTTGGCACGATGCCGAGGCGCGGGATGGATGGCCCGTCCTGCGCGGCCGCTTCAAGCCGCGTCTCTAGTGGAATCTCATAGCTACCATCGGGGAAGCTGCCCTGCGCGGCGTGCGGGGCGTCCACGGATGCGCGGCGCATCGCTTCCATGCCCGCCGCAACCTCCGGCACGCCCCCGCTCGGTGGCCCGTCCACGAGGCTCACGATGTCGGCGCGGCACTCGGAACAGATCATCGGCAGAAGTGGGTGCCTGACAAGGCAGAGGGCGCGCGCGGCCTCGTTCTCCTTGTACGTCAGTTCACGGCTCACGGTCTGCTCCCTCGGTTGCGGTGTTCTTCCAGCAGTTCGCGCCAGTCAAATGGCGAGAAGCGCTCCATCTCTGGCCGATAGTCCTTCTCGGTGCCGTCGCGGCTTACGACATACCACGTCATCATGCAACTAAAGCGACCGCCACACTCCTCGCAGATGTCCGGCTTCTGGCGGTCCTTCGGCTTTCGGCGCGGAGCCTTCTCGCCGCGCAGCGCAAAGCCCTCCATTTCCCCGCACTGACACGTCCACCGCTCGACCGTCAACTCCCGTCCTTTCATCCGCTTCAAGAAGCGGTGCACCGCCTGAGAGTCGAGCCAGCTATCCGCCGTCGCGTCGTCCAGCTCAACGCCGATCATCCGCAGATAGCTAATGCACTTCTCGGCGTTGATGATGCCCGCATACACAAAGCGCATCGGCGCAATGTCCGCCGCACGGACCCGTCTAGCCATTGTGGTCTGCTCCCTCGGGAGAGGTGGCGGGGGCATCGAGGAGCGCGCCGTACTCCTCCCATTTCTCGAAACACGTCGGGTTGCCGTCGCCTGCGAGCACGTTGCCGTGCAGCGCCAGCTCGAACGCAGCCAAGCCGTGCGGGCCGTAATACTCTGGGTTCTCCTCGGCTCCACGCAGAAACCCCTCAACGTTGCGGGTCTCCATCAGCACACCACCTCGCGGATCGCACGGAAGTGGATACTTCCCTCGCGTGCGGTATGGCGGCGGCCTGTCCGACCACCAGCACGTGCACGCCCCGTAGTAGATGATCGGGGAGTGGGCAGCGCGCACATCGGCAATCGTGCGGCGAACTGGCGCGAGTTTGCTCATCTCACATCCTCGGGAGAGGGGGAAGGGCTACTCATCGTTGTCACAAAAGCGGCAAGTTGGCCGAGAGAGGGGTGTTCCGCAGCCGCAGTATCCGTATGGGCCGGCCTCATCTGCTCTTGTCGTCTCCCCATTCGTCTGCACGGGAGCCGACAGCAAGGCGAGGAGGGCGGCTTTCGCAGATTGACAGGCGCGGTCGGAATCGCGCTTGACGTGCAGATAGCCCAGCGCGTGACACTGTCGCCCGTATTCCTCTATCGCCGCTTCCACCGCCTCACGGCTTGGGGGCTGCACGGGAGCGCGGGAGAGGGCGGATCGAATGGTCTCAGCACGTTTCACAACTTCGCCGACGAACGGATGACCGGATTGCTCTACGAGCCACTTCAGCGCCGCTTCCACTTCGGCGCTCGACGGCGTGCGGTTCACGGTGCGCGCGTAGCCGTCCGTGGCGCCGTCGTCTACGCCGATGTCGTCCCGCGCTTGGTCCGGGGCGCTCGGCAGGGGAGCGGGATGGGCGTAGTACTGAGACGCCTTGACCTTGATTTCGCGTGCCAGCCACTTGCGAATCGTTTCGTTGAACGCCGGATGCAAGACCGCGTGACTGCTCGCTAGTGAACGCAGCAGCCGCGTCAGGTGCCACGCCGCGCTGTCGCCCTCTAGCCACGCCACAAGAGACTGCGCAAGCGTCGGCGTCGCACTATGGTCGCGCACCGGATTGGCAATCTCAGCGTAGTCGTCGCGCACCTGCTGAGCCTCGCCGCAACACTTCGCCTTGCCCGTTCCGTGTTCAGCGCAACTCCACGCCACCGCCTCCCCCACCGGCAGATTAGCGGTAGACATGGCGGCAAAGACGGCTTCGCATCGCTCCGTCACGTCGTCGGCCAAGAACTGCGAGCGTGTCCCCGCCAGCGCGTGATTCATGCACGCGAGGGAACGCCGTGCCTTGAATAGCACGTCCTGCGCCTCCCCCACCGGCACGGACGGGAGGGCGGAAAGGTAGGACCGTACCACGTTCCGGAGGAGCGCCTCATCAATAACGACGGTATATCCGCGATAGCGTTCAACTACCAAATTCAGCGCCGCCTCGTCCAGTCCTGCCGTCTTCGGGGTGTCAGACACTCTTGTCTCCCGCCAGCCAGTGCCGGCGCGTGTTGTGTTCGGCTTCGATGCGCTGATGGCAGGTCTTCCAGACCCAGCGCAAGAGGCGCAGTTCGTCGGGGTTCTCTTTGCCGAAGTGCTTGTAGCTGTCGTGGTGGATCTCGCCGTCGCTCGAGCGGAACCGGCGCCAGGGATCGCTGCCCTTCACCGTGAACCAGACGGGGATCGGTGTGGCGGCTTGCAGCTGCTCGCTGAAACCCTCAGCCGTCATCGCCTGGTGCGTCGGGGACCGTAGGGCGACGCAGCGATCGCACTCACAGAGCCCGCCAGCGCGCAGGTAGGCAGCGTAGCGGAGCTGTTTGTGAAAGTCCGACACCAGCACGGCGCGATACTGCTTGGCGCGCCTGGCCCGGCGCTCGACGTTGCGCTGCTTCATGGCCGTGCGGCGTAGCAGCTGCCCAGTGCGCGTCTTCCAGAACGCACCACGCGTCAGGGGCTTCCGAGAGCGGTCGAGCCAAGCGCGCACCTTCGCCGGGTCAGATCGCAGCGGCTTGCCGGCGATCATGACCGCGGCTCCCGGCGGATCTCACCACGCGCGACGCGCTCTGCCATGTCCTTCCCGAGATCGGACAGGCGCGCCGCCCCGTGAGGGGCGGGCGGCGCGCCGATGGCCACGAAGTCAACGTCCGTCAACGGGGTGCTACTGCTATTGCTCATGCTACTGCTACTGCTGGTTGACGGGCGTTCAACGGGCGTTGAACGGGCGTTGCGCAGAGCGGCGCTCCGCTTTCCCGCCAGCGACTGCTGCACCCGCACCGCATCCTGTTGCGTGCGTTCACCTTCCAGCCGTTCGGACGTCAGACACTCACCATCGAGTCCAGGCAGCGGCACGAACATGAGGCGAACGGCTGGCCACGCGCGTTGCATGACCGACACCGGGACGCGTGCCATTCGTGCGAGTTCCACCACGTCTGACGCAGGGATGAAGCCCTTCATCCACACGACGTCGAGTAGCTCGCGGTAGATCCCGCGCTGCATCGGCGTGAGCGCCGAGACCCGGTCCGACGCCCGGTAGGACTGGGGGAACCAGCGGTAGTATGGCAGGGGCTCGCTAGGGTTTCGCTTGCGGCTCATGAGCGCACCAGCCGGTAGCCGGCGCCGCGCTTGCGGCCCGGTGGCAGCGTCTTGGTGATGAGCCGCTCGCCGAGCAGGTGCGCGAGCATCTGGTGCACGACGTGCGTCGGGATACCAGCGCCAGCCGCGATCGCCTGGCCAGACGCGTGCTCAACGGTCGCGAGGTAGCCGAGCACTCCGGCGCGTGTCTGTCCATTGCGGCGCCTCATGCCGTGCCTGGGCGCATCGGGGCGCGCGCGGGGGGCAGGAGCCGCCTGCGCGGGCGTGAGCCCGATATGCGCCCCTTCATGGGCGTTGGCGCAGTGATTGGGGCAGGCGAGCTCGAGGTCTTCGCCGCAGCCTGGGCAGCGCAAGGGCTGCAGTTGCGACGTTGGTGTGTGGCCGTCGCCGTGGGTGGGGCGCTCGCTCATTTGCCCGCCTTCTGCTTCGGCTTCGCAGCCTTCGCTGGCTTCGCCTTGGCCGTGGGCGCGGCGGGTGCCTTGGCCGCCTCCGAAGCCATGGCGTCGCGCACGATCTTCTCGACGTTGACGCCGAGCGACTTCGCCCGGGCGACGATCTGGTCATACGCCCAGGTGTCTCTGCCGCCTTGCCTAGCTGCACTCTGCTCGTTCCGCAGCACGTCCTCGGAGAGCAGGATGCGCAGCAGTCGCGCGGCCGACGTCGGGGCCTTCAGCTTCTTGCGCCGCTGGTGGTCGATGTAGATCTCGCCGTCGCCGAGCTCATCCCACATGAGTGCGACGAGCTTGTTCTCGGCCAGATCATCGATGGCCGCGCACGCGGCCTTCACCAGCAGCGGCGTCACGCGCGCGCGCAGCGCGGCGGCGGCTTCTGCCTTCTCCGCCTCCTTGGCCTGCGCCTGCTTCTGACGCTCGAGCGTGGCCTTCGCGGTCTGGTCGCCGACGTCCGCCTTCGCCTGCAGCTTGGCCTTCTGCTTCTCGGCCCTAACCTCCGCCGGCCAGTGGATCTCGCACTTCTTTTTCGCGACGCAGACGAGGAACGCATCCCCACGGCCATGGCCAGCGGCGACGACGCCGAGGACCGAGTGCGCGCATGTCTTTGACTTCTCCTCGCCGTCGGCGCGCTTCCATGCGTTCTCTCCGAAGGTGCGCACCCCGCTGGCGTCGCGCGCGTCGTCGGCCACCCGGTAGTCGTGCGTGATGTGCACGACCTTCTGCTTGTTCTGCTCGGCGGAGAGGACGGCGGCCGCGGTCTCCGGGAACAGATCCGGCACGACGTCCGCGTGCGCGTCGAACCGCACATGCTCATCGATCCAGCGCTTGAACTCGCCGAGGCTCACCGGCTTGCACTCCGCCCACTCGTCGTCAGTGGACTCCGGACCGACCTCGACGCCGCGTCCTATCGACTGAAAGAGCCCATGGTCCGGCTCGAAGAGGCCGCGGATGCGGCCGTTGCCGCTGCCGTTCGGATCGATGGCGCGCTCCTGGTCTTCGCGCGCCAGCCGCGCCAGCAGGACCGCATGAGACAGCGGGAACCGTCCGTCGAGGAACAGGTCCTGCGCCTTCGGGATGAGCTTGAGCAGGCGCAGACGGTCGTACACGTACTGGTGCGACCGTCCACAGCGCTCGGCGATCTTGGCGATGTCGTAGCCGACGCACTGCTCCATCAGCTGCTTGAAGCCCTGCGCCTCCTCGAGCGGGTGCAGGTCGTCGCGCTGCAGGTTATCGACGGTCATGATCTCGAGGAACTCAACGTCGTTCATCGTGCGGACGAGGCAGGGCACGGTGAGCAGGCCGAGCTGCCGCGCGGCCCGATAGCGACGCGCGCCGCCGGCGAGCTCGTAGCCCTTGGCGTTCGGCCGCGCCTGCAGCGGCGTGAGGATCCCGACCTTGCTGATGCTGTCGGCGAGTTCCTTGAGGGCCGCCGCGTCGAAGTGCTTGCGGGGGTTGAGGGGGGATTCGTGCAGGTCGGCAACCGGGACCTGCATGAGCGTGCTGTCGAGCGGGGTCACTGCGGGATCTCCCTGGTAGGACGTGAATGCGCACGCGCACGGCGCGTGGCGGGGGTGTAGGCGGCGACGTGCTGCGGACGGACCCAAACGGTGTTGCGGTTGTTGTGGCTCCTCGGCATGAGCGCCGACGCCCAGGCGGGCGGCCGCTCGCTATCGACAGCGGCGAGGTTCATGCCGGTGCCGAGCCCGCCGAACGCATCGAGATCTTCCTCGCCGTTGTTCGCGAGCCAGCCTTTCTGACCCATGGCGAGGCGGACTTCCCAGACGGCCATGCTGCCCTGCGCGTCGAGGATCGCATTCGCCACCCGGCGCGCGACCTCGAGCAGGGCGATGCCGTCGCGCGAGAACGCGGCGAGCTCGGCGTACTCGGCCGGCGTGGTGCAGAGCTTGAAGTGGTGCCAGGCCGGTGGCTCGGGTGCCTTCGCCGGCGCTGGATGCGTCTGCGCGAAGAGCCCGAAGTCGTAGACCGGCGTCTCGCGGCGCCGCTGCGCGCGCACGAGCTCGACCTCATCATCGGGGATGGGGCTGGGGCGGGCGGTCATTCGACCACCCTCTGGAACTCCAACACCCAGACCCACGGGTTGGCATCCCAGCTGAGGCCGCGCTTCGCGTTGAGGGAGTCCCAGCACGCGCGATAGGCCAGCTGCGCGTTACCGTAGCACTGCCCCGCCCACCGCTCGAAGCCATTCAGTCCGGGCAGAAAGCCCTCGGCCTTGGCATCCGCGCGACTGATGTCCTGCAGCCGTTCGACGCGGACCGCGGTCAGCTCGAGGAGAATCCGCGACGCCCACCGCGGCATGTGAATCGACGGCTGCCAGCGACAGCCTTCCATGTCGTCGACAGTCGGGATCCACGACGTTTCGCGCACAACACCATCGGAACAACACGCCCATGCGGTCCCGTCCAGATAGTAGACGTAGTAGGCGCTGGCTGGTCCACGGAACGCGGCGGGCATCTCATGCCACCAGAGCTCTGACTCACCATCGTCATCGGGCCAGCTGAAGTCGGCCGTCCAAGTCTCGCGCACCCAAAGGCGGTCACCGGGCTGACCGTAGGGACAGTGCACCGCGACCGTGCCGACGTCGTTGGTCTCATTGCAGACGAGACGCTGCCCTTCGAACTGCCGGATGAATTCACGCAGCTCGGGCCTTTCCTCAGCCCATGTCATCGCCTTCGCGTGCTCTGGACTCGCGAACTTCGGGAAGCGCACGACACGCCGCGTCTGCGTCTTCGCACCGTCGAGGATCGCCCGCACCATCGGGCCGCTGAAGAGGATCGGGCGCACTGGCTTGGGTGCCGGTGCTGTGCTGCAGGTAGTGCCACCCGGGACCGCGAGGGCTGGGCTGTGGATGGGGAGCAGTCCCTTACGAGCGCAGTGGACGCCTGGAGAAGTTGCGTGTTGCGCCCCGGTCTCCCGGGCGGCGGTCTGTGGGGCGCGCGTCATGCGGACCGCCGGCGGCGTGGGCCGCGGATGGCGTTCAGACGGCGCAGCTTCTGTTCACGGGTCTCATCGGGCGGCGTGTAGTCGCCGAGCAGTCGGGCGCGTTCCGCCGCGGACATCAGGTTCCAGGAGCACTCGGCCACGACCTCGAGGCGACCGACCGCGAGCCGGCCACCTTCGATCGTCGAGGCCTTCACCTGCGCCTCGGCCGCGGCGCGATCGCTGGCCCTGACCTTGAATGGCAGGATCACGCCCGGCAGCTGCACGCGATGGCCACCCTTATCGGGTGTGGACATCACGCGGTGAATCACCAGCCAGGTGGGCGTCATGTGAGGGTCCACCAGCGATTGCGGCTCGTCACCAGCCCGCGATCGCGCATGGTATCGAGGACGCGCGTCAGCTCCTTGGCGCCGGCGCTCAGCTCGCGGCGCAACATGGTGCCAGTGAGCGCGACGCCGCCGGCGAGCGCCTTCAGGACGCCGGCCACGAGCTGCGCCTGCCGCTCGGCGAAGAACTGGGCGGTGGTCATGGGAGCTTGCCTGGCACGGCGATGCTCCAGATCGCGCGCATGCCAATGAAGACCATCGCGAGCGATCCCCAAACGACCAGTGCTTCGCGGTCGCCGCGGTCGATCGCGGCGCTGGCGCCCATCAGGCATGCCCCGGAAAGCGCACCGAGGAAGTACGCGAACCACTCCCGCTGCTTGTGGCCGAGGATGAACCCGAGATAGGTCGCGTTGCGACTGATCAGGGTGTAGTTCTGCTTCTCGAGCGTCCGGAGGAGGACCTCGCGTTCGGCGGCATCGGCGCGATAGGCGTCGAGGACGGAACCGACAGTGGCTGGGCGGGGGTCGTTCACTGTCCCGTCCTCAGCCGGCGCTCTGCCTTCCGCTGGCGCTTCTCGACGGCCTTGCCGATCGCGGCATACTCCGCGTTCGTATACGGGCGCTTCTTCTTGAGCGCCGGCGAGGACCGATCGACCCGCTGCGGGAATGGGCGGGTGCTCGGGTCGTAGTAGCGACGGTTGCGGCGACGCAGGCCGGTCGGGGCCGGCGGGGCATCGCTGACTGGCGCGCCAGCTGCGGCGATTGCCGCGAGGGCGGGGAGAAGCACCGCACGCGAGGCCTTCATGCGGCCATCCCGCTCTGTTCCACGTGAAGCCCGGACGTTTTCCGGACACTTTCACGAGCCGCTTTGGGGTCGGTTCGGTCGTGCGAGCGACCAAACGCCGTCGCGTTCTCCCTCTGAAAACGCCTCAACCCCTGCGACGAGCCAGCTTCTATATAAGTAGCGGTCGTCGGTTCAATCCCGACCTGTGGCTCTGAGAGAGAAACAACAGAGAAACAACAGAGAAACAACAGAGAAACAACAGAGAAAC
>CAYQCP010000017.1:0-54035 GCA_964416005.1 uncultured Gemmatimonas sp.
ATACTCCTGCGGAAGCTTTCCGCTTGCGTGTTGCACTTGCTTGTTGAATTCGGCACTCGCGATCGACGATCGCAATCCTGAATCGAGATCACGAATCACAATCCTGGGTCCAAGTCCTAAGTCGTCCGTAAAGACCAGTCTCTCGCCGCCCTGAACGCCTCGGCCACCGCCGCGCGGTCGTGCCGCTCCACCGCGCCGCGTAGCGCCCCGAGCTGTGCAAGGCATGTCTCGAGCGCGTCGAGCACCGGCACCGCGTTGTCATCCAGGATGGCCGCCCACATCTCGACCGATGAGGCCGCCATGCGCGTCATCTCCTTGCCGCCGTTGCCAAGGCGGCGTCGTTCGATGGCCCGCGAGGCGAGCGTACCGGCGAGCGCCAGCGAAAGCAACTGCGGGAGGTGGCTGCTGAGCGCCATCTCGGCGTCGTGCAGGGCCGCATCGCGCTCCACGGGCTTCGCGCCGACCGCGCGCCAGAGCGCCCGGGCGCGCTTCCACGCCGCGGCGCTGGTGTCGGGGGCGCGACAGAGGTCCACGCGAGCGCCGTCAAAAAGTCCCCTCCGCGAGGCGTGCCATCCCGCCCGGTGATCACCGGCCATGGGATGACTCCCCACGAATCGTGGCGCCAGCCCGAGCGCCGACGCCCGCTGCACGATGCGGCGCTTGGTGCTGCCGACGTCAGTGATGAGCCCGGCGTGCTGCACATGCGGCGTGGCGCGCTCCAGCAGCCCCAGCGCCTCGTCCACGGGCACGGCGATGACCACGGTCCTCGCCTCATCGAGCGCGCGCAGCCTGCCGTCCAGCACTCGCGAAATCACGCCGGTGCGAAAGGCGTTCCGCGTGGCCGCGGCATCCACGTCAAACCCCCAGACGGTGGTGCCGCGCGCCGAGAGGTCACGGGCCAGCGAGCCGCCGACGAGGCCCAGCCCGAGAATCGCGACCGGTCCCTGGATGGTCACGGCGTCTCGTCCTGCTGCGCGCGGCGGCACATCGCCACCACGGGCCAGAAGATGTCGCGCACCGATTCCTCGGGCAGTCCCACGCGCCGCGCGTGCCGCGCCACGGCGGCCACCACCTGCGCCTCACGGCGCGTGTCCAGCGTCGCGAGCCCCGCCGAGCGCTTCTCGGCCCCGATGCGCCGTGCAATCTCCACGCGCCGCGCGAGCAGTTCCACGAATTCCGCGTCGAGCGCGCCGAGCTCCTCGCGGAGCGCGGCCAGCGCCGGCGTCTGCTTGATGGCGGGCGTCATCAGGCCACCTTCGTCGCGCGCGTGGCCGGGGCGAGCGAACGGCCGGCCGCTTCGGCGAACGGTGCGAGGGCACGCATCATGTCGCCGAATGCCTCGAGGGTGAGCGACTGCTCGCCGTCGGACATCGCCTCGCCGGGGCGGGGATGCACCTCCACGATCAGGCCGTCGGCCCCGGCGGCGATCGCAGCGAAGGCGAGCGGCGCCACGAGATCGGCGCGTCCGGCGGCGTGGCTCGGATCGACGATCACCGGCAGGTGCGTCTCGCGCTTCAGCACGGGAATGGCCGCGATGTCGAGCGTGTTGCGGGTCGCCGTCTCATAGGTGCGGATGCCGCGCTCGCACAGCACCACGAGTTCATTGCCGCGCGACATGATGTGCTCGGCGGCGAGCAGCAGTTCGGTGATGGTCCCAGCCAGGCCGCGCTTGAGCAGCACCGGACGCCGCACGCGGCCCACCTCGGCGAGCAGCGCGTAGTTCTGCATGTTGCGCGCGCCGATCTGGAGCATGTCGGCGTGCTCCGCCACCAGTTCCACGTGCCGGGGGTCCATGACCTCGGTCACGACCGGCAGCCCGGTGGCCGCACGCGCGTCGGCGAGGAGGGCCAGCCCCTGCGCGCCGAGCCCCTGGAAGGCCCAAGGCGAGGTACGCGGCTTGAAGGCGCCCCCGCGCAGCATCGTCGCGCCCTGTTCGCGCACGCCGCGGGCCGTCTCGAGCAGCATGTCGGCGTTCTCCACCGAGCATGGCCCGGCCGCCACGACCACCTGCCGTGCGCCGAGCACCGTCCCGGCGCCGTCGCCGAGGGGGACGAGCGTGGGCGCAGCGCGGAACTGACGCGAGGCCAGGCGGTACGGCGTCCGCACCGGCACCACCGATGCCACCCCCGGCCAGCGACGCACGGCGCCGGCGTCGAGCGCAGAGGTGTCGCCGATGCACCCCACGACCACGCGGTCGGTGCCGTGCGAGACGTGCGTGCGCACCCCGTGCTCCTCGAGGTGCTCGCGCAGCGCGTCGAGGGTGGACTGGGGAATGCCTGCTTCGGTGATGATGATCACGGGGCCTCCAGTGGCGAAAACGAAGAAGGCCCGTGGAGATGTCCACGGGCCTGTGACGTGCGATGGGTTGGTGTCAGCTATGCGCGAACGCCTGCCCCCGCGGCCCGTGTTGAGCAGCGAAAGTAGGAATAAGAGTAGGCGCGGGCGTTCAGCATGGGAGGAATGTCTAAGCGATCCGGGGCCGCCGCGTCAAGTGCCCGTCGCCCGCCGCGCGGCCAGACGCGCCCTGTCAACCGTCTACCGTCCACCGTCCACCGTCTGCAGTTTTAGCGCATGTCCCTCGCCCTCGCCCGCAAATACCGTCCGAAGTCATTCGCGGCGGTCGCCGTGCAGTCGCACGTCGCGGGGACGCTCAAGGGCGCCATTGCCCGCGGCCGCGTGGCGCACGGCTACCTGCTCTGCGGCCCGCGCGGCACCGGCAAGACCACGCTCGCGCGCGTGCTGGCGATGGCGCTCAACTGCGAGAACAAGCGCGACGACGGCGAGCCCTGCGGGGACTGCCCCAGCTGCACCCGCATCTGGAGCGGCAGCGCGTCGCTGGACGTGGTGGAGATCGATGCCGCGTCGAACCGCGGCGTCGACGACGCCCGCGACCTGCGCGAGCGGGCGCAGTACGCCCCCACGGGGGACGACCGCTACAAGGTCTACATCGTGGACGAGGCGCACATGCTTACGCGCGAGGCGTGGAACGCGCTCCTGAAGGTGCTGGAGGAGCCGCCGCCGCGCGTCGTCTTCGTCTTTGCGACGACCGAGCCGCAGAAGATCGCGCAGGCCGCCGCTCCGGTGCTCAGCCGCCTGCAGCGGTTCGACCTCAAGCGCATCGGACCGGCGGACGTGCGGGAACGACTGGCCGCTGTCCTCGCCGAGGAGAAGGTGGAGGCCGAGCCGGAGGCGCTGGCGTTGCTGGCGCGCGCGGCCGACGGGTCCATGCGCGACGCGCTCTCGCTCACCGACCAGGTGCTGTCGTGGGGCGGCGGAACGCTCACCCCGCAGCGCGTCCGCGACGCGCTCGGTCTCGTCCCCGAGGACGAGACGCTCGCGCTCTTCGACCTCGTGCTCGACCGCAAGGCGGGCGACGTCTTTGCGTGGGTGGGGCGGCTGGCCGACCACGGCATCGACTTCAACGTGCTGCTCGCCGACTTCAGCGACCTCCTGCGCGCGCAGCTGGCCCTGGCGCTGGGCGGCACGCCGCCCGAGATCGGTGATCGGCTGCGGCAGGAGCTCGCCGCGCGCGCGCCGCGCGTGCACGCCGCCGACCTCGTGCGCATGCTGGTGATGCTGGTGGAACTCGAGCCACACTTCCGGCGCTCGGCGCAGCAGCAGCTGCTGTTCGAGACGCTGCTCGTGCGGTTTGCCCTGCTCGACCGCACCGTGGACCTGGAGTCGGTTCTCCGGGGCGTGATGGGCGCGCCGCCGGGCGGATCCGCTGGTGGCGGCGCATCGGCCATGCGGGCGGAGTCATCGCGCGCTGAACCCGCGCGGGGCGCGTCGCGCGGCGACGAACCGTCGCGTGCCGCCGCGCCGATGGTGCGCGAGGGCGAAGCGCGTCCGGCTCCGCCGCGGCTGCGCGATAGCGTGGAACTGCCTCCAGTGGCGGTCGCATCGGCCTCCGCCGTTGGACGGGCGGCGGCACGTCCCGCGTCGTCCGCCGCGGCTGTGGCCGATGCGGCCGCTCCCGTGGCGACGATGCCTGCCGAGATCAACCGCCTGGCCGAGTACTGGGATGAGATCGTGGACGTCGTCCGCAGGGGCGGCCGCGGCACGCTCGCCTCCATGCTCGATCACGCCACGCCGCAGGCCGTCTCGGGAAGCGGCACGGTGACGCTTGCCGTGGACACCGACGTGCACGGCGACGCCATCACGCAGGCCGCGGAGCAGGTGCTCGCGGCGTTGCGCACGCGCTTCACCGGCGTCGAGCGGATCGTGGTCAAGGCGCAGCAGGCCGCTCCGATGGCGCGGCTGACAGAGGAAAGCGTGCTGGAGCGCCGCGTGGCCCAGCTGCGCAAGCGCGACCCCGTGCTCGATGCGGCCATCGATGCGCTCGACCTTCGCTTGCTCCCATAGGCGCGTATGGACCTCAAGAATCTCATGGCGCAGGCCCAGCAGATGCAGCAGCGTGCCCAGCAAGTCGATGAGGCGCTGCTCAAGCTGTCCGTCACCGGTTCGGCGGGCGGCGGCATGGTCACCGTCGAGGTGGACGGGAAGGGCAACGTGAAGAAGGTCCGCCTCGAGCCCTCGGTCGTGAACCCGGCCGACGTCGAGATGCTCGAGGACCTCATCACCGTGGCCACGATGGACGCGCAGAAGAAGGCGTTTGAGGCGGCGCAGCGCGAAATGCGCGCCCTGATGGGCGGCCTCAACCTGCCGTTCCAGCTTCCGTTCTGACGTGTCGGCCATCGACGATCTCGTCGCCGAGCTGTCGCGCCTTCCCACCATCGGGCGCAAGTCGGCCCTGCGCCTTACGTATCACCTGCTCAAGCAGCCGGCGGAGCAGTCGCGCCGGCTCGCTGAAGCGCTGGTGACGCTGGCGGAAAAGGTCCACCCGTGCCCGCAGTGTTTCAACCTGACGGAACAGGCGCTGTGCGCGATCTGTGCCGATCCGCGCCGTGACGCGACGCTCATCTGCGTGGTGGAGGAGGCCTCGGATATCGGCGCCATCGAGCGGTCGGGCGAGTACCGGGGCATGTACCACGTGCTGGGCGGCCGGCTGGCCCCCATCGACGGCGTCGGACCGGACGACCTGAGCATCGCCCCGCTCGTCGAGCGCGTCAGCGCCGGCGGCGTGCGCGAGGTCATCCTGGCGACGAATGCAAAGCTCGAGGGTGAGGCGACGGCGCTCTACCTCCAGCAGCAGCTCGCCCCGAGTGGAGTGGCGCTCAGCCGCATCGCCCGCGGCTTGCCGGTGGGCGGGGATCTGGAATACGCGGATGGGGTGACGATTGCGCAGTCGATAACGGCTCGACGGCAGCTCTAGCGGAACGAGGAGGAGGTAGAGGCGTAGCGAGGAAGGACGAGGGGCGGAACGAGGGTCGAGAGGGGGCCTGAGCGGCCCCCCTTCTCGTTCCACCCCTCGTCCCCCGTCCCGACGCCTCTACCCCCTCCTCGTTCCGTGCTCTCCCCCCTGTCCCCTCACGGCCCCATTTGCCATCTTTACCCCCATCTCAAGCCCTCCACCATGCCTGTTGGTGCCGCCAGTTGGTCCTTCACGGAAGACGATTTCGGGGCGATCACGCACACGCTCCAGAAGTTCCTCGTCGACAGCAACGCCCGGTGCGCGCTCCTCGTGGATCGCACGGGGCAGTTGGTCGCGACCGTGGGGGAGCAGCCCAACTTCGACCCGACGGCGTTTGCCACCCTGACGGCGGCCGATTTCAGTGCCAATGACCAGCTGGCTCGGCTCATCGGCGAGACGGACTTCAACTCGCTGTTCCATCAGGGCGAGAAGGAGTCCATGTACCTGGCGGACGTCGCTCGCCGGGTCATCCTTGTCACGCTTTTCGACAACCGTACGACGCTTGGCCTCGTGCGGCTCAAGATGAAGGAAACCGTGGGTGAACTGACGAAGCTCTTCGACCAGGTCTTCTCGCGCGGCAACGACGGCCAGCCGCAGAAACCCCACCTTCTCGCCGGCGCCGACGACGAGATCGACCAGCTGTTCAGCTAGGAGAGAACGGCCATGTCGATGATCAACTACGCCTCGCGCGAGATCAACTGCAAGATCGTCTATTACGGCCCCGGTCTCGGCGGCAAGACGACCAATCTCGAGCACGTCTACGGCAAGGTGAAGCCCGATACCCGCGGCAAGCTGATTTCGCTCGCCACGGAAACCGAGCGGACCCTCTTCTTCGACTTCCTGCCGGTGGACCTCGGCACGATCCGCGGCTTCAAGACGCGCTTCCACCTGTACACGGTGCCCGGCCAGGTCTACTACAACGCCTCGCGCAAGCTGATCCTCAAGGGCGTGGACGGCGTCGTCTTCGTGGCCGACTCGCAGATCGAGCGCATGGAGGCGAACCAGGAGGCCATGCAGAACCTGTACGACAACATGGCCGAGTACGGGTACGATCTGACGAAGATGCCCTTCGTCATCCAGTACAACAAGCGCGACCTGCCCAATGCGGCGCCGCTCGCGGACCTGCAGGCGTCACTCAACCCCGGCTGGGAAGTCGCCGACCCGGCCAAGCAGCGCGTGACGCCCGACCCGTTCCATCCAACCGAGAATCTGATCGAGCAGCTTCCGACGGGCGAGTGGATCGAACACGCGACGTACTTCGAGGCGGTCGCCGTCACCGGCGACGGCGTCTTCGATACGCTCAAGGCGATCTCCAAGCTCGTCCTCAAGGCGCTCGCCTGAGCGCTGGCACCCGTTCGTGAATCTCCCCAACTCGATCACCGTCGGGCGCATCGCCCTGACGCCGCTGGTGGCGTGGCTTCCCTTCGTGCACTCCGCCACGCTGCGCGGGTTGGCCTTCGTGCTCTTCCTCGTCGTCGCCATCTCCGACCACTACGACGGCAAGCTCGCGCGCTCGCGCAACCAGATCACGGATCTCGGCCGCCTCCTTGATCCGCTCGCCGACAAGATCTTCCTGCTGGCCACGTTCATTCCGATGTACATGCTGCAGGCACCGCGCGGCGAATGGCTGACGCAGCTGCTGCCGCGGGCCACGGAAGGCTCCAGCTACCCGTTCGTGACGTGGGCGGCGGTCAGCGTGCCCTTTCCGTGGTGGGTGCTCTTCATCGTGCTCGGCCGCGAGGCGGCGATGACCTGGTTCCGCCAGGCGGCCAACGCCAAGGGCGTGGTGATTGCCGCCATCGGTCCAGGCAAGGCGAAGGCCACGTTCCAGTACATCTGGGTGGGCGCGGCCTATTTCTGGTTTGCCTTCCGGACCTGGGTCGAAGAACACGGATTCACCGATCGCGCCTGGGACCAGCTCGCGCTGATGGCCGGCTCGGTGGGTACCCTGTCCATGGCGATCGCCGTCGTGCTGACTGTTTGGAGTTTCGTGGTCTACGTGCGGCGCTATGGGAGTGTGCTTCGGTAGACGGCAGACGGAAGACGGAAGACGGAAGACGAAAGACGAAAGACGGCAGACGGCGGACGACAGCCGGCGGACGACAGCCGGCGGACGACAGACGGCGGACGGCGGACGACAGACGGCGGACGGCGGATCAACCCATGCAGATCGAAGTCGTCACCATCGGTGACGAACTGCTCCTCGGATTCACCATCGACACCAACGGTGCCTGGCTTGCGCGTGAGCTGGCGCAGCACGGCATCACGGTGGTGCGCCGCACGTCGGTGGGTGACAGTGCAGAGGCGATCGCCGCCGCGGTGGGCGAGGCCCTCGAGCGCACGGGCGCCGTCATCACCACCGGCGGGCTCGGCCCCACGAGCGACGACCTGACAAAGCCGTCCATCGCGCGGTTGTTCGGGCGCGGATTGTACGTCGACGATGCCGTGATGGAGTCGCTGCATCGGCGATGGAAGGCGCTGGGCCGGACGGGCGACATTCCGCGGAGCAACCTGCAGCAGGCGCTCATCCCCGACCGCGCGGTGGTGCTCCCCAACGCGCACGGCACCGCACCCGGCATCTGGCTGGAGGACTCGCGCGGTCGCTGGGTGGCAATGCTGCCCGGCGTGCCACGCGAGATGCGCGGCCTCTTCGTCGACCAGTTGCTGCCCCGCATGCTCCTGCGCGTGGCCGGGTCACCCACGGTCGTACGCTCGCTCGCGATCCGCACCACCGGAATCGCCGAGAGCGCGCTGGCCGATCGCATCCTCGGCATCGAGGGGCTCGACCTCGAGGGACTCGACCTGGCCTACCTTCCGGGCTGGGAAGGCGTGGACCTGCGCCTGACCTCGCGCGGGCACTCGGCCGACGAGGCCGATGAGCGGTTGGCGCGCGTGGCCGCCGTGCTGCGCGCCGCCGGGGGCGAGCACGTCTACGGGGTGGGGATGGACGATCTCGCGGGTGTCGTGCTCGTCGCCCTGCGCGCCGCCGACAAGCGCATTGCCGTCGCCGAGAGCTGCACCGGCGGCCTGCTGGGTGCCCGGCTCACCGCAATTCCAGGGTCGAGCGACATGATGCTGGGCGGGATCATCGCTTATCACAACGAAGTGAAGGTCAAGGCGCTTGGCGTCCGGCGGGAGACGCTGGAGACGCACGGCGCCGTGAGCCAGGAAACCGCACGCGAGATGGCGAGCGGCGTTCGCGCGGCCCTCGGCGCCTCGGTGGGCGTAGGAATCACGGGTGTTGCCGGCCCGGGCGGTGGCACGCCGGACAAGCCGGTGGGGACAGTCTGCATCGCGGCTGACGTCGAGGGTACCGTCCAGAGCTTCCGCGCCATCCTCATCGGCGACCGCCAGGAGGTGCGGCAGCGCAGCGCACAGTCGGCGTTGAGCCTCGTGCGCCGCATGCTGCTGGGGACGGCGTAGACAGGCGACCCGCCTCGGTAATGGAGGCAATTCCGGCCGTCGAAACGTCCATCGCGACCGCCCCGTAGGGCCCAACAGCCGCCATTCCGGCAGAAAGAACGGGCGCGGCGGTTGCACTGCAGGTCTGCGCACCGTGAAATTCAGGCATCGGCAAACGGGTCCACTGACCCTTCGCGCCGGGCCAGCAGCACACCGAGACCCAATGACCGACCCGATCCTCAATTCAGAACTGCAAGACGAGTCCCCGGCGTCTGACGAAGAAGCCGGGGTGACCTCCGACGCGACCGCAAGCGAGGACGTCGCGCCCGCGGCGGAGGCCCCCGTCGACGCGACGCGCGAGCTCGAACGCCAATTGGCGGAGCAGAAGGACAAGTACGTGCGCCTGTTCGCCGAGTTTGACAACTTCCGCCGGCGAAGCGCGAAGGAGCGGCTCGAGGCCGAATCGAAGGGGATGGGCGCCATGATCGCGGGGCTGCTCGACGCGCTCGACGACCTTGGGCGCGTGGCGCACTTCGATCCCGCGACGACGCCGGCGCAGTCCATCGTGGATGGCGTCGCGCTGGTGGAGAAGAAGGTGCTCAAGTCGCTGGCAGGCCACGGTCTCGTGGTCGTGAATCCCGAGGGGGAGAAGTTCGACCCCGCGGTGCACGAGGCACTGACCGCGATTCCCGCGGCGCTCCCCGAGGAAGACGAGTTCGTGGCGCAGGTCTATCAGGTGGGCTACACCTTCAACGGCCAGCTGCTGCGTCCGGCGCGCGTCGTGGTGAAGCAGTGGCACGGTTGATCCGCTGATGGCACAGGGCAAGGACTTCTACGCCGTCCTCGGCGTCTCCGAAAAGGCGACGTCCGACGAGATCAAGAAGCAGTATCGGCGCCTGGCGAAGCAGCACCACCCCGACTCGAACAAGGGGGACGCCAAGTCGGGCGAGCGCTTCAAGGAGATCTCGGAGGCGTACAACGTCCTCGGCGACGCCAAGAAGCGCGCGCAGTACGACGAGATGCGCCGGCTCGGCGCGTTCGGCGACTTCGTGCGCCGACCCGGGGGCGGGGCCACTGGCGGCTTCCGCGGGGCGGGGGCCCGCTCCGGCTCGCGTCCCGGCGCGGGGACGCCGCCGAAGTTCGAGGAGTTCGACGTCGGCGGTTTCGGCGGGCTGGGCGACCTGTTCAGCTCGATGTTCGGCGGCGGCGCGCAGCGCCAGCGGCCGAGTGAGCCGGAGAAGGGGCAGAGCATCGAGACGACGCTCGAGGTGCCGTTCCGCGTGGCGGCCGTCGGCGGTAAGGTCCCGGTGGAGCTCGAGGTGAATGAGGAGTGCGCCGTGTGCGGCGGCAGCGGCGCGGCCAAGGGCGCCAAGGTCTCGTCGTGCCCCGAGTGCGGCGGCCGCGGCTCGATCTCGTTCGGCCAGGGGGGCTTCGCGGTCAACCGTCCGTGTCCGATGTGCCTTGGCAAGGGCTCCGTGGCGAGCGAGAAGTGCCACAACTGCGAGGGCCTCGGCGCGAAGCGCGAGCGCAAGAAGGTGCTGATCACGGTGCCGCCCGGCACCGACACCGACGGCAAGATCCGGCTCAAGGGGCAGGGTGGACGCGGCGTGCGCGGCGGCCCTCCCGGGGACCTCGTGATCACCTTCAAGGTGGAGCCCGACAAGTTCTACTCGCGCGACGGGCTCGATCTCATCGCGCATGTCCCCGTGAACATCGCGCAGGCGACGCTCGGCTCGAAGGTGAGCGTCAAGACGCTCGACGAGAAGAAGGTCACCATCGGCATTCCCGCCGGCACGCCGTCAGGCAAGCGGTTCCGCGTGCGCGGCCAGGGGATCGAGAAGGACGGCAAGAAGGGCGACTTGCTGGTCGAGGTGCGGGTGGATGCGCCGCACGACCTGAGCGACGAAGCGCGCGCGGCGATGGAAGCGTTTGCGCGCGAGGCAGGGTTGAAGTACTAGGACGGCAGACGGCAGACGGCAGAAGGCAGACGGTAGACGGTGGACGGTGGACGGTAGATGGTGGACGGCGATCGCTTCTCCGCTGGAGGTGTGCTCATGTTGAGACGCGCTCCTCTGTACGTGACCGCTGTGCTCTCGCTCGCGCTCGCAGCTTCCGCCGCAGCGCAGCGATCCGAAAGCGCCAGGATCGTTCACCGGCCGTCTCCCGCGGTGGGCGGCGCGCAATTCGTTCCAGTGCGTGCGGGAAGCGTGCCATTTGTGCCCGCCGATGGCGAGGCGAAGTCTCCGGTCGCGGCCGGTCTCTTGAGTCTGGTCATTCCCGGCGTTGGTTCGTTCTACGCGGGCCACTCCACGCACGGCTTCGCCCACCTCGGCGTGCACATGGGCGCGGCGCTCATCAGCATGGCGTCATGCGGTCAGGGCAAGGACTCGCCGTGCGGCGGTGCCTCGGATGCGGCCATTCTCGTCGCCCTCGTGAACTGGCCATGGTCCATCGTGACCGCCGTCCGCGATGCGCGGGCCTCAGGGGACGGCGCGAGTCGCCGGTCGCAGAAGTAGCAGGGCGAAGGCAGGCAGCGTGTGATACGCCCAGAAGAACCTGGGCGGCTGTTCAGTCGATGAACCCGCCGCCCAGCACGCGCGTGCCATCGTAGAAGACCGCGCTCTGCCCCGGCGTGATGGCGCTGGCCGGCGCGTGTAGCGTGACCGACACCGCCCCGTCGACGATGGCATCAACGACGGCCGGCGCCAGCGGTGCGCGGTGCCGGATGCGCACCTGCACTTCGTCGCCCGCCCGCGGCGGCGAGTCCACCAGCCAGTTGATGCCGCTGGCCGAGAGTGTCGTGCCCTGCAGCGCGTCGCGCGCGCCGACCACGACCTCGCGTGTCTCCGGTCGCAGCGCCACCACGTACATCGGATCGGCCGAACCGCCGGGCAGTCCACGGCGCTGGCCGATGGTGTAGCGCGCGAAGCCCTCGTGCTCGCCCACCACCTCACCCCTCGTCGTCACGATGCGCCCCGGCGAGAGCGCGGGCGCATCGTCGCCGAGCTCGCGCCGGAGAATCTGCACGTAGTCGCCGTCCGGCACGAAGCAGATCTCCTGGCTCTCCGGCTTGTCGGCGACGCGCGGCAACTGCAGCTCGCGCGCCACGGCGCGCGTCTCCACCTTGGTCATGTCACCCACCGGCAGGAGCAGCCGCTTCACGACCTCGCGATTGATGCCCCAGAGAAAGTACGTCTGGTCCTTGTTGTCGTCGGCACCGCGGTGCAGTTCGCCGGCGACGGCACGCGCGTAGTGCCCCGTCGCCACGAAGTCCGCGCCGATGCCATCGGCCTTCGCCACGAGGTCGCTGAACTTGGTGAAGGTGTTGCAGCGCACGCACGGAATCGGCGTGCGCCCCCGCGCGTACTCGGCCACGAAGTCGGCAATGACGTCGCGGCCGAAGTGGTCAACCATGTTGAGCACATAGTGCGGAATGCCCAGCTGCTCGGCGACGCGCCGCGCGTCGCTCGTGGCGTCGAGCGAGCAGCACGGGCGGTCGGGCAGCCCGGCGCCGTCTTCGAACAGCTTCATCGTGACGCCGACCACGTCGTAGCCCTGGCGCACAAGCAGTGCGGCGGCGACCGAACTGTCCACGCCGCCCGACATTGCCACGAGGACCCGCGGCACTAGAAGCGTCCTCCCATCGCGCGCGCACTCTGGACGACGCCCGGAAAGAGCTGCGCCACGCGGTCCACCTGCTCCTCGGTGCTGAGCTTGCCGATGCTCAGGCGCACGGCGGAGGCGCCGAGCTCCGGCGGCAGGCCCATGGCAGTGAGCACGTGCGAAGGCGTGACGCTTCCGCTCTGGCACGCCGAACCGCTCGACGCGGCCACGCCGGCAAGGTCGAGCGCCATGAGCAGGGATTCGCTGTCGGCGTTCGGCACCGAGACGTGCAGGATGTGGGGCACGCGCGCGGCGCCGCGCCCGTGCACCACGAGCCCGGGGACGGCCGCGACGAGCGCGCCCTCCAGTCGGTCGCGCAGCGCGCGCAGGCGCGCCACCTCGGCATCCCGTTCCTTCAGCGCGAGTTCCATGGCGGTGGCGAGCGCCACGGCCAAGGGTGTATTCTCCGTGCCCGGCCGTCGGCCGCGGTCCTGCGAACCGCCAAAGAAGAGCGGCGCGAGCGGCGTGCCGCGGCGCACGAAGACGGCGCCGATGCTCTTCGGCGCCCCGAACTTGTGCCCACTCACAGAGAGGAAATCGAACGGGATCTTCCTCGCGTCCACGTCGAGCTTGCCGAAGGCCTGCACGGCGTCGGTGTGGAAGATCGCGCCGGCGGCCTTGGCGATCGCGGCGAGCGCTTCGATGGGCTGGATGACGCCGGTCTCGTTGTTCACCCACATCACGCTGACCAGCGAGACGTCGTCGCGGATCAGTCCCTGGGCGGAGTCGAGGTTCACCGTGCCGGCGGCATCGATGCGTAGCAACCGCTCGTCCCCGCCTTCACGCGCCGCCTGGTGCACCGACTCGAGGACCGCCTTGTGCTCGATGGGCGTGCTGACGATCCCGGGCCGGCCGGTGGCCTGCTGGACGCGCCAGCCGCCGAGCACGGCGAGGTTGTCGGCTTCGGTGCCGCCTGACGTCAGGCAGATCTCGTCGGGCTGTGCGCCCAGGCAGGCGGCGATGCGCTCGCGCGCCGCGTCGGTGGCCGCCCGCGCTTCGCGCCCCCAGCGGTGCGTGCTCGACGCGTTGCCGAACTTCGCGCTGAAGTACGGCATCATCGCCTCGAGGACCTCTGGCCGCACCGGCGTCGTCGCGGCGTGGTCGAGGTAGATGGGGGGCTGGGGCATGGTCGGAATATAGCGGGGTCTACTTGTCGCCCAGCACCTTGATGATGACCCGCTTCTTCCGCTGGCCGTCCCACTCGCCGTAGAAGACGCGCTGCCAGGGGCCGAGGTCGAGCTGCCCCGCCGTGACCGGGACGATGACTTCATGGCCGACGGTGAGGGAGCGCAGGTGCGCGGCGGCGTTCTCCTCGCCGGTGTCATTGTGGCGGTAGCGCGGCGGGTCCCATGGCGCGATGGTGTGCTCGAGCCAATGCAGGATGTCGTGCCAGAGCCCCGACTCGTGATCGTTGACGAAGACCGACGCCGAGATGTGCATCGCCGACACGAGGACGAAGCCCTCACGGATGCCGCTCTTCTGCACCTGCTCGGCGACCTCGTCGGTGATGTCGATGATGTCCTGCGCACGCGTCGTGTGGAACCAGAGATAATGGGTATGGGCGGTCATGCGCCTATCATGCGCCGACTGGCCCCACGCGGCAACCTCGCTTGGCGCCGCACGGCCGGCGCTGGTGCAACGACGGCCGGGGTGAGAGGTTACTGCGCATGCGCGCAACACCGGGCGTGGATCCGCTCTTCGTCGAATTCCAGCTTGCCCTCGCCGGCCGCTACTCGCTGGACCGCGAGCTCGGGCGGGGCGGCATGGGAGTGGTTTACCTGGCGCGCGAGGTGCAGCTCGACCGGCCGGTGGCCATCAAGGTGCTGCCGCCCGCGCGGGGGTACGACACCGACGTCCGCGACCGCTTCCTCCGCGAGGCGCGGCTTGCCGCCAAGCTGTCGCATCCGAACATCGTGCCGATCTTCGCGGTGGACGAGGCGCCGCCCTTCGTCTTCTACGTGATGGCCTACGTCGATGGCGAGACGCTCGGCCAGCGCGTGCGCACGCGCGGACCGATGGCCGCGTCGGATGTGACGCGCGTGCTGCGCGAAGTGGCGTGGGCGCTCGGTCACGCCCATGCCCAGGGTGTGGTGCATCGCGACGTGAAGCCGGACAACATCCTGCTCGAACGTGGTACCGGGCGCGCCCTCGTCACGGATTTCGGCATTGCGGCGGCGGCCGGTGCCGACGACGCGCTCGACGTCGCGGGGACTCCGGAGTACATGAGTCCCGAGCAGGCGCTTGGTGGCGTCGTGGACGCGCGCTCCGACGTGTACGGCTTGGGGGCGACGGCGTTCTTCGCGTGCACGGGACGCCCGCCCTACTCTGGTGGGCGCGCCGTTGACGTACTGGCGCAGCAGGTGGCGAGCCCCGTACCCGCGCTGTCCGCGCCGGGCTCCAGCGCACCCCGTCAGCTTACGCGGCTGATCGAGAAGTGCCTGGCCAAGGAGCCGGAGGGACGGCCGCAGCACGCGCTGGCGCTGGCAGAGCAGATTGGCGATGCGATGGAGGAGCGTCGCGAGGTCCCGGCGGCACTGCGGGCGTTCGTGAAGCGCGAGGGGCGCATCATCAGCTCTGGCGGCGTCATGCTGGGCGGGTACCTCCTGCTCACGACGACGATAGCGGCCGTCTACGCCATGGGGCCGGCGGCGGCGACCGGCACGATCGCCCTGGTCGCCATCGGCCTGCCATTCAGCGCGATGATCTGGCAGGCGCGCAAGCTGTTGCGCCGCGGCTTCGAATTGCCCGACGTGCGCCTCGCGTTCGACCACGAGATCGCGCAGCTGCGAGAGGAGTTCATTGCGGGGGGCGGGGTGGAGCATGTGGCCCTCGAGCGCGCGGCGACGGTTGCGACGGTCACGTTCGGCGTTGCGGAAGTGCTGGCGATCACGGCGCGTTCGCTCGTCTTCGGTGAGGAGGCGCGCGCGCTCGTGATCTTCGCCCCGCTGCTGGGGTTTGGATTCCTCCTCAGCCTGCTCGTGCGGGAAGTCCTGCGCAATCGTCGTCCGCACGCCGCGCCCGAGGGGTGGGCGAGGCTCTGGCTGGGCAAGATGGGACGCGCGGCCTTCGCCCTGGCTCGACGCATGGGCGGCCGACCGGTGGATGGCTCGGCCACCACGCACCGGGCGACGGAACTGGCCATCAGCCTGGCGGCGGGGGAGCTGTTTGCATCGCTTCCCAAGGAGACGCGGCGCACGCTTGGCGACGTGCCGCGCATCACTGCGTCGCTCCAGCGCGACGCTGAGGCGCTGCGCGCGCATCGCGACGCGCTGCAGGAAGCGCTGGCCGAAGCCGGCGACGCGGCTGCGGGAGATCAGTACGCGGAGGTGCGCGCCTTGCGCGACGAACTCGGCGAACGGCACCGCGAGGTCGTCTCGACGCTCGAGCGCATGCGCCTCGACCTGCTGCGCCTGCACGCCGGCGCGATGTCGGTGGAGGGCGTCACGACGCAGCTCGGCATGGCCAAGGACGTGGCGCAGGAAGTGAGACGCCTGCTCGAGGCGCGCGGCGAGCTTGAACGGTTCCTGAAGCGGTAGAGCATGGCCGAGGCTTACCGACGCCGGGAGTTTCTCGGCCACTTGGCCGCCGCGGCGCCCATGCTCTGGGTGCCACGCGTCGCAGCGGCGGCTGGCAGCCGGCGACATGCGGACGAGCGGTCGGCCGACCTCGTCATCATCGGCGGGGGACTCGGCGGCTGTGCGGCCGCGCTCGCCGCGGCGCGCAACGGCCTGCGCGTCATCATGACCGAGGAAACGGAGTGGATCGGCGGCCAGCTCACGCAACAGGCCGTACCGCCCGATGAGAATCGCTGGATCGAGACGATCGGGGGCACGCGGAGCTACCTCGCGCTGCGCGCCGGCATCCGGGACTACTACCGCCGGCGTCGGCCGCTGACCGAGCGGGCGAAAGCCAATGCGAGGCTGAATCCGGGCAATGGCTGGGTGTCGCGACTCTGCTGCGAACCTCGCGTCGCGCTCGCCGCCCTGTACGAGACGCTGTCCCCGTACCTCGCGAATGGGCGGCTCACCATTCTGCTGGCCCACGCCGTCGTGGAGGCGGACCTGCAGGGCGACCGTGTGCGCGCGGTCCGTGTCCGCAGTTCGGAGCACGGCGGACACGTCGTGCTGAACGCGCCCTACTTCGCCGACGCCACCGAACTGGGCGATCTCCTGCCGCTCACGAAGACGGAATATGTGACGGGAGCTGAGTCGCGCGCACAGACCGGCGAACCGCATGCCAAGGACGTACCGCAGCCGGACAACGTGCAGGGCTTCACCATGTGCTTCGCCATGGAGTACCTCGCAGGCGAAGATCACACGATAGACCGGCCCCGCGAATACGCCGCGTGGCGTGACGTGGAGATGACCGCCGCCGACGGATCGCGCTACCGCTTGGTCAGTTTCGAGGACGCCGACTCGCAGCGCATCGGCTTTGACCCCATGGCGCGGAAGGGATTCTGGACGTATCGCCGCATCGTCGATCGCGACCTGTTCGCGCCGGGGACCTACCCGGGCGACGTGACCATCGTGAACTGGGCGCAGAACGACTACTCGTTCGGGTCGCTGATCGACGTTGGGGCAGAAACGGCGGCGCAACACGTCGCGCGGGCCAAGCAGTTGAGCCTGTCGCTCCTGTACTGGCTGCAAACGGAGGCGCCGCGCCCCGACGGCGGCACTGGATGGCGCGGCCTGCGGCTGCGGCCGGACATCGTCGGCACGGCCGATGGGCTCGCGATGTACCCCTACATCCGGGAGAGCCGACGCATCCAGGCCGAGTTCACGGTGTGCGAGCAGCACGTCGCGGAGGAGGCGAGAAGGCGGGAGACCGGGCGCACGCGCGACGACGTGACGGCCCAGCCGTTCGCCGACTCGGTGGGCATCGGGCATTACAGCATGGACCTGCACATCACGACGCGCGGCGACCGCGGCCGCTATGGCGCGACGCTGCCCTTCCAGATTCCACTGGGCGCACTGCTGCCGCGGCGCGTGGAGAACCTGCTGCCGGCCTGCAAGAACCTCGGCGTCACGCATCTCACCAACGGGTGCTATCGTCTGCATCCGATCGAGTGGAACGTAGGCGAGAGCATCGGCACGCTCGTGGCGTTCTGCCTCGCGCGCCGCCTGTCGCCGCGTGCGGTGCGCGGGACTCCGGGGATGCTGGCTGAGTTCCAGACACATCTCGCGAGCGACGGTGTGCCGCTGGCGTGGCCGCGGGACCTCCCAGGTTAAGCAGGACGCGGCGCACCCGGTTCGGGTGCACCGCGCCTGTCCTCTCGCGCCCCGTTACTTCTTCAGCGCCCCGATCACCGAGTCCACCGCGGCCAGGTAGGCGTCCACCAGCGGGCGGCGCGCCGTGAACACGATCTCGGCGCCGCTGTTCGTGATGAACTTCACCTCCACGTTCTCCTTCGCCTTCCGCAGCGGATCGTCCGCGATGCGCGCGCCCACCGTCGTGCTGGGGGCGCACTTGCCGTTGAGGCAATTCTGGTCATCCCGCTGGCTGCTCACCTGCAGCGGCCGGTTGAGGCCCTGCGCCTTCGACGCATCGCCAATCGCTGGATAGGCGCTGTTGACCCACAGGCGGTGATATCGGTCGGCCGCGCCGTTGCGCTTGACGAACGTGCGCAGCCCGTACTGCGGTTCCGCGGCGTTCCAGGCGACGATTTCGACGATCGAGGCCTTCTCGAAGTCGCGGATCTGGATCACGGCGCCGCCCTGCGGCACGGGGTGGCCGGCGCTGGGCGTGGCGGCAATCACCAGCGCGGACGCGGCGGCGACGACGGCGAGGCCACGAAGGGTGACACGGCGAACGATGGGATTCATGAACATGGGTCAGGTATCCGTGTTGGAATGGCGCAGGACCGCGCGCACCGGTGCGGCGTCGAGCCCGCCATACTTCACCGGTGCGGCCATGAGATCGTACGATCCTGCGGCGACGTGTGAAAGAGCCAGGTTCTCCAGAATGTGCGCGCCGCCATTGAACAGCGCGTGGTGCACCAGCAGGTCCTTCGAGTCCCGCAGGTCAACGCTCGGGCAATCCACGCCGAGCAGCAGCAACCCTTCGGCGGCGAGGGACGCCGCGCAGTCGGCGCTCAGCGCGGGCCACGCCTCCGGAAAGTCGCCCCAGGCGATGCTGCGTTCCGTCTTGAGCAGCAGGCGCTCCGGCGTGGCGCCAAGCCCGGCGGCGCGCAGCGCGTCGCGATCGAGTTCGCCCGCGCGTCCGGTCACGTCCAGCACCACCGCCGCGCCGATGAACGCCCGCAGCGGCAGCTGATCGCTCGCCGCCGCGTCGTCGCGCACGTGCAGCGGCGCATCGGCGTGCGTCCCCACGTGCGGACTCGACGTGATCGCCGACAGATTCACGCTCGCCCCGTCCGCCACGCGCCACGTCCACCCGCACGAGAACGGCGTGTCCCCAGGCCACTCGGGCGTATGGGGAGCAAGCGTCACGGAGATGTCGAAGAGTTCGTCGGAACGCACTGTTGTCTCTCTAGAACGTTTCGACTTGAAGTGCCATCACATCGTCCACTTTCATGGTTTCCTGCGTCCAGAACGGTTCTCCGTAGGCACAACGGATCAACGATCCATAGTGCGCCGACTGGTGACGAATGACATCGGCGAGAGGCTCCCCTGTTGGATACACTTCTCCCGCCTGAATGACCCCCTCAAACTGCGATTCGTAGCAGGCGATGGCGGCGAGCTTTGTCTCGAAGTCGGCCGAAATGTCCACGACGAACGTCGGCTTGACGTGGTCTTCCCTGAACGTGATGGCGTGCAGCAGCTTGCGCGGACGGTGCGGTTCGGAATCCGGATCGGTCTTGCGAATGCCGGCCAGGAAGCAGGCGTCGCGCACCAGTTGCGCCGTGACCCGGTGGTCCGGGTGCCGCCCGCGCGGGGCCATCGTGATGACCACCTGCGGACGCAGGCGGCGGATGACCACCGCGAGCTGCTTGCGTGTCGCTGGCTGGTTCTCGAGCCCCGAGTCGGGGAGGCCGAGGTTCTCGCGCACGGCCACGCCGAGCACCTGCGCCGCCCGCGCCGCCTCGGCGGTCCGAATCTCCACCGACCCGCGCGTCCCCATCTCGCCGCGCGTCAGGTCGACGATTCCCGTGCGGCGTCCCTCGCGGGCAAGCTTGGCCAGCGTGCCGCCGCAGAGAAGTTCGGCGTCGTCAGGATGGGGAACGATGGCGAGGACGTCAATGGTGCTCATCGGAGTTCTGGCCGGAAGAAGCTGACGGTAGGTGGTTGACGGTCGACGGTAGATACCCGTCGCGGGAGGCGGCACTCGCACCGATGCTATAAGCTACAGACGCGCCATGCCCCCCGTCATCTACCGTCTACCGTCTACCGTCCACCGTCTGCCGGACACCTCAATGCACTCCATCTCCACGCCCGACGCTCCCACCCCCGCCGGCCACTACTCCCAGGCCATCGTCCACAACGGCTGCGTCTATGTGGCGGGCCAGCTCCCCATCGTACCCGGCCAGAAGGAGCACCGGGTGGGGACCATCGAGGAGCAGACCGCGCAGGTCTTCGCAAACATCGCTGCCGTTCTGCGGGCCGCCGGCAGCGACCTGTCGCGGATGCTGCAGGTGACGGTCTTCGTCTCCGACATGGAACTCTGGGGCCGGTTCAATGCCGCCTATGCCAAGCTGATGGGCGACCACCGGCCGGCGCGCGCGGTGGTGCCGGTGAACGCGCTGCACTACGGCTACCACATCGAGGTGCAGGTGATCGCTGCCCTCAACGAACCGGCCGCATGAGCGTCTGGCGCGGCCAGGTGGTGGTGCTCACGGGCGCCTCGCTCGGCATCGGCGCCGAGGTGGCGCGTGTACTCGCCGAGCAGGGCGCCCAATTGGTGCTCGCCGCGCGCGATGTCGAACGCCTGTGGGAGGTGGCCGAGATGTGCCGCCGCCACGGCGCGGACGTCGAGGTGGTGCCGTGCGATGTCACGGTTGAGGCGGACTGCCGGGCGCTCATCACCCGCGCGCTGGCGCGTTTCGGTCGCATCGACACGCTCATCTGCAATGCGGGGCAGGCGATGTGGGCGCGCGCCGAGGACGTGACCGACTGGTCCGTCTTTGAGCGGCTCCTGCGCGTGAACTACCTCGGCGCCGTGTATTGCACGCTGGCCGCGCTTCCGCACTTGCGCGTTTTCAAGGGGCGCATCGTGGCGGTGTCGAGCCTCGCCGGCAAGACGGGCGTGCCCATGCGCAGCGGCTACGCGGCGGCGAAGGCGGCGCTCAACGGCTTCTTCGACTCGCTGCGGATCGAGCTGATGGAGTCCGGGGTGTCGGTCACCATCGTCTGCCCGGGTTTCGTGGGCACGGGCTCTCGGGCCCGCAACCTCGGCCCTGATGGCGTGCCGATCGGCCGCAGTCCGGTCGACGAGGCGGCGATGATGCCGGTCGGCGAGTGTGTGCGGCAGTTGCTCGACGCCGCGGAGCATCGCGACCGCGAACTCGTGATGACGGCGCGCGCGCGGTTCGCGATGTGGCTGAAGATGCTCTTTCCGTCGCTGGTGGATCGGATGGCTTCCACGGCCATGCAGCGGGGGCGATAGTCCCGTAAGGTGCAGGGGGAAGGGAACAGGGTGTGGTGCAGGGGAAGGGGCAGGGTGTGGTGAAGTGGAACGCGAAAGGCGGGCCACGGCGTGTTGCCGTGGCCCACCTTTGACTGCGTGCTACTGGAGCTTAGCGAGGTGGGCGACCGCGCTGCGGCATGTTGGCGAGGTTCTTCTCGAACTGCGCCTTCTGCTCGTCATTCAGCACGGCCTTGATGGCGTCGTTCCGCTTGGTGGTGACGGCGCGCATCTTCTCCATCATCTCGGGGCCCGGCGGGCCGCCGGCGGCCTGCGCCTCCTGGCGCATCTTCATGCCCTCTTCGCGCGACGCCGCGACGATCGAGTCCACCTTCGCCTTCTGTGCGTCGGTCAGCGTGATGCCCTGCATCATCGCTTCCATCGCGCGCTGGGCGCCGCCCTGGCCACCGCCCTGCGGCGCGCCCTGCGCCATCGCTGTCGTCGCCGTCAGCACAATTGCCGCTGCCGCAAGAAACCGAATCACCTTCATCCTTCCTCCGAGTGGTGTCGTCCCGGCGCCCATCGTCCGGGCATCAAGCTAGTAACGCCCGGCGCCGTCGGAGTGTTAGGCGGGCCTGCCCGTGGCCCCGTTGCCCAGTGCCTGCCTGGCACTGAAACCTCTGCGCCTCAACTACTGTATAATTGTTGGTCGCTCCGGTGCCGAGCCGTGGCGGACCGTCCGTCTTTCTCCCCGAACTGACCCTCCTCATGCGCGTCCTTGCCTCCGCCGTGGCCTTTAGCCTCGCCATGGCGGCCAGTTCCGTCCCTGCCCAGCAACTGCCGGTCAAGCGCCAGGCCAAGCCCACACGCCCCGCCATCACGGCCGAAGACCTGATGTCGCGCCTCTACGTCTATGCCGACGACTCCCTGGCCGGGCGCGCCTCGGGAACGCCGCAACACGACAAGGCGACCGATATCATCGCCGGATGGGCGAAGCAGATCGGGCTGACGCCGATGGGCGACAGCGGCACGTACTTCCAGGCCGTGCCGCTGGTGCGCCGCGCCTGGGTGACGTCCCCGGTCATCGTTGGCGAGCAGACCTTCACCTACCAGAAGGACTACGGCGTCTTCGCGCAGTGGAGCACCAAGCCGTTCGACGGCGGCGAGGTTGTCTTTGGCGGCCTCATCGGCGACACGGCGGTGCGCCTCACGGCCGACCAGACGACGGGCAAGATCGTCGTCTTCGGGTACACCCCGGAGATGGCCGCCAAGGGGCTGCAGGCGCAGTTCACGTCGGCACTGACCAAGCCCGTCGGGGCCGCCAAGGCGATCGTGTTGCCGATGCTCGACGATGCGCCGGCAGCGGTGCGCGGCTACTTCATGCAGGGCGAGATGGTCACCGTCCCGCCCGCGGGCCCGGCCATGGTCATGCCGCCGGTGATCGTCGCGTCCAACGCCATGACGCAGGCACTCGTCGGCGCGCCGCTGAACTTTGCCAAGTGGGGCACGGTCACCGGGCGCTACACCGGGAAGATCGAACTCCGCGACACCCCAACCTCCTCACGCAACGTGGTGGCGGTGCTCGAGGGCAGTGACCCGGTGCTCAAGCACCAGTACGTCGCCCTCGGGTCACACAGCGACCACGTCGGTGTGCAGCCCGGGGCCGTGGACCACGACTCGCTGCGGGCGTACAATCTCGAGGTCGAGCGGATCAAGGCGACACTCGGCGACGGCAAGTCGCCGACGCCGGCCCAGCTCGCTGCCATCAAGGTGAACGTGGATTCGATCCGCGTGATCCGCCGTCCGCGCCTCGATTCGATTTCCAATGGCGCCGATGACGATGGCTCGGGGACCGTGGCGATGGCGGAGATTGCGGAGGCGCTCGCCGGCGCGAAGGCGCGACCCAAGCGGTCCGTGCTCTTTGTCTGGCACATGGGCGAGGAAATTGGCCTCGTGGGCTCCGACTGGTACACGAAGCACCCGACGGTGCCGCGCGATTCCATCGTCGCGCAGCTCAACATGGACATGGTGGGGCGCGGCGGCGCCGCCGACGTCAAGGGCGGCGGACCCACCTACCTGGGTCTGGTCGGCTCACGCCGGCTGTCCACGCAACTGGGCGACCTGATCGAGACCGTCAACAGGATGCAGAAGGCCCCGTTCACGTTCGACTACACATACGACGCCCCGGGGCACCCGGAGAACATCTACTGCCGGTCGGACCACGCGAGCTATGCGCGGTTCGGCATTCCGGTGGCCTTCTTCTCCACCGGTCTCCACGCCGACTACCACACGGTCACGGATGAGCCGAGCTACATCGACTATCCGCACATGGCGTCGGTGAGCCAGCTCGTGCACGACGTGACGCTCTCCGTGGCGAATGCCGCCGCCCGCCCGGTGGTGGACAAGCCGAAGCCGTCCCCCAACGCGGTCTGCCGTCAGTAATCGCCTCCCTTTTCACTTTCTGGATATCACGCCATGCGCTCCCTCCTTCTCGCTATCCTGCTCACCGCCTGCGGCACGTCCACTGAGCCGCAGCTCGGGGACAACATCGAGATTCGGCTCGGCTCGACCATTGAGATCCCCGACGACAGCACGCACGTGAAGTTCACGGACGTGACGTCCGACTCGCGCTGCCCCACGGGGGCCCAGTGCGTCTGGGCGGGTGAGGCCGTGGTGCAGTTCACGGTGGGCAACAGCCAGCAGGTCTCGCTGACGCTCGGCGCGGATGCGTCCAAGGCGACGGTCATCGTCGGGATGAAGCAGTTCACGCTCGTCGCCCTCAAGCCCCATCCCAAGGTCAACGAGTCGATCGACAAGGGCGATTACGTCGCCATGGTTCGCTTCACGAGCGCCAAGGACTGACCGGCGCTACTCGTAGCGGAGCGCCTCGATCGGGTCGAGCCGAGAGGCGCGGCGCGCGGGCAGCACGCCGAAGACGAGGCCGATGCCCACCGACACGGCTACCGCGATGAGCGTGAGCCCCCACGGGGGCGACGCCTGGATGTTCAGCAGGCGGGTGGCGACGGTCCCCGTGAGCAGGCCGACCACGATGCCGATCGTGCCACCCATGCCGGTGAGGGTGGCGGCCTCGACGAGGAACTGTTGCAGGATGTCGCGTCGCGTTGCCCCCAGCGCCTTGCGGATGCCGATCTCCCGCGTGCGATCGGTCACCGAGACCATCATGATGGCCATCACGCCGATGCCGCCCACCATCAGCGCCACCGACGCGAGCACGATCATCACGAAGAAGAAGACGCCCGTGATGCTGTTGAAGATGTCGAGGATCTGGTCCTGCGTGATGAGGTCGAACGTGTTGCCGTCGCCGGGACGCAGCTTGCGCAGTTCGCGCAGGAGCACCGTCACCGCCTCCTGCGCCGTCGCCACCGGCACGCCGTCGCGCGGCTTCACCGCGATGAACAGCATGTTCGTCTTGTCGATGTAATACGCGTGATCCGCGAACCGGTACGGGACAATCGCCCCCGTCTCGGCGCCCGGCGGCGTGAAGATGTTCGCCGGCGGCTCATAGAGCCCGATGACCTGCACCGGCTTGCCGCCGATGAGCATGGTCTTGCCGAGCGGGTCGAGCTTCCCGAACAGCCGTCGCGCGTGCGAGTCGAGGATCACGGCCACCGGGGCGCCCGCCCGCTCCTCGGCGGGCGTAAACCACCGTCCGGCGCTCAGCTCGCCGCCCATGATCGTCGTGAAGCCGGCGTCCGCACCGTACACCGTCGTCGGCTGCGTACGCGTGCCCTGATAGTCCAGGCGCCCCATGATCTGGTTCCAGATCGCGCCGTACTGGACCTCGGGGAGGCGGTCGATGGCCGTCGCTTCCGCCTCCGCCAGGTCGGGGCGGATGCGCACCCATTTGGGGAGCGCCTCCGGGTTCAGCGGCTGCTGGCTGAAGACCTTCATGACGTAGAAGGTGGACGGCCCCGCCACCTCGAGAGTGTGGAGGATCTGCTCCCGCACGCCGCGCACGATGCTCGCCATGGTCATCACCGTCGCGACGCCGATGACGACCCCGAGCATCGTCAGCCCCGAGCGCAGCTTGTTCGCGCGCAGGTTGTCGAACGCGATGAGGACGTTCTCGTCGAGCGTCGTGTGGCGCAGGAGGCGGGTGAAGATCATCGCGCTACTCGTGCCGCATGGCGTCGATAGGGTCCAGCTGCGCCGCGCGCCGCGCCGGGTAGACGCCGAACAGCACGCCCACCCCGGCCCCGAGCAGCAGCGCCACCGCCACCGACCAGGCCGTGATGCGCGCCGGCAGGGGCGAAAGCGTCGCGACGATCAGCGCGAACACCCAGCCGCCCACCACGCCGAGCACGCCGCCGAGACTCGACAGGACGATCGCCTCGGCGAGGAACTGCCGCTCGATGTCGCGCGCCCGCGCCCCCATCGCCTTCCGGATGCCGATCTCGCGCGTCCGCTCGCTCACGCTCATGAGCATGATGTTCATGATCACGATGCCGCCGACGACGATGCCGATGGCGACCATCGCCGGGATGATGCTGAAGAGCACCTTCGTGAGGTTCTTCCAGAACGCCACCAGCGCGTCAGCGGTCTCCACCGAGAAGTTGTTCTCCTGCCCGGGGCGCAGCCGCCGCACCACGCGCAGCGCCTCCTCGGCGCGCGCCATCGCCGGCGCCACCTGGTCCGCCTCGCGCATCTTCACGCTGATCGTGGCGGTCAGGCGGCGGCCGTACAGCGTCTCATGGAAGCTGACCGGCAGGAGCACGAACCCGTCGAAGGACTGGCCGAGCACCTTGCCCTTCGGCGCGGCGACGCCGATGATCTCGCACCGCTGGCCGCCGACGCGCACCGACTGCCCGACGGGATCAAGGCCGCGGTCGCCGAACAGCTTGTTGGAGATGTCGTGGCCGAGCACGCAGACCGGACGGCGCTGCAACACGTCCACCTCCGAGATGCCGCGACCGCGGGCGAAGCGGTAGTCCTGCACCACCTGGTACGCCGGCGTCACGCCAAAAACGAGGGCGTCGCCGATCACCTGGTCGCGCCAGATCACGTCGCTCATCGGCGTCGGCCACCCGGAGTTGAGCGCCACCGCCTGCGCGTCGGGCAGGGCGGCGCGCACGGCCTCGGCGTCCGCGGCGGTGACGCGCGGCCGGCGGGCGACCTTCTTCCACGCCTCGTCATCGAAGAGCCCGATCTGAAGCGGCGTGCGCCGCACCTGGAAGGCGTTCGCGCCGATGACCGCGCCGGCGATGTTCTCCTTGACGTACGCGTTCATCCCCTGGATGATCGCCACCACGGCCACGAGGAACGCGACCGACACGATGATGCCGAGCAGCGTGAAGAACGACCGCAGCTTGTTCGCCACGATCTGCCCCATCGCCGTGCCGAGGACGTCGAAGATGCGCATCGTGAGCTAGGCGGGGATGGCGCGGCGAATGGCCAGCCACGCCGCGGCGAGGAGGAGCGCGCCCGACCAGTAGGGCGCGGTGAACGCCACGTGGTCGAACACCAGGCCGGCCCATGCCGGGCCGAGGATGGCCGTCAGGCTGGTGATGGCGCCATTGGCGCCGAAGAGCATGCCCTGCTCGTCGGGCGTGCCGGCGCTCGACACGAGACTCTGGATGGTCGGCTGCACGAGCCCGGAGCCAATGGCGAGCACGGCGATGGCGGGGGAGAGCAGCCACCCAACCGGCACCGCAGCCACCGCTGCCATCCCGAGCGTCATCACCGCGAGGCCCACCAGCAGCAGCATCCGTTCGGAGAAGCGCCCCGAGAGCCGCCGGATGATGAAGCCCTGCGTGATGGTGGCCGTGGCGCCGAGGACGGTGAAGACCACGGCGTTCTGGGCGGGCGTGTACTTGAAGCGATCGAGCGTGTAGACGGCGAAATTCGTCTGCAACGCCATCATCGCGAAGCGCGAGAGGAAGATCCCGGAGAAGAGCGCGCGCAGGCGCGGCGTACGCAGCGCGGCGAGCAGCAGGCTGAACGGATTGAAGTCGCCGAGGTGCACCGGATGCGGCCGTCGCCGCCCCGGCGGCAGCGACTCGGGCAGGACGAACCAGCCGAAGATCGCGGTGACGAGGGCGACGCCGGCGGACGCCCACGCCGGGGCGGTAAGGCTGATCTTCGCCAGTACGCCGCCGATCGACGGTCCGAGGATGAAGCCGATGCCGAACGCCGCGCCGACGAGCCCGAAGTTCTTGGCGCGGTCCTCGGGCCCTGACACGTCGGCGATGTAGGCCTGGGCCGCCGTCAGGTTGCCCGCCGTGAAGCCCGCCACGATGCGTGAGACGAAGAAGACCCAGAGTCCGCCGCCGACGCCGAAGAGGGCGTACCCGACTGCGGCGCCGATCAGGCTGATCACGAGCACCGGCCGCCGACCATGCCGGTCGCTGACGGCGCCGAGAAGCGGCGAGGCGAAGAACTGCGCAATGGAGAAGACGACGGCCAGCAGGCCGATCGTCAGGGCGTCTGCGCTGTACGGCCGCACGATGTACGGCACCACCGGCATCATGATCCCCGCGCCCATGATGTCGAGCAGCATCGTGACAAAAATGAAGGTCAGCGCACGGCGGCTGGCCTGAGGGGGGACGGGGGAGGGCGGCATCCCCTAGAAACTAGGCGGGTTTGGTGAGGGGCGCACCCTCTGAGATCGGCGAATGAGGATTTGGACTCAGGATCGCGACTGAGGATCGCGATCGAGGATGGCGATTCGCGGGGAACCCCTTCGCCCATCGGGATCCGCAATCGTGATCCTCAATCGTGATCCTAGGTCCGAATCCTCAATCCGTCCTACTCGTATCGGAGCGCATCGACAGGATCCAGCTTCGCCGCCCGCATCGCCGGGAGCATGCCGAATCCGACACCCGTGAGGATGGCCACCAGGAGGGCGGCGAGCACGCTCGCGAAGGGCACCGACGCGGGGATGGACGGGAAGTTCGCCTTGATCGCGGCCGCCATGCCGGCGCCGATGAGGAGCCCGATGAATGCGCCGAGGCTGGTCAGCGTCGCCGCTTCGATGAGGAACTGCCACAGGATGGTGCCGCGCGTCGCGCCCAGCGCCTTGCGCACGCCGATCTCGCGTGTCCGCTCGGTCACCGAGATCATCATAATGGCCACCACGCCCACGCCGCCCACGAGCAGGCCCACCGCCGACAGCGCGAGGCCGACCACGAAGATGGCGCCGAAGAGCTGGTTGAATACCTCCAGCATGCGTTCCATGCCGATGAGGTAGAAGTTGTTCGGCTGGCTCGGGTGCAGGCCGCGGCGTCCGCGCATGGTCGCCGTCACCGCGTCCATGGCCTCCTCGCGCGTGATTCCCTCGCGGGGCTTCACCATGATCAGCATGCTGCGCCAGACCGGCATGCGCCGCCACGCCGTCATCATGGGCACCACGGCGCGCGGCCGGTCGGGGCCGCGGCCGTCCATCGCCTTGAGGAAACCCGCCTTCGTCTGGTAGACGCCGATCACCGTCATCTGCAGCGAGCCGACCATGATCTCCTTGCCGATCGGGTCGCTGTCGCCGAACAACTGGCTCGCGAGCGAGTCGTTGATCACGATCACCGGCGCCGCCGCATCGTGCTCCGACTCGGAGAACGAGCGACCGGGCGACACGTCCGCGATGTCCGTCTTGATCCACTCGGCGCTCTGCGCGTCGAAGCCGACGTTGCGGACGGTGCGGTTGCGGTACGTCATATCCTGCTGGCCGAACAGCCACGCCATGGCGCTCCCCACCTCAGGCAGGCGGCGGATCGCGGTCCAGTCCTCGAGCGTGATGCGCGGGTTGCGGCGGTCGGGGCAGTTCTCGTCGGTCCCGTCGCAGCTGCTGAAGCCGACGCCGCGCCGGCGCACCTGGAAGGTGTTGGCGCCGAATTCCTCGAGGTCGGTCTGGAAGCTCTGCCGGACGCCGTGGATGGTGGCGCCCATGGCGACGACCACGAACACGCCCACGGCGACGCCCGAGATGGTGAGTGCGGCGCGCACCTTGTTGGCGCGGATCGCGTCGAAGGCGATGCCCACGCCTTCGAGCGACATCATGAGCTTGTCCCAGAAGCGCATCGCTACTCCTGCCGCAGGGCTTCGATGGGGTCGAGGCGCGCGGCGCGGCTGGCCGGATAGACGCCGGCCACGATTCCCACGCCGGCGCCCAGCGCGAGCGCGGCGAAGATGGACCAGAGCGCCACGGCCGCCGGCAGCGGCGTGAAGGCCGCCACCGCCTTGGCGAGCGCGATGCCGAACCCGATGCCGATGGCCGCGCCGATCGCCGACAGCGTGGCCGCCTCGATGAGGAACTGCGACAGGATATCGGTGCGCGTTGCGCCCAGCGCCTTCCGGATGCCGATCTCACGCGTCCGCTCCGCCACGGCCACGAGCATGATGTTCATGATCACGAGCGCGCCGACGATGAGCCCGATGGCCGGCAGCGCCGTGCCGAAGACCACCATCTTCGACTTGAGCCCGCGGAAGAACTCCATGGCCGAGTCCTGCGTCTCGAGCGCGAAGTTGTCGGGCTTGCCCGGCGGCAGATGCCGCGCGCCGCGCAGCACCTCGCGCGCCGACTCAATCCCCTCGTACACGAGTTCGAGCGACGGCGCCTGGATGAGCAGCGACTCGATGTCGCCGCGCGGCCGGAGGGCGCGGTGCAGGGGCGTCGTCCACGGGGCGATGGCCAGCCGGTCCATGGAGAAGCCGAAGACCGATCCCTGCTTCTCGATGACGCCGATGATCTGGTACGGCGTGCCGGCGACGCGCAGCTCGCGCCCCACGGGGTCGAGTCCTGGGAAGAAGTGCTCGGCCACCTCGACCCCGATCACGAGGACGCGCGACCCCGCCTTCACTTCCTGCGGCGTGAAGGCGCGGCCGCTGGTGATGCCGAACCTCTTGATTTGGAAGTAGTCGGCTTCCGTGGCCACCGCCTGCACCTGGCGGGGCCGCCCCTGGCCGCCGACCGCGTAGCGGAAGTTCTCGTTGAGAATCGCCGACCGCGACCCCGGCGGAATGGTGGTGCGTACCAGCTCCACTTCGGGGGCGTAGATGAGCGGCCGGCGCTGGTACTCGCGCCACGTCGCTTCGGTCTCGTTGGGCGTGAAGTCCGGGCGGCGGCGGAAGTTATACGTGTTCACGCCGATGATCTTGCCGGCGAAGTCGTTCTCCACGTACTCGCTCATCCCCTCGACGATCGAGATGACGGCGATGAGGAACATCACGCCGATCATCACGCCGAGAAGCGTGAAGAAACTCTTGAGCTTCTGGACACGAATGGTATCCAGCGCCAGGCGAATGGCTTCGAGGAAGGGCACGCCATCTGTACGGACGGAGTTCGGTGCTGGTTTCGGGCAGACGGGAGACGGGGGACGGTGGACCGGAGGTGCTGGCCAAGCACCTCCCGTCTCCCGTCTCCCGCCTCCCGTCTCCCGTCTCCCGTCTCCCGTCTTTCGTCGCCCGTCTGCCTTCCCTACTCGTACCGCAGCGCCACCACCGGATCCAGCCTCGAGGCCCGAATGGCCGGCAGCAGACCGAACAGGACGCCGGTCACGGCCGCCACGACCAGTGCGGCGATCACGGCCGACGCCGAGGTGCTGGCCGGGATCTCGGGCCAGAGCGTCTTTACCAGCCACGCCGTGCCGATGCCGCCCAGCAGGCCGATGCTCGCGCCGAGGCCGGTGAGGGTCACGGCCTCCACGAGGAACTGCCAGAGGATGGTGCCTCGTGTCGCGCCGAGCGCCTTCCGCACGCCGATCTCCCGGGTCCGCTCCGTCACCGAGATCATCATGATGGCCACGACCCCCACGCCACCCACCAGCAGGCCAACCGAGCTCAGCGCGAGGCCGACCACGAAGAAGGTCCCGAAGAGCTGGTTGTAGATCTCCGTGAGCCGCTCCTGCGTCACGATCTCGAAGTTGCTCGGCTGGCTTGGGCGCAGTCCGCGGCGGGCGCGGAGCAGGGCCGTCACCTCGTCGACGGCCTCGGCGGTGGTCTTTCCGGCCGTCGGCTTGATGATCAGGTTGTTGCCGCGCATCCACATGTTCAGGCGGCGACGCCCCGTCTCGTACGGGATGATCGCCTTCGGCGAATCGCCGCCGCCCGCCGAGGTCGGCGTGCCCATGGGACTCGCCGTGTAGTGGTACAGCCCGATCACCGTGAACTGCACGCCCTGAATCAGGATGCGCTTGTCGATGGGATCCGAGTCGCCGAACAGCGACTCCGCGAGCTTGTCGTTGATGATGACCACCGGCGCGGCCGCGGCGTTTTCCGCCTCGGTGAAGCTGCGCCCGGGGTAGATGTCGCCGCCATCCACCGCCGTCCAATTGGGCGTGTAAATCTCGGCGCCGGTGCTGAGTTCGCGGTCCTTGTACTTGAACTTGAACCAGTTGGCCACGTGCGACGTGACCGCGTAGATGGACGGCAGGCGCTCGATGGCCTGTGCTTCTTCGATCGTGATCGGCGGATTGCGCCGCCAGGGGCACGTCTCGTCCGAACCGTCACAGGCGTTGAACCCGCCGACCGGGCGGCGGTACAGGAAGAACGACGTCGGGCCGGCCGCCGCCACGTCGCGGGCGAACGATTCGTTGATGCCGCGCACCACCGACGACAATGCCACCACGACGAAGACACCCATCGCCACGCCGAGGATCGTGAGGCCGGCGCGCACCCGGTTTGCCCGGATGGCGTCGAGGGCGATGCCGACGCCCTCCAGCGACAGCTGCACGCGATCGATGATCCGCATAGGCTACTCCTGGCGCAGGGCTTCGATGGGGTCGAGCCGTGCGGCACGCCGCGCCGGGTAGACGCCCGACACGATGCCGACGACGGTGCCCAGCAGCGTCGCGGCCACCAGGGACCATGGCGCGATGGCGGCGGGAAGCGGCGTATACATCGAGATGATCTTCGCGGCGAGCAGGCCGAGCGCGATGCCGATCAGCGCTCCCACCGTGCTCAGCGTGGCAGCTTCCACGAGGAACTGGCGCAGGATGTCGCGCCGCCGCGCCCCCAGCGACTTGCGAATGCCGATCTCCCTCGTGCGCTCGGCGACGGCCACCAGCATGATGTTCATGATGACGAGCCCGCCAATGACGAGCCCGATGGCCGGCAGGGCCATCCCGGCCACGTTCATCACGCGCTCGGTCTTCTTGAAGTTCACGAGCGCCGACTCCGACGTCTCCATCACGAAATTGTCGCGGGCGGCGGGACGCAGGTGGCGGCGCGACCGCAGCCCCTCGCGCACGTCCTCCATGAGGTCGCCGAGTTCCGCCTGCGTCGCCGCCTGCACGAGGAAGCCATCCATGTCGCCGCGCGGATTCGTGAGGCGGTGCATGGGCGACAGGAAGGGGGCGATGACCATCTTGTCGAGCGACATCCCGAACAGGCTCCCCTGGCGGGCGATCACGCCGACCACCCGGTACGGCAGGCCGCCCACCTGGATATCACGCTCGAGCGGGTCGAGGTTCGGGAAGAAGTAGCTGGCGACCTCGTCGCCGATCACGACCACCGGCATGCCGGCGGCGGCCTCCTGCGCGGTGAAGGTGCGTCCGCGCGTGATCTCGTAGTTCTTGATGGCGAAGTAGTCGCCATCCGCCGCATGCGCCTCCACCTGGCGCGGGCGCGCCCCCGGCGTGGAGGCGTAGACGTTCTCCTGGCTCTCGATGGCAGTGCGCGTGCCCGGCGGCAGGAGCGACCGCATGTAGACCGCGTCCTGGTAGTAGACGCGCGGCCGGCGCTGCCACTCGCGCCACTCTTCTTCCGTCGTGTTGTTGCCGAACCACGGGAAGCGCCGCACGGTGAACGTGTTGGCGCCCAGCATGCGGCCGATGAAGTCGTTCTCGACGTAGTTGCTCATTCCCTCCACGATCGAGACGACGGCGATGAGGAACATCACGCCGATCATGACGCCGAGGAGCGTGAAGAAGCTCTTGAGCTTCTGCACGCGAATCGTCTCCAGCGCCAGGCGAATCGCTTCGAAGAAGGGCACGGGTTACCTACGAACTGAGTACGGTGGGGGTTTCGGCAGACGGGAGACGGCAGACGGGAGACGGGAGACGGGAGACGGGAGACGGCAGACGGGAGACGGCAGACGGGAGACGGCAGACGAAAGGCGGACGGCGCCACGTTCGCCCTTCCCTCTCCCCTCTCCCGTCTCCCGTCTCCCGTCTCCCGTCTGCCGTCCTACTCGTATCTCAAGGCGTCAACCGGATCCAGCCGGCTCGCCCGCATCGCCGGCAGCATCCCGAACAGCACCCCCGTCACGGCGCTCGCCCCGAGGGCGGCGACCACCGCCAAGGGAGGCACGGAAGCGGCGATGGGACTGTACTGGCGCACGAGCACCGCCACGCCCCACCCGATGAACAACCCGATGGCTCCGCCGATGCCCGTGAGCGTCACCGCCTCGATCAGGAACTGGAGAAGGATGGCGCCGCGCGTGGCGCCCAGCGCCTTGCGCACGCCGATCTCGCGCGTCCGCTCGGTCACCGAGATCATCATGATGGCGACCACGCCGACGCCGCCCACGATCAGCCCCACCGCCGACAGCGCGATCATCACCAGGAAGAACATCCCGAAGATCTTGTTGTAGACGTCCATGATCTTGTCCTGCGTGATGATCGCGAAGTTCGACTCGCGGGCCGGGCGCAGGCCGCGCATCGAGCGCAGCGTGGCCGTCACGTCGTCAATGACCTCGTCCTGGCGGTAGCCCGTGCGCGGCTTCACGGCGAGCCCCATGTCGCGGATCTGGACATTCAGGTGCCGGCCGAGCGACTGGATGGGAATCACGACCTTGGCGCGGTCGCCGCCCCCCGACAGGAAGCTCGCGTTGTCGCGGTAGACGCCGATCACCGTGAATGGCGTGCCGTTCACCATGATCTCCTTCCCCAGCGGGTCGCCCTCGCCGAACAGCCGCTCCTTCGTGACAGTCGTGAGCACCACGACGCGCGCGGCGCCGCGCGCCTCCTGCTCGGTGAACGCGCGCCCCTCCATCATCTCCGGTGCGCCCAGCGACGACCAGTTGCCCGTGTACGACTCGATGGAGGCGGAGGGGAGCTGGCGGTCGCGGTACTTCACCGAGCCGCCCCAGTACATCGCGGCCCCCACGGTGCCCGCGCCCTCGAGGCGTCCAAGCGCTTCCATCTCGGCGAACGTGATCGGCGGATTCTGCAGCCACGTGCACGTGTCGCCGGTGCCGTCGCAGGCCTCGAAGGTGATAGGATACCGCTGCACGTAGAACGTGGTCGGTCCGGTGGACTCGAGGTCCTTGGCCACGCTCAGGTTGATCCCGTGCACGGCGGCCGATATGACCACCACCACGAAGACGCCGACCGCGATGCCAAGGATCGTGAGGGCGGCTCGGACGCGGTTGGCCCGCAGGGCGTCGAGGGCGATGCGGACGCCCTCGGCGACCTGGAACACGCGCTGCGCAAGTCGGGTCACGGCTACTCCTGGCGCAGGGCCGCGATGGGGTCGAGCATCGAGGCGCGGCTCGCGGGATAGACGCCGCTGATGATCCCCACCCCGGCGCCCAGCGCCACGCCCACGACGATGGACCACGGCGCCACGGTGGCGGGCAGCGGACTGATGGCCGCGATGACCTTGGCGAGGCCGACGCCCAGTGCGATGCCGACGGCGGCCCCGACGGTGCTCAGCGTCGCCGCCTCGATCAGGAACTGGCTCATGATGTCCACGCGCCGCGCGCCCAGCGCCTTGCGAATGCCGATCTCGCGCGTGCGCTCAGCGACCGCGACGAGCATGATGTTCATGATCACGATGGCGCCCACGACCAGCCCGATGGCGGGCAGCGCGACGCCGGCCAGCACGAGGTAGCGCTTGAGCTTGTTCCAGAACGCGAGGGCGCTTTCAGAGGTCTGCAGCGAGAAATTGTCCGGCTGGCCGGGGCGCAGCTTGTGACGCGTGCGCATCACCTGCCGCACGCGCTCCTGCGCATCGGTCATCTGTGACGCGGTCGGCACCTGGATGATGACGGCGTCCACGATGGTCGGCACGCGATTGAGCAGGCGGTGCACCGGCGACTGCCACGGCGCGAAGACCTGGTTGTCGAACGAGAGGCCGAACGCGCTCCCCTGGGTCTCGAGGACGCCGACAACCGTGTAGGGGAGGCCCCCCATCCTGAGTTCGCGCCCGATGGCGCTCAGCCCCGGGAAGAGCCGCTTCACGATGTCGGGCCCGACAATCACCACCGGGGTGCCCATCGCCAGTTCCTGTGGCGTGAACTCCCGTCCTTCGGCGATGACGAACTTGCGGATGGCGAAGAAATCGCCGTCCACGGCGCTGATCTGCGCATTGCGGGGTCCGCCCGAATAGCGCGACGAGACGGGGAGGTTGTTGTCGCTGACGTACGCCCAGCGCGTGCCCGCGGGCAGCGCGTCAACGACCGGCGCGACGTCGTCGTGATAGAGGCGCGGCCGGCGGCGATACGACTCCCAGACCGACGGGTCCACGTCGCCGATGTTGATGTTGGGCCGGTGCCGCAGCTCGAAGGAGTTGACGCCGATCAGCTTGCCGATCAGGTCCTGCTCCATGTAGCGCCCCATCCCCTCCACGATCGAGACGACGGCGATGAGGAACATCACGCCGATGCAGACGCCGAGGAGGGTGAAGAAGCTCTTCAGCTTCTGCGCGCGAATGGTGTTCAGCGCGAGGCGAATGGACTCGAAGAAGAGCATGAAGTTAGTACGGCGGGCGAGGGCAGGTTGTTTCCCGGCTGATTCAGGATCTGGACCCAGGATCGCGATTCAGGAATGCGACCGGAGACTGCGATTCGCGATTGGCTCGGATCTGTGCGCAGACGCGAAAGGCGGCCTGCCGCGAGGGGCCGCCCTTCATCGTTCATCGAAATCCACATTCGCAATCCTGCAATCGCAATCCTGGGTCCAAATCCCCAATCGTTACTTCTTGGCCGCGATGATATGCTCGTTCTCGCGCACAAAGCGCTCGCGGCGCGTATCGCTCGACACTTGGCCGTCATGCAGCGCCACCACGCGGCGGGCGTGGGCGGCGATGTCGGCTTCGTGCGTCACCATGATGACTGTCTGCCCCTGCTCGGCGAGCTCCTCGAAGACCTTCATGATCTCGGACGAGGTGGCCGAGTCGAGGTTGCCGGTGGGCCCGTCGGCGAGCAGGATGGACGGGCTGTTCACGAGCGCCCGGGCGATGGCCACGCGCTGGCGCTGGCCGCCCGACAGTTCGTTGGGCTTGTGATGCATGCGGCTGGTCAGCTGCACGCGTTCCAGCGCGTAGGCGGCCGTCTCGCGGCGCTGCTTGGACGACATGCCGGCGTACACCAGCGGCAGCTCCACGTTGTGCAGGGCAGTGGCGCGCGGCAGCAGGTTGAACGTCTGGAAGACGAAGCCGATTTCCTTGTTGCGGATGCGGGCCAGCTCATCGTCCTTCATGGACGAGACGAGGTTGCCGTTGAGCCAGTACTCGCCGGCGGTGGGCGTGTCGAGGCAGCCGATGAGGTTCATCAGCGTGGACTTGCCGGAGCCCGACGGTCCCATGATGGCGACGTACTCGTTGCGGCGGATGGCGATGTCCACCCCGCGCAGCGCACGCACGATTTCGCCGCCCATGTCGTACTCGCGCTTGATGCCGCGCGTCACGATCACCCAGTCGCGGCCGGGGGTGGCCCCCGGCTGCGACGTGACGGCCTGGCGCTCCGCCGTCGTGCTGATCCCGACTTCCGCTTCCGTGGACTGGCTCACGACTTCTTCTCCCCGGGCTTCTGCTCCGGCTGTTTGGCCTCGCGCACGATGGTGCCGTCCTTGAGCTCGCGAATCGCCTGGTACGTGCCGCCCACGATCCGCTCGTTCTCCTTCACGCCCGACAGCACCTCGAAGTACTTCTCGCCCGCGATTCCTACCTTAACGGGTCGGAACGTCACTTTGTTGGTCCCGTCCACGACGAAGACGCCCTCGACGTCCTTCTTGCCCACCTGCTTGACCGGCGCCTTGCTGTTGGGCACGGAGTCGCCGCTCTTGAGCTCCTCGTTCTCGCGCACCGTCAGCGCGATGATCGGGATCGCGAGCACCTTGGTGCGCGTGTCCGTGATCACCTTGGCGGTGGCCGAGAAGTCCTGCCGCGTGTCGGTGGGCGGATTGACGAGCCGGATCTTGACCTCGTAGTCGATGGCCTGGTCGCCCGTGGCGGCCGTCGCCCCGCGCACGGAGCTCTGCGACACTTCCACGACGCGACCGATGAAGGTCGTGTCGGGGAAGGCGTCAATCTGGATGACGGCCGAGTCGCCCAGCGAGATGCGCGAGACGTCGGTCTCGTCCACCTTCACCTTGGTCTCGAGCACGCTCATGTCGGCGATGGTCATCAGCGTGGCCGCGTCCTTGTTGAACGTGCCCTGCACGGCCGTCTCGCCGTTCTCGACGTTCAGGCGCGTCACCCGCCCCGACATCGGGGCATAGATGTTCGTGCGCGACAGCTGCCAGCGGGCGTCCTTGAGCGACGCCTCGCCCTGCTTGACGTCCTGCGAGGCCGCCTCGAGCAGGGCCTGGTTCACCTCGAACGTCGTCTTGAGCTGTTCAATCTGCTCGTCGCTGATGAGCGTCGGGTTGGTCTTCTTGATGTCGGCCGAGCGCTGGTAGTTGTTCTGCGCCTGCTGCAGGCTCGCCCGCGCCTGCGCCAGCCGCGCCCGCGAGTTCGCGAGTGCCGCTTCGGCGCGCTGCACCTGGCTCTCGAACTGCTGCGGGTCGATCTGCAGCACCAGCTGCCCCTTGTTGACCATGTCGCCCATCTTCACGTTGAGCGCCACGATCTTGCCGGTGATGTCGGCCGAGAGGTCCACCTTGGTGCGCGGCGTCACCTGGCCGCTGGCCGTGACGGACGCCACGAGGTCGCGCTTCTGCACCGCCTCGATGCGCACCTCGGTGCCCTTCTTCGAGCCCTTCTTGAACTGCATGAAGCCGAGGCCACCGGCGACCACCACGACGGCGCCGATCACGATAAACTTGGTACGCTTGGTCATCGTCAGTCTCTGTTAGCGGAGGGGACGGCCCACGGCGCTTTCGAGCGCAGCCCAGGCACGATGGTAGTCATAGATGGCGCCAATCCGGTCGGTCGACGCCCGTTCGTACTCATTACGGGACTGCACCAGCTCAACGAAAGTGCTTGCTCCCACGCGGTACCGCGCCTGCGCCAGCGTGAGCGCTTCCTGCGCCGCGGCAGCGTTCTGCTCCTGCAGGCCGACGGTGCGGTAGGCCGCCAGCAGCGAGGTCCACGCCGACGTCACGTCCGCCGTGAGCTGCAGTTCCTGCCGGCGCACGTCGTAGCCCGCGTTGTCGCGCGCGATCTGCGCTTCCTGCAGCCGCTGCTCGCGCCCGAACCGGTCGAAGAGCGGCAGCGACACGGTGAGGTTGAGGTTGTACGGGCTCGAAGTGAACTCGAAGGGATACGTCTTGTTGGCGTCGCGGATGGCCGTGGCCTGCGCCGGCGTGAACTGGATCGCGTTGCACTTGGCGGCGATCGAGGGCATCCCGGCGCCGCGCCGCAGCGAGTCCGTCGTGAAACAGCTGGCCTGGCTCGACAGCGCGCTGTTCTGCGCCGCGGCGACCAGCACCTCAGCGTTCTTGTACTGCGTGGAGTAGCCGCCGAGCTGCGCGCCCAGCGAGACCGTCGGGGTGTACGCGCTGCGCGCCGACTTCACGCCCATGGCCGCCGCCGACTGGCGCGACTGATAGGCCTGCAGCGTCGGGTTGCTCTTGCGCGCGATGTCCAGGAGCTGGCCGATCTCGAAGGAGGGCGCGGTTGCCGTCGTCAGCGGCACCAGCGACACGGCGCCGGGGCGCGACACACCGAGCTGTTGGAACAGCCTGAGCTGCTCCACCTCGGCCGCGTTGCGGGCGCGAAGGGCGGCGATCTGCTGGCGGCCCACCGCCACTTCGGCGGCCTTCACGTCGAGTGCGGTGCCGGAGCCGACTTCGGTCCGGGCCTTCGCCAGTTCGAGGTCGAGCTGCACCTTCGTGAGCAGGGAGTCCTGCAAAGCCAGACTCGCCTCGCTTTGCAGGGCGGTCAGGAACTGCGCGACGACACTGCTGCGGAGTGAGAGTTCCGCCGCCGCCACGTCGGCCTCGGCGGCGTCCACGTTGGCCTTCGCGCGACGCACCTCGGCGAACGTCGCGGCGGAGACGCGCGCGTTGAAGTTGAGCCCCCAGTTGCTCGAGATGATGTCGGAGGTGGCGCCGAACGCCACGCCGCCGAACACCTCGGGCTTGCCCTGGCGGTAGCCGGAGCCAAACGAGGCGTCGGCGCCGGGCAGGAAGGCGCCGTACGCCGAGCGCAGCGCCAGCGCGGCGCGCGTGCGTCCGCTCAGCTGTTGCTGGTAGACCGGGTTGTTCTTCTTGGCGATCGCGATGGCGTCGTCGAGCGTCAATGTGCTGGGCGACGACTGCGCGGCCGCCGAAAAGGCGACTCCGGAGACGACGAGGGCGGTCAGGAATTGGCGCATATCAAGGGCATCCATACGTTAGGTCTGCGTGGTCGTACGGGGTTGCGGTCAGCGGAGTTTCAGAACGCCACAGGTGGCCGGCGGTCCGACCCATGGACCAGTCCCTGCGGCAGCCGGACATCCTGCGTCAGCGAGGTGTCGCGCGCGGCGCGTCGTCCCGGACGGCCACGAGCCGCTGCGCCGGAATCGCCACCTTCAGCAGGCGTCCCGCGGCATCGACCCAGACCTCGCGCACCGTCCCCTCCGCTCCCTCGCGAACCACGAACTTCCGGGCTTCGATGGACTGGAGCGCGATGGACACGTGGTCCGTGCCAGCGGCCTCCACCGTGAGGGTGACCACCACGCCACGCGCCGGCACGATCGCCGCCACCGACCCGGAACCGCGCGAGACCACGAACTGCAGCGGGTGCACGACGCCGTCCTCGACGATCAACGCGCCGGCGGGGAGCATCAGTTCCCGCGCCGATTCCCCCGAGCCGCGCGTCGTGCGCGAACTGAAGCGCCGCCCCGTCACTTCGGCGCGGTAGCTGTCGCCCGCCTCCCGCCCGTCCACGGACTTGGACTGGAATCGCACGGGAAGTCCGACGGAGTCGGTGCTCAAATCCACGGTGACCCGGCGCGTGCCGGTCACGACCACGCCACGCGTCAGGGTCTCGTACGCCCCTTCCGTGGTGGGGACGTGACGGATGGAGAAGTCCTCACGGCCGATGCGGTCACCCGCGCGGCTGATCGTGAAGCTCCCCTCGTCAACCACCGTCGCCTGACCCCCGGCGGAACCGGAGACGAGGGCCAGGGCGGCGAGGAGCAAGTAGGCAGGTTTCATGGGCAGACTATAATGATAGGACATGATCGCGTACCCTGCCTAGGGAAAGAGGTGCCCGGCTGATCGCCGCCGGGGCGCCAGCGGGGTATTATCCTCGCCAGTGACTTCTTCCGATCTCCGAGCTGTTTCGTCTCCCCGCGCGGCGGTGCGCAAGCTCCCGCGCTGGCTGTGGATGCCGTCTGCCGCCCTGGTGGTCCTGACGGCGGCGGCGTGGATTCGCACGCTGCAGCCGGTCTGGCTGTGGGTCTGCGCCGCGGCGGTGCTCGTCGCCATACCGGCGTTGGGGAGGCGGGTGCGACGGGGCCGCGAGGTCGTCTTCCTCGCGATGGCGGTGCTGTTCGTCGGCGATGGAATCTGGGCCCGCTCCGAGCGCGTGCGGCGCGAGGCGGACTGGCTGACCTGGAGCCGGAAGGCCGATGCCCGCGCCACCGAGGATCTCGCGAGCCGCATCGAGGCCACGGCGGTGGCGTTGCGTGCGGCGGCAAAGGCCGCGGCGGACGCGCCGGCGACGAGCGACGGCGCCACGCAGTGGGCGGCCATGGAGCGACTGGTCCGCGACCATCCGGAGCGCGCCATTCTGCGCGCGCGCGGTGGTCGCCCGGAGGCGTGGGCCGGACGCCTGCACCTTCCCATCGATTCGCTGCCCGCGACGCACGGTGTGATGGCGACGCCGTTCTACCTCGCGCTGTACGTCGCCGAAGCGCGCGATGACATCACCGTCATTGCGACGGCGCTCCTGCATGCCGAACCGCCGGCGGACAAGCTGGCCACTGCGCTCGATGCCAACGCGGCTCGTGCGCCGGGGATCGCCGGCTATGTGTTCGGTCCGGCGGACATCCCCGGGGACTCGGTACGCCGCGTCATCGTCGAGGGCGATGCCGTGCTCGCCCTGCGCGCGGTCGTCGCGCCGCCCGAGGTCGTGGCGCTGGAGGTGATGGAGCGCGCGCGCCTGCGGAGCGGTGCGCTGCTCGTGATGCTCGCCGTGCTCTTCATCGCCACCGCGTGGCGTCCCGAGCACCCGCTGCGCACGCGGCTCTCGGCGCTTGCCGTGGTGGTCGCGACGGTTGCCGTCCTGCCGCTGGGGGCGTACTCCAACTTCTCGCGCTGGTTTGACGCCGGGCTCTACTTCGCGCCGACGCTTGGTCCACTGACGGCGAATGTCGCGGCGTTGAGCACGGTGAGCGCGCTGGCCGTGATGGCACTCTTCGCCGTGCTGCGCCGCCCGCCGAGTCGCCGCACGCGCTGGACCTGGATCACGGTGCTCGTGGTGGTGGCGGCGGTGAGCCCGTTCCTTCTGCGCGACCTCGCGCGCGGCATTCTCTTGCCGACCGGCGGCACGACGACCGCGCTGTGGCTTGCCTGGCAAGTCTCCATCTTCCTCGCCGCATTTGCCTGTCTTCAGCTGGGTGTGACAGCAGGGCAGGCGGGCGTCGGTGCACGCCGGGGCCTGCCCGGCTGGCTGGCGCCGGTGATCGCCGCGGTGTCGGCGCTCATGGCGCCGGTGCTGCTGGAAGCGCCGGCCCGGCTGCCGGGGTGGTACCCGGTGCTGTGGATCGCCGCGATCGCGGCCCTCGCGACGTCACGGCGTGCGCGCCGCGCGGTGCTGCGCACGGCCTTCGTGGCGGCCTGCGGTGCCGTGACCCTCGTCTGGGCGTCGTCGGTGCGTCAGCGCGTGCAGTTGGCCGAGCGGGACGTCGCCGGCCTTGGCGAGGCCGACCCTGACGCCACGTCGCTGCTCCAGCGGCTGGCCGTCGACTTCGCGCAGGAGGCGCCGCCGCCCAATCGCGTGGGCCTGCTGGCCCGTTACGCGGCGAGCGAGCTCGGCGCCGCCGGATTCCCCGCCGAACTGACGTCGTGGGATACGGCGGGACGTCCAGTGGCCGTCCTGCGCGTGGCGATGGCCGCCGGTTCCACGCTCGGCCTCGACGCGTTTGCGCTGGAGGCGCGCCGCCTGCGGCGTCCAATGCTCCGCCAGACGACCGCGGCGCCGGTGTCACAGCTCGTGCTTGCCGTGCCGCACGCGAACGGCGCCGTCACGACCGTCGTCATCTCGTCGCGGACGAGACTGGTGCCGGCCGATCCGTTCATCACGTTTCTCGGGCTGGGCCAGGCGCCCAGCGCGGAGCCGCCCTACACGCTGCAACTCGGCGATCCGCACGAGGTGTCCGCGGGGACGCGCCGGTGGACGCGCCGCGGCTCCGAGCTGCACGGCGACTGGGTCGTGCCGGTGGGTGACGCGGGCGCGGCGCGTGTGCACGCGCGCCTGGAGCTGCGCGGGCTCGAGGTGCTGGCGCCGCGCGGCGCGCTGCTCGTGATGGTGGACCTGGTGCTGGTCTCGTTGCTCTGGGGCCTGCTGTACACGGCCGAGGGCACCGGACCGCGCCTGCTGCGTGCGTGGGCCCGCGGCTGGCCGCGCAGCTACCGCCTGCGGCTTTCGCTGGCCCTCTTCGCCTTCTTCGTGCTGCCGGCGATCGGGTTTGCCGCGTGGACGTACCGGCGGCTCCAGTCGGACGATCGGCAGAGCCGTGACCTGCTGGTGCGCGAGACGCTGAAGGGCGTGGCCACGTCACCCGACAACATGCTGCTCAGCGAGGCGGGCGCGCGCTTCGACACACCGCTGCTGCTGTACGCCGACGGCCTGATGGTCGGGACGAGCGACGCATTGTACGACGTGCTGTCTCCCGTCGGACGACTCCTGCCGCCGCCCGTGGAGCGCGCCCTCGGCGACGGCGACGACTTGCTGGCGGGCATGGACGAGTTGGTGAGCGGAACATCGGTGCGCTTCGGATACCGGGCGTTCACGGACACTGCGGGCGTGCGCCTCGTATTGTCGGCCCCGGCGCGAAGCGACGAGCTGGCACTCGACCGGCGTCGGCGCGACGTGGCCGTGCTCGTGGTATTCGTCACCGTGCTTGGCGCGCTGGCAGCGTTCTGGCTGAGCGGGATCGCGGCGCGCACGTTCGCGCGTCCAATCGATACGCTTCGCCGCGGCGCGCTGGCCGTGGCCGGCGGGGCGCGCGAGCCGTTGCCGGAGGGGCGGCCGCCGGTGGAGTTCGAGCCGGTCTTCGACGCGTTCCGGCAGATGGCCGCGGACCTCGGCGCGAGTCGAGATGCGCTCGAGTCCGCGGAGCGCCGCCTCTCCGCCGTCCTGCGCGACGTGGCGAGCGGTGTCATCGCGGTGGACGCCGACGGGCGCATCTCGCTCATCAATCCGCGCGCCGTGGCGCTGCTGCCGGCGGGCGCCCTGCCCGGCGTGGCGGCCGGCGTCGTGCTCGACGCACCGCTCGCGGATCGGCTGCGCCGCTTCCTGCCCGGTTCGGCGGAGCAGGAGGAGTTCGACATCGAACGGCCCGGCGGCGTGCAGCTGCACGTGCGGCTGACGCGACTGCTGCGCGGCGCGCGCGGCGCGGTGATCACGCTCGATGACCTCAGCGAACTGGCGCGCGCCCAGCGTGTGCTCGCGTGGGGCGAGATGGCGCGGCAAGTGGCGCACGAGATCAAGAACCCGCTCACGCCGATGCGCCTCGGCATGCAGCACCTGCGCCGGGCGCGCGGCGATGCCCGCGTGGACTTCGACGCGGTGCTCGACGAGAACCTGGCGCGCATGCTCGCCGAGATCGACCGGCTGGACGAGATCGCGCGGGCCTTCAGCCGCTACGGCATGGTGCCGGAGGAGCAGGCGCCCCCGGGGGAGGTGGACGTGGCCGCGATCGTCGCGGACGTCGTGCGCCTCGAACAGCTCGGTGCTGGCGAGGTGGAGTGGCTGCTGGACGGCGCCGGGTCGTCGGTCATGGCGATGGCGCGCGAGCCCGAGCTCCGCGAGGCCCTGCTCAACGTGCTCGAGAATGCCCGCCACGCCGGGGCGCGCCGCGTGCGCGTCTCGCTGGGCAAGGGCGAGGGGCACGTGCACCTCGTCGTGCGCGACGACGGCCACGGCATACCGTCCGACGTCCTGCCGCGGATCTTCGAGCCGCATTTCTCCACGCGCACCAGCGGCAGCGGACTCGGACTCGCCATCAGCCGCCGGCTGATTGAGGGATGGGGCGGCGGAATCGACGTGTCGAGTGCGCCCGGCGAAGGCACGATCGTGACGGTCCGGCTGGTCGGACGGGGAGCGTCTTGACACATTTCACGCTGCCATGAGCCCGCTCACGTCCACGCCGCCGCAGAAGCGATCGTCGGGCATTCCGCCGCACCTCGATCGCTGGGAGCTCCCGCCGGGCTGGCGCTGGGGCGATGACGGCGTGTTCACGCCGCACCGGCATGCGATGCAGGTGATTGACGCCTTCGGGCGTCCGCTGGCGCTCGTCACGGCGCCCGATCCGGCGCACGAGTCGTGGCTGTTCGCCGAGGCGCGGCACCTCGCGCACCGGAACCACCCGAACATCCCCACGACCTATCACTACTGGCGGCGCTATCGCGAGAGCCGGCGCGGACCGGGCTACCTGCGGCGGTGGGTGGCCGGCGAGACGGTCGGCGCGCGCCTGCGGCGCATCGGCACGGAGACCGTGCCGTACGTGCTGCGCGTGCTGCGCGCCGCAGGCTCGGCGCTCGCCTACCTGCACGACACCGGCACCACGCACGGCGCGGTTTCACCCGACAACATCTACACGACGCCGGCGGGACGTCTCTACTTGCTGGGCTGGCACTGGGCGGTGCCGCGTGAGGAACTCCCCGCCGGCGTGCACCCCGACGAGCAGTGGGTGCCGATGCCGCCGGAACTGGTGAACGGGCCATGGCGACCGACGCCCGCGAGCGACCAGTGGCAGCTGGGCGCGGTCTGCTTCGCGATCCTCACAGGCGAGCTTCCCCCGCGCGTGGACCTGCCGCCGGTGCGTTGGGTGCGACCGGAGTGTCCGGCGAGCGTAGCCGAGCTGATTGACCGCGCGCTCGCCCCCGAGCCCGGTGACCGGTTCTTCAACCTCCCGGCCATGCTGCGCCAGATCGAGCGCATTTCCGGGACGGGAACGCCGCTCGTGGTGGGCGTGGACCAGTCGTCCGGCGAATACCGCGCCGTCTCAGAGGAAGATCGCCTGCGCTGGGCCACGGGTGACGATTACGAAGTCCTGGCCTCACTCGGCGCCGGGCAATTCGGTTCGGTGTGGCGCGTGCGCGACCTGTCGCTCGAGCGCGAGGTGGCGCTCAAGATGCTGCACCCGGCGTTTGCCCGGAACGAGGATGCGGTTGCGCGCTTCCGACGCGAGGCGCGGCTCGCGGCGCAGCTCAAGCACCCGGCGATCGTGCCGATCTTCTCGTGGGACTCCAAGGGCGACGTTTCCTGGTACACGATGGAGGTGCAGGAGGAGGGATCGGTGGCCGATCTCGTGGCGCGCCAGGGGCCGCGGACGCTGGAGGAGATCGCGCCGCAGGTGGACTCGGTGCTCGACGGGCTCAGTCTCGCGCATGCCAACGGCATCATCCACCGCGACATCAAGCCGGAGAACATCCTCATCGACCGGTACCGGCGGTGGCGGTTGTCCGACTTCGGCATCGCAAACGCGCTCGGCGACGACAAGGCGAGCGCTTCGGGGACGCCCGCCTTTGCTGCTCCCGAGCAGCTGCTCGGCGAGAAGCAGGGGGTCGGTGCCGACCTGTTTGCCGTGGCCGGCATCGTGATCTATGCGCTGACCGGTGCGCACCCGTTCGGCGGCGGCGACGCGCGCACGATTCTCGCGCAGCAGCTCGCGGGGCGCATTGACCTCGACCGGTTCCCGCCCGAGCTCAGCGACTGGCTGCGACGCGCGCTCGAACCCGAGCCCGACCGCCGCTTCCACGATGCGGCGTCGATGCGCCGCGAATGGCGCGACCTCACGCGCGAACTCGCGCGGCAGGAGCGGCGGGCGACGCGCTGGTCCCGCTGGTGGCGGTCCATCCGCCGCTTCTTCACAAAGAGGCGATAGCGTCAGCGCGGGACCGCGCCGGCTGCGCTGTCAGGGCGTTCCTGTCGGGCGTGCGGGAGGGCGTGCGGGGAGGGCGTGTTCTGGTCGCGTGCGGTCAGGGCGTGCCGCGCACCGTCTTGACGTTCACGAACGAGCGGATGCCTTCGCGCGCGAGTTCACGTCCCACGCCGCTCGTCTTGACGCCGCCGAACGGAAAGCGCGGATCGCTCGCCATCATGGCGTTGATGAACACTGAGCCGGCCTCGATGCCCTCGGCAAAGCGCCGCGCCTCCTCGGCGTCGCGTGTCCACACGGAAGCGCCGAGCCCGAACGTCGTGTCATTGGCGAGGGCCAGCGCCTCGTCCGCGCTGGCGACGCGGAAGAGGGGCGCCACCGGTCCGAAGACCTCCTCGCGCGCCGCCGCCGAGTCACGCGGCACGAACGCCAGGACGGTCGGCGGATACGCATTCCCCGGCCCGGGGGGCACCACGCCGCCGCACAGCACGCGCGCCCCAGCCGCGACGGTGCGGCGCACCTGGTCGTCCACCTCGCTCCGGATGGATGCGGTGGCGAGCGGTCCGACGTCGGTGGCGTCGAGCAGCGGGTCGCCGACGACCAGTGCGCGCATGGCCACCGTAAAGCGCTCGGCGAAGGCGTCGTAGACCGCGCCGTGCACGATGAAGCGCTTGGCGGCGATGCACGACTGGCCATTGTTGATGCAGCGTGCGCGCGCGGCGGTGGCGGCCGCGGCCTCGATGTCGGCGGAGGCGAGCACGACGAAGGGGTCGCTGCCGCCGAGCTCGAGCACGCACGGCTTGACGGCGCGGCCGGCACGGGCGCCAACGTCCCGGCCGGCGGCCTCGGAGCCCGTGAGCGTCACCGCGGCGACGCGGGGATCGTCGATCAGCACCCCCGCCCGCGCCCCCGAGATGAGCAGGGTGGTGAAGGTGCCATCGCCGGCTCCGGCCGCCGTGAAGAGCCGCTCGATGGCGAGGGCGCACTGCGGGACATTGGAGGCGTGCTTGAGGAGCACGGCGTTGCCGGCCGCGAGCGCGGGCGCGGCCGCGCGAATGGCCTGCCAGTACGGGAAGTTCCAGGGCATGATGGCGAGGAGCACGCCGAGCGGGAGGAAGTGCACGGCACCTTCCTCGTGGCCATCGCGCACGACGCGTTCCGGTGCGAGCAGGGCCGCGGCCTCATCGGCGTAGTAGCGGCACAGGAGCGCGCACTTGGCGACCTCCTGCCGCGCCGCGACCACCGTCTTGCCCATCTCGAGCGTGGCGAGCCGGGCGAGCGATTCGCGCTCCTCGTCGAGCAGGTCGGCCATCCGCCGCAGCGTGGCGGTGCGCACGTCGAGCGGCGTGGCGCGCCAGCGCCGCGACGCCACGGCGGCGCGTGCGAGGAGGTGTTCGACGTCGGCTTCCGTATGGTCGGCAATCACGGCGAGCACGTCGCCGCTGGCGGGATTCACGCTGGTCTGTGGCATGATGGCACGATGCAACCGCCGGGCGCACGCCGCCAGTCTCCGGCACGCGCCGTGCGGCGCGGCGGTTCATCAGGCCAAGCCGTCCGTTTAGCTTTCACTTCTCCCTCATTCCCGTGCTCATGCCGCGACGCTCTACGCCCGCCTCGACTGCCGCGCCCGCCTTCAAGATCCGCCGCTCCGCCGTCTCCGGGCGCGGCGCCTTCGCGATTCGCGACATTCGCAGGGGCGAGCGGCTCATCGAGTACGTGGGCGAGCGCATCTCGCACGCCGAGGCGGATGCCCGGTACATCGACGAGGCGATGGCGTCGCATCACACCTTCCTCTTTGCCGTGTCGCGGCGGACGGTGATCGACGCGTTCGTCGGCGGCAACGACTCGCGCTTCATCAATCACTCGTGCGCCCCCAACTGCGAGGCCGTGATCGAGGGGAGCCGCGTGTTCATCTATGCGCGCAAGCGGATTGCGAAGGGCGAGGAGTTGTTCTACGACTACGAGTACGAACGCGACGGCACGGAGACGCCGGCGGATGAGGCGCGCTATGCCTGCCGCTGCGGGGCGAGGCGCTGTCGCGGCACGATCCTCGCGCCCAAGCGGCCGTCGCGCCCCAAGCCGCATCATGCGGTCGCGCGGCACACGGACAAGCGGAAGGCCGACTGACGCGAAACGGGAAGGGCGGCGGCGCCTTCCCCGTCGATCCAGCGGACGTCGCGGCTCCTACGTCGCCGGCAGCGTCTCGTCGAGCCGGCTGATGTCCAGCGACATTACGCCGTCCGCGCCGGGCGGGTTGAAGATGTTGTTGAACTTCCGGTTCCAGTCGATCTCGTCCGCCTTGTACGACGTGCGGGCATGCACGATCGTGGCGAAGGTGTCGTCCGTTCCGGAGAGGAGCAGCAGGATCTCGGAGTCCCGGGCGTGCAGCGCCGTGGCGTCGAGCTCCCACAGGGGACTGGCCGGCGTGATGGGATGCACGATGGTCCAGGCGAGCGGGAAGAACGTCACCTCGGCGCGGTCGAGCGTCAGGGGCCGGTACCGGCGCACGGGGACCGGTCCGCCGGTGTCCATGTAGGAGAACGAGAGCGACGCCTTGAGCTCGATGAGTTCGTTCTTGCGCCGGTTGGCCATGCGGATCATCAGGGCCTTGCCGTCGCGGAACGGTGCGATCACCGCACGCCGGCTGAAGCTGACATCCGCCGTGGGGCGGGCGAACCGCGCAAAGAACAGGCCCGTGATGAGCGCCTGGGCGAGCACTCCGATGAGGGCCTCGACGGTCATGATCGTGAGCGCCGGGAGCCCATTGGGCGCGATGTTGCCGTACCCGATGGTAGCGAACGTCTCGACCGAGAAGAAGAAGGCGCGCCCGAAGGCGCCGCCCATCGTCTCGGGGCCGGGGCCGGTGATGGCACCGCCTCCGCACAGCAGGTAGAGCACCGCGAACAGCACATTGATGCTGAAGTAGATCAGCACCACCCAGCCGAAGAAGGCCGGCCAGCGCAGCGTCAGCGCGCTGTGGTACAGGCTGACCGCCTCCGCCCACGGCAAGCCGACGCGCCGGACGTTGAACGTTCCATCGGGATTGAGCAGTCGCTTGCGGCTGGCCGTCGACACGACGGCGCCGAAGCCGAGGTCTTCCTTCTCCTCAGGGCCCCGCGGCGTCGGGATGGCGGCGTAGTTCATGGTCTCCATAGGGGTGCTAAGTTACAGAAACGCCGTGCGCGCTGCACTCGTATGGGGTAGATCGCCTCCCAGACCCAATCCCATGCTCCTCTCCGTCCTGCTTGCTCTGGTGACGCTCGGCCAGCCGGTCCCGTCGCCCACCGATCCCACGTCCGTGTACCACGGCCGCCGCGGACAAACGGCGGTGGCCCCGCCGCGCGTCGAAGCCTCGGTCACCATCGATGGCGTGCTGGACGAGCCGGTCTGGTCGCGCGCCGCCCTGCTCACGGGCTTCTCCCAGTTTGCGCCGAAGGACGGCATCGCCGCCGCCGACAGCACCGAAGTGCGGGTCTGGTACTCGCCCACCGCCGTCCATTTCGGCGTCAGGGCGTTTGAGCCGCACGGCGAAGTGCGCACCACGCTGGCGGAGCGTGACAAGATCGGCAGCGACGACTACGTGCAGCTCCTGCTCGACACGTTCAAGGACGGCCGCCAGGCGATGGTCTTCATGGTCAACCCGCTCGGCGTCCAGGCCGACGGGGTGCTGAAGGAGACGGGGCAGACCTCGAACTCCAGCTTCATGGGCCAGACCCAGTCGCGCGAGAACGCTGACCTCAGCCCAGACTTCGTGTTCCAGTCCAAGGGACGCGTCACGGCGTGGGGCTTCGAGGTCGAGGTGCGCATCCCGTTCAAGTCGCTGCGCTACCAGTCGGCAGCGGCGCAGACCTGGGGCCTCAACATCACGCGTCGCGTGCAGCACTCCGGCTATGAGGACAGCTGGACGCCGGCGCAGCGCGCCAACACGTCGTTCCTCGCGCAGTCCGGCACGCTGACCGGGCTCACGGACCTTCGGCGCGGCCTGGTGCTCGACCTGACGCCGGAGGTTACGGACCGCGCCGACGGTGGGCCGCGCGAGGGCGACGGCCGCTGGGACTACCGCACGCGGTCGCCGGAACTCGGCGCGAACATCCGCTGGGGCATCACCAACAACCTGACGCTGAACGGGACGGTGAATCCCGATTTCTCGCAGGTGGAAGCCGATGCCGGTCAGTTCTCGTTCGATCCGCGGCAGGCGCTCTCCTTCCCCGAGAAGCGCCCGTTCTTCCTCGACGGCATCGAGCAGTTCAGCACGACCAACCGGCTCGTGTACACGCGGCGGATGGTGCAGCCGATCGCGGCCGTCAAGCTCACCGGCAAGGTGGGGACGACGAACGTCGGCCTGCTCTCGGCGGTGGATGACCAGGTGGCGAGCACCTCACGGCGGGACCATCCGGTCTTCAACATCCTGCGCATCACGCGCGACCATGGCGCGCAAGGGCGCGTGGGCATGCTGTACACCGACCGCGTGGACGGCGAGAACAGCAACCGCGTGCTCAACGTGGACACGCGCCTCGTGCGCAACCGCATCTACGCCGCCGCGCTGCAACTGGCGGGCTCCCGCACCGAGCGCGGCGGCCGCACGTTCAGCGCCCCGCTCTGGGACATGCGACTGTCCCGCAACGGGCGCGCATTCGGCGTGACCACGCTGGTCAACGGCATCGATCCCGACTTCCGCACGGAAAGCGGCTTCATCTCGCGCGGCGGGCAGGTGCAGATCAACGTCTCGCCGCGCTACACGATGTTCATGCCGCAGGGGTCGCGGTTCGAGAGCATCACGTCCAGCGTCATGGCGGACGGCCTCTGGTTCTACGACAACTTCTTCGCGCGCGGCGATGCGCGCGACAAGAAGCTCCACTTCAACCTCGACGCCAACATCCGTGGCGGCTGGAACGCCGGCCTCGCCTTCCTCGTCGAGACCTTTGGCTACGATCCGGCATACTACGGGTCGCTGTATCGCATCGCCGCGCCGCGTCCCGGCGGCGGCATTGACACGCTGCCGTTCACGGGGACGCCGCGCCTGCCGAATCGCGACTATGTCATCCGCGTCGCGACGCCGCAGTTCCGCTGGTTCTCCGCCAACGCGCTCTTCCTCTGGGGTCAGGACGAGAACTTCTACGAGTGGGCCTCGGCCGACATCGTGTATCTCTCCGCCGGCCTCAATGTGCGCGCCTCGGAGCAGCTGCGGCTCAGCGCCACGTACCAGCTGCAGGAGTACGACCGCAAGCACGGCGGCGGCACGGTGGGCATCCTGCGCAATCCGCGGCTGAAGCTCGAGTACCAGGCGACGCGCGCCCTGTCGGCGCGCATCATCGGCGAGTACTTCACCGAATCGGTGCTCGACCTCCGCGACGAGGGGCGCACCGGCCATCCGCTGCTGCTCCGGCGTGGCGGGGTCTGGGTGCCGGCGACCGCGTTCCGCGACAACTCGTTCCGCGCCGACTGGCTCGTGATGTACACGCCGCAGCCGGGGACGGTGTTCTATGTCGGCTACGGCGCCCGCATGAGCGAACCGGAACCGATGCGCTTCGAGCACCTGACGCGCCGCGACGACGCCTTCTTCGTAAAGGCGAGCTACCTGTTCCGGCGGTAGGGGCGGGGTCGGCCCCCTCCGTCGCCAGCGTCCCGCGTGTACTTTTAGGTCGTGCTGCCAGGAGCACAGCACGCGTGTCGACTCATGTCCCACAGGGCATGGGTCGCGTATACGGCCCCCGACCAGGTGCCCGATGCCAATCGGACGCATCGACGACTGTATACCGGGAGAACACGATGCAGCTGAAGGACTACGACACGACCCAACCGATGCGCGCCACCATCGTGAGCACGACGCGGATCACACCCGACGACAGCGACACGGAACTGCGGCACATCGACCTCGTCGTCGACGACGGGAAGTTCACCTACCAGGTGGGGCAGAGCGTCGGCGTCCTCGTGCCGGGCCCGCACGAGCCCGGCCGCAAGGAGTACCTGCGGCTCTACTCGATCGCCGGTGGAGGCCCTGGCGCCAACGGCAAGATGATGATCTCGCTGCTGGTGAAGCGCTGCTTCTACATCGACGACTTCAACGGCTACCGCTACGACGGCAAGGCGTCGAACTACCTCTGCGACCTCAAGGCGGGCGACCCGCTGACGCTCGTGGGTCCGTTCAGCCTGGCGTTCACGCTGCCCACGCACCGCGACGCCAACCTGCTGATGATCGGGCTGGGCACGGGGATCGCGCCCTTCCGGGCGTTCATCAAGCACATCTACAGCGAGCTCGGTGGCTGGAAGGGCAAGGTGCGGCTCTTCCACGGCGCCATGCGGGGCATCGAGCTGGCCTACATGAACGACCAGAACGCCGACCTGAAGTACTACTACGATCAGGAGACCTTCAAGGCGTTCCAGGCGGTCAGCCCGCGCCCGCATTTCGATGTGCCGATCGACCTGGCGGGGGCCATCGCCCAGAACGGCGAGGAGGTCTGGGCCCTGCTGCGTGATCGCCGGACGTACGTCTATGTGGCCGGTCTTCGGCAGATCAGCAAGCAGTTGGACGATGCGATGGCGAAGATCGCCGGCTCGGCCGAGGAATACGAGCAGCAGCGGGCGAAGCTGGTCGAGGAAGGCCGCTGGTCCGAACTGATCTACTGAGCGCCACGCCCACGTCGTGATTGGAATGCGCAGCGACCCCTTTCGGCGGTGAACGCCATGACTTTCGACCAGCTTGAGACGCCCGTCCCTCTCGTCGACCTCGACGTGATGGCGGCCAATCTCGACTCCATGCAGGCATACGCGGACAGGCACGCCCTCGCGCTGCGTCCGCACAGCAAGACGCACAAGTCGGTGTTCGTGGGGCGCGAGCAGATGCGGCGGGGCGCCGCCGGGCTGTCCTGCGCCACGCCGCACGAGGCCACGGTGATGCAGCAGGCGACCGACGACCTGCTCGTCGCCTATCCGGTGATCGGCCACGCCAAGCTCGACCGGCTGTTCTCGGTGCGCGACGACGTCGCGCTGCGCATACAGCTCGACTCTGCCGAGGCCATCGACCAGCTCGCGGCAGCGGCGGTGCGGCACGACCGCGCGGTGGCGGTGACGGTGGAGTTCGACGCGGGCATGCACCGCGTCGGCGTGCCGTCGCTCGACGACGCCATTACGCTGGCGAAGCACGTGCACGCCAACCCCCCGCTGGAGTTCTCGGGCATTGCGTTCTACCCCGGGCACATCCGCGAGCCGGTCACCGCGCAGGATGCCGCGCTCGAGCGGCTGCGACACCGGGTGGCGCAGGCGATCGAAGCGTTCACCGAGGCAGGGCTGCCGCCGGCGGTCGTGAGCGGCGGCTCCACGCCCACGATGTGGCGCTCGCACGAGATCACCGGCCTCACCGAGATCCGGCCGGGGACGTACGTCTACAACGATCGCACGACCGCCGAGATCGGCGCGTGCCGCTGGGAGAACTGTGCATTCTCGGTGCTGGCCACGGTGGTGAGCACGAGCGTGCCCGGACAGGCCGTCATTGATGCCGGCGCCAAGGCGCTCGGACGCGAACCGATTCGGGGCGCCACGGGGGAAGGGTGGGGGGCGCTGCTCGACCGCCCGGAGGTTGTGGTCTCACGGATGAGCGAGGAGCACGGCATCCTCGATCTCTCCGGGTCCAGCTGGCGTCCGCGCGTCGGTGAACTGGTGCGCGTCGTGCCCAATCACGTGTGCATCGTGACCCACCTGAACGACGTGATCTTCGGCGTGCGCGACGACGAGGTGGTCACGTCGTGGCCGGTGGATGCGCGGGGACGGGGGTACGGGTCGTTGATCGGGGTGTAGGGGGAGGAGAGAAGAGAGCCTAATCACAGAGACACAGAGGAGCACAGAGGGCCACGGAGGACTGCAAAACCTATGGTGAAAGACATCGCGCCACGCAGGTGTTTGCGTGGCGCTCGCAGTTCCCCCAGGAAGTTGCCGTTGTAGTTCTCTGTGGCCCTCCGTGCTTCTCTGTGTCTCTGTGATGAAGAACCCCTTCAC